>JAREWP010000061.1 GCA_029001845.1 Candidatus Magnetocorallium paracelense | reverse complement strand
CACCTCAAGATATTCCAAGCCCCTCTCCTTATCGCTCAACTCCGCCAACAGCATGAATATTTCTCTTAATTTCTCTCCCAAATCCTCTCTCTTTATATATTTCAACATCAATAGAAATACTCTCAGTAATACCCCTCCCTTTATCTCTTCATCACCATATCCGCTCAGATCATATAACAAATAGCCGTAATCAGGTATATACTCCCTCAATTCCAACACCGGACCATCCAATATTTCCGACAACCGCTCCGCTACTTTCCACTTCTCCACTCCGTGATATATCACAAGGGGGATTATTATCGGCAATCCTTTTGATACTTTATGCTGCTTTACATGCAGTTTCCAGATTTCCACCATATAGCCCAATACCTGTAATAGTGTTAACTCATCTGTGCTGCTCTTATGTTCAAAGAGTGCATATATATATCCGGGCTTTCCTCCAAGCCTCACATTATACAGGGTATCGGAAAAGTACTCCCTTAAATCATCTTCTATGAATGTGTCCTTTGATATCTCTATGTTTTCATAGTCTATTAATTCCAACACCCTGCCGGGCAGGTAGTTCTTCAAAAAGTCGGAGGCATTCTCCTTCCTGCTTAAAGACTCCTTGAAAAATCTGTCATGCGGATTCGGTGCTTTCTTCACTTGAATTCATTATACATGAAAGGTTTGCCAAAGGGCAATTTCTATTGCTGTTGGCCACCGAGAATCGCTGGTTACATAGAAATGGAATTGCTTTTACTGTATCGCTATCAATAACTAAACGGTGGAGAGATAAATTCACTCAAATGGTATCAATCATGAACGAAACACTGTATGTAATTCTTATCTCTATTATCGGTATGTCAGTGATTCTCTACCTAATTTCACTGATTAACTATCGTGTTGATGATAGATATGTACGTTGCTTATTTGGGCCTATACCAATCAGAAAACTTGTCATAGAGGATATCTGTGATGTAAAAAGAGAGTATCGTCATATGTCAGAAAGTTGGACAAACACCATCTGGATGCCAACGATAAGAAAACGGGGTGTCACTATTTACCGCAGGACAGGAGGCTTTAAACGTGTCGTTGTTACGCCTGACGATCCTGATACATTCATAAGAAGTATCAAAAACCACAGTCGTTTTATTCCGACTAACTAATGCGAACATTGTCATCCAACAGATGTCCTTTATGATATATTATCAGAACTATAAAAACCTTAAAATATATGAGGAGCGACAGATATGCAAATACAGGCAATTTTACTTAATTTTTTATACTCGGTGATAGGTGGGTTTCTAACCTTATTCTTTATGGTTATAGGCTATAAGATGTTCGATAAACTGACCCACTTTAATACATCAGATGAACTTTCAAAAGGCAACATTGCAGTAGAACTGGTTGTTTTAGGAATTTTAATCGGGATAGGTATTGCCATCGGCCTGGTAATTGGAATGGGGCTTAATTGATGAAACCAAGATACATTTCTATATTGATTTTAAGAGTGCTTTTATTACTTTCCCTTTTAATGCTCACTCCTCATGTAGTTTAAGCGATGGACATAGAACCTGTCACCTCAAGGCATTGGACGAAAAAGTATGATGTCTACTTTAAAAAATATGCAAAGAGGTATTTTGGAGTAGGTTTTAACCGGCACTGGTTTAAAGCACAGGCAATAGCCGAATCAAATCTGAAAAAAGATGCTAAAAGCTGGGTCAATGCAAAGGGAATAATGCAGATAATGCCAAAGACGTATAATGAACTAAGGAAGAAGAATGCTCTCTTTGGTGATATAAACGAGCCACGTTGGAATATAGCAGCAGGGATATTTTACGATTCTGAACTATATCAGAAATGGCAGGCGGAAAGACCAATGAATGACCGTATGAATTTTACATTCGCCAGCTATAATGCCGGATTTCAAACAATACTGAAAGGTCAAAAAGTCTGTAAAAAGTACAGTCTAAATGAAAACCTCTGGAGAAATATTGAAAGCGTTGCTCCTAAAGTCAGGGGATGGCGTTATAAAGAGACATTCGGCTATATTAAAAAAATCAACCTTTTAATGAATCCTGAATAACGCGGATATCATAATGGGTTTGTAAGGCAGACTATGGTGGAAGGCCCGTTTTTATATAGTTTGAAAGTTTTAATCCAATGATAAGTAGATTTAGCATATTTTACCTCCCTGTAAAAGCTTTGTTTGACAGCTTCCCTGCTATCTGCTTATTTATCGACAACAACTTACGATAACTTTAACAACATCAATTGATTAGTCATGGATTGGTTGTTGATTTTAAACTAAAACCAAGACAGGTAAAGAAGGCCTTGGATAATCACGGGCATGACCCTGAAAATGTCTTAAAAAAGATATTGCAGGCTGAACAAGAGTATGGTAATGCTATGAAGGATAAAGGCTTGCTTCTCATTGAGAGCTTAGATAGAGATTAATTGACAGTGATGAAACTATGTCATATCAAAAAGTTTTTCCGTTAATCTTTTCTTTAATTTCCGACTTCTCTGTAACTATAAAAATACAACCTGAAAATCGTCCGGGACGTTTTTAAATACAATATACGCAAGCTGCCTTGTCCTGCCCCATACAGAGCAAGACAGATTACATAGATTGTCAGATAGGATTTTAATGCTCTTTTGATACCGGTTACCTTTTTTGTAAACCCCTAAACCAAAACCCTGTTACCCAAAAAGGCGGGAGTCGTGACCCTCCCGCCGACCTCCCTTTATCTTCTCTTATCGGTTTATCCTTTTTACTTGGGATTGTGTTAGACTTTATGATTAGTATGATGAATATAGAAAAAATTATACTTAAGATGACAACGGCTAACTCAATCAACGATGTGGAATATATACAGAATTTGTGGAGTGGTTATGGGTCCATCATGCGTTATGAACTTGATGGAGGCCAAATAGATTCTGTTATAGCTAAACATATTGGGTTAGTGAACAAACAAAAACATTTAACAGGCTGGAATACGGATTTGTCCCATAAACGTAAGGTTAAATCTTATAAGGTTGAAACCGCCTGGTACAATAATTGGAGTCAACAATGTGGTAAGGGGTGTCGGGTAGCAAAGTGTTTTGGCATTGAGCATCAAGGGGATGAGGTGTTAATCGTTTTAGAAGATTTAGATGATAGCGGATTTTTCCTGCGAAAAAGATATGTAAATTGGCGCGATGTAGAGGCTTGTTTGAGATGGCTGGCCTGTTTTCACGCTACTTTTTTAGGGGAACGGCCCACACATTTATGGAAAGTCGGTACCTATTGGCATCTGGATACACGACCGGATGAGTTAAAAGCCTTAAAAGATGATTCTTTGAAAAAAATGGCGGGACGGATTGATCAAAGGTTAAAAAAATGCCCTTATCAAACCTTTGTGCATGGAGATGCAAAGTTAGCTAATTTTTGTTTTTCCAAAGAAGGACCGGTGGCCATGGTGGATTTTCAATATGTGGGTCGTGGTTGCGGCATGAAAGACGTGGCTTATCTTATGGGAGATTGTTTTTCTGAGAGTGAATATATTGAGGTAGAGTCTCAAGTTTTAGAGTTTTACTTCAGTGTTTTAAAACAGGAATGTGTCATGAAGAACAAACAGATTGATTTTAGGTCTTTGGAGAAAGAATGGCGTCACCTTTTTCCCTGGGCTTGGGTAGACTTTTATCGTTTTATGAAAGGATGGGCTCCTGAATATTGTGGGGCAAGTGCTTATACTGATTTGATGATTCAGCGCGTAATTGAGGGTATGAATTAAAGTCATATGATCTCACCACAGTTTTTTTATATTAATGATTCTAATTCTTTATCGGGACTAAGCAAATATCTTTAAGAAGATGAAAAAATTCATTTCAAAAAACTCCCGGTCGAAAATGATAGATTAAGAAAAAAAGGGGGTTGTAGGCAGATTTTCAAAATTAAAAAAGAGGTAACGAATCATGATCGGATCAAAAGAAAAAATTATAGCAATTCTTGTACTGTTTGTTTTTACACTTTACATAAACAAGGAGTGTCATGCAAAAAAGCAACTCTGTCTTTATGACAACCTGGGAGGAGAGTGGACCTTGACAAAGGATAAAAATAAAATATACGGTTCTCTTTTTTATCCGAGATCAGGTTGTGAGTGGGATGTGGAGGGTGGTAATCAGAGCTTTAAATTTGATTTGAATTTAGAAAATGGTAATTGCTGCGAAATTGGTTATGCGCAAGGTACAGTGAAAGAAACAGCTCCTATAAGAGCTGCCGGAGAAATTGCCACGGATTGTGGCAGTTTTTTTTCTGATATAGTGTGGGAGGAATGTACGCCTGTTACGGGAGACTACCAGGATTTTGGTGCAACTATCTCTGTAATAGATTCTGTACATGAAGACCCGGCCGGTGAGGACGACGGTTGGTTAATAGATCTTGAGCAAAATGATTGCACGCCGGAGGACCATACTGATTCATACTTTGAGGCATGGGGAGATGATTATGCAATTCTTACTATACAAGTAACCCCCTTTGATCCTGAAGCACCACCAGGCGCACTTTATATCCAACGTTACGTTGTTGAGTATACTCCACAGCGTTTTGAGAGTGACTTACCACCAATTCCCATACTTGATCTGACTGCCGGAACAACTATTGGTAAAGTTGAAACAACAATAGAAGAGAGCTTTTTTATTCTCGGACACGGAACAAAGACAGAGTTTGTTGAAATGGTGGAAAGTGGTTTATATCATCCTGATTCAACACCTTATCTCTATGATCTTAAGATAACATTTTTTGGACAGGATGAATTTGGAACTGATTTTTCTTTTATCTTTCATACAACGGTTCAACTGGACAACCATGATAAATGTTAAAGTGAGTAAAAAATCTTTTCAAGAGAGAGTGGCTATGACAGGCTTCTTAAAAGTAAAATCTATTCACTTAATACAAGCGATGCCATGCGTCACAGGACTGCTTTGTTTTTCTTTTAACCTCCATAAGATAGCACCTTACGTAAAGCCTGGGAGTCTAAAACAGCTGTATATATAACGCTTTGGCAAGCTGTCATGTTTAAGGTGTAATATTCAGGTGTTCTACTCCCTTTTACGAACAGAAAATAAGAATGGCAAATTATATTGATTTTTTTAAATTATATGCTATGACGTTGCCTTCTCCCTCGACCGCCGCTCCTATGTCGTTATTTAATCCTTCGTAAATATCCACACCGACCTCTCCATTGCCGAGATCATCTCCCTTTGTGTTTGTACCTATATAATTGCCGATTATTTCGTTCATCTGACTTTCAGAAAGTATAATACCATCACCCTCGTTGCCTGAGATAATATTTCCCTCCCCCTCTTTAGCCCCTCCGATTAAATTGTAACTGGCGCGATAGGTCACAATACTTTCTGTTTTCATCGTCTATCGATTCGACAAATAAGACCAAAGATATCTCCGATAACCCCATTAGCCTGCCATATCTTACAGCCTGCTCCAAAGCCTTATTGTATCCGGCGGTCCTGTAGACGAAATCTACGCATCATTGCCTCTTTTTTGTGCAATCTCCTGATGACGTGGATTATCGCCGTTTTTTTAATACATACCCCAAATAAAACAATTTGATGGTTTTAATTTGATGAAGGTGCAGATTCAACAATTACTTCCTGCCTATTCATCGATATGTAACGGGATATTCATCGTGTCGGCAATTTTATATACTGTCTCCAGTGCGCTTTTAAAATCGTACATCGATAGTTGTCGCTCCAGCAGACCGATGTCACCCTCTTTATTGTACGCTTCTATTAAAGACTCTTTCGCTTCATGTAAATAATCCTCTGCCTCACTGTCATTGTCTTTTAGAAAAACGGCAATCTCTTGCAGGTGACGAGCTGCTTCCGTCAAATCGGCTTTAACCGACTCTTTTGTTTCGGTTATTTCACCGGTGAGAGATTCATTCTCTTTTTTATCTTCCAGTGAAGATATGGATTCCAGTATCAGATATAAAGTTCTCTCCAGTTCATCAAGCCTCTCTTGTATGTTTTCAACCTCTTCCCGGTCCACTGTTTTTTCAATAAGCGCAGCTTCCTGACAAAGAACATCCGCACCTATATTACAGGAAACTCCCTTGAGAGTGTGGATAAGGATTTTCGCCTCCTTTAAGTCTCTCCTTTCCAGAGCATATCTGATTTTATCGATGGAGTCTGCCTGGTTCTCCTTAAATTTGAGCAGGAGTTTTTTATAGGCGTCATGATTCCCGCCTATTCTTTTTAATCCCGATTCTACGGATATCCCCGGAAGTTCCGGAAAAGAAGAATCTTCGATTTCGATGTTTCCGGCTGTCTCATTAGCAAAAACAGAAGTGTATAAACTCTTTTTGTCCCTACCTGAATACTTGAACAAAGTGTCAAAAAGATGGGCAGGGTCTATAGGTTTGGAGATGTGGTCGTTCATACCTGCCTCCAGACACTTCTCTTTATCTCCCCTCATGGCATGTGCTGTCATGGCTATAATTGGAAGCTCTTTTGTCCCTTCCTTTTCGCTTTTTCTGATATGTCTGGTGGCTTCCAGTCCATCCATCTCAGGCATTTGAATATCCATTAATACAAGATCGTAGTCAGATTTCCTGACGGCTTCGACACTCTCCTTTCCGTTAACTGCCACATCGGTCTCTATGCCTACGCTTTCCAGTAATGTAACCGCAAGCTGTCGATTCACCTCATTGTCCTCTACAAGCAGTACTCGCAGACCGGAAAGAAATTGTAAGGTATTATCGTTGTCAAAAGAATCTCTTGGTTGAAATTCCTCAGGAAGAGTCGGAGCAAGAACATTGACAATCGTGTCAAACAATTGAGATTGAATAACAGGCTTGACAAGAAATCCGTCGAGACTGACATCGTCGGCTTTTTCCATAACCTCTTCCTTTGCATGGGCCGTTACCATTATGATTGTGGGAATGTTGGTAAACTCATCTTCGTTTTTTATAAACCTGGACGCTTCGATACCGTCCATTTCCGGCATCTTCCAATCCATGAAAACCATTTTGTAAGGGTTCTCGGACTGCGCTTTTCTCAGCTCCGCAAGAGCTTCGCTGCCTGAGTTAACAACTGTCACCTCGAAAGAAAAACTTTCCAACGTCTGTTCCAACACCTCAGCGGAAGTCTGGTTATCGTCAACTACCAAAACTCGCATGCCATGTAATTCGAGAGAAGATAAATCGTGTTTTATTTTCTCATGGTAATGCCTGCCAAAGTTGGCGGAAAAGAAAAAAGTACTCCCACTGCCCGGTATGCTCTCGACTTTTAATTCGCCTCCCATCATCTCGACCAGTTTTTTACTGATTGTCAGCCCCAAGCCCGTCCCTCCGTATTTTCTTGTCGTAGAAGTGTCAGCCTGAGAAAAGGAATCGAAAAGTTTGTCAATCTGCTTTTTTGTTAAACCAATGCCGGTGTCGCGCACTGTGAATTTAAGTGTAATCTCATCATTATTTTCATTAATGCATTCCGCTATCAGGATCACCTCTCCCGAGTCGGTAAATTTTACTGCATTACCGGTAAGGTTGAGGAAAATCTGTCCCAATCTTACAGGGTCTCCCACAAGCGATTGCGGAACATTCTCCTTTATGGAAAAAAGAAATTCTATTCCTTTTTCCTGGGCTTTTAAAGTTATTATGTTGGAAAGGTTCTTAAAAACGTCGTCTAGAAAAAAATCCACCGATTCCATTTCCAGCTTGCCGGCTTCGATTTTCGAAAAATCCAGTATATCATTAATAATCCGAAGGAGGGACTGTGAAGCCGAATATGCCTTGTCAAGGTAATCTTTTTGCTTCGATGTGATTTCCGTTTGGAGACAGAGGTACGTCATCCCCATAATCGCATTAATGGGAGTGCGAATCTCATGACTCATATTGGCGAGAAAATCGCTTTTGCTTTTACTGGCCGATTCCGCCATCTCTTTTGCATCATTAAGTTCTATATTCAGGCGATTCATTCGGTTATTCACTTCCTCAAGAGTAGTCGTTCGCTCCTGCAGTTCGCGAGTTCTCTGTTGAATTAAGGACTCAAGGTTTTCGTTTAGGTATTTCAGATCGTTATTCTTTATCTTGAGGTCTTCCGACATCCTGTTGAAGGTATGGGCCATTTCGCCGATTTCGTCTTTTATATCCAGCTCAACCTGTTCTCCGAGATAACCTTCCTGAATACGACGCATCGTATTTCTGATCGAATAAACAGGACGGAGAACCATTCTTGACAATAAGATGTTTAAAAGGATGGACATTACAAATAACATAGTAAACAGAAGGGCGATAATGATCATCATGCTTAATTTGTACTGCCGCTGAACTTCTCCGAGGCTGTAGAAAATTTTTAAATACCCCACCTTCTCGCCAATGACTTCGATTTTGGTGGCGTATATAAGGACAAGCCTGTCACGCCAGGTTTCCACTTCAAAAACTGGGCTGCTTCGGGATAAAGTCTCGCTTTCGTCTTCAGTCATTGGCGGATAGGAAAAAGTATCAGTGGCGAAAAGAGGTTGGCCATCCAAAGTATAGGTGCTTATGGAAATGATGCCTTTCACAATTGACAGATCATCAAGGGTGAGTTTCAATGCCTCCTTTTGTTGCCCGTAAATTTCGTCTGCGATTTCTTCCTTTCTTTGTTCGATAATAGAGATTAAAGAGAGTTTGACCTGCTCGATGACGGTTTGTCGCCTTTGGACTTCTATGGGGTAGTATATTGCAATATAAATTCCGGCAATCGTCGTGAATGTTAAAAGTATGGCCAGGTTAATTTTTAATCTTAGTTTCATAATAAGCGGGTTTGCCTGTTTTTAATTAATAACAGCAAATGATGAATGTGATTTTTCAGGGGAAAAGGCTCTCAACATAATGAGGTTCGCCCTTTTCCAGCTTCATGATCACAACCTCTTTAATCGGGTCTCCATGCTTGTCAAATGTAATCGATCCGGTAACTCCGGGATAGTTTTCCGTGCGCGCAAGGGCTTCACGAATTTTTATTCGGTTTGTAGTTCCTGCCCTGTCTATGGCATTGGCAAGCAGCATCGTGGCATCGTAAGAAAGTGCGGCGAAGGATTCCACTTTACTGTAAAATTCTCCGAATTTCTTTGTAAAGTTAAGGGAGATTTCACTTTCAGCCAATGCGGACCAATGTGTCGTATAATAACCTTTGCTTAATTCATTACCTCCGTTTAAGAGGAAGGCTGCAGTATCCCAGCCGTCTCCCCCCAGTAAAAACGACTCAACTCCGATATTCCTTGCCTGCTTTACAATAAAGCCGCTCTCGTCATGGCCGGCAATGTAGACAGCATCGAGTTGCATCTTTTTAATTAAGCTAAGCTGACTGCTAAAATCTACCTGCTTCTGCATATATGACAGGTCGAGGATTACTGATCCTCCCATTTCCGTGATACCTTTACGGAAGACCTGAGAGAGTCCCATGCTGTAATCGCTTCTTACATCCTTTAAGATGGCAACTCTCTTGGCCTTTAGCTCTTTTATTGCAAACTGAGACATTACTTTTGCCTGAAATGGATCTATAAAACAGACACGGAAGATATAGTCTCCTGTTCTGGTTACTTCCGCGTTGGTCGAATCGGGAGTAATCATCGGTATACCGGCTTTTTGTAGCACAGGGGCCATTCCAAGGGAATGCGAACTCCATGAAGCGCCTATTACGGCAATGACGCCTTCCTGTATCGCTTTGTCAGCAGCCACTTTGGAACCGATTTTTGTGCTCATATTATCGAATTCCAGGAGCTCCACTCTCTTTCCCAACAGACCGCCTCCTTTGTTTATTTCATGTATGGCAAAACGGACCCCATGGAAATGGCCGGTATTATAATCCGCGGCAATTCCCGTTCTAGAGAAAACAGCTGCTATTTTAATATTTTCGCCGGCAGACAAATGCATAGGAAGCAGACAAAAAATAAAGGATAAAAAAATCTTCAAAAAAAACATTCAGCCTCTTGACGGAAGGTCGTTTTTTGTAAAATTCCCGACAGAGGGGGGCAAATTTTGCTACCCTCTGTTGTTATTGAAGAGTCACAACTTTTTAACCTAAAAAAAGCAGTCAGCTATCAGCGGTCAGCCTTCAGCCAAGGACAGTATTGATATTCTGCCAATAATAAGCTTCACCTTATGGGTGAATGTGTTTTGAACTGTAAAGTGTTGCAAATAAAAAGTTGATAGCTGAGGGCTGACAGCTTAATGTTTTTTTAGGATTAAGGGATCATACTTTTCAAGTAATGAGGCTTACCGTTTTCAAGCTTCATAATCACAACATCTTTAATCGGGTCTCCGTTTTTATTGAAGGAAATGGACCCCGTAACACCGCGGTAATTCTTCGTGCGTGCCAAAGCTTCACGGATTTGTACTCGATCAGTTGTTCCTGCTTCACTGATCGCACTCGCCAAAAGCATAGTAGCATCATAAGAGAGAGCGGCTAAGGAGGTGACATCTTCGTAATACTTGCTGAATCTTTTTACAAAGTCACGGGAAATATCGGATTCCGCTAATTCGGACCAGTGTGTTGTATAGTAACCACCACTGATCATATTACCTCCCTTGGACATAAAACCAAAATAATCCCAACCGTCTCCTCCAAGCAAAACCGAATTTATTCCCAGTTTCCTTGCCTGTTTAACGATAAATCCGCTTTCATCGTGACCGGCAATGTATACGACGTCCGGAGTCTTCTCTTTTATACGAATAAGCTGGCCGCTGAAATCTATCTGCTTCTGCTTATAAGGAAGGTCCAAGACAACACTACCTCCCAGTTTTGTAAAATCGTTGATAAACACCTTAGAAAGCCCCATACTGTAATCGCTTCTTACGTCCTTAAGAACAGCCGCACTCCCGGCTTTCAGCTCATTCGTTGCAAATAAGGCCATTACTTTACCCTGTGAAGGGTCTGTAAAACAGGCGCGAAAAATATAGTCACCCACTTTTGTCACTTCCGGATTCGTCGAGTCAGGAGTAATCATGGGTATACCGGCCTTTTGTAAAACAGAAGCCATACCTAAAGAGTGCGAGCTCCAGGAGGCCCCTATTACTGCGACAACCTCTTCTTTTACCGCTCTGTCGGCAGCTACTTTAGAACCGATTTTTTTACTTCTGTTATCAAATTCAAGAAGTTCCACTTTTCTGCCCAATAAACCGCCTCTGTCGTTTATTTCATGAATTGCGAATCGAACGCCCTGAAAATGACTTGTATTCGATATGGCGGCAACACCTGTTCTGGCGAAAACAGCGCCGATTCTAATATTTTGATCGGCTGACAAATTTGTTGGGAACAAAAAAATAAGAAAAAGAAATAAGGCCCTTGAAATATTCATAAATTCCTCCCGATAAAAATGTTTTTAAACTATGATGCCTGCTTATTTATCGATTGGCTCACCGCTTTGTACCGCATTGTACACTTGGTTAATTTAGCAGGGCAGAAAACAGTTTCTCATTGGCTTGGGACAATTGTACAAACATCGGATATTTCTGCAATTAATTTAATAATGCCACAAAATCCAATGGATGACCTCTCTCTGCTTGATTATACTATAACAAAGAACTACCAGGCAATCTGATGATTTTTTATCATAAAACCGGTTGCTCAGGTAAGGGAAAGACAATAATTATATACGGTAAAAGGATTCTACTTCATCATTTAGATGTCTGAATTACGAACTCTAAGCCCCTTGACTTTCCCCACTTCTTTTTGTTGTACTATTTTACATTCAAAATCAGACAGACACATTAAAACCGGCAAATCAATGATATTAACTTAAGGGGCTTTGCTCCTTAAGTTAATATCATTGACAAGCAAATCTAAACCGGAGATACATAAAGAATCGTGACAACGGATTATAATGAACTTCAGCAAAAGCTCCAATATCAGGAACGGCTCAATTACGTTACAAATATTATCAACGCAGCCAATAATTGCGATGAGATATTATTAAAGCTGAAAGATGAAATTCTGCTTTTATTCGAAGCGGTGAATATTACAATTTATGGTGTGGATCCTCTTAAGAACGAGCTTTACTCTAGGCATATGATAGGTCCCGATATAAAAGAGATACGGGTGCCTGTATCTCCGGCAAGTCTTGCGGGATATGCCGCTTACTCCTTGGAAAGCATAAATATCCATGACGTTTATGATGAAATGGAACTAAAAAAAATTAACCACAATCTCAAATTCGATGTAAGATGGGATAAACAGTCCGGCTTTCGCACAAAACAAGTGTTGGCTTCTCCCATCCGATTCGAAAACCGTCTTTTCGGAGTAATCCAGCTTATTAACACAAAAGACGACCAACCCTTCCACGAAAGAGATCTGAAAAACGTTCAGGAGATATCGAGAGTTTTGGGGATCGCCTTCCGTAATCAGTCGAGAGTGCTCAATACCAGATTCAACTACCTTATAAGCCATAATCTTATATCTATGGGCGAGTTAAAGAAGGCCATGACCATTGCAAGGGACAAAAAGAAAGATATTGAAACGATTTTGATGAAAGAGTTAAAAGTTAAAAAACGAGATATTGGCGCAGCTCTGGCTCATTTTTACGGTTGCCGATTTATGGAATATAATGAAAGACATATCATCCCCAAAGAGCTGTGCAAGGGGATCAACCTTACATATTTAAAGAGAATGTTCTGGGTGCCCGTCGGTATGTCAGAAGATAAAATCATTATATTAATTGACAACCCAAACGATTTAAAGACTGCTGAAATCAAGAGCCTGATTAAGGCGAAAGACTATGAGTTCAGAGTTGCTCTCAGGGAAGACATATTGAAATATATTCAGTCTCTCGACAGAGAGGAAGAAGATAAAGGCGCTTCCATCTCCGATATTCTAGGCGAACTTGACATTAAGGAGGAAGCCTCGGACAACGAAATCGGAGAGGGAGACCTGGACGAAAACACGGGCGCTATTGTCAGGCTCGTCAATCAAATCATCATAGACGCATACAATAAGGGCGCCTCCGATATCCACATAGAACCAAACAAATCGAGAAAATCGGTGGACATACGAATCAGAACAGACGGTGTCTGCGCCAAATACCAGGAAGTGCCATACAGCCACAGCAGCGCCCTTGTATCCAGAATCAAGATTATGTCGAATCTTGATATCTCAGAGAAAAGACTCCCCCAGGACGGCAAAATTAAATTCCTCTTTAAAGGAAGACCGATAGAGCTGCGTGTGGCAACGCTCCCCACTGTAGGAGGAGAAGACGTTGTCATGAGAGTGCTTGCCTCGAGCGAGCCGATGCCTGTAGAGGCGCTTAATTTGTCGGAGCGAAATTATAATGAGTTCAAACGAATAATCTCCGTTCCCTATGGCATTTTTTTGGTTGTAGGACCAACCGGGTCTGGTAAGACAACGACCCTCCATTCTGCAATGGGCTATATAAATACGCCTGACAGAAAGATTTGGACCGCCGAGGATCCGGTCGAAATAACCCAGTATGGTTTAAGACAAGTTGAAGTAAAGCCAAAAATAAACTTCGATTTCGCCAGGGCCATGAGATCCTTTCTGAGAGCAGACCCCGATGTAATCATGGTAGGCGAAATGAGAGATCACGAAACAGCTTCAACAGGAATAGAAGCCTCCCTTACCGGTCACCTCGTAATGTCCACGCTCCATACAAACAGCGCGCCGGAAACGATTACAAGGTTAATAGACATGAATATCGATCCCTTTAATTTCGCAGACGCCCTTTTGGGTGTATTGGCCCAACGCCTGGTACGAACACTCTGCAAATCCTGTAAAGAACCATACCGCCCGTCCAGAGAGGAGTTCGATAATCTTGTCTCAGAGTATGGAACGGAGTATTTTCCGGAACTGGGAATAGAGCTTAGCGATAAACTGATTTTATATAAGGCAAAGGGCTGCGACATCTGCAATGAAACCGGTTACAGAGGCAGAACCGGCCTCCATGAACTTCTGGCCGGAACCGACGAAATTAAGGAAATTGTACAAAAGCGGTCAACTGTGGAAGAAATCAGAAAAGTCGCTATTCAAAACGGAATGAGAACCCTCTATCAGGACGGAATCGCTAAAATTTTACAGGGAATCACCGATATAACTCAGGTAAGAAGAGTCTGTATCGTATAGCCGGAAGGTTTTTATCTGCATGTCGTTTTGTTGCCACCCGATAACTTGCTCTCATTTAAAAGCGCGTCCGCTCTTTTTAGAATCGATGTCGCCGTGTCTGCTGTATGAACGAAAGTCGCACCCAGAGATATGGTGGCTTTTATAGTCTCCGATCCTGTGTGAAGCTTTGAATTTCCAACGAGCGCTCTCAGTCTGTCCGAGACAAACGTTAACTGTTCCTCTTTTATATTGGACACGATCATTAGCATCTCCATCTCCCCCCATCTACCGACAACGTCATATGAACGGGCGCACCTGGAAAGAGTCTGGAGCACCATTTTAACCAATCTGTCCCCTGTTTTGTTTCCAAAATTTTCTCTGATATCTTCGATATTATCAATGTCTATAAATATGATTCCAAACCCCCAACCGTAACGTTTCATATCTTCCAGTTTGGAATGTAATGCCATTTCAACAAAGCTCCTGCTCTTTGCGCCTGTAATAGGATCTGTATCGACAAAGTCTTCTCTCCTTTGCACACGTTCGCCTTTAGTGGAAAAGTCATTGAATAACTCGGCAGCGCCTATTGTAGCTCCATCCTTCCCGAAAATGGGAACCGTACGGAGCGAAACAAAAAACCTGTGCCCCTCTCTGTGCTGTATAAAACAGTTCTCGCTGTAGCACCCTCCGTCATGTAGAGTCCTCTCAAGCGGGCAGCGATCATCGCAAAGACTCCTTCCAAATACATCCAAATGTCCGAGAATATTATCGGCGCAGGATTTTCCTAACACTTCCGATGCCCGATATCCCGTAACGGACTCAGCGCTTTTATTCCAAAACACAATTCTCTTTTTGCTGTCAACTATATAAACGCCGTCAAAGAGTTCATTTAATATCTCCTGCATCGAAGTGCCGTAATCTATCATAGCAGTCACCTCCTCCCTTAAATCTTATGCCTAACCTGTTCACTGTATATAATAAAGTGTCGCTGTCGTATTAATAAGTGTCGGTCCCGTATTAAATACATTCCATATTGTATCAAAGTATCATGTTTTAAACAAGAGGTGCTGTTTTGCTACTATTTTTATTGTAAATAAAGGCCTGTTATGCTAAAATTTAACGAGCGAAAGAAAGTTAAGACAGATTGACAACGACAAACCAATATCATTAACTTAAGGGGTGAAGCACCTTCCGACAGAAGCGGATCATGTTTGAGAAGGCGAAGCGGAGCCTTCGAGTTTAGCCGCTGAAGGCGGAAGGTGCTTTGCTCTTTATGTTAATGACATTAAACGACGAACCATAACTTTGAAATTCCCGATAGTTAAAGTAACACCCGCCTTATAATGAAGTTAAAGAGAATAAGTCTACTAAATAAATAATCAGGAGGTATTTTATTATGAAAAAGTTTTATCGTTTAAGTTTCTTTTTGTTAATCACATTATCTATTGCATCGTGTATCGGTACCGGAGGCAAACCAAAGCAGCCTCCCTTTGTCATAGACAATGAAGATAAAATCGAAATGACATTAAGACACACTCCCCATGAGGAGTGCTTTGCAGTTCAGGCTAATCAGGAAATCGACTTCGCTTTTATCACAGACGGAGATGTTGATTTTAACCTCCATTACCATGTAGGCAGGGATATCTATTACCCGGTTAAAGAAGAAGATATCAATCGATATAAAGGCGTTTACACACCGGAAAAAAAGCAGATATACTGTTTGATGTGGACGAATTACGGCGAGGATTCTATACCGTTGACATATTACTATACTGTTAACGATAAGAAATAAATAGTTAAGAGGTTCAAAGGTTCAGGAAACCTGAACCTTTGAACCATTTTTTAAAAGTTCTCGGAAAGTCCTATATCTTCCCAGGTAAACCATTTACCGGTGTCCTTCATATGTCGATAACCCTTTTCAAGGAGATTGAAATGGGCCTCTTCCTGAGCAGCAAGAATCTTGAACAGCTCTCTCTCATCGTCGGATTCGCTCTTTTCAGTATGATCTTTATAAAAATCGTATCCCTCTCTTTCCATGTCGGCAGCCAGTCTTATTGCTTCCAGTTCGTCGGTAGTGACATCCATTCTGTTAATCATCTCCTGCTTTCCTTTTGAAAAAACAGTCTCGATGTCGCCATCGGGAAATGTCAGTTTAGCTTTTGGATCGATTTTTTGGACCAAATCTTTTAGCATTCTCAAATGCTTTAGCTCCACTTTTACAAAATGGTCGAACATTTTAATAGCTGTCGGATGCTCTGTTCTGCTAAGGGCCTCTCTGTAAAAGTCGATCGCATCTTTCTCCATCTTTACGGCGATTTCAATAGCTTTACTTATTGCCATAATATCTCCTTATTTATAGTAAGGTAGGGGCAAAAAATCTTCTGCCCCTACCTTATTTTATCATTATTTAGATCGATATTGACAATTACCTGACAAGGGGGTTGTCAATACTCGACTTTTTGTAATTACCATAATAGAGATTCTGGAAGTGATTTCCCTGAATAAAAAAGAATCTTCGTTCCATTAGTAAACCCAATAACATCACACAGGCGCCGGATATGGCAAGAAAGGCCGCCCCATGACTGTTAATATTAAGCAGCAATCCTATTAACATCCAAATCAGAAGCGGTATTAAAAACGTTACTATCATGATCAGATTTTTTTGAATCGAACTTTGATCTTCGGTAATGGGATGGAAATACTCCTTTGTGTTGTAGTGAGCATAAGGCGTGCCCCTGTCCATCAGTTTGATGTGCTTGTCATTTATTCCTATGGCGTTGGATACGCTTAAGGAGGTGTATACATTTGCGTTAAATCGGTACGCCATGGCTTTTAAAATAAAGGAAAAAATCGTCATTGCAATAAGAAGTAAATTAATTTTCGGGTAGATTTCCGAATGGTGACAGGACAAATAAAAACCGGCCAAAGCAAAGGCGGCTCCGCAGGTCAGACCAAGTGAAATAAATGTCGCCGGTGTAAAAGCATTGGCCCACTCTTTAATGTATCCGATGGAAGCATAAACCATGGAGGAGGCTATCAGGAATCCGATACTCATTATTATGCCTGCATATCCGACGATATCCAAAATCGACTTGTTCATTTCGGTAATATAAATAATCAGATAAAGAGACGCTGCACCAACAAAGGCTGAGAGCGAGATGACTTCTCTTGAGAGCCATGAGTTTCTCCACATCATTATGGCTTTCCAACCTTTCATAGGGTTACCGAGATGAAAAAAAGAAGCTCCCATTCCTATAAACTGAAAGAGTATGGAAGCAAGGGCTGCCGTAATAATATAGCTCCCTGACAGGGACTCCGGGACGATGGAGTTCATAACAACGAGGAAAATGAAAATTCCCTGCCCTGCAGTTGAAAAGACAGTGAGTATTACAAGTGACATTTCAGGATGCATAATAAGTTTCCTCCTTTATAAATCTGACCTTTAAGGTGAGGCGATATCTTCTGCAATCGTTCCGGTAAAGGGCAATACCTTTACCTCCGTCTCTACTTTAAGGTGTTTTCTTACAAGAATATCGTCCATATTCAACTGAATTTTGTATTTTCTCTTTGGCAGATAATAGTTTGAAGGCTCTGTTGCAGCCTCCGGGAGAAGCTTGTATCCCATTCTCTCTCTTATCAGCTTAAAAGCGTCTGTAGAGGGATCGTCTATATCTCCGAATATTCTGGCCTTTGTGGGACAGGCAAGTACGCAGGCAGGTTTTCTCTCATCTGCCGGAAGATTGTCATTGTAAATACGATCAACGCACAAAGTGCATTTTTTCATCACTCCGTCATAGGTGTCGAATTCCCTTACACCGTATGGACAGGCCCAGGAACAGTATTTACAGCCGATACAGTCATCATAATTAATCAGAACGATACCGTCTTCCCTGCGTTTATAGGACGCCGATGTGGGACAGACCTTTACACAGGGAGCGTCTTTGCAGTGCATACATGACTTTGGCAGATAAACAACCTCGGTGTTGGGAAACTTTCCGACTTCATAGGTCTGTACACGATTAAACCAAACTCCTTCGGGGCGGGCGCCGTATGGAGCTTTGTCAGTTAAAGGACCGTATTGACCGCCTGTATTCCATGCCTTGCAGTTTACTGCACAGGCGTGGCAGCCGACACATTTATCCAGATCGATTACCAATGCATATTGACTCATGATTTTTCTCCTCTGATAAAACCGTAACGCAGTACCTCAGGGCGGGGTTCCATATGAGGCAGCGGATTAAGAGGTTTAAACTCCGGCCAGTGCCCCTCTTCGTTAGCCTTAGTTATGCGAACTCTCAAATCGAACCATGCTGCCTGACCGCTTATGGGGTCGCTGTTCGATATCTTTTTACCATCGACATAATCAAGTTCCTCTGTAATACAGTGGTTAAGTAAAAACGCCTTTTTCGCTTCGTCAGCTTCCGGATCGAGATTCCATGCACCCGCCATCTTACCTATGCCGTTCCAGGTCCAGACAGTATCAGGTTGCAGGGCCTGAGAAAACTTTGCCTGAACCCTGATTTTATTCAGTTTGGATTCCACCCATATCCAGTCGAGATCGTTAACACCCAAGGCAGCGGCAGTGTCAGGGTTTATATAAAGAAAATTTTGACCGATAATCTGCCTGAGCCAGGCATTCTGACTGTCCCAGGAGTGGTACATCGGCATGGGTCTCTGCGTTATGGCATGTAAGGGATACTTCTGTTTATCCGTTTGAGCATGCTCGATAGGCTCGTACCAGAAAGGCAGGGGATCGAAATATTTCAGTATTCTCTGCCTGCGCGCTTCCGTATCCGGTTGACGTCCCTTTCTGAGTCCCTTGGCTGCAAGCCTGAAACGCTGCATAACTTCCGAGTAAAACTGCATGATAACAGGCTCGTTTAACCGTTTCAGTCTGTTGGCCTGAGCCCAGTTCAAATATCCCTGATTTATGGTGCGATTATATTTAATGGAGTCTTCCAGTTCGAATTCGAAAAATGATTTATTTTTCTTATATGCTTCCCATTGATCGGGATTAGGCTCGCCCACCATATGACTCATTCCGTCTTTTCCGCGCCAGCCAGAAAGAAATCCGATTCCCGCACCGGGAGTCGGCTCCCACTGTGTGATAAACTCCTCATATGTTCTATATAAAGGTACTCCGTCGTCTCCGCAAAATCCCTGTAAAGAGAGAGCATTGGCCAAGTCTAAAAGAGTCTGCTGAAAGGGGCGGCACTCGCCTTTAGGCTCTATTATGGGCTGCCTTATAGCGTCTGCCGGTTTATCGTAATCACAAATAGGACGATCGAGGAGTGAAATAACATCATAACGCTCCAGGTATGTTGTATCCGGCAGTACGAGATCGGCAAAGGCGACCTGTTCGCTGAAAAAGGCGTCGCTTACGACAATAAAGGGTATCCTGTATAAGCCGTTTTTATCTCTCTCCTTGAGCATCTCCATCACGCCGCTCGTATTCATAGTGGAATTCCAGCTCATATTGGCCATAAACAGGATAAGTGTATCAATGAAATAGGGGTCTCCCTTGTAAGCATTGGTTATTACGTTTTGGAGCATGCCGTGAGCCGTAAATGGAAACTCCCAGCTAAATGCTTTATCTATACGTAAGGGATTGCCCTCTTCATCTACCATCAGATGCTCAGGCATGGAAGGAAAACCGAGCTCAGGGGCAGGAAGAGGTGTATTGGGTTTGATCTGGTCCGGAGAGTTAATCGGCTTAGGGCAGGGAGGGACCGGTCTCGGAAAAGGCGGTTTATATCTGAATCCGCCCGGTCTGTCAACAATACCAAGAAGCATCATAAGCACTCCAAGGGACCTTACTGTCTGGAATCCGTTGGAATGAGCGGCCAGGCCGCGCATGGCGTGGATCGAAACAGGGTTACCGGTAGTCGTTTTGTGCTCCCTGCCCCAGGCGTCAGTCCACGGGATCGGAAGTGAAATGGTCTCGTTTCTTGCCGTCATTCCGATTTCGATGGCTATACGTTCTATTTGGTCTGCAGGTATGCCGCAAATTACAGAGGCTTTTTCCGGAGTGTATTCTTCCATGACCCTTTCGATCAGGAGTTGCATTGCCGGTTTTAATTTATTGAGTTCTTTGTCTTTATACGTTCCCACAAGAGCAGGCTTAACTCCGTCGGAATGAGCCTCTTTAACGGAATTACTCTTTTGGTCCCATATCGTGTTCTGAGTCTCATCCATCTCCCATTCGGGAATCAGGTAAGGCATTCCTTCCTCTTCGTTGCCTTCCTCAATGTTGATTAAATAAGCGGCATTTGTATAATTAATCAAAAAATCGCTGTCATAAAGTCCGTGTTTAAGTAAAACATTAATGATCGCCATAAGAAAAAGACCGTCCGTTCCAGGTCTTATGGGAACCCATTCGTCGGCGATAGCGCCGTAACCGGAGCGTACAGGATTGACGACAACAAGTTTTCCGCCGCGATCCCTCATCCTGGAAATACCGAGTTTAAGGGGGTTAGAGTCATGGTCTTCGGCAACTCCCATCAACAACATATACTTTGTACGATCAAAATCCGCGCCTCCGAATTCCCAACAAGTACCTCCGATGGAATAAATCAGACCAGTCGCCATGTTAACGGAACAAAACCCGCCGTGAGCTGCAAAGTTCGGTGTGCCGAACTGCTTCGCCCAATATGAGGTTAATGCCTGCATCTGATCTCTTCCCGTGAAAAAAGCCAGTTTCTTGGGATCTTCGGACCTGATTTTTTTTAATCGTTTTACAAGAATATCCATTGCCTCTTTCCAGGAAATCTCCTCAAATTCAGCATCTCCCCGTTCCGAGTTCTGCTTACGTAAAAGGGGTTTCGTTATACGCGCCGGACTGAATTGCTTCATAATCCCCGACGAACCTTTGGCGCATATGACCCCCTGATTTGTAGGGTGATCGGGATTTCCCTGGATATACCGGATATTACCGTCTTTAATAGTGACTTTAACTCCGCACCTGCATGCGCACATATAGCAGGTAGTATATTTTATGTCCTCCCCATCGGAAAGCATATGGCCGTCTTTATGTCTTTTAGCTTCAGGCATTCGTCACCTCATCGATATTTAAAATAATTTCAAAACCGGTTAAGAGATTGATTGCAAAGGATGTGAAGAGTAAAAAAAGTACGGTAATCGTTCATTACAAAACCAAAGTATAACAAGCAAAAACAACTCAGATAAAAACACTCAACGTGCGAAGATATGAATTTATCCAATTTCTCTATTGATAGGGCATTTGCAACTATTCTTGAAATCTTAACTTTTATTCTGAAGTGCTTTTATCTGACGGCAATAGAGATTGCAGGTAAAATATTATAATTATTTTAATTTATAATCATTCTTCCTGTCCATTGTTTACAGGTAATTAACAGTTTAAATCAAATATGACTATATATGATATGTTCGTTTGCAGAGGTCCGTGACTGATCTTCCGCCTTTTTCACAGACCGGGCAATTCACATCGGACCTGCTGTTTTATCTATACCGGGTTTTAAACATAGCGCTTTATTAGCACTATTTTAGCCTTAATTTAAAAGGATTTAGAGAATATATAAATGTGCTCCGACTATGTAGTTAAAGCTGCGGAAGCAGCAATTTATCTTTTACTCCCTCTCCCCCTTTGAACTGATCTTTACCCACAATTATTACTGAGTACCGGAGGGCGGTCGAAGCAGATGAGGGGCAAGTTTGGACATGGTGATTTTCCACATTTCAGTAATATCATCTAATCTTTGCAGTCCAAGCCACAAGGTACGTGTGCCCGGCTCTCCATCACATTTTCTGCCCAAGAAACCACCAAGGCTTGCTGTCATATGTATCGCTTCCCGCAACGCTGGCGATTTTTCAGGAAGTATCGGATCTTGAATTTTATTGTTATCGACGAGACTGAAAAGCAAGGAATAAATGGAATATGATGTAAATAAGATAACCTTTTGAAAGAATTCAATACCTTGAAGAATCAGAGTTACCACATAGAGCATAACTATGGCCACGGGAAGAAGCACCTGAGCATGAACTTCTTTTTACTCAATGTATTAGCCTTTTTCATGCATGAGATATTTCAGTTAACTGACAGGTTGTATCAACAATGCAGAAAGGCAATAGGCAGAAGAGATGAATTATGGAACTGCTTAAGAAATGTTATTCGCGTACTGATCTTTCCCGATTGGGAAACATTGCTAATGCGGGTGCTAAAGCCTGAGGAGTTTTTGTGAGGAGATTTATTGTGAATGTTTGTATTGAAAGTCGGAAGCATTGTTTTAAAAACTCTGCGAGTTTTACAGGGGAAGGTTTGCCGATTTGTCCCGGTTTCTTTGGAATTCTTTACTCGAAATCAAATAATTTCTATCTAAAGGAGGGGAGTTTTAGCCGGTTTCATGATCTTTTTATAATATTTGCCTTGTAAAAAAAACTGCCCCACCTTTTCAGGTTAATTTCGATAGCCATCGAGAATCGCTGCTATTCAATATAATCATTTGCTTTTTTATAAAAAAAGTATACAATAACATAAACGTATGAGGCTGAAGCAATGGGAGAAAGAAAAAGCTTTTCAGTAAGATTGTTGCCAGGGATATTTAAACCTTAAAAAAGCATTTAGCGGTCAGCTAAAAAAAGTGGAAGAGGTGTTGGGGAAGTGAGGATTAAAGGAGTTTAACCAAGGTGGCAACTATAGCGGCCTGGGCTACCAACATACCTGCTACCCACTTGATGATATCGGCTTTAAGGCGCGATTCAAGCTCTTTAATATCGCTTTTAGTCGCTAATTCTTTCTCTATAACATCACTAAAGACTTCAGCTATCTCTTTGGCAGCCTTATCGTTAAGTTCTGCATTCTTGAGACGTTCATATATCTTAAGTGTATCGACTGCTGCTGCCATGGTTTATTATACACGGCTTATAATTTCAAACACAAGGTGATTCCGGTGAAAGCCCCCTGCATAATCCGGGACGATCTGACCGATAACGACAATCAGGCTACCGTAATATTGATAGAGGACAATATTCGAAGACGGAATTTATCTCCGGCTGAGATGACGAAGGCGACTGCAAGGTTGTATGAGTTGAAGGGGATTAAGCAGGGGAGCAGAGGTGATTTAACTTCCACACTCAGTGGGGATGTTGATGATATCTCAAAAGAGGTCGGAATAAAAAGAGAATAATCCCGCAAAAACGCCACAATAGGCACCAAACTAATCCCCCAATGGCTCTCCATCCTCCACAAAAAAAATCTCAATCAATGGCGCTTACGGCCTGGCTCAGTTTAGCCCTCAGTCACTTCTCGCACTCGATGAAATACTGCCGGGCCTGCTTGCCTTTGTCGTTACGTTCTACCATGGCGAGTTCTTTGGCCATGTCGAGGGTTAGGTAGCAGTCTTTGGATGGACGACCACCCTGGGGTTTTTCTAAATTTTTAGAAAAACTATAAAGTCTTGACCTTCAATAAAACTATATTCTAAAATCCTGTTTTGAATCCAATCTGCAAAATTACCGGTCACCTCCAAAAACGCCCAAAGCTCCTGCGCATTGATTGTTTGCACCGACTCATTGCCTATTGTGTCTTTTTTGATTGGTATCAAATGAAAAAGCACTAAAATCAGAAGTGATGACGGTTTTTTTAGCCCTTTTGGTGTAAGTTCTCAATAAGCTAAGGTTTTATAAATAATCTTATACCATAAGTCCCCTCTTGAGAGGGGAAACAGGGGTTGTTACCTCAGCTTATTGAGAACTTACCTTTTGGTGAGCTAAGTCGTTGATTTTAAATGATTTTTCTGGCGGAGAGGCAGGGATTCGAACCCTGGGTGGAGAATTACCCCCACAACCGCTTAGCAGGCGGCTGCCTTCAACCACTCGGCCACCTCTCCGGGGCAGGTTTGATGTGTAGAGTGTTATATTAACAATAGTTCCGGGGAAGTTTCAACAGAAATAATTAATTTTTACTTCTATAGTCTTCAATCGCTTTGCGAAGTGCGTCCGCTCCCAAATTCGAGCAATGCATTTTCTGAGGAGGGAGACCGTCAAGAGCTTCTGCAACGGATTCTTTAGTAATGGCCATTGCCTCGTCAAGGGTCTTATCCTTCGCCATCTCGGTTATCATACTGCTGACAGCAATTGCCGCCCCACAGCCAAAAGTTTGAAATTTTGCCTCTGCTATCTTGTCGTCCTTTACTTTTATAAAGAGCTTCATGGCGTCTCCACAAGTTGGATTACCTTCCATGCCAACACCGTCAGCATCTTCTATTTCTCCTACGTTCCTGGGATTTGTAAAGTGATCCATTAATTTTTTGCTATACATATTAATCACCCTCCTTTGCATCCCATCCTTTGGAAAATGGGGATATCTCTCTTAATCTGTTTACAATCTGAGGAAATTCTTCAAGAAGAACATCCATATCTTCGTCCCTGTTGTCCATTCCCAGACTAAATACCATCGATCCGTGAGACATACTTGTTGAGATTCCCGTAGCCGTTAAAACCGGAGACGCTTTTAATGCCTTTGAGGTACAGGCTGAGCCGCTGGCAGCATACATCCCCTTTGCCTGGAGCATCAAAAGCATTCCCTCACCTTCTATAAATTCCACTACAAAACTGGCGTGTCCGGGAAGTCTGTTGTCCGGATGTCCGGTAAGATGAACATTATCTATTTTAAGGCACTCCTTAATCAGCCTGTCTTTGAGCCTTTTTACATGGTTATATCTCTCCATAAGCTCGTTTCCGGCCATTTCGGCGGCAGTTCCCATGCCGACGATGGCCGGTACATTTTCAGTTCCTGCTCTTCTGCCGCCTTCCTGTATGCCTCCGTATATCAGTGGGTTTATACGCTGGCCTTGTTTTAAATAGAGAGCTGACGCCCCTTTGGGTCCATAAAACTGATGAGCCGACATGCTCATAAGATTAACGCCGAGAGCCTTTACATCGATGGGGATATTTCCCACAGCAGCTACTGCATCCGTGTGAAAGGGAATGTTTTTCTCGTTTGCTATGGCTGCAATCTCCTTTACAGGTTCTATTGTACCTATTTCACTGCTGGCAGTAGTAACAGATATAAGTATGGTCTTATCGGTTATCATTTTTTTTACTGTATCGGGATCAACGACACCGTAGTTGTCAACAGGCATGTATGTTACTACAAATCCTTGTTTTTCCAGAGCCCTTGCCGGATTAAGCACGGAATGATGTTCGACTTTAGATATAAGGATATGGTTTCCCTCGTTTTGCTTTGCCAAAGCAATGCCTTTTAAAGCAAAATTATTGGCCTCTGCGCCGCTGGCGGTAAATACTATTTCCGAAGGTTTGGCATTTATTAATTTTGCCACCTTTCCCCTCGCCTCTTCTATTGCTGTCTTTGCGTTGGCCCCAAGGTCATATACACTGAGGGGATTTCCAAACTCCTCTTTAAAATAAGGCATCATCGAGTCAAGCACTTTTGGATGGAGAGGATTGGTTGCAATATGGTCGAAATATCTCTGTTTCATAATCACCTCACAGCAGGTTTATAAGAGTCTGTTTTGATTGACGATTTTTGGATCAAACTTTCTTTTTTATATAAAACTTATAGAATTCTTCCGTTTCCTCTATACCAAGGAACTCATTACCCGTTTTCTCACACCATCCGGGTATGTCTTCAAGCGCGCCGTCATAATCCGTCATTATCTCTAAAATCTGTTCGATTTCAAGCTCCTTTATCATTTCCTCAAGTTTAAGGAGATGCATGGGACACATCATATAAACAATGTCGGTTGTTACATCAGGCTTCACGTTTTCTACGAACTTTAGACTCACGCGTCTGCTACCTCGTGATTTGCTCCTGTATTTCCCATGGGAAAGTATTCGTCAATGGGGTTTCCGTTTATAAGATCTCCCAGTGTTATTGTATTGAGGAAAGCTTCGATCTGGTTTCCCAGGGATTTCCATAACAGGTGAATAACACAGGAATCCACTCTCACGCATCCTTCTTCGGGATTCAGGCATGATGTAATGGCTAGCGGCCCTTCCAGCTCATTGACAATCGAAGCGATGGTGATTTCTTCGGGAGTCCTGCTCAACATGTATCCGCCTCCGGGGCCTTTTACACTATTAATGATACCTGCCTTTCTCAGTCTCGACAGTATCTGCTCCAAAAAAGGCGCCGATACATCCTGTTTCTCGGATATCGACTTTATGGATGTCTTGTTGTATGGATATCCCTTTGCAATTTCATACATAGCCCTCACACCATATTGACATTTGGTCGATAACCTTAACATTCTTATCAATACTAATAATACCTTACCAATTTTGTCAAGTATTGAGAATTTTTTATTTACATAATAATCATAAACGGTTGTCCAAAAAATAGACTAATGCTGCTTCTATCCATTTTCATGCTTTGTGGTGACCCGGAGGGTCATTGACTTTACTCTGTTTTTTTGTAGATTCTCACTCTGTCTCCGGTTTTTATTTTGTATGATTTGGAAGCATTTCCTTGATTTACAAACAGCTCCAGATAACCGCTGCTGTTTATCAGACAAGATAACTGACGACTTTCCGACTGAGAGTAGTATTCCCTGCATGGTATCGGTTTGCCTGAAAGTTTTATGACTATAACCTCCGGATCGATCTTTTTATAAACCCTTTCAATAATATCTGCATTTATATTGGTGATGGCGTTTCCAAAATGGTCTATATAGAACACCTCTCCTTCAATGATATTGCCCGGAAGCAGCACAGGTTCCGGCAGGAGAAGGCAGTTATGGTCGTTTATTCTGTTACCGAGTTTTTCTGTCGACAGCCCTGCAGACAGATGGGCCGCTATCGGTGCAAAGAGGTCTCTTCCCTGAAAGGTATTGCTCTGTTGTTTCAGAAAATAGTCCGATGCCGTAATATGGCGGACTTCCAGGCTTTTGGGGTTGTCACGATAAATAAAGCTGAATATTCCGTTGTCCGGACCGACAAAGCAATATTTGTCTGTTTTAACGACAATCGGTCTGCGTCCGGAACCGACACCCGGATCGACAACAGCAACATGAATAGTCTCACCGGGAAAGCTCTTATAGCATGTTCCCAGTAAAAGGGCTGCTTTAACGATATTAAAGGGATCAGCCGAGTGGGTGATATCGATAATTGCGACGTGGGCGTTTATCCCGTAAATAACTCCCTTCATCTGAGCGACGAAGGAGTCGTTATACCCGAAGTCCGTAAGGAGAGTTATTATAGAAGCGTTGTGCTCGTTACTCAAACTTTATATCCATCACTTCGTACTCTATTGTTCTGGATGGCGCTTTAATTGTAACCTCATCACCCACTTCTCTGCCTATCAGGGCTTTACCTACAGGGGATGTAATGGAAATTTTACCTTCTTTGATATCGGCCTCATCGGCTCCAACCAGTATAAACTCTTTCTCTTCGTCGGTTTCGAGGTCAAAAACTTTAACTCTGGCTCCGAAAACAACTTTTTTGGTGTTCAATTTCGAGGGATCTATAACTTCAGCCTTAGCGATTTTTGTTTGCAATTCCTGTATACGACCTTCGAGAAAGGATTGTTTCTCCTTTGCTGCATGGTATTCAGCGTTTTCGGAGAGATCCCCGTGCGCTCTTGCAGTGGCTATATCTTTAATATTCTGAGGTCTCTCTACTTTTAGAAGTCTGTCCAGCTCATCTTTAAGCTTACTGTATCCATCGGGCGTCATCGGTACTCTTTCCATTCGTTCCTCCTGAAGGTTTTTAAGCCTTATTCTATCATTTTCTTAAAAAAGAGGGCAAATTTGACATTTATGTCTAAAACTGATAAATTATAATGTCTGTTTCATAAATAAAGCATTTTAAAAGGGACATTAAACCAGGCAGGCGACACAATATGTAAAGAGTGGGTTTTCCCACTCTTTTGTTTTTAATTAATACAGAGAGTCATTTTTATTATAAATACTCGATTGAGCATAAAAGGGTGACAGCAACTCATTATGGATACACAGCAACGTTTGCATGTAATAGCAGAAGAGGTTGCAAGACAGTTTGATACTGAATTGGTTAACATTGAATTAAAGGGAGAGGGCAGAAGAAAAATCCTCAGAGTAACGATCGACAAGGAAACGGGTGCAACTTTAAGCGACTGTGAGGAAGTTAGCAGACAATTTAGCGCAATACTGGATATTGAGGACATAGTTCATGGGTCTTATACACTGGAAGTAACATCGCCGGGAGCTGACAGACCTTTAAAAACCATTGATGACTTTAAGAGATATGGCGGTAAACTGGTGAAAGTCGTAATGAAAAAAGCGCTTAAAGGTAAAAATCGTTTTATCGGAAGAATAAAAGGCGTGTCCGAGACTCTTATAATCCTTGAAACTGAGGACGGAGAGATGAATATAGACTTTCAGGATATCTCAAAAGCCAGATTGGAGATAGAGATAAAGTGAGTAAAGAGCTTCGTTATTTAATAGACCAGTTAAGTTTTGAAAAGGGGATTTCCAAAGAAACATTAAGGAGCAATCTCGAATCGGCCATTTTGTCGGCTGTTAAAAAAAGATTTTCCGACAGTGACAACATCACCCTGAGCGTCTCCCCCGATAATTATGAAATCACGGCATGCAGGATAAAATCGGTTGTCGAGAAAGTACAGGACGATGGCAATGAGATATCTTTAAAAGATGCCGTGGAAATTTCCAAAGAGGCTCAGGTCGGAGAGGAACTTAATATCCCTATCGATATAAAGGAATTCGGCAGGATAGCGGCTCAGACAGCTAAACAGGTTCTTTTTCAGAAAGTTCGCGAGGCCGAGAGAGAAGTTATATATGATGAGTTTATAAGTAAAGTTGATACAATAATAAGCGGCACAGTTCAAAGGAAGGAGAGGGGAGCTTATATTGTCGGAATCGGAAAGGCCGAAGCCTGTCTTCCGATAAAAGAGACCATACATGGAGAGCATCTGAAAACCGGAGATACAGTAAGAGCTTATATTGAATCAGTAAATACCACATCTAAGGGGCCTCAAATCCTGCTTACCAGAGCCAACACCAGTTTTGTGGCAGCCCTCTTTAAGATGGAAGTGCCGGAAATAAATGACGGTATTGTGGAGATAAGGAATATTGTGCGCGAAGCCGGTGACAGAACAAAGATGTCCGTAATATCCAATGACTCCTCTATAGACCCTGTCGGGGCCTGCGTAGGAATGAAAGGTACTAGAGTCCAGTCAATAGTAAGAGAGTTACGGGGAGAGAGAATAGACATAATACACTGGTCAGACGATCCGAGGCATTATATAGCCGCGGCTTTGACGCCGGCCACTATAGATAAGCTCGGAATTAATGAAGAAGACAGGACTGCAATGGTCGTTGCAGACGATCAGCAACTTTCAATCGCAATTGGGAAAAAAGGGCAGAACGTAAGACTCGCCATGAAACTGACAGGCTGGGAGATCGATATAATCAGCGAAACCAGATACTCGGAGATCAGACAGGAGAATATCGATATCTCTTTAGATCAAACATCCTCTGATGAGGAGTAATTCGTCTGAGGAGTAATTCGTCCGGACATGGCCGACAGACTCGCAAATGCGGGTGTTCAGTTTGTAAAAGGCATTGGACCTCGAAGAGCGACCCTCCTTCAAAAGCTGGGAATAGATTCTCTTAAAGATGCTGCTTACTACCTTCCTTTCAGATACGAAGACCGAAAAAATATAAAAAAAATCGACACTCTCCGCCCTGACTCCGGTGTGACCTTGTCCGGAAAGATTCTCTCCATAAATTCAATTAAGACACCGAAAAGCCGCACTTCTATTTTCGAGTTAACCATTTCAGACAGTTCCTCTGCAATTAAGGCGAAATGGTTTAATCAGCCTTTTATGAAAAAACTCTTCAAGAAGGGGCAGAATATTGTAATTACAGGTACAACAAAATTGAATCCATACTCACCTGCCATGCTTGAGCTTCATAATCCCGAATTTGAGTTAATCGACACCGGGAAAGATGAATTAATACACACTTCAAGGATTACACCGATTTACAGAACCACTTCCGGGCTTGGAGTGAAACTGCTGAGAAATATTATGTTCACTTTAATTGAACGCATTGTCGCACATATGCACGATCCCGTTCCCCATGAAATAATCGACTATTACAAATTGCCCGGTCTGAAAGAGAGTATATGTAATCTCCACTTTCCCGAAGGAGAGATCGATGTTAACAAGCTGAACAACGGGACTTCCATATACCACAACAGACTCTCATTCGATGAACTCTTTTACCTTGAACTCGGCCTGACAAAGATCAAAGACAACAGAACCCTTGACAGGGGTATATCTTTTGTTGAAGGAGGGAAGTATTTTAGTAAATTGATGAGAGGACTCCCCTTTTCTCTTACAAACTCGCAGAAGAGAGTATTGAATGAAATTCTAAAGGACATGAAATCTTCCGCTCCCATGCACAGGCTTATCCAGGGAGATGTCGGTTCGGGGAAAACCATAGTAGCGCTGCCGGCCATTTTGAATGCGATCGATAATGGCCGACAGACGGCATTAATGGCGCCTACCGAGTTACTGGCTGAGCAGCATTTTTATAACATAAAAGATATATTGAAAGGGGCGGGTTTTGATGAGGGCATGGAATTTTGTCTTCTCACAGGAAAGAGAGCCGAAATTAACTCCGATTCTCAAGGCGTGGTGTCGATTCCGGATTTAAAGCAATCGATATCGAAGGGCGGTATAATGTTCACGATAGGCACTCATTCGTTAATACAGGAATCCGTTACCTTTAGCAATCTCGGCCTTATCGTCATTGACGAGCAGCACAGATTCGGAGTTATGCAAAGGGCGGAATTAAGACAAAAGGGGGCAAATCCCGATGTCCTTGTGATGACAGCGACTCCCATACCAAGAACGCTCGCCATGACTCTTTACGGCGATCTTCATTATTCGGTTATCGACGAATTGCCTCCAAACAGAACACCTGTGGAGACAATAATTGTTAATGACACCCAAAAAAAGAGTGTTTATGACGAAATCGGTAAGGAAATCTTATCGGGCGGGCAGGTTTATGTTGTTTATCCTGCTATAGACGAAAATGAAGAGTCTTCCCTCCATTCCGCACTGAAGGGTAAGGAGGGGCTTGAAAGGATGTTTACCAACGTTAAAATCGGGCTTTTGCACGGCAAAATGAAAACTGCGGAAAGAGAGGAGGCAATGGAGGACTTCAAGAGCCGTAAAACAACCATTCTTGTCAGTACAACTGTAATAGAAGTGGGGATCGATGTGCCTGAGGCGTCTCTCATGATCATTGTACATGCCGAGAGATTCGGGCTTTCCCAGCTCCATCAGTTAAGGGGCAGAGTCGGAAGAGGCGTTAGAAAGTCCAGGTGTATACTCCTTGCCTATACTCCTTTAAACGAGATTGCTGAAAGAAGATTGAGTATAATGGCTGAAACAAGCGATGGTTTCAGGATATCGGAAGAGGATCTTAATATACGGGGCCCCGGTGAATTCCTTGGCGCAAGACAGTCGGGCATGCCTGACCTTAAGACTGCTCATATTATCAGAGACTCAAAATGGCTTGAAATTGCTAAATCCGAGGCTGAGAGAATATTATCGAAAGACCCTGATCTTAAAAGTTACCCTCTCCTAAAAGAAGAACTCAATAACTTCTGGCGGGGATCGATAGAGTTGTTTCACGGATAAAAAGGAATCCTATTAGATACAAAAATTTTGAGTACAAGAACGGATATCTGCTATAATAAAAACTGTGAGAGGTTTATCCCAATACCATTAACTTAAGGAGCAAAGCACCTTAAGTTAATGGTATTGAGGTTTATACTATATTTCCGCCATTAACTGACTTTATTAATAACGGAGGTTTTAAATGCTGCAGTTTATGCGTCAACATGCTAAATTCTTTTATGTGTTTTTGTTTCTTATCATTATTTCCTTTATTTTTTTCTATGTAGGGCCTATGGATGAAGGAAATTCGCCGATTATCGTGGAGGTTGGTGAAAAAAAGATATATATGGACGAATATTGGAAAGCCTATGAGAACATAAGAGAGTACTATAGGGAGATTTATAAAGACAAATTCGATGCTGAGATAGAAAAGACCCTGAACCTGAAGGAGATTGCTATTAACAGAATAGTTACCAATGAACTGCTTTTGGCGGCTTCTTCACGATTGGGGATCGCTGTTTCTGACGATGAGATACAGGAATCCATCATAAATGAACCGACCTTTCAGCGCAACGGCTCTTTTAGAAAGGATATTTATCTCAGAGTTCTTGAGTTTAACAGGATGACGCCTCAGTTTTTTGAGACGCAGAGACGACAGGATCTCATGACTCAAAAAGTCAGGAGGCTGCTCGCTCTTGCTTCGGAATCGGATGTGGAAATGCCTGAAAACATAGGCGATGACAATGAATCTTATGACATTATAAAGCAGAGTATTATTATGAATCAGAGAGAAAGGCTTATCAGAGCATATATTTCCGGGTTGAGGAAACAAATCACCGTAAAAATTCATTATGAGTTGATTGCATAGTTCCGGACAAAATATGCTATACTAATTAATTTAAAATATGATATTAAATCATTTGTAGGCGTCTTTGCATAATCTTGCAATGATTATGCTGAACAAGTAGTCCAGTTGTAAAAAAACAAATATATTTGGATGGAGGGAGTATCATAGGCACAGTCAGAAAAAAGAAGCCCTGCCCGGCCAAAATGGCCTTTGAGGCATTCTCCAAGGCGCTTGATAACCTGGACGCTGCAAAAGTCGAAAAAATCCAATGCTGGGATCACATGAAATGCAGTGACAAAGCCAGGTCTTCGTGTGTTGCAATTTCCCAATCTGCAGGCAGACGCTGCTGGCTTGTTGCAGGAACGCTCAGCGGAGGAGAGCCGATATGCGAAAAGGCGAAAAAATATTCCAGTTGCAAAGAGTGCGATTTTTACATTAAAGTTAAACAGGGAGTAATTTAAGCGCTTGAATCGCATTGCCTTAATTCCTTTAGCCGGATTATTGCTTCTTATCTGATTGACACAGTCTATTCCATGAAAAAAATATTTGGGTTTATTCCTGTAATCAACCGAGACACAGACAACTCCATCTTCCAAACTGAAGTTGATTCAGATCGGGATGGTGCAGAAAGTCCTGTTTTTTCCTTTCAAGGCACGCCTGATTATGCTTTGTGGAGAAAAAAATTTCTTGGAATGATAGATATACTTACCACTGTGTCAAAAGAGACAGAGGATGAGTTCCTGAACGTGGGCGGCAGTCTTTATGCGTTTTCATCAGGTTGTTCCGACAGCTCCTCCAGGGCGCACTCGGCAGCGGAGATGATAGAGTCCGGCGGAGGTCTCAACGTTTCTGTGTTTAAGGAGCTTTTTGAAAAAATATACAATGAAATAGAAACCTGTGCAACCATCATATCCGACGGCATGACCGGTATGACAGACCTGATGCCGAAGATAGAGGAAATAATAGAGCTCAGGCTCTTTTTAAAGAAACTTTCTCGATCAATTACTATTTTGGGGACATTAATAAGAATAGAATCGGCCAGAGTGGAGAAGTCTGAATTTAATGTTATGACAAATGTCGTGGATGAACTTGCAGAGAAAATTGCAAAGGACACTACCGAGATCGAAGTGTCTGCAAAAGAAGCGAATGAGAGTATAATCGATACATATGATAAGATCGGACCATGCCTGGAAGTTTTTACCGGAGAACTCACAAAAACCAGAGGGCTTGTAAATAAGATTCTCGATGAGATCGACTCTGTATCGACTCAGGCGAAATTATTGTGTAATCGTATAGGCGGAAGAGCCGGGCAGATAACACCTGAAATAGGAGAAGTCGTTTCAGCCATACAGTTTCACGATATCAGCCGTCAGCAGATGGAACATGTCGCCGAGGCTTTTGAAGATATCAATAAAAAAATAGAAGAAGTCGAGAATTTTGACGACTCCGAAAAGGCTATGCTCAATCGATGGATATTAAAGGCGCTCGAAATTCAGATAGCTCAACTGGAATATGTAATAAGTGAAACAAACAAAGCCGCCGAGGGTATTTCCGGGCATCTCACCAGAGTATCGGACCTGGCTGAAGCCCAGGCCGACGACGCCGGCAGCATTCTGGAAGAGGAAGAGACAGGCAGAGACAGGATAGGGATGATAGGAGGAGCGCTCGAATCGCTTTCCGGAATATTGGAGTATGTTAAGGAAATGACTGACAATATGATTGCAGGACTTACCGATGTAAATGAGAAGATAGGGCGAATGTCGACAATGGTGGAAGATATCGAAGACATAAGCGACAATATAGACATCCTCGCACTGAACGCAATTATAAAAGTAGCAAGTGTCGGAGACTCCGGCAGGGGACTTGGAGTGCTTGCCGAGGAGATAAGACGTCTTTCCAATAATGCAAAGGACGGTATAACAACGGGAGCATCGGTAATTAATGCAATCCTTTCGAACTCGGAGGACCTGAGAGGTACTTTAACGGCGAATCTAAACGATCAGCTTGCTTCAACAGAGGATATAAGTAATCAGACTCGCGAAGCAATTGCAAAATTATTAAAAGATGACGAAACCTTAATGCAGTCGATGAATGAAATATCTTCTGAAACAAAGAGATTGGAGAATGAGATAACCTCTCTGATTTCGAGCATTACTTTTGAAGGTGTCATCAGAAATCGTTTAACGTCGATTCTGGATGAGCTTCATGACATGAAAGAAGAACTGAAAGGCTATACACCGAATTTAGAAATGGATGAGTATAATCGTTTCACACCCGATCTCGAGAAACTCCTTCAGAGATATACGATGCAGAGCGAACGTACAGTACATGCCTCAGCTTTGACCGGTGAAAGCGCAGATGATGGAGACATCGATCTCTTCGGGTCCGACGGATCGTCCGGCGGAGATGACGGTATCGAGCTGTTTGGAGCAGGTGAAGCTTCAGAGGGGGGAGATAACATCGAACTTTTTGGTTCTGATGAATCATCTGGTGGAGGAGACAACATCGAGCTTTTTGGATCGGAAGATATCTCCGGAGCCGGCGATAACATCGAACTTTTCGGTTCGGACGGAGACGAAAGTAATCAGCCCGAAGAGGAGACGGTAAAGACAGTTGAAAGGGAAAAGAAAAAGGAAGAAGAAAATCTCGGAGACAATATTGAACTCTTTTAGCAAATGTCATATTTTATTTTGCAACTATATTAATCCTCAAACAAAGCATACAGAATCTTTATTAAATATTAAAGGGAGGGACGAATGGCCGATCTAAAAATCGAGAAATCCGGGGAAAAAAGCGAACTGAAAATCGGAGGCGAACTGAATATTCAATTTGCAGAGGACCTGAAAAAATCTTTAATTCAATTATTGGAATCCAATGACGTAACGATTAATATTGAAAAGCTCGAATCTATAGACATCTCCTGCTTGCAGCTCCTCTATTCCGCTTATCGAACCTCCGTTAACTCAAACAGGAAACTTACTTTTAATGACAATATTCCCGATACATTCATGACTCTCCTTAGTGAAACGGGGTTTGAGAGACATTTTGATTTTGCAAAACAGAAGTAAAAGAGATTATTGATTTTTTGATTGCCGATTTTTATATTTATGTAATAACGTCACAGAGCATATTTATAAAACCTCACAGAAACCAGACAGGAAGCCGTTTTTATCAAAATTATACCGGAACAATCAAGTCCTGCTAAAAAAATAATTTTTAAATAATTTCAATGGAGGTCAGATGGGTAAAACTATTATGACAGTAGACGACTCCGCCAGTGTCCGACAGATGGTAAGCTTTACTTTAAAGGGCGCAGGCTATGAAGTAGTGGAAGCCGTCGACGGAAAAGACGCATTATCGAAACTGGGAGGTTCGCCTGTCCAGATGATTATTACAGATTTAAATATGCCTAATCTTGACGGCATAGGACTTATAAAAGAAGTCAGAACCAATGCTTCCTACAAATTTGTCCCTATAATAATGCTGACGACAGAGTCCCAGGACTCAAAGAAACAGGAAGGTAAATCTGCGGGGGCTACCGGATGGATAGTGAAACCCTTTAAACCCGATCAATTATTGGCAGTCGTTAAAAAGGTTCTTGGATGAACGGGAGCGAACTGGATAAAGGAAAAGAGGCGTTTAAAGAGGAGGCTAACGAGCTTCTTACAGAACTGGAGACCTCGCTGCTCGAACTGGAAGAGAGACCTGCCGACGAAGATATTATAGGACGCGTCTTTCGCGCGATGCATACTATTAAAGGATCCGGTGCCATGTTTGGTTTCAACGAAGTGGCCGCCTTTACCCATGATGTAGAAACCGTATTCGATGAAGTAAGAAACGGAAAAATATCTGTTACCAGGGAGCTTGTCGATCTTACTCTTGCAGCCAGAGATCATATTCGTGCATTAATTGAGTCCTCTGAAACCGGAGAGGCTGTTGATGAGGCAAGGGCGAATGAAATTACGGCATCTTTGCGCAAGCTGTTGCCGGATATCGGCTCTCATGAAGATACGACATCAGGCAACACGGATACAATCGAAAGGGCAGTGGAAGAGAGGAGTCAAAATTCCGGTAATATTACTTACAGAGTCAGATTCAAACCACATGCAGATATATTTGGAAACGGGACCAACCCTATTCTGTTATTGAACGAAATCAGAACTCTAGGAGAATGCGAAATAATAGCCCACTTTAGCGATTTACCTTTGCTGAATGATATTGAATCTGATTCCTGTTATACCTGGTGGGATATAATTCTTACAACCGGTCATGGGAAAGAAGCGATAAACGATGTTTTTATTTTTGTTGACGATGTCTGCGATATCGATATTAAATCGATAGATATCGGTGCCGTCCTTGAAGGAGAGGCCGATTATAAAAAGCTGGGAGAAATTCTTATCGAAAGGGGAGACGTAACAAAGGAAGACTTGAGAAAACTGCTGGGAGAGCAAAAACGCCTGGGAGAGTTGATCGTAGACGCCGGTCTCGCCAAACCTGATGAAGTACAGGCAGCACTTGCCGAGCAAAAGCATGTAAGGCAGGTCAGAGAGAAACGGCAAAAAACGGAATCGGCTTCAAGCATCCGCGTTCCTTCAGAGAAACTGGACACTCTGGTGAATCTGGTAGGCGAACTTGTGACAGTACAGGCGCGCCTGAGCCAGACTGCGATTCAGAAAGACGACCCAGAGATAATTCTCATATCGGAAGAAGTGGAGAGACTTACCGGCGAGCTCCGGGATGATACGATGAGTATTAGAATGCTCCCTATCGGCTCGACCTTCAGTAAGTTTAAACGACTTGTTCGCGACCTTTCGAATGACTTGGGACGAGAAGTGGTAATGCTTACCGATGGAGCAGAGACGGAGCTCGATAAAACGGTTATTGAAAAATTGAATGACCCCCTTGTGCATATTATCAGAAACAGTATAGATCACGGAATAGAGTCACCGGAAGATAGAGAAAAATTGGGTAAACCTAGACACGGCACCGTACATCTTTCAGCATTACATTCCGGTGCGAATGTCCTGATTCGCATTGCAGATGACGGTAAGGGGCTTATCGCCGATAAGATCAGGGACAAGGCCGTTCATAACGGTTTGATTTCTTCAGACGCCGATCTTACTGACAAGGAGGTATTCTCTCTCATTTTCGCCCCCGGATTTTCCACAGCAGAAAAGGTCACAAGTGTATCCGGTCGAGGAGTAGGGATGGATGTTGTAAAGAAAAACATAGACGCCCTCAGAGGAACGGTCGATATTGACAGTACGCCGGGACAGGGGACAACAATAACGCTTAAACTGCCACTGACTCTGGCGATAATAGACGGCCTTCTCGTAAAGACAGGCGACGAGAATTTTGTACTGCCCCTGGCTTCAGTAGAAGAGTGTATTGAGCTTACCAAAGAAGACGTAGTCCGTTCTCATGGACGGAGGATAATCAATGTACGTGACGAGATCATACCCTATATAAAATTACGAGATATTTTTATGATATACAGCGACACAATCGATATCGAACAGATAGTGATTACCGAACAGGAAGGGTGCAGAGTGGGATTTGTCGTTGATTATGTAGTTGGCGAACATCAAACAGTCATAAAGTCTCTCGGCTCTGTTTACAAAAATGTGGATGGTCTGTCAGGAGCCACCATATTGGGAGACGGTACGGTAGCTCTTATACTGGACATTCAGAAGCTTGTGCATTTTGTGGAAAAAGAGGAGGCTGAAGTTTAATAATGGCGGATAATATAAAAAATTCCGACTCCAACGATTTAAATCTCCATCGAGCGTCCATGTCCGACAAGGATTTCAACCAATTCAGCGATTTTATACACAAAGAGATCGGGATAAAGATGCCGCCCGTTAAAAAGACGATGCTTGAGTCGCGGCTTCAAAAAAGGCTTCGCAGCCTTGGTATGAAAAACTATACAGAATACTGTCAATATGTCTTCAGCCCCAATGGTTTTGAAAACGAGCTGGTTCATTTGATAAATGTCGTGACAACGAACAAAACGGATTTTTTCAGGGAACCTGCTCACTTTGAGTACCTTGCGAAAACCGCTCTTCCCGAGCTAATAGATATGTATCATGTTGGAATAAAAAGACCGTTTATGCTATGGAGCGCAGGATGTTCCACAGGAGAGGAACCTTATACGCTTACGATCGTATTGAGCGAATTCGGTAAAAAGCTGATTCCGCCCAAGTTCGATTTCTCTATCATCGCCACCGATATATCCACAAGGGTGTTGGACCATGCCAAAACCGCGATATATGAAGAGAGCAGAGTAGAACCTGTGCCAATGGAACTTAAGAAAAAGTACCTTTTAAGAAGTAAAGACAGAAAAAAGGGCGTTGTAAGAATTGTACCTGAACTCAGATCTAAGATCAGATTCAGACGGCTGAATTTTATGGATGGAAACTTCGGTTTCAGAGAACAGATGGATATAATTTTTTGTAGAAATGTTATAATTTATTTTGACAGACCGACACAGGAAACTTTATTGAATAAGTTCTGTAATTATCTGATTCCCGGTGGTTATGTTTTTATGGGGCACTCCGAAACATTGAGCGGACTTGATGTGCCGCTTATACCTGTGGCTCCTACGGTTTATCGCAAGCCGATATAGTATTAACGATTTTTAATGGAGTAGTTAGAAAATTCCATAAAAAGACAAAGTAAGCCTATGATGAGGAGTAAAAAAATTCGAGTTCTTATAGTAGATGACTCTGCTGTTGTACGTCAGACTTTGAGTGATATTCTTACCTCGGACCCGCAGATAGAGATACTCGGAAGCGCTTCTGACCCATATGTGGCGGCCAAAAAAATCAAAGAGCAGGTACCTGATGTCATCACTTTGGATGTAGAGATGCCGAAGATGGATGGTATTACTTTTCTCCAAAAGATCATGAGTCAGCACCCCATTCCTGTTGTTATGATATCCAGCCTCACGGAGAGGGGATCCGAGACTGCTCTCAGGGCTCTGGAATATGGCGCCGCTGAAATTATTCAAAAACCAAAAATGGGCGTAAAAGGTTTTATCGAGGAATCGAAGGTCGTTATTTGCGATGCAGTAAAAGCAGCTGCCATGTCAAAGGTACGGAAAGTAACTCCAAAACCCCGTGAAGTGGCGCCAAAGCTGACTGCCGATGTGATTCTGGCCAAAGGAACATCCAAGGCAATGATCAAAACAACGGAAAAGATCATTGTCGTAGGTGCGTCTACAGGCGGCACCGAGGCGCTGAGAGTGTTTTTGGAATCCCTGCCTGCCGATTCTCCTGGCATAGTAATTGTTCAGCATATGCCCGAGCATTTTACCGCCGCCTTTGCCAAACGACTTGACGGTCTCTGTCGTGTAACCGTTAAGGAAGCCGCAAATGACGATACCGTTGTCAGAGGCCGCGCCTTAATAGCACCGGGGAGCCATCATGCCCTGCTAAAGAGAAGCGGAGCAAGATATTTTGTCGAGATTAAGGACGGCCCGCTGGTAAGCAGACACAGACCATCGGTCGATGTTTTGTTTCGATCGGCTGCACGGTATGCAGGCAGCAATGCCGTAGGTGTTATAATGACCGGTATGGGAGACGACGGAGCAAGAGGAATGCTTGAAATGAAAGAAGCGGGAGCTTATAATATAGCACAAGATGAAGTTACGTCAGTTGTATTCGGAATGCCCAACGAGGCCATTAAAAGAGGCGCTGTCAATAAAGTGTTGCCCCTGGAAAAAATCGCAGCAGACGCACTGAAAATGGCGGAATCGTAATAAAATTATTAAAAACTACAGTCCCTAAGCCTCATTATGCTCAAAAGAGTCATTCCGGTGAAAACCGGAATCCAGGGGTATATCAAATAGACGTTCTAATGTTTATAATTCCGACTACTCCTATTGCACCCTCTATGACATAATTTCATTGCAAGGAATCTTCATTTTTTTTATGCAGGTTTGCGGCATAAGCAAAAAATGTAGCCGCAGGCTTTAGCCTGCGCGAACCGTTGCTCAGCCGTACCCGGCCGCAGGCTGAAGCCTGCGGCTACATTAGAGAAATCTGACAGATGTTTTTTATGTATTCTTTTTTATTGTCGTGGCTCTGAAAACAGGAATTGATAAGAAACCTCTTTCCTATAACTCCAAATTAATCTTTCTCATCTTTTTATTCGCCTCTTTTCTGTTTTTTTATAATTCCGGGAACTACTATTTCTGGAGTGATGAAGGAGGAACCGCCATGTTCGGTAAGAACGTATTATCATATGGCTTACCCTTTGGTTATGACGGGCGAAATCTCACTGAGTTTCGAAACGGATACGAGCTGAACAGAGACTTCCTCAATGTCACTATGCCGTGGCTTCAGTTTTACATTGCCGCTGCATCAATGAGCTTCTTCGGACTCAGCGCGGGTGGGTGTAGAATTCTATTTATAATGGCGGGCCTTGCCGCTGTTTTCGTACAATTTCTTTTTGTACGACGGTACTTTCATAACGACAGGCTCGCCTTAATCAATGCACTTCTAATGGCTTCCTCAGTCTCATTTATTCTCTTTTCCCGCCAGTGCAGATACTACTCGCTTGTCATGCTTTTGCTGCCTTCTGTAATGTATATGTATGCAGTATATAGGAGACGACTCAGGGAAACAATATACACTGCCATCTTGTTTCAGACATTTTTTTTTGCCAATCATCTCATCGCAGCCACTTCACTGACAGCATTGGCGATCTCTCTTTTTATCTTTGACGAAAAAAAAAAATCACTCCATTTCTTTTTAAAACCGCTTTGGATAAACGCTGCAATCACGATTCCCTTCCTGCTATGGCTTTATAGTAATGGTTCTCCGGCATATTCTCATGTATTCAGAAATATTCACCCCTATGATTTCCTGCGAATATTATGGCTCTATTTCAGGGACTATAACTACACACAACTTCTCCCTGTCGGTGTTTTGGTTGTTTTAATTTTTTTTTGGATATTTAATGATTACATCAAAAAACGGAAGTCATCGTCAGAGAGAAGACGAGAGATATCTATATTCTTTTTTATATCTCTCTACACACTCCTAATCTCAATCCTTTCTCCTCAAAGCAGCGATATAAAGTTTTCCGATATCCGGTATGCTACCGCCATCTTTCCATGCCTTCTTCTTATACAGGCATTTCTGGCGGATGTCGTATTTCGGTGGCGCAGATATATAGGTATTTCCCTGCTATTCGTCATGATTTCTACAAACATATTTACCTTTACAAAATTCAGGTCCTTTTTTTATGAATACTCCCTGGAGATTACCACTCCCTTTGACAACTCAGTCAAGGCAGCTGTTGAATTCATTGAAGAACGAGTGAAAGATGGCGAAATAATATTGGTAACACCAAACTATATGAATCCCCCAATGCAGTATTATTTTGGAAAGAGACTCCTCTTTTGTAATATAATCGGTGAAGACAACAAAAACCTCCTAAAAAACGGTGCAATCTTGCCGGAATATGTCTATTCAACCAAAACGATACCTCACTGGATCGTAAGATTCGGCCCTTACTTGTATGAGCCTCACACAATACGATTTACAAACAGTATTGATCTATCGAACTATATAAATCATGATTTGAAAATTAAAGGTGTCGATGAATCCAGACCTGAATTATTTATTCATGCCTTTAAACCATCTCAAAAAGAGATTCATTTGTCACAACGTTTAAAGGTGATGGAAAGGAAAGGAAGGGAGTAAAAGAAAAAGTCGCTGCTGAAGCAGCTTATCTTATGCCTGTTGCATTGCGCCAATATAAGCTCTATATAAACTCCACCCCTTGATTAAATGGTATGAAACAGGTAATATATATGTCAAAAAATTCGGAGGTAATAACATGTTCTATTCCATAGCATGGGCAATGGCCCCTCCGCCCGGAGGAGCACAGCCCGGAGGCGGTGATATTTTCGCGAGCTTCTTACCGCTCATTATCATATTCGCGATATTCTATTTTCTGCTCATAAGACCACAGCAAAAAAAGAATAAAGAACACAGAGAGATGCTCGCCTCATTAAAGAAGGGTGATAAAGTAATAACAAACGGAGGGATTTACGGCCTTATCGAAACTGTAGGAGAAAAAACCGTTGTTTTGAAGGTAGCCGAAAACACCAAAGTAAAGTTCGGCAGAAATTATATAGCCACAATTCGCACATCAGCCGAAGAGGATTGATAAAACAGTTTAAGGGGGGTAGATGCAGAAAAAAGTCGGATGGAAGTTCACAATAATATTACTAACCTTTATTTTCTCGCTGGTTTTTCTCCTTCCCAATACTCCTGTGTATAAGTATATGCCTGACTTTTACAAAAGCTCCATGCCTGACAGGGGAATTACTCTGGGTCTGGATCTTCAGGGAGGCATATACCTTGTTTTTGAGGTTAAGGGAAACAGAGCCGTTGATCTTACTGTTACCAGGATGGCCGGTAACATAAAGAAACTGATTGAGAAAAAAAATATCGGCGCCGAGGTCAGTACTGAGGGAGAGAATATTGTCATCTCGGTAAGCGCCCCTGAAATCAAATCCCTGATTTCCGATAATTATGCATACTTGAAGAGGGAAGAAACAGAAAAAGGTCTTGTTTATTTTTTACCTGAAAGAGAGATAAAGCGCATAAAAGATAATGCCACAGATCAGGCTCTTGAAACCATACGAAACAGGATAGACCAGTTCGGAGTAGCCGAGCCGGTAATTCAGAGACAGGGGGAGAAGGATATAGTCATTCAGCTTCCCGGTGTAAAGGACCCGCAAAGAGCAATAGAGCTTATAGGAAAGACGGCGCAACTGGAATTTAAACTGGTAAACGAGGACTCTTCCGTTGCAGCAGAGCTCCCTCCGGCCATAAAAGGCGGGGACGAAGAATCTCTTATAGAGAGTTTTGCCGATAAAATACCTGCTGACTCCGAAATTCTTTTTCAAAGAAACATTAACCACGATACAGGAGAGATTTCGAAAAGAGTATTCCTTATAAAGAAAGATACCCTTTTAAGCGGCGAACTTTTGGAAGAGGCGAATGTGAATATCGACTCGAGGTTTAACGAACCTTACGTTTCCATTGCCTTTAATTCCGAGGGTTCCCAATTATTCGAAGAGATAACGGGAAATAATGTAAATAAGAGACTGGCGATAATACTTGACAATAATGTCTATTCCGCTCCGGTTATCAGGGAGAGAATCTCAGGAGGAAGCGCCCAGATTTCAGGCCTTTTTACTACGACCGAGGCAAGCGATCTGGCGATTATTCTTAGAGCAGGCGCACTGCCGGCTCCTATCGAAATGCTTCAAAATATGACAGTCGGGCCGTCTCTGGGAAGGGATTCCATAGAGGCCGGAAAGATAGCCGGCGCACTGGCAATACTCCTTGTAATCTTTTTTATGATTTTATATTACAGATTATCCGGAATCATAGCCAATTTCGCTCTTTTCCTTAATGTCGTACTGCTGCTGGGTGCGATGGCAATGCTGAACGCCACGCTTACTCTACCGGGTATCGCCGGAATAATTCTGGCCATAGGAATGGCTGTAGACACAAATGTGCTTATGTTTGAGCGTATGAGAGAGGAACTCAGACTGGGAAAAACGCCCAGAGCGGCAGTGGACTCAGGTTATGATAAAGCATTTCTGACAATAGTCGATTCTCATGTTACGACTTTGATAACGGCTGCGGTTCTGTTTCAGTTCGGAACGGGGCCCATTAAAGGGTTTGCCGTAACATTGAGTCTCGGCGTGGCGATCAATCTCTTTACGGCCCTTGTCGGTACCAAATCGGTGTTCGATTATATTAACTCCAGGAAGGAGGTCAGCAGGCTAAGCATATGATAGAGATAATTAAAAAGACAAATATAGATTTTATGGGGATGAGAAAATATACCTTTGTCATCTCGGGAATATTGATACTCCTTGGAGCCATTGCAGTGGTTCAAATAATTAACGGCACGGCGAATCTTGGAATAGATTTCGCCGGAGGCACAACCGTTCAGATTAAATTCGAAAACCCCGTTAAGCTCCAGGACGTAAGAAGCATCCTTATTGAAAGTAATATCGAGGACTTCGATCTTCAGGATCTTCCCAGTGTTAATAATGTACTGGTTACAATCAAAAGGGAGGAAGAAAAACTTGGCGTTTTTTCAAAGAGTATCAGAGATTCCCTGTCAAGAGGGTTAAAGGATAACAGCATTGTAGATTATTCTGTTTCCGAGATCGGACCAAAAGTCGGAAAACGGCTGAGGGTCGATGCCATGTGGGCCGTCATTGCCGCTACTATCGGAATATTGATATACGTGGGATGGAGATTCCAGTTTCGTTTCAGTGTGGGAGCAACTGTCGCCACATTTCACGATGTCCTGGCCGTACTTGGCATATTTAATATTCTTGGTATTGAAATAAACCTCATACTATTGAGTGCGCTTTTGACAATAGCCGGATATTCGCTTACAGATACAGTTGTGGTCTTTGACAGAATCAGAGAAAACCTGGGCTTTATTTTGAAAGATTCGGTGGAAAAGGTCATCAATAAGAGCCTGAATGAAGTGCTTTCAAGAACCCTGATTACGTCGATCACAACTCTGCTTGCAGCAGGTGCTCTTTTTATTTTTGGAGGCGAGGTGCTGCATAATTTCGCCCTGGCAATAATCTTGGGTGTCATAATCGGAACCTATTCGTCCATGTACGTCGCCAGCCCCGTGGTTCTTATGTGGGGTAAAAACAGACCGCTCGTCAGAAAATCATAAATCATTATATGAGATGGCTCATTGCAAGGACAAATGAGGAATATGTCAACTACCTCTCTGTAAAGGCGAAGGTTTCGCCTGTTACCGCTCAGATTCTTATCAATAGAAACATCAGAACTCCCGAAGCTGTCAGGACTTTCCTGACAGCCGGAATTAATTCTCTCTCCGACCCCTATGAATTGTCAGGAATGGGTAAAGCCGTAAAGAGGATTATGCTGGCAATCGAAAAAGGGGAATCCATCCTTATACACGGCGACTACGATGCAGACGGAGTCACAGCCACTGCCATTTTGTATGAAACTCTACTAAAATTACATGCCAATGTCGACTACTTTATACCCAGCAGGTTCGAGCATGGTTACGGTTTTCATGAAAATGCCGTTGAGATGGCGACGGGAAAAAAGATTTCATTAATAATTACCGTGGACTGCGGCATAACCTCGTTTTCTACTGTAGGCAGCGCCGTAAAAAAGGGAATAGACGTGATTATCACGGACCACCACGAACCCAGGACAGTAACGGATTCTCACTCTTATTCAGGAGATGTTCCGCTAAAATTCCATAACAACTACGTACTGCCGGAAGCTTATGTCATAATAAATCCCAAAGTTGACGCAGCCCCTTCAGAAGGCGAAAAGGAAATCGTCTCCTCCGATTTCGACGTAAAAAATCTATCTGGCGCAGGAATCTCTTTAAAGCTTTCATCAGCCCTTCTTTCCGGCGACATAACCGCTCTTCTCGGGGCTGCTTCGATTGGCACACTGGCCGATATGGTGCCTCTGACAGGAGAAAACAGAATAATTGTAAGAGAAGGAATAAAACAATTATACAATAAAACCGGAATAAAGGCTATGATAAACGTTTTAGGGCTGCACAATAAACACCTTTCCACAGATATGCTTCCATTTACCATAATCCCGAGGATTAATGCGGCAGGCAGGATGGATAACGCCTCTGATGTGGTTAAACTCCTGGTCTCCGAATCCGACTCGGAAACCGAAATGATAGCCACATGGCTTAACAAACTCAATTCCGAGAGGCAGCGAGTAGAGGAGAGGGTTTTGAACTCAGCTTACACAAAAATAAAACGAAACGGATTCGACAGGGTCATTGTTGTCTCCGAAGAAAAGTGGCATGAAGGCGTACTTGGTATCGTCGCCTCACGTATTGTTGAAAAATATAATGTTCCCGCCTTTGTATTTACAATAAAAAACGGTGAAGCCACCGGTTCCGCAAGGAGTGTTCAGGGATTCGATATTTGCAAAGCAATTGCCTGTTGTTCAGATTTTCTCATACGATTCGGGGGGCATAAACAGGCTGCCGGTTTAAAGCTCGATTCAGGTGATTTGCCTCTCTTCGAAAAAAAACTCAATACCTATGTTAAAAGCATTTATGGAAACTCCGACTTTATCCGCACCATCAATATAGATGCAAATGTAAAGGTTGAGTCAATTAATTTTGATCTTCTAAAAGAGTTGTCCTCTCTTTCTCCTCACGGATTCGGAAATCCCGAACCTCTGATGGGTTCAAAAGGATTAACCGTGCGCTCTCCAAGAGTAGTTGGAAAGAATCATCTTAAGATGAAAATCGGTCGCAACGGCTCCTATGTAGACGCCATCGCATTCGATCAGGCTGACAGCTTATATATGGTATCGACTTCCGAAAATGTCGACGCCGTTTATACTCCTGTAATTAATGAATGGGAGGGGAACAGAATGGTGCAGTTGAATGTAAAGGCTTTGAGACGAGCTGTAAAGGCGCATTATAATAAATAAATTCAATAATTGAGGAATTTATGGATTAAAAGATTGAGATAATTTCCGGATCTCTTTAATTCCTCAATTTTGAATTCCGAAATTCCTCAATCCCTTAATTCCTAAATTATTGAATTCCTCAATCCCAAAAACAAACCGGGGGCTGTTATGACAACAATTAAGGCATTATACCAACGAATCATATGGGCTATGGCTGTTGAGGGCCTTACGATTCCTACGGCGGCAATTAAGTTTTATTCCCATAAAGAACAAATACCGGAAGAGGTTTATTATCACCACCCATCGGAAATCACTCTTACAAGTTGCCAGGCAAAAAAACAGGCATCTCTGGGAGATGCCGTTTTGCTCACATCGGAAAATATAGGATGTGTAGCCGCTGCCATAACTTTCGGCCTTGTCGATATGCACCGGGACAAACCCCTTGCCGGTTCAAGAGTGTATACCGATTTGATGAAAAACCGGTCCCATAACGACGACCGTTTCGTTCCTCCTTCTCCTGAGGAATTTACAAACGGGACGGTTTATGCCTGTGCATCTGAAAAACGATATGATTTTTGTCTCTTTGGAAAGGACGATAGCGGCAGGTATAGGGACGCCGAAACTGCAAGAAAAGCGATAGCGGATATGATTGCTATTCAGCCACCGACGACAAAAGGCGTTTTTTTTTATTCCACGGACTTTGACAGTATGGATTTAATTCCCGATGTCGTAGTAATGACTGTCAGACCGGTTGAACTGACCAGGATCATTCAGGCATATCAATATAATACAGGCAAGAGAGTCACCGCCAGTATGGGGGGGCTCAGAGTGGTGAATTCCGACCTTATTGTGCGCCCCTATCTTACAGGAGAGATAAATATTTCCACCTATTGCCTGGGCGCCAGATTGATAGCTCAGTATGAGGCCGATAAACTGGGAATCGGAGTCCCCTTTAAAGATTTCGAGATCATTGCAAAGGGCATGGAAGAGTCAGCCACAGGATTTCCATTCCATCTCTATCCCGGGACATAGAGAAAATTCAAATGAATAATCTTGTAAGAACTCAGATAAACACTATGTCGAGACTGACCAATGTTGTCCTCACAATGAAGCATATCGAAGTTCTTGAGTACGTATATTCATATTATGAAAAGCATAAAGTGGGGCCTCTTTACAGAAATCTGCTTAAACACACAGGTGTAAATAAGGAGAACCTTGAAAGCATGTTTCCCTACGGTTTGAACTCCGTTTACACGTGGGTAGGCATTCCGATACATACAGCAGGTCATGGTTGTAAAAAGATGGCCGCCCTTACTATTGACGACTTCAGAGATGTCTATCTCGATCATAACGCCACTACTTATTTAAGGCAAGAGGTGATCGGTATTCTACAGGATTTTTACGGAGATAGTTCAAGCTTCGGTAATCCCAGCAGCAGCACAATCCTTGGAAAGAAGGCATACGACCGTGTCCACGAGGCCAGAGTTAAAATAGCCGATATTTTTGGTGTGAAATCCAAGGAGATAATTTTTACCGGAAGCGGTTCCGAGGCCAATAATATGGCCATAAAGGGTATCGCTTTAAATAGAAGCGATCAATGTGGGCATATACTATCTACCAACATAGAACATCTTTCAGTAATGCGCACTTTACGCTACCTAGAAGAAAAGGGATTTGAAGTTACTTATTTGGACGCCGGAGTCGAAGGTGTTGTGTCTCCCAAGCAGGTAGCGGACAATATCCGCGACGACACGATACTTGTTACTATAATAGCGGCCAACAATGAAATTGGAACCATAAATCCCATCTGCAGGATCGGTGAAATATGCAAAGCCCGCAATGTACCGTTCATGGTGGATGCCGTTCAGGCATTCGGAAAGATGAGGTTTCATCCCAAAGAGATGGGCATATCCCTGCTTTCCGTTTCAGGACATAAAATATACGCGCCCAAGGGGGTGGCATGCCTGTATATTAATGAGAATCTTCCTGTTGTTCCCCTATTGCACGGAGGCGAACAGGAATTCGGATATCGAGCCGGCACTGAAAATGTGGGTTCGATAGTCGCATTCGGAGAGGCCGCTGTTTTAATCAATAGAGAGATGGACAAAGAAAACGAACGTCTTTTAGAATTAAGGGGCTACTTCATGGATAATTTAAGAAAGATCGAACCTGAATGTATAGTGAACGGCTCCAGCAGCAAACGACTGCCCAATAATTTAAACATAGGCTTCCCCGGCGTTGACAGCGGATCGCTGCTATTAAGCTTGAATCACATAGGCGTTTATGTATCCGCCGGGTCCGCATGCAGCGCAGGGAGCAGAGAGGCGTCGCATGTTATAAGAGCCTTAGGTGTCGATACCGACCGATACGGGATCATTCGCTTCAGCACAGGATTAAAGACCACAAAAGAGGACCTCGATTATCTCTTCAAATACCTCCCTGATATACTGAATGAATTGAAAAAAAAGTAATCCTGCTGCATTTGGCATTAACTAAAAACAGCATTTAGCTGTCAGCGATCAGCAGTCAGCTAAAAAAAATCAATGCCTTACGTTAAAAACAAGGTTCACCCAAAAGTGATGCGCCTGTTGTCAGGCAATATGAGGAAAACAGAAAGCTGAATGCTGATGGCTGAATGATGTTTTTAGTTTATGGTTCAAAACAGATTCACTCGTAAGGTGAAGCTCATTATTGCTATAACATCAATTCTTTCTTTAACTGAAGGCTGACCGCTGATAGCTGACGGCAGTTTTTAGGATTAACCACGGAAGGTCGCGAAGGGGACGAAGTTTTTAAGAATTTAGGGCGGTGTGAAGGGCGGTAAATTTTTTGTAAAACTGAATCCCGTTACCTTTATGTGGATTTGCTAAATTACCTGGCAGTCGATAAGCACGGTACTTCGGTGCTATAGTCGTCCAAATACTGCAATATGACGGTCGCTTACGATCTTGACCGTTAAGTGTTCCAGCCCGGTCTGTTTCAGTTGTTCTTTTATCTCATCCATGGAATAAGCTGCAAGGAGGGAGTTGTAAAAATCGCACCTGAGCACTTCGGGTTCGTTTGCAGCGTATTTATCTACAAGTTTTTGTGCTTCATCGACAGTGTCGGGCCTGAAAATATCTACTATAAAGAGAGGTGCTCTTTTTTTGGCATAGAGTCTCAGGGAATTCCATAATATCTCAGGTGAGGCCAGATGGTGAAGGAGAGTGTTGGATATAACGGCATCGTATTTTTCAATCGGAAGCATTGCTCCCGGTAATCTCCCTAACAAAAAGGCAACACGATTTTTCAACTTTTTCTCTCTGACAAGTATTTTTTTACCATAATCAAGCATAGGCTCGGAGGCGTCTACCCCGTGAATAACGCACTTTTTAAAAGAATGGGCAAATTTCATGGTAATGTCACCGGGACCGCAACCCAAGTCCAGAACAAAGCCTGCCATACCTTCTGAAGGACATGACAACTCGTTAAACAAATCGATATACCTGCCATGGGCGTCTTCAAAATCCGCCTCTGCATAAGCCCTGGCTTGAGCTTCGTCATCCATTATTTCCCGTTCTGCAATACGTTTCATAAATTCCTCAATCCCTAATTTACCATAATTTTACATCTTTACCCTCCTATTTGTCATATAAATAAGGAAAAAAATTAACGCGCCATATTAATTGACATAAATTTTCTTAATTTGTATAATATAAAAGCTTTTTTTTAATTATTACAGATGGGTAAGTATGGAAATAAGATCAGGGAAGACAAAAGCGTACTAACCGAACCCAGATGTCCTTTTTGCAGAGAAAAATTTTCACCACCCCGTGAGATATCTACTGAACTTGGCTTTTTTACCGGTGGTATATGCGTATGCAAAGCTGTCTATTCATATGATCCTTCCGGGAAGAATCAGGGTGAGGCATTTATGGATGCATTGGTTTACGCCTGTGGTGAAGACTGGGATATGGCCTTAAGCCTTGAACCTGACACAGATTATGAACAGGCTTCAATAAGTTATGACTTTCATCATCATACGATAGCCAGCGGAGTCAGAAACAGAAATCCTTTTTCCAGGTATTCGGATCTGATATTTATAAAAATTAACAGACAATCGCCTGTGTCTGACAATCCCGGAGGCGATTAAGCACATCAGCCACATTTATTCTGTGGACTATTAAAACCATAACAGCGGAAGTCATTTAAGTTTCTTTAAGAAACTTATAAAATAAAAGGAAGTCTAATCTTCCCCTTATAAAAAATTAAAACTAAGGAGGTTTCACAAAATGCCAACATTAGAATTTGACGGTAAGCAGGTTGATCTTGACGAGGACGGTTATCTTACAAATCTTGACGACTGGTCAGAAGGTGTCGCAAGTACTCTCGCCGAACAGGACGGATTAAATCTTGAGGACTCGCACTGGGAGGTAATCAGATTTTTGAGAGATTACTATCAGCAGTATCAGATTGCTCCGATGATTAAAATTCTTGTTAAGGAAATTAAAAAGAAAATGGGCGCAGACAAGGGTAACACCAAATATCTCTACCAGCTTTTCCCCGATGGCCCTGCAAAACAGGCATGTCGATATGCCGGCCTTCCAAAACCGACCGGTTGCGTATAATATGAATTAATTTTATGTTTTTTCCATGTAGGGTCTGATAGATTCTGTCAGACCCTACATCTTTTTTAAAACCACATTATGATAGTAAAGGGGATTATAAGATGGCGAATCTTGGTATATTTGTCGATATGTTATTCAATGCATTCACCCATACCGCCCTTCTTGTCTTTGTCGCCGGATTTCTTTACAGACTTTATGAATTTAAAAACACTCCGCAACCTTTAAAAATACCTCAAACTCCACAGGCCACAACAGCATCGGGCGTATTTGCCAGAATGGCCGGAGATGTGTTGATTTTCAGAAGCCTGTCAAAGGGAACCAAAGTTCTGTGGATAACCGGATGGGTGTTTCACTTCACTTTTTTAATACTAATACTAAGGCATTTGAGATATTTTGTTTATCCGGTGCCGGGATGGATTGTTTCTCTTGGCGACATCGCTCTTCCTTTGGGCGTGCTTATGTTAATCGCCTTGATTGTACTGACGTTGCGCAGGTTTACAAACGAAAGAGTGGCATTTGTGACAAATCCGGCCGACTACTTCGCGCTTCTGTTAATTATCGGTATAACCGTAACCGGTATTATGATGAAGTTCGAACCTTTCAGACCGGACATCGTTGCAGTAAAAGCTTTTTTTTATGAACTCTTCACACTACACGGAATGTTCGGAGCCCTTATTTTCCATCCCGTTCATGTTCCGGCGAACCTGGTTTTCCTTACACATCTGTTCCTTGTTTTAACACTGCTTGTCTATTTTCCCTTCAGTAAGCTGATGCACGCAGGCGGATATTTCTTTAGCCCGACCAGAAATATGGTTAACAATCCACGTGATGTAAGGCATATTAATCCATGGGATACTGCTACCGAGGAGGGGAATAATGGCTGATGAAAAAACAACCACCGATAGCCCGAACGATGTAGTACAGAAACTCGTTCATTTTGAAAAAATCAAACCAAAACCCGCCGAGCTGACAGGGGAAATAAATACTCCCTGTATCTCAAAAAACGCTTCCTTTGACTGGAAAGTCCAGCTTCTCGCCGATAAAGATCAATTGAATCATCTCGGCTATCCTGCTGACGGGCTGATACCGAACTGGAAAGAGGTCTTTCTGAAAAAGATGGACGAGATGTTGAATAAATACAGATCTGTCAGACTCTTTATGGACATTTGCGTCAGGTGCGGGGCATGTACGGATAAGTGTCATAATTTTCTTGGAACGGGAGATCCTTACAATATGCCCGTTGCAAGAGCCGAATTAATGAGAAAGGTATACAGAAGATACTTTACCTGGCCGGGCAAACTGTTTGGCAGTAAGCTTGTTGACGGTGTCGATCTTACAGAAGAAGTCCTCGCTTTATGGCATACCTACTATTATCAGTGTACCGAATGCAGACGCTGCTCCGTTTTCTGCCCCTACGGTATAGATACTGCCGAGATTACAATGGCTGCCAGGGAAATATTGAACAGCGTGGGATTAGTACAGAAATATCTCCACGAGATTGTATTCAAAGCTCAGACGATAGGCAACAATCTCGGTATGATCCCCGACGCCGTAGTAAACGCTCTCGAGTTCGTTCAGGACGATCTCCAGGAAGAACTCGAAATAGAAGATATAAGAATACCGATCGACGAAGAGGGTGCAGAGGTTCTGTTTGTCACTCCTTCGGCCGACTTTTTTGCTTCGCCTCACATCGAGTCTCTTTACGGATATGCAAAGGTATTTTACCAGGCAGGCATCAGTTGGACAATGAGCACCAAGGCATCGGAAGGCGGTAACTTCGGTCTCTTTATTCATAACTACGAACATATGAAGAAAATTAACTCTCGTATCTGGGAGGCTGCAAAGGAACTCAAAGTTAAGCGTGTTATTGGCGGAGAGTGCGGCCATATGTGGAGAGTGCTTTCTTCATACAGTAACACCATGTTCGGGCCATTCGATCATCTCGATCCCAAATACCCGAGACCTCAACATATTTGCGAGTTTACGCTCGACCTGCTCAATAGGGGAGCCTTAAAAATCGACAAGAGTGCAAATGACGATGTCGTTGTCACTATGCATGACTCCTGTCAGGTTGCAAGAGGTATGGAAATGGGCGGTCACCCGGAAGGACAATACGATATTCCCAGAGGCGTTATCAAGGGAGTATGTAACAGATTTGTCGATATGCCACAGGAAACGATAAAAGAGAGAACGTACTGCTGCGGCGCCGGTCAGGGTCTTCTTGGCGACGATATGATGCCTATAAGGGTTAAAGGCGCAATGCCCAGAATGCAGGCATACAGCGCCGTCAAAAAGAGTGACGGAGTGAATTTCCTGGCTCTTATATGCGCTATCTGTAAAGCTCAGTTAAGCAAAATGCTTCCAACCTATGGCTTTGCAATGGAAGAGGCCGGTGGCGTACATCAGCTTGTTGCAAAAGCTATAGTTCTCGGTGCAAAGGAGGGGGTATGATGGTAAAGCTGAATCATATTTCAAAACTTATGCTGCTTTTAACTTTAGTTTCAGTATTAGCCCTTACAGGTTGCGGCAGAGTCGAGAAGCCGGTCATCGGAGGGGAAGGTGAGTTGGCGTTAAAAATAGCAGGAGATGCAGATATTTCTCCTGTCTACCACACTCCTGTCGAGAGTTGGAGGGCCTCTCATATGAACGTCATCAGCTCGGGAAAAGTTACGCAAGAGAGCTGCCTTGCCTGTCATTATGAGCCGGATAACTTCTGCAACAAATGCCATAAGTATGTAGGCGCTCAAAATGTATTTGAAGGTAAGAATGGTAAACAGGTTCTCGGCCTTGTAACAGAGGAGGGTATGGAGAAACCGAACGACCATACGCCTTTGGATATGTGGAGACTTTCTCATGACAACGATATAATCACTGCGAAAAGTTCTCTTGAAGAGTGTCTTGGTTGCCACTACGAACCTGACAATTTCTGCAACAAATGTCATGTCGGTGCCGGAATAAGAAAGATATCCGGCAATTAATTCTCTCGTATCGAGAAAATTTAATAAAAGGGGTAGATAATTTCTACCCCCTTTCCCCCCCTGACTTCAGAGCCGACCGAATAAAAAATCCTGAAAACAGTTGTCATTCATCAGCATTCAGCTCTCTGTCTTCAACGTATTGCCTTACAATAAGTTGGTGGGTAAGTAAAAAGTGATATGGATGAATCGAAGGAGCGGAAGGGAGCTATGCTTCGTTAAATAACCAGGCTACCGGAAAATGGAGGAAGCATTTTCCAATATATATTGTCTTTTCTCCGGAGATGCTCTCCTCTGTTAGTGCATTCACCCACTTTGAAGGGGCATTGTCAGGGAGGTTTATACAGGTGTCCCGCCAGATATCCATTCCAAAGGGGAGCTCGTTTTCATCGATTACATCTGTCAGGAATCTGGGTGCTATTGTAATTGCCCATTCGTTGTTGAATATCCTTGCATAGGCAAGTATATTGTCTTTGAATCTACCTTCCACCTTTAATGGCAGGTAATCTCCCTTCAAAAAAATTTCCTGCTTCTCTCTTCTGATATTCAACCCCTTGTATGTGAGGTAGAATTTGATTCTTCCGTCCTCTCTGGCCGATACGAGCTTATTGAGAAGGGAAATAATATCTTCTTTCTCCCTCTCTTTTATATCCCGGAGAATTTCTCCTCTCAGTTCAAAATCTACAGGTCTCCGGTTGTCAGGATCGACGAGACTGAGGTCCCACAGTTCGGACCCCTGGTAAAAATCGGCCACACCGGGGGAGGTTATCTTGATCAGCGTTTGAGATAGTGTGTTATAGATTCCGTAAGCGGCCACCTTTTTCATAAAAGGATGGAATGACCTGAGAAATTTGTTCCTTTCCGTCGTATCGAGGAGTTGCTCTACAAAATCCAGAAAGGCGCTCTCGTACTCGTCATCGGGCGTAAGCCATGCCGTGTGTACTTTCGCCTCTCTTACTGCCTTGATTATGTAATCTTTTATTCTGTCTATATAACCGGAGTAGTCTTCCCAGTTAAAAGGAAATGTGCCGATCAGTGTCTGGTAGAGAAAATACTCGTCATTTCTGTCAGGGATCTCAATATCGTTTGCCATGGTTTTATTTTTCCTGTTTATTCTGTCCCACTCCTTGATCTTTGTCTGCCACTCCTTTGGTATCTCGGAAAGGACATTTATCCTGGCTCTGACATCTTCTCCCCTCTTTGTATCATGGGTGGATGTCGTATTCATAGCATAAGGCCATGACCGCTTTCTATCGATAATATAATCGTGGAATTCATTTAATGAAATCCCGAACTGCCTGGGATTGCCTCCGACGTCATTGAGAGAAATCAGCCTGTTGTATATGTACAGTGTCGTGTCTTCAAATCCCTTTGCCATTAAAGGGCCTGTAAACTGTTGAAGGCGCATGACAAATCGGATCCAGTCGTTGACTTCGTCCACCGGTAAATAGTCGGCGAAATCGAGACGCATAAATCTCTCTATGAATTTCAGCTCGTAAAGGAGACTTGGATTGCGCTTTCTGGCCTTATACAAGGCCTCTCTGATATAGTGACAATCAGTCTCTCCGAATATTTTCTGATTTATATAGGTTCTGTAGACAGGGAAAAAGGCAAAGACTTCGATTAAAGCCTCCTTTAAACCGTAGAGAGTGATATCACTTCCATGTCTGTCCCTGCTCGAAATCCCCTTTAGCTGATGGGCCAGGTTATCTATATCCCCTGTCATGTCCTTTTCAATAATGAGTTTCTTTTTTTCATATAAGAGGTCTTCATAGTTTGTTCTGAATTCCGCGAAACCGGAGTATATCTTTTGCAGGTTATCCTCGTTTTGAGAGTCACAAAAGAGAAAGTTCACCATATTCATATAGTCGTAACCGGTAGTACCTTCCGTGAGCCAGTAATGAGGAAGGGTTTCGTCGAATTCCAGAATTTTTTCAACCACAACATACACATCTCCGGCTGTCTCCTTTACTCTTTTCAGATAATTTGTCGGGTCATAGAGACCGTCTATATGGTCGATTCTCAACCCGTTGAATTTGTCTTTCTTTATCAGGTCCAATATTAGAGAATGAGTCTGATCGAAGACTCCCTCCTCTTCCATCTTCAGAGAAATTAGACCGTTTATATTAAAAAATCTTCTGTAGTTAAGCTCTTCAGTCGCCATCTTCCAAAAGGAGAGGTTAAAATTTTGTTCAGAAAGCAGTGTATCCAGGAGATTGAGACTTTCGGGATTGCCTTTTTCTCCGTTGAAGATTTTTATGTTTTCGTCTATGAAGTTCTTAACGACAGCGCTTCTGGAGTAGAGTTCCCAGAATATTCTCTTGATAAACCGTACATGATCGTTTATATTCACCAAACCTTCGCCTGTATCGGGCATGTTTTTCAATGAATAGAGTATGCCCAGGAGTTTTATAAAATCGGGATGTTCTTTATCGAGTCTGCACTTTAATTGCTTCAGGCGGTGGGTTATCACGTTTATATAGGATTCTATCTTTAAGGGGAATTTATGGTCATAGTAATTGATTGTAAATCCCTCGCTGTCGTACTTCAGGGTGATTTCTCCATCTTCCAGAGAGACGCCATAGAGTCTCCCGAGAAAAGGGGCCAGAACTCTTCCTTTAATACTCTCATAGGGATGGTTCCATTCAATGTCAAAGAAATCGAAATATTGTGAGTTAGCACCGTTTTCAAGGACGTCCATGAGCTTCTCGTTCTCTCCGTCAAAGGCCATATGGTTCGGTACGACATCCTGTAGCCAGCCCATGTCATGTTTTTTGAGTGCATTGATAAGAGAGTCGAAACCTTCGTTCCCGCCAAGTTCGGGATTTAACTGGTTTTGATCTACGACATCGTACCCGTGGGGGCTGCCTTTTTTTGCTTTGAAAACAGGTGAGGCATAGAGAAATGTAATTCCAAGCTCGTGGAGATAATCAACGATAGCGGAAGCTTTATCAAATCCAAAGGTTGTATTGAACTGAATCCTGTATGTAGAAGAAGGTATTCTCATATCTATTCTTTATCCTTTGTTAAGCAGTAGAGGGCCATGCATTCGCCTCTTATCGTTATATCGTGACCGGAAATTAAATTGTCGGGAAGTACGCTTCCTTTGCCGCCCCATTTTTCGTCGGAAGAATCCATCATTCTTTTCCAAGTGACTTTTCCCACGTTCGGGCCTCCGGTTTCGGGTCGGACAAGTTCAGGAAGGTGAACGGTAATGGTTACATCGTTTTTTTTGAAATTCAAAATGGTAAAAATATGGCTCCCGTTACACCATCTCCTTAAAAAGACGATTCCCCTGTCCTCATAGCCGTACACCTCGATCGTGTCAAAATCGGGGTTGGCCAGAGCGGGGATATCTTTCCTCAGTGAGATAAGGAATTTATAAAAATCCCTGAGAATTTTGTAGTTGCCGGAGTTGATCTTTTCCCATCTCAGTTTTGAGTTCACAAAAGAGTCGACTGCCTGGGGATCGGTTGCTTTGCCCTTCCATTTAAATGAGCTGAATTCCGCTTTTCTGCCTTCCCTGACCGACTCTATGAGTCCGCTGTCGGAGTGGCTTACAAAATAGAGAAACGGCGCATTTTCTCCATACTCTTCCCCCATGTAAAGAAAAGGAGTGAATGGAGAAAGGAGTACGGTTCCGGCTGTGAGTTTCAGGGCTTCAAAGGAGATCAGAGTTGAAAGGCGATCGCCGGTCATTCTGTTTCCTATTTGATCGTGGTTTTGCGAGAATACGACGAACTGCTCGGAAGTCCTGCCCTTTGGAGTGTGGCCGAAGTTCCTCTTTCTGAAGGGAGAATACTCTCCTGTATATACGAATCCTTTTTTAAAGGATTTAACCAAATCGCCAATGCTTCCATAGTCTTTGTAATACCCCATATCTTCGCCTGTAACCAGGGTATGGAGTGCGTGGTGAAAGTCGTCACACCACTGGGCGTCCAAACCGAGACCTCCAAGCGCCCTCGGTCTGATCACCTTTGAATCGTTGAGATCGCTCTCTGCAATAAGGCAAAAACGTCTGCCCAGTTTTTTAGAGAGACCTCTTACTTTTTCGGATATCTCTTCCAGAATATGTTTTGCGCTGATATCGAATATCGAGTGGATTGCATCAAGCCTGAGACCGTCCAGATGAAACTCTCTCAGCCAGTACAGAGCGTTTTCCAAAAAATAATTTCTCACTCCGTCACTGTAGGGATCGTCAAAGTTAATGGCCTCTCCCCAAGGTGTAACATATTTGGACGTAAAGTAGGGACCGTAGTCCCAAAAATAATTACCCTCGGGCCCAAGGTGATTATAAACGACATCGAGTATAACGGCTATTCCTTTGTCATGACATCTGTTTACCAGAGATTTGAATCCCTGAGGACCTCCATAGGAGTTTTGCGGGGCAAAGGGATAAACGCCGTCATATCCCCAGTTTCTCTCTCCCGGAAACTGGGCTACAGGCATGATTTCGAGGGCGTTGATTCCCGTATCGACCAGGTAATCGAGTTTATCCTCGATTGCCTGAAATGTGCCTTCCTCTGTAAAAGTTCCGACATGGAGTTCGTATATGATCATGTCGGAAAGGTCGAGCCCCTTCCAGCACTCATCCCCCCAGTTAAAGGCGGAGTGGTCAAATACCTGAGACGCTTTGTGAACACCTTCAGGCTGGAAAAAAGAGGCAGGATCGGGTCTCTCGCGATCTCCGTCGAGTTTGTACATATATCTTGCATTGGGAGAGACTCCTTCGACTGTTGCTCTCCAGTACCCCATTGAATCCTTTGTCATGGTAATAAGATCTTCATCCGGGTCAAGGAGTTTCAGCTTTACATCCTCTAAAAGGGGAGCCCATACAATAAACTCGCACGTGCTCTTATCGTGATATATCACACCAATTTTCATGATTAACCTCTAACCGGTCACTCACTGTCATTAACTTAAGGGGTGAAGCACCTTCCGCCTTCAGCGGCTAAACTCGAAGGCTCCGCTTCGCTGCGTCTTCTCAAACATGACCCGCTTCCGTCGGAAGTCGCTTCACCCCTTAAGTTAATGGTATTGACTAGTCATTTATTCACCAATTGCTCGATTCCCTTTATCGGGATCGTCACCCAGTCAGGGCGGTTGTTCAGTTCGTATCCCAATTCATAAACAGCCTTTTCCATAAGGAACGCATTAATCAGAAATCTGATTTCCTCTTTATCTTCAGGAATAAGAGGCGATTCGTTCATCGTTTTCAAATAGGATCTGAGAAATGCGCCGCCGGCATATCTGTACCACAGGTCCGCCCATGGCTCCAAATCCTTAAATTCTCCAAGTTTATTCGATGTCTGAGTGTGGAGTCCGGAATAGGCTGCATAATGAAAGGAGCGTATCATTCCGGCGACATCTATAAAGGGAGATCGTTTCAGCCTCCTTTCGCTTAAAGCACGGGCGGGCTCTCCTTCAAAATCGATAATTATGAAGTCGTTTCCTGTATACAATACCTGACCCAGATGGTAGTCGCCGTGTATTCTGATCTTCATTGCCCCGATCTTTTTGTCCAGCAAAGGTTTATAGCCTTCGATAATTTTTTCTTCCAATTGTAAAATCGCTTCCGCCTTATCCATTACGCTCTCAGGCAGATTTTTCAATACTTTTTTCAAAAGTTGAAACACCTTTCTCGTATTGCTCCTGAAAGACTGGTAAATCGATCTCTGATAAAGAGCCGTGTAGGGTTCCGCTGTAAAATCAGGATCACCTCGATCCGAAGAGAGAGCAAGATGGAGTTGAGCCGTTCTCATTCCCAGGAGAACAGCCTTTTCAAAATAGAAACCACCGATCAGATCGTGTAATACAAGATTTGTCTTTTCATAGGCAATGTCAAGTATGGAAGTAGACATGGCAGGCTGGTTGGTCATCTCTCCGGGCATAGAGAGGACTCGCTCGAAATACCTTTCTATTTCGTCAAGCGTGAACGTCCAGGCGTCACCTTGGTTGATAACATACCCCTGGACCAACCCGGCGAATACCGTATCGCTGCTCTGTTTTTCATATTCGATGGCTGCTGCAAATGGAGGGACATTAAGGAACGATACCTCTTCAGTAAGTAGTTTTCCTATTTCCAGGTCTGGATTCATCCCCGGTTCGAGACGCCTGTAGAGCTTTAGAAAGAGTTTGTTGTCATATAAGATGGATGTATTACTCTGCTCCGCCCTGAGTACCTGAGAGTCTTCTGAAATCAACTGTTTTTTCAAAGATTTAAAACTTTTGCCGTGAGTGGCGTAAAGAGTCCCGTAAAGGCCTTTTAATCTCTGTTTTTTTACAATCATGTAAAAGAGCGCGGACTGGAATTTTCTGTCGTACACGGCGTCATACAATATGCCCTGGATGCTCCCGATCCTGATACGGGAAAGTACGTCGTCCGGAAGGCTGGACTCGATGGCTGCGTCGATTCCCTTTCCGCTCTCCACCCTTAATCTTGCAATAAGACTGCCGGGGTTCGTTTCTATCATCTCTATGGCTTTGTTACCCTCAAGAAAAGAGAGAGGCAGCATATAGACCTCTGAGAGTCCCTCTGTGTATCTCACCTCCAAAAAGAGAAGGCGTGTCAGGGAATCATTCTTACCTAGAGGAATGTCTTCGACTATCTTTGTGTTATGGATTTTTCTGGCCTTACCTCCGAACCATCTGCTGCGCATTAAAAAAGCGGGTAATATCTCCTCTTCTAATCTCTTTTTCATCCTTCCGGTTAAAACATTAAACCAGTTGTCTTTAACGCTTATCTCGCGTTTTGCCTCTTTTTTATCGATCTGTACGGCATCCTCTTTACAGCAAAGCAGAAAGAAGTAGTACCCGTGAGAGCCAAGAGAAAGCAGGTAGGGAGAATTTTTGATAGCAGGGAATCTGTTGCGTCCGAACATCTCCTCAGGGATATAGCCGGCGAATCTCGACAAATCGAGTTCCACCATTTGGGGATATCTGGAGAGGTTTACCAGGACCAGTATGTTCTCTTCCTTATACTGTCTGATAAAGGCCAGCACCTTCGGATTTTCAGGCAGTAAAAACTCTATGCTGCCTCTGCCAAATGCTTTGAAACGTTTTCTCAAGGCGACCAGTCTCTTCATCCACCACAGGAGCGACTCCATATTGCGCTCCTGATTTTCCACATTAATGGCTTCGTAATGGTAGTCGGGATCTATGATTGCAGGGAGATATAACTTCTGAGGATTGGCTTTCGAAAAACCGGCGTTTCTGTCGCCGCTCCATTGCATTGGAGTACGTACGCCGTTTCTGTCTCCCAGATAGTAGTTGTCTCCCATTCCGATCTCGTCTCCGTAGTAGATAACCGGTGTCCCGGGAAGGGAAAAGAGCAGGACATTCATCAGCTCTATCTTCCTCCTGTCGTTCCCGAGGAGAGGGGCCAGGCGTCTTCTTATTCCCAGATTGATTCTGGCGTTGTGATCCGTGGCATAGACTCTGTACATATAATCTCTCTCTTCGTCAGTCACCATTTCCAGTGTAAGTTCGTCGTGGTTTCTTAAAAAGAGCGCCCACTGGCAGTTATCGGGTATTTTAGGCGTCTGTTCCAGAATGTCTATGATAGGGAATCTCTCCTCCATCTGGACGGACATGAATATCCTGGGCATAAGGGGAAAGTGGAAAGCAAGATGACAGGAGTCTCCGTCCCCGAAATAGGCGACAGAGTCTTCGGGCCACTGGTTGGCCTCGGCCAGGAGCATCCTGTTTTTAAAATTTTTGTCGATATGGCTCCTTAGTTTCTTAAGAACCTCGTGTGTTTCAGGAAGATTTTCACAGTTCGTTCCCTCCCTTTCGAAAAGGTAAGGCACGGCATCCAATCGGAGTCCGTCTACGCCCATTTTCAGCCAATAGTCCATTACTTTAAAAACCGCTTTTTGTACATTTTCGTTGTCAAAATTAAGATCAGGCTGATGAGAATAGAAACGATGCCAGAAATAGGCCTGCGCCGCACTGTCCCATGTCCAGTTCGATGTCTCGAAATCCTGAAATATGATTCTTGCCTCTGTATATCTTGCATGTGTGTCGCTCCACACATAGTAGTCTCTCCATGCAGATCCTTTTGTGGCTCTCCTCGATTTTTGAAACCATTCGTGTCTGTCGGAGGTATGATTGATTACAAGCTCCGTTACAACGCGAATTCCTCGTTTATGGGCTTCCGAGAGAAAGCTCTTGAAATCTTTGAGATTTCCGTAATCGGGATGGATATCGTAATAGTCGGCAATGTCGTAGCCGTCGTCCTTTAAGGGAGATGGGTAGAAAGGAAGGAGCCAGATCGTGTTTACTCCAAGCCACTCCAGGTAATCCAGTTTTTTTGTCAGGCCGCTGAAATCTCCCAGCCCGTCGTTGTTACCGTCGAAAAAAGTCTTTACATGGAGCTCATAGAGAATGGCGTCTTTATACCATAGAGGATCGTCGTCAAGAAAACTCTCTTTACGTTTCAAGTCTTACAACTCCTTGCTTAATGTTTTTATAACGCTTCGCAGTGCTCAGGATAAATAATGTTTTGTTTTATTGCCTCAGGTAATTATGAGTCTTGACAAGCAGCATCAATATTATAAATAAAAGGGGGGACAATTTGGAAGCTTTTGTAAATTTTCAATAAATAACAGGCGCAACAGGAACCAAAGTAAGATTTCATCCAATGTCTGAAAGTGAACTGCTGTTTTTGGTCAAATCGAGGTTGGCGCAGTTTCTTAGATTGTAAAAAATAAAAAAAAGAGAGACGCCTCTGTGTCGGGTGTCTCTCTTACTTTTAAAATCCTATTGTGTAATAGAACTGGTTATCGGATCGTTGTACCGGAAAACGTTACTATCTTAGGTGCATCCAAATTCGGGATCGCAGTTGTCGTCTCCGCCTGTATCGTCGGTAGCACACTCTGAAGCGTCACTTACGCAAGAACCGTCATCGCACATAACCGGCATGTCTGTAGGACACTGGTCTCCGCCGCCTGTATCGCCGCACATCGATTCGTCAGCCTCACATCTGCCGTTGTCACATTTAACGGGTCTGTCAGGTGGACACTTGTCTCCACCGCCCGTATCACCGCACATCGATTCGTCGGCTTCACATCTGCCGTTGTCACACTTAACGGGCCTGTCAGGTGGACACTGATCTCCTCCGCCGTGATCGTCTTCCACACGGCCCTTGTCAAGAACTTCAAAAGGTCCCGTCAGGTTTACGCCATCAAGAAAATCGACACCGTCAATAAGAAGACAGGGGATTTTTAAAAACATTGACGAAGTTTCATAGAAGGAAGTTCCGCCCATGCAGTTATCAACTTCCGTACCAAGACCTTCAATGTCTGAAAATGGTACATGGACTTCCGCCCAATACTTGTTCATTTCGTTACCGTTTACTGCAACACAGGGCAGATGTAGTACTTCGTCACCACTGAAGTACTCTGACGGCGGACAACCGCCTCCCTCAAATCCATAGGTCGCAGAATTGATAAAAACGAAAGAAAGGGTTACCAAAAAGATGATTAATAAATTTTTCTTCATCCATACCTCCTGATTAATAGGTTTCCTCACATAATATGTGAAGTTTTATCCGCCAAAACCCGGGTTGAGGCTCGGGCAGTTTTAAAAACTCTCAAATCTTAATGTACATCTATAGTTTTGAACATTCTGCTTCAGGCCCACTGTTATCTTCCACCGCCTGTATCACCGCCGCCTGTGTCGCCTCCGCCTGTATCACCTCCGCCTGTGTCGCCTCCGCCTGTGTCACCGCCGCCTGTGTCGCCGCCGCCTGTATCACCACCTCCTGTGTCACCGCCGCCTGTGTCGCCTCCGCCTGTATCACCACCTCCTGTGTCGCCGCCGCACATGGACTCATCTGCTTCGCATTTGCCATTGTCGCACATGAATGGTTTGTCGGAAGGGCAGTCGTCTTTATCACCATGATCCTTACACATGGACTCGTCTTTTTCGCATTTGCCATTGTTGCACATGAACGGTTTGTCGGAAGGGCAGTCGTCTTTGCCGCCATGATCTTTACACATGGACTCGTCTTTTTCACATTTGCCGTTATCGCACATGAATGGTTTGTCAGAGGGACAGTCGTCTCCATCGTCATCATCATTGCAACCAAACTCAGGATCGTCACAGTCATCGTCTCCATCGTTGTCGTTGCAACCGAATTCCGGATCATCACAGTCATCATCTCCGTCCGAATCTCCACACATGTCGAGATCGCTTACACACTTGCCGTTTGCGCACATAACGTCTGTTTCATTTTCACACATTGCCACAGGGCCATAGTCAAGTAGATTAAAAGGGCCGGCCAGGTTTACATTTTGTATATACTCCTTTCCGTCTACAACTACACAGGGCATGTGTAATGACATACCAGACGATTCGTAAGAAGAAAAGCCGCCTTCGCAATCGGGCATTCCGAATCCGCGACTTACAATGTTAAATGGAGCTTTTAGTTCAGCCCTGTAAATATCGTCTTCGTCTCCGTTCATCACTATACAAGGCACAAAAAGAACGCTTTTATGAGAGTTGTACTCTGAAGGCGGGCAATCCCCTTCTTCCAATCCGTAGGCAACGGTACCGATAAAGAGTAATGATATAACAACAAAGAAAAATAAGAAATAATTTTTTTTCATCCAGGCCTCCCGGCGCATTAGGTTACCACACTTTATAGTGAGGTTATCTATGTTAAATCCACTATACAGAGGAAGAGCTTTCAGCTTGTATGCTTATGAAAAAGTAATGTAACAATATTTGTAACTATCAGCCCACTGTCATTCACTTAAGGAGCAAAGCACCTTCCGCCTTCATCGGCTAAACTCGAAGGCTCCGCTTCGCTGCGCCTTCTCAAACATGACCCTCTTCTGTCGGAAGGTGCTCCACCCCTTAAGTTAATGGTATCGACTATCAGATAGGATTACAGGATAAACAAACAACAGGGAATCATGTAGATTATGGATTAAATCCCGAACTTCGTGGATTAAATTTAGTAACATAAGTAAGCAAACGGGATAGTTCTGTGGACGACAGGATCATAAATTTTAATTTTTGTTTTCGTCATGTCAAAAGATTAAACACTCGACAGTTATCTATATTCTTGCATTAATTAAACACCTTTTACAAGCTAAAAAAATGTGGTCCCAGGTACAGACAAAATGGACTTTTTTTTTTCCCCTCTTTGATCGCATGTCAAATCATAAATAATCATAGAGTTTACTAATTATTCATAATGGATGGTACAATAATTTTAAAGTAATATTATCTAAGAAAGCGTAACTGTTCACTGTGATCTGAGGTCAGAGGTTAGAGGTCAGTTGAAGGTAAAACTGTTTTTAGTTATTATATACGAGTATACCGTGAAAGCGCTATTTTCGTATCGGTTAAAATTAAAATGCTCTTTAGTGAATGCGCATCATTGTATTAAACAAATCACTGTCATTAACTTAAGGAGCAAAGCACCATCCGCCTTCAGCGGCGAAACTCGAAGGCTCCGATTCGCTGCGCCTTCTCAAACATGACCCGCTTCCGTCGGAAGGTCCTTCACCCCTTAAGTTAATGGTATTGATACGGGATTCTTGTTGAGTTTTATTTTATTCTCTTTTATTTTCGATGCAGCCTGATATAAAATAGGAACCCTTTGGAATCTTGTTATGGATAGAAAAAAACTGGAACTGACAGCCCTCTATGAAGTAAGTAAAATACTTGGCTCTTCTCTTGATTTGAACAATACATTAAAGAATGTGATGAAAACCCTGTCCGTCTTTCTCGATATGCAGAGAGGAACCGTTGCCTTAAAGGCGGATGGCGGGATTGAGATGAAGGCTGCTCACGGTCTGACTGCAAGTGAGATAAAATTGGGTAAATATAAATTGGGAGAAGGCATTATTGGACGGGTCGCTAAGTCAGGATATCCGGTCGTTATTCCCAATGTTGGAAAGGAACCCCTTTTTCTGAACAAAACAGGGGCAAGAAAAGGAATTAGTAAAGATAACATCGCTTTTCTGTGCGTGCCAATAAAATATGGAAACGAAGTGTTGGGGGTTTTAAGTGTTGACAGGCTTTTCAGTTCGGAAAACATCTCTTTTGAAGAGGATTTGAGAATTTTGAAAATTATTGCTACTCTTATTTCCCAAACTGTGAAATTGTATCGCCAGGTTGAGCAGGAGAAGGAGGAGTTAATTTCCGAGCGAGACGAGTTAAAGAGAGAGCTGAAGGGTAAATACAGAGTCGAAAATATAATCGGAAGCTCAGACAGGATGTTAGAGGTCTTTGAAGCGGTACACAGAGTCGCCCCTTCCAAGGCAACTGTTTTGTTGCGCGGAGAAAGCGGCACCGGTAAAGAGCTTGTGGCAAAGGCGATTCATTACACCGGCCCCAGGGCCAGGCAGGCATTTATTAAATTCAACTGCGCCGCCGTACCGGAGGGGCTGCTCGAATCCGAGCTCTTTGGTCATGAAAAAGGGGCTTTTACCGGGGCGGTAGCCACGAAAAGGGGCAGGTTCGAACTGGCTGACAAAGGCAGTATTTTTCTCGATGAAATAGGGGATCTCCCAATCGGGCTGCAAGCCAAAGTGTTAAGAATTCTTCAGGAGAGGGAACTGGAGAGAGTGGGCGGAGAAAAAACAATAAAAGTGGATATACGGATCATTGCGGCAACGTCAAGAGATCTCGAGGCCCTTCTGTCTGTCAATACATTTAGAGAGGATCTCTATTACAGACTCAATGTCGTGCCTTTGGTGCTTCCTCCGTTGCGAGACAGAAAGGACGATATCCCTGAGCTTGCCGAGTTCTTTTTAAAAAAATACAATGAAGAAAATGCCAAAAGAGTGGATATATCGACAACAGTGTTGAAAAAACTGATGGAGTATCACTGGCCCGGAAATGTACGGGAACTGGAAAACACCATGGAGAGACTCGTTGTTATGTCTAAGGGGTCGACAATCTCTCTTGCCGATCTTCCGGTCAATCCGATACTTAAGGAATCGTTTAAAAAGGGCTCTCTGACAGGTTATATTGAAGATACGGAGAGGGAAAATATAATTGCGGCACTGGAAAAAACAGATTGGGTACATGCAAAGGCCGCCAGACTCCTGGGTCTGACTCCAAGACAAATTGGTTATAAAATAAAAAAGTACGGGATCGTGAAACAGATAGCGTCATAGTTAAGGAAAGAAAAGCCGATACATTAAATCAGCGCCCGTCCGTAGGATGTTAACTTAACATCTCGGGGGGAGGCAGGTTTGTAGCCTCTATGGATTAGTCGGATTTATCGAGGAAGTGTTTATAGTCTGCTTTAGGAAATATATTATCCATCTCTTCGATGGCGGCGAGGTATTCTTCGTTTATTGAATCGGAATCAAGCGCTTCCGCCAGATAATGAAACCTGGCGATATGATCTCTTGCCCTTCTGTCCGCATACTCGGCTGCCGTGGCGTTGTAGATTATAAAAGGCCAGTCCGAGCTCTGGGCGAGGAGAAGCTCTCTTACGCACTGGTTCAGCACCCTCCGTTTCAGGGCGGAGACCTTTCCTGTACCGAATTTCAGGGCCAACTCTTCCATGCGATGGCAGCACTCCCGAAGTTGGGGATAAATATAGTCTGTTTTGTCGTTTAACCAGGTTTCAAAATACCCCATATGCCCCCAGGTAGAGGTGCTCGGAACGCTTGCCTGATGAACTGGGTGACGGTCGAGATATTCCGATAGTGTAATCAGTTCCAGACTATCCTGATCAAAGGCTGCTTTTCTGATTACAAAATCCAGCCACTGCGGGCCTTCAAACCACCAGTGACCGAACAGCTCCGCATCAAAGGGCGCCACGATGACAGGCGAAGTAGACATTACGGAATCGAGGTGTTCGATATGGGAAGCCCTTTTATGGAGAAAATCGCCGGCATGGAGAGCCGCCTTTTCTTTGGCCCTGTCAGGGTAATAAGGTTCTTTCCAGGCAGTGGGGCCCGTAATTCGGTAATACTTGATTCCCGTATCGGCCCGTATGTTGTCGGCAATATAGGGTTTTACATATTCGAAATCCAGATCGTGACCGATATCTCTGTAGAATTCTCTGTAATCGGGATCTCCTGGAAAACCTTCCTGAGCGGACCAGACCTCTTTTGTACTGCCCCTGTCACGGCCGAAAGCAGCGACTCCGGAAGGTGTGTAAAGAGGCGTATAAACACTATAAAAAGGTGTTGTTCCGGCATTTTCCAGGCCATGGGATTCAAGAAAAAAGTATTTTATTCCCTCATTGTTCAGAAATTCCTCCAGTCCGGGGCAGTATCCGCATTCAGGGAGCCATAAACCTTGTGGTCTGAAGCCGAAAACATCTTCGAAATACTCCAGGCCGGTTTTCAATTGCGCTTTCAGAGCAGAAGGTTGAGAAGAAAAGAGCGGCATGACGGCGTGCGTGGCGGTTGTGGTAATCAGCTCGACTTTGCTGCTTTTATGCAATAATCCGAACAGTGAAGATAACCTGCCGTTACAGCGATTAACGAAGATGTCCATTGCTTCGGTAAAGAGCTGTTTGTACATGCCGGCCAGATAGTGAAAGTGAGGATCGTGCATGGTTCTGTCCAGCTCTTTGTCGGTTAATTCGATAAGTTTGGACAGATGAGCGATGTAACGCTCGGTAAGAAGCTTATCTTCCAGCATGACCAAAAGGCTTGGTGAGATGGAAATTGTCAGCTTAAATGGCACGTCTTCGGCAATAAGTTTATCTGCCGCTTTGATCAGTGGTATATATGTCTCGGTAATGGCCTCATAGAGCCATCTCTCTTCCAGAAAAGAGTCATGCTCGGGATGGCGAACAAAAGGCAGATGGGCGTGCAGAATAAAAGCGAGATACCCCTTAGGCATTGGTTCCTCCCTTTTTCGAGCTCCTGATCGCAATTTCATAATACATATAGTATTGCGCGGCGATCGTCTCTATTGACGGTATCTGCTCGCTTTTTTTTCTGGCCGCGACTTTGAGCATGTTTCCCTCTAATGGATTGGAAAGCATTTCCTGTACGCCCCATACGATAGAGCCGGGATTGTCGTATGTGACAATACCAGTCTCTCCGTGAGATATACAGTTAATTCCTGCCTGATGTGTGGTAAGCACCGGTTTGCCGCGATCGATGGCCATCTGAGCAAGACCGTCGTCCTGCCAGGTTCTTGCAGGGATGATTACAAAATCCGAAGCGAGAAGTATCGATTCAAAGGCATCACCGGAGATTTCGCCCGTGAATTTACATCTGTGACCAAGGCCGCCGTGCCATGCCCGGCCCTCAAGCTCTCCCTTTAAAGGGCCGTCACCGACAAATAGAAACTGAACATCCGAATTGTTGCTGCAAACAGTAGGTATGGACTCCATCAGGAGATCGGCGCCCGATATATGCGATATCTCGCCTGCAAACAGGGCGAGCGGCGCATCGCCGTTTAAGCCGAAAGCGGCTTTTGTCTCTGAGGTGTTTTGAAGGGAATCGAGGGGTTTCTCTTCAAAAATATCCGGTACAATTACAACTTTTTCCCCGTCGGCGCCGTAAAAATTGATTACCTGCTGCCTGGTATAAGAGTGTGGCACAACGATGAGATCGGCCTTTTTCACACCATTTCCTTCAATATCACAAATGGCATGGGACAGAGGAGTCGATACATTGCCATGGGAGCGTTCATGTTCTGTCGAGTGAAGAGATAATACAACAGGGACTTTTATAGCCCCGGCAGTTTCCATAGCAGATGGCAGAGCATACCATTCGTGACAGTGAATTATGTGAAATCCCCTCTTTTTATGTTCCCTGATCAAAGATTTCTCTATTTCCCCTGACATGGCCTTCACCCTGTCTGTCAGAGTTTCGGTCGGCCCTGTTCCGACGGAATGTCGGAATAACTGCATTGCACCTCCGATATTCGCTATGGTCTTTGAAACCTTCATGATTAAAACGGACAGGGGAGTCTCTCTGTTTTCGCCGCTCATGTCCGGCAGGATCGTTGCCACGGACAGAGCTTCGTGCCTGCCTGTGTCCGCCAGCTTTCGATTCATCTTTTCATATATGGGGGCGTCGAATATGTTTTCAATAGAGAAATTTCTTTTTAAAGCACCTCCTGCAAACATTCCTTTTACGTTAAAATTTCCTGTCGGTCTGTCGCTGTCAAAGTACCTGGTTTCAGATCTGGCAAGGTAGTTGTAAGAGCCGTCAGTCGCTCTGATTCCTATTTCTGCGAGATAATTTCGTGAAAGGCGTCCGATTTGAAAGTAGTAATTCCCGGTTTCTCCGTTTACATCAATATCGGTGTGGGAGTGCGCGTTGAAGCCGTTAAAGATCAAATCGGTGACGTCGTATAAGCGAACAGCCAGAGCACCGTGCCTGATCTCGTTACGTTGTTCCCTTAACAAGTGCAGGGATTCATTACTCACATGCCAGTGAAGGAAGGCCAGTCTTGGATGTATAAAGTTGATATCTATATAATTACCGGTAAGAGGAAGAGGATATTTATGCCCTATTTCCCAAGATATGTCCCTTAGACGTTCCCTGCTGAATGTATATTTTTTCTTTTTCAATGCCGTGTCGTTTCTATAAAACGATTTTTCTGTTTTAATACAATAAAGAAAGCTTAGAAATATAACACATTGGAATTTAAAATGACAATACAATGTCATTCACTTAAGGAGCAAAGCACCATCCGCCTTCAGCGGCTAAACTCGAAGGCTCCGCTTCGCTGCGCCTTCTCAAACATGACCCGCTTACGTCGGAAGGTGCTTCACCCCTTAAGTTAATGGTATTGAATGACAATATGTATTTATTTCCTTAGCAGTAGAATAAAAATTGTGCCTGAAAATGATGGAATCCTAACTATAATAATTGTGTTTCCTACTGAGTGATTTTCATCATATTTCCATTTGCAAAACAAAAGTTGAAGGTATATAATAAACGTTGCGATAGTAGCATCGGTTAAGAATAAAAACGGAATATTTCTCCATTTTTTGTGACTACTTAGTTAGATGTATAGACTGAAGGCTGTTCGGTTAAATATAGGTTATCGATAAAATCTAGGCTTTTTTTATTGGTCAACGCACTGAATTCATTTGTTTTTTGCTTCAGCCTAAATAACTGAGTAGTTACCATTTTTTATTGTGACATGTCGAAATAGTTGGTAAGAATTGAAATCTTCCGAAGAACTGACAAAGGATATAATCCGTTCTGTTTTAACTCCAATACTGAGAGACCTCGACATCGGTAAAGACATAGACGAGGTGATGGACAATATCGATCACGAGACAATTACCGATCTGGAACTTTACTGCTTTATCGAGTTTATAAAAGAGCATCTGCTGGCTATCAGAGTTGCCTTCCGGTGCGACAGGGCCGTGGCGTGGGAGCTTTTAAGAAGATTGATGAAAGAACTGGATTTCATAACCGAATTTGGTAAACGGTGCAGTAAAAGGTTGGAAATACTTAGCTGTCGTTTAAAAGACAGTGACGACATACCGATAGAGGATATTGAGACAAGAACCGATAAAATTCTGGAAGTCGCCCGTAATTTTAAGGAATCCATAGAAACCGATTATAATAATCGCAGGAAGGAATAACTTCATTTCCTAAATAGACTTACATTATGAACTCCGATTATAACATCCTTATTCAATTTGCTCTTTTTTCTACACTTCTGATAGTCATATTTTTTACAGTGCTTCTTTTACCGAGGCTTCTTAAAAAAAAGGAGCCAAAAAGCGAGAACAGAGAGATGAATTCCGTAATGGGGGCTTTTGAGACTCTGGGAAACGAGATAAAGGCTTTAAAGGAACAGCTTGTGATGAAAGAGAGGCTCGCTGCACTGGGTGAGGTGTCGGCAGGTATAGCCCATGAGTTCAGAAATCCAATGGGAGTCATTGCAGGTTATGCTAAAATATTACTGAAAGGATTCCCGGCGGAAGACAACCGCAGGGAAGTTGCACAGGGAATTCTCGATGAGATAGAGATTATGAACCACATCATGGAGGAACTCCTCAAGTTTTCCAAAACCGAGACTATCGATAAAAGGGATGTCGATATTAAAAGGTCGATTGACGAGATCGTTCTTAACCTTGCTGAAAACAGAGATCGAATAACGTTTGATCATAATGAGCCCTGCATTGTAAAAGGTGATGAAATTTTGTTAAAACAGGCGATCAGAAATTTGGTTTTAAACGCCTTAGATGCAGGCGAGGCCGTTGTAATCACCCTTGGCGGCGGGAGTCAGGCCGCTAAAAACGGTGTGTATGTGAATGTCAGAGACAATGGCCCGGGGATTTCGGGTGAGGCTAAAAGTAAGATATTCATGCCTTTTTATACCACCAAGCCGGAAGGCACAGGGATTGGTCTGCCCTTTGTTCAAAAAGTAGCGGTTGCACATGGAGGCAGTGTATCGGTTATAAGTGACAAAGGAAAGGGAAGCACTTTCAGAATTTTTTTGCCCTATTGATACAATGAAATCAATTTTGATAATAGAAGATAAAAAGAGCATGGCCGATATGCTGAAAAGGGTTTTTGAAGTGGAAGGTTTTAAGGTGAGAACCGCCTCTACTGTGCGTAACGGTATCTCATCTTTGTCGGCAGAGGGGTTCGATGTAATTGTCACGGACCTGAGATTGCCTGATGGAGAAGGCATGGAGGTTCTTGCTTCGGCAAAAAACGATCTTCCCGGTACGCCGGTAATAATGATGACAGCTTTTGGAAATATAGAGACAGCCGTAAAGGCGGTTAAAGCCGGGGCCTATGACTTTATTACCAAACCCTTTGATCCCGATGATTTACTGGCCATTGTAAACAGGGCGATGTCCGAATCGGTTGTAACGAAAAACAGCAACATTGATGAGGGGGACCTTTCTCTGCTCACGGATATTATTGGCGGCAGTCCTGCATGGATCAGGGTTATGAACAGTGTCGCTAAAGTGGCAAGGTTAAAAACGACTGTGCTCATCCTTGGAGAAAGCGGGACCGGTAAAGAGCTGATCGCCAGGGCGATACACAGATTAAGCCCCAGGGCCAAAGAGGCTTTTATTGCCGTCAATTGTGCTGCAATACCGAAAGACCTTATTGAAAGCGAAATCTTTGGTCATGAAAAAGGTGCATTCACAGGTGCCGCCGAGACTAGAGCCGGAAGGTTTGAGCTTGCAGACAGAGGAACCATTTTCCTTGATGAGATAGGAGATATGGAGTTATCTCTACAGGCAAAGCTTTTAAGGGTTTTACAGGAAAGCGAGTTCGAGAGAGTAGGAAGCGCAAAGACCATTAAAATCGATCTTCGTGTGATCGCTGCAAGCAATAAGAACCTTAAAGAGGAGGTGGACAAAGGAAATTTCAGGGAGGATTTGTTTTATCGCTTAAATGTTTTCCCCGTTGCCGCACCTCCTTTAAGGGAAAGAAATGAAGATATAATCCCCCTTGCCGATCATTTCTGTAAACTCTTTTCCCTATCCATTGAAAGGACTCCTCCTTCCATTTCGGAGGAAGTAGCCGCACTTCTGGCGTCCCGGGAGTGGAGAGGTAACGTGAGAGAACTAAAAAACGTAATGGAGAGGGCCGTTATTCTCTGTGACAGAGAGTACTTTTTGCCTGAAGATTTTGAGTTTGGCGAAAACTCTGTTGTGGCGAAAACAGAATTGGATAAAAACGCCTCTTTGCATGAGATTGCCGAATCTGCTACGCGGACAGCGGAAAAGGCTAAGATAGAAGAAGTGTTAAAAGAGACAGGAGGCAATAAGACAAGGGCCTCTGAGATACTAAAGGTAAGTTATAAAACTCTGCTTACCAAGATAAAGGAATACGGAATAGTATAGGTTTGTAATAGAAACTGCTATTGTGTTATAGTTCAAAGTTCATTCAAGTTTAGGAATTTCAAAGAAATTTCCTTTAAGTCTCCTCTCCCTTTGAGGGGAGAGGGAGCAAGAGAAAAGTCTCAGTCTTTAGACTAAATACCTGAGTAGTTACGCGGTTTTTTAAATAACTTTTTGAGGTGCCGGCATGTTGCATATAGTCAGTAAAGAGACCTATGAAGACGGGCAGGTGATTTTTAAAGAGGGCAGTTCCGGCGATTGGGTTTATGTCGTCGAATCGGGTGCTGTCGAGGTTTCCAAAAAACTGGATGGTAAAGAGTTTATATTGGAGATTCTTCAACCTGGGGAGATATTTGGAGAAATAGGATTTATTGCGCGGATGGGAAGGATCGCAACTGCTCGCGCCGTGGGCTCTACAACAGTCGGTATCGTAGATCGCGAATTTCTTGACAGGGAATTTAATAAGCTGTCTCAGGACTTCAGGCTTATACTTGTGTCTCTTGCTCACAGATTTAAAAAGATAACAACAAGAGCTAATAGTTTTACTACAAGGCAGGCCAAGAGAACGAGCATGATTATTCCTGTCACATTCCGATATAAAGATAAGCTCGTTAAGGCTTATATCGGTAATATAAGCACATGGGGTCTTTTTATTAAGCTTGACGATCCTCTGAGCCCGGGACACAGATTCTCCCTGAAATTGAATCTTCCCGGTCTTTCCAAGCCCCTTAAAGTTAATTGTGAGGTTGTCTGGTCCAGGAAAAAAAGTGAAGAAATGAAAACGGGAACTCAAAAGAGCAAGCCTGCCGGAATGGGTATTAAATTTACCGATATGGAAGAGAACGACTATTCGCTTCTCAAAACATATCTGGCAAATCAGGCTAAGGAAAAGGAGTCGGTCGAGGAATGAATGGTAGAAGAGAAAGGGCCGAACTGATCAGAGTCCGATATCTTTACAGAAGCCTGGTACTGAAAAAGAAGATACGATTATCTGCATATGGGGCTGCTAAAATTGTCGGGCCTGACTGCGCTTATCACCTCTATTCGCAGATTGGTCCAAAGGGATCACGAATCGTCTCTGATTTATAATTGCGATGTTCCTTATTAATGCCTGTTTTTCTACTCCCCTTTTTAAGACTTTTTTTACTTTCAATAAAATTCTGGTATGATATTTGAAATAGAACGTCTTTTCGTGATAGAATTGTAGTTATGAAAAAGACTGCTCTCTTTCTTCTGTTTTTTATTTTATTCTCTTTTTTAACCTATCTGCTTTCAGTCGACGACATTAATAAAAGAGAAATTAAAATTTCCGATTTTTCATATATTGAAAAAGCGAAAATCATACAAAGAGAGGGCGCTGATATAAAATGGAGTGCAAATGTCAAAAGGATAGAATTCCCAGGCAATGAAAAAACGGCGAAACTCGACACTGTCGATGCGACTTTCCCGAAAGACGGATACTCCCTTGTCTCTGACAAAGGGGAATACGACATCGTTTCAGGCAAGATATTGCTTCACGGTAATGTGAAAGCAACCGGTGATAAATATACTTTTTACACTGACAGGCTCGACTGGAATATCAGGGAAAATACAATGAAAACGGACTCCGTTGTAACAATATCGGGAAAGGGTATGTTTATAAGGGGAGATACTTTTAAATCACACCGGGAAGGTCGTTTGACACTGGAGGGTAATGTTAAAGCAGTTATCATGTAAATCGGCGCTTATGATTATTATGCTGTGCTTACACATAGTACAGGTCAATCCGCTCCATGTCAACTGCGACACAGGGCTTGAAAAAGCTCAAAACAGCGCCCCCCCCCTTGTAATTACATCGGAAAACCTTGTGGCTGACAATAAAAAGAGTACAGCGATTTTTACAGGCAATGTAAAAGCCGTCAGAGGCGAGATGGAGCTGCTCGCCGACAGGATGGTAGTCGTTTACGGCGAAGACAGGCGGACGATTATGAGTGTCACTGCAACAGGCAATACGAGACTTGTAAGCGGAGACAGGAAGATAAATTCCCACAGAGCCGACTATTATACCGAAAACGAAAGAATAATTTTTTCCGGAAACCCTGAAGCAACAGAAGACAAAAACAGGATAACAGGGACGAAAATGACTTATTTTATAAATGATGAACGCTACATCGTTGAAAACAGCAGAGTTTATATAATAAAAGAAGAGTGATGCACTCTATAGAGGCCAGAGGTCTTACAAAATCATATTCCAATAAAGAAGTTGTCAGACATCTTGATTTAACAATCAATACAGGCGAGATAGTTGGACTGTTGGGGCCAAACGGTGCAGGCAAAACAACATCTTTTTATATGATTGTCGGTCTTGCCGTCCCAGATGGAGGCACAATACATCTTGACAGTGAGATTATCAATTATCTTCCTATGTATATGAGGGCCAGAAAAGGGATCGGATACCTTCCCCAGGAAGTATCGATTTTTAAAAATCTTTCAGTGAGAGATAATATTCGCGCAGTTCTTGAAATAAAGACGAATGACAAGTCGGTTATAAATGAAAAAACAGAAAAAATTCTATTTGAGTTCAACCTTGTAAATTTCGCCGATACCATCGGTTCTTCACTGTCCGGCGGAGAGAGAAGAAGAACTGAAATTGCAAGAGCAATCGCCACGGATCCGATATTTATATTATTTGACGAACCCTTTGCCGGAATCGACCCGATTGCGATTATAGAGCTCAAGAAGATGCTTACATACCTTAAGGAGAAGGGGATAGGAGTGTTAATTACAGATCACAATGTTCGTGATACACTGTCTATAACGGACAGGGCTTATATTATCAACCACGGAGAGATACTGGACGAGGGCAGTCCCGATAAAATTACCTCTAATTACACAGTAAAAAAGGCATACCTTGGAGAGGAGTTTACTTTATAATGGCTCTTGAAAGCAGACTTGAACTCAAACTTTCTCAAAAACTCGTTTTAACTCCTCAACTTCAACAGGCAATAAAACTACTGCAACTCCCCCAATTGGAGCTTTCTCAGACCATAAACAACGAACTTATAGAAAACCCCTTTCTGGAAGACAACATCGAAGAAGTTCCGGGAAACAGCGAAGTGCAGGAAGAGCATATGCAGGACGGGATAGACCACATCGACGATACGGAAATACCTGTAGATAATTTTTCCACTATGACTATCGACGATTTTTTCGATGAGAGAAGCAGCGACGGAAGAGATTTGGGGTACTTTAACCCAGGTGTTGTAGAAAAGCCGACCTTCGAGACTTTTCTCAGTTCCGAAACTGATCTGACTGATCATCTTATATGGCAGCTCGGTCTTTCACAGGCGGAAGGAAAGCTTAAGGATATTGCGGAAATGGTAATCGGCAATCTGGATGAAAACGGTTATCTCCACGCCACTGACGCAGAGCTTGCCGAACTAATGGAGGTAGACATTTCTCTTATAAAAAAGGCTGTATCCTTTGTCCAGACATTCGATCCACCAGGCGTATGTGCAAGAGATATTAAAGAATGCCTTTTAATCCAGTTGCGATTATTGAATCTGAAAGACACCCTTGTGGAAAAGATCGTTCAAAATAACCTTCATGATTTGGAGAAAAGGAAATATCGAGCAATTGCAGACAGGTATTCGACTCCGATGGAGGATGTCCTTATCGCCGTGAAAGTAATCGAAGGACTTGAACCCAAACCCGGAAGGAGTTTTTCGAATTCCCGCACATCCTATGCCGTAACTGACGTTTACGTAGAGAAGGTAGACGGCGAATTTCGCATCGTATTAAATGACGACGGTTTGCCCAAGCTCAGGATAAACTCCAAGTATAAGGAGTTTTTAAAGGACAAAAAAAGTTATGAAAGGAGTGATAAACAGTTCCTGATAGAAAAATACAGAGCAGCGGTGTGGTTGTTAAAGAGTCTGGATCAAAGAAACAAAACCATTTATAAGGTGACAGAGAGTATACTGCGCACGCAGGAGGAGTTTTTTGAAAGAGGAGTGCAGTATTTAAAACCTCTGAATCTTAAGGATGTGGCAACTGACATAAACATGCACGAAAGCAATATCAGTCGTGTTACATCCAACAAATACCTCTCATGCAATCACGGTATTTTCCCCTTCAAGTTTTTCTTCAGCGGTTCCGTTTCCGGACAAAAAGGCGATGTTTCTTCTGCATCGGTTAAGGATCTGATTAAAAGAATTATCGAGGAAGAAGACAGTAAAAATCCCCTGCCGGACAGCAGAATCGTCAATATTCTTGAGGGTAAGAACATAAAGATAGCAAGGAGGACTCTGGCGAAATACAGAGAGGAAATGAAAATACCCTCCCACAGTAAAAGGAAAAAACTGGATTTTTAGGGTTAAATATATAAGGAGGAATTATGAATATTATAATTAACGGCAGACATCTGGACATTACCCCTTCAATAAAGGATTACACAGAGGGAAAAATAAAGAAATTTCAAAAGTTTCTATCCAACATAGATGAGGCGAATGTCACTTTGAGTGTAGAGAAATACAGGCACAAAGCCGAAATATTAATAAAGGCCGGCAGTATATTGATACAAACCGAATCAATTACCGATGAAATATATAATTCCATAGACGAATCGATAGAAAAGCTTGAAAGAAGAATAAAAAAATATAAAGAGAAGATTAAATCTCACAGAAAGGAAAACAACAAAAGAAATCCATTGATGTCGGACGACGACGTGTTCGCAGATGAAAACAACAGGATTATAAAAAGAAATAAATTTGCAATGAAGCCGATGAATCCTGAAGAGGCGGCCATGCAAATGGAGCTTTTAGAAAAAAGTTTTTTTGTTTTCACAAACGATGCAAGTGGTGACATAAATGTTATATATAAGATAAATGACAGCGATTTGGGATTAATAGAACCCATGAAATGAAAAACAATGAAACCTTTTGTAATCATTGTATCGGGACTTTCCGGGGCGGGAAAAACTGTCACTTTAAGGGCGCTTGAAGACAGCGGCTACTTTTGCGTAGATAACCTGCCTCCCTCTTTGATCGATGAATTTATAAATATTACAACCGAAAATCCCGAAGTAGAGAAGATTGGGATCGGAATAGACATAAGAGAGAAATCGCTTCTGGAAAATGTTGATGCTCTTTTCAGGTCTACAAGAGAAAAATACAATCTCCATGTGATATATCTTGTGTCGGAGCCGGACGACCTTATCAGAAGGTATAAAGAAACAAGGAGACCTCATCCGTTGTCACAGCTTACAAAAGGGAACATACTAAAGGCCATAGAGATGGAAAAAAAACTTCTCGAGCCTTTGAGAACGGAAGCTGACAAAATAATAGATACATCTTCCTATACGCCTCACCAACTGAGAGATTTAATCTGTTCCTCCTTTGGAACCATTACTGTCAATAAGCTGAAAGTAACACTTATTTCTTTTGGTTTTAAATACGGCGTCCCCCAGAATCCGGATATGCTGTTAGATGTCAGATTCCTTCCCAATCCTCATTTTGTCCCTGATCTTCGTGATCTGACAGGCTTGGACGAACCTGTAGCAAAATATGTGTTGGAGAAAGAAAAAACAAAGGAATATCTTATAAAGATAGAAGATATTATGGATTTCCTTATTCCTGAATATGCAAATGAGGGAAAGACGTACCTTACCTTGGGCGTCGGCTGCACAGGCGGCAGGCATCGCTCACCGGCTATTACCGAGAAGATTAAGACGATTGTGGAAAAGCACGATGTCGGAGTAGAAGTGATTCACAGAGAGATATAAGAACCCTATCCCATACTTCCGAGGAACGAAGCGCCTCTTTTTAAATTTCTTTGTTTGTACAGACAGTTGTTGAGATTTTTTTTTCGTTGTGTCAACCTGTCTTTATGTGAGTAATCATAGGAAGCTGTAATCGAGGGATTACAATTTTTTTGTAATACCGGCTGAAAATCATAAAAGTTCGTTTATTGATTTCCTAAAACGAATGAACCTAAAAACAGCATTTAGCAGTCAGCCATCAGCTATCAGCTATCAGCTTTTAAATTGCAACACTTTATGGTTCAAAACACCTTCACCCATAAGGGGAAGGTGTTTTGAACCATAACATCAATACTTTCCCTGGCTGAAGGCTGACCACTGATAGCTGACTGCTGTTTTTTAAGATGAAAAGAGGTGATCCAATATGGCATTTTTCGGTAAAAAGACAATTAGCGACGAAGCATCGCAGCAATCTCCGGACCGGGAGCGTTTGGATAATTATCTGAATCTCGTCAGAGCTTTGATCATTCTAATTAAGGAGCACTCCTTTGATTTTAAAGAACTGGAACCCGATAAATTCAAGGCTCAGATGAAGGACCTGTCGGAGTATATAAATCATGACAGAGCTCTCTCGAAAATTGACCAGACCTTTGAGAAATATAAGGATATTATTCTTAAATATATAAAAGCGACAAAGGAATATGTTTTAGAGAGGGAAAAGGAGTTTCGGGATATAATCGAGATTATGTCGAAAGGCATGGCCGAAGTTAACGAGGAAAACCGCGCATTCAATGACAGGATATTCGAAAGCAGCGACAGTATTGAAAAACTTACATATCTCGACGATATAAGGAAAATCAAGGGAGAGCTGATAAAGCATGTAGACGAGGTTAGGAAGGTCGTTAAGGAGAAACAGAAAAAAGACGAAGTCCTGATCAAAGAGATGTCGGCCAAAGTGGAAGCATTGCAGGAGAACCTGAAGGAAGCCGAGGACGCCTCTATGAAAGACGCACTTACCGGGGCGCTTAACAGGCTGGCTTTTGACAGGATTATGGAGAATTTATCGGACCGTTTTAATGTTTCAAAGAAAGTTTTTTCCCTTCTTATGTTCGATATAGATAATTTCAAGTCCATAAACGATAATTACGGTCACCAGATAGGAGACAGAGTGCTTATGGCTCTAGTCCAACACTGCAACAACCACATCCGTAAGGAGGATGTACTTGCAAGATACGGTGGTGAGGAATTTGCATTTATTTTGCCCGGCGCCACGTTAAAGCATGCAGTAAAGCGAGCCAACGTGATCAGAAAAAAGATCGAAGAGGCGAAATACTCAATCGGGAGTAAAGATTCGAAGAACGCTCAACTGTCGTTTACTGTCAGCATCGGTGTCAGTTGCATTAGAGAAGGGGATAGTGTAAGCTCCGTTATTAAGAGAGCGGACGACTGTCTTTATATGGCGAAAAAGACCGGGAAAAACAAGGTTATAGCCGAAAACGATATGTAAGGAAAACATGACTTTCAGGCAGGATTACAGGATAAACGTCCATGCTTCTCCGGGTCGTCACAAAATATGAAAATATATAGCGATTGAAGAACCTGCTATTTTAAACCACTGAAGTACACAAAGGTCACGAAGTTTCTAAAGAAAAGTTTTTTTCTTTGTGCTCTTCGTGAGCTTCGTGGTTATCAAAGTTAAGCCTCACAGGGTCAATTTTCGGATTTTTAAAATAATAAAGTAAAAGTAAACAGGACTAAAAATTATGTTTTATCCTTTTAATCCTGTCAAAAAATAAAGCGCAGAACAATGGCTAAAAAAGTTCTCTTATAGGAGGATCGTAAATGAATATTGGAATAATCGGGACCGGATATGTCGGTCTTGTTACCGGTACATGTTTTGCCGAGTTTGGCATACATGTCACATGCGTAGATAAAGACGAGAATAAAATAGAGACTTTAAAAAGGGGAGAAGTGCCCTTTTACGAGCCCGGGCTCGAAGAGCTTCTGAAAAGGAATGTAAAGGAAGGCAGAATAAAATTCGTTACCGAAATATCGGAGGCAGTCAAATCCTCTCTTGTAATCTTTATTGCCGTAGGCACTCCGCCGCGAGGTGACGGATCGGCTGACTTACAGTTCGTAGAGGCAGTCGCTGCGGAAATTGCCGAAAATCTCGATGACTACAAGGTTATCGTCACGAAAAGCACTGTTCCCGTAGGAACCGGTAAGAAACTTAAGGATATTATTTCAAAAGTAAACGTTAAAAAAATTAGTTTTGACGTTGTCTCTAACCCGGAATTTCTCAGAGAGGGAGCCGCCATAGAAGATTTTATGCGCCCTAATCGTATAGTAATAGGATCTGACAGCGAACAGGCCACATCGATCATGAAAGATCTCTACAGGCCTCTTTATCTGATCGAAACGCCATTTGTTATAACGAATGTCGAAACTTCGGAGTTGATAAAATACGCCTCCAACGCATTTCTTGCCGTAAAAATTTCGTTTATTAACGAAATTTCCGTGCTCTGTGAAAAGGTGAATGCCGATGTTCATGACGTAGCCAAGGGCATGGGCCTGGACAGACGGATAGGCCCTAAATTTCTTCACCCCGGTCCGGGATTCGGAGGCTCCTGCTTTCCCAAAGATACAAGAGCCCTGTTGAGCCTTGCATCAGATAATGATGTGCCGGTGGGAATCGTACACGCCGCAATCGAGGCCAACGAACGCCAAAAAGAGCTGATGCTTACAAAGATGAAAGAAGCCCTTGGTGACTTCAGAGATAAAGTTATCGCCATACTGGGTCTCTCTTTTAAGCCCAATACCGATGACATCAGGGAAGCCCCGGCCCTATCGCTTATCGAATCCCTTAAAGGTGAAAATGCAATTATAAAGGTCTACGATCCGGCATCAATGGACAACTGCAAGGAGATATTTCCTGACCTTCATTATGCCGAATCTCCTTATGAAGCCCTTAAAGGCGCCGATGCCGCCGCTCTTGTAACTGAATGGAATCTGTTCAGGAACCTTAATATGAAAAAAGTAAAGGAGACAATGAAAAGCCCTCTGTTCTTTGACATGAGAAACGTATACGAGCCTTCCAAAATGAGAGAAATGGGATTTGAATACTATTCAGTTGGCAGGAGATGAGAATATTTCAGGTTTACGGTCACTACTTGGTCGCTTATAAATGAAATTGCGCACAAAAAGGCAACAATATTTTTAACTTATTCCTTATGCCTGTTGCCTTGTGCCTTTTTCCACATTATCAGAGACCCACACCTTTTTACCATCGGACACCACGGCAAGTTTCATTATCCTGTCGTACCCCCTGGCCTTAAGCTCCTCAACATACCCTTTGCTTTCAATTTGGTCAAATGCTTCTTTTATCGCCTGATCAGGAGCTTTCTCGTAAAAACCGGCAATGCTCTTCAACTCCATGATGATGGCAGGCTTTTTCAGATCTCTCGGCAGTACGAGTACGTCATACCTTCCATACCCAAGCTCCCTGTTCGAAGAGACATCATAATCAGGCGACAAATTTAGAAGAATTCCCAGTATGAACGCCTGATATACAGCTTCGGGTTTTTTCCCCTTTGTGTCAAAAAAGGAAAGCGTCGTTATTACGAATTCGTTCAGCAATTTCGAAAAAAGCTCTATTTTCCCTTCGGTTAATCCCCTGAGCATAGCCTTGAGTTTACTGCTGTCAAAGGATTCCTCCACCCATAGGGAAATGATTTCTTCATAAATATACTTAACTTCTTCGTTTGGTATAGACAGTTTACAGATAATTCTCCTCTTCTCCATCCTTTGCTCGATACATTTCAGGTATCCGCTGAAAAACAGGAGGGAGTATATATTTCTTTCACTCTTTTTGAGCTCTTGAAATACTATATTTTCATTGATTGCCGATTCTATGGGCTCATCCCTCAGCAGCCTCTCCATATCTTCCTTTACACGGTCAGACCCCTCCCTTATCAAATCCTTCACAAGCTCGTTGGACGATGTGTTCGCCCAGTAGTGTTTGGTTTCGCCTCTGTCGACAAAGTTAATGATCGACCAGGGATTGAATATGACAGTCCCTCCAAAGTCATATCCGTTATACCAGTTGTTTACTTCAGGAAACCTCTCTTCAAGTCCGCAGGTACTCAGGATTTCTTTTACCTCTTCCGCTGTAAATCCGAACTTATCGGAAAATTTCCTGTCCAGTATCGTATAAACGCCAAGATTATTCAGCCCGCTGAATATGCTCTCCTTCGCCACTCTCAGTATGCCTGTCACCACTCCTTTATACAAATAGGGATTATCCTTGAATGCGCCACTCAATAGTCCTCTCATGAAATCCGTCATCTCTGCGTAATAGCCATGAACATAGGAGGAGTGTATTGGTGTGTCATACTCGTCTACCAGCACCACCGGGCTTACACCATATTTCCCTGCCAATAACCTGCTCAATATCCTCAGCGAATCTTCAAATACCGAAATTCCACCCTCTTCAGACAATATCGTTTCGATGTCCCTTTTTTGTTTAGGCGGCGCGTCCATACCCATTATATAGTCGTAATGTTTCTCGAATGCCTCTCTAATCACCACCTTCAGCTTTGACATGGCGGTATTTATATCCCTTTCCTTCACATCTTTAAAGGTGATATCAATAACGGGATATTTACACACATGGTTTTTAAACTCAACGGTGTTTTCAATGGCAAGCCCCTTAAACAACTTTTCACGTTTCATCCTCTCCTCTGCCTCGCAGTATTCAAAAAAATATCTGACCATGCTCAGGTTCAGAGTCTTTCCGAATCTCCTTGGTCGCGGGATGAGTATTATCTCAGAACCGGAATTAATAATTTCCTGAATTAGAGGTGATTTATCTATAAAATAGTATCCCTCTTGTCTCAGTTTGCCAAAATCGCTTAAGCCGATGGGAAGATTCATGACAACATATCCTCAGGCCCAAGGCAACTCAGCAAACTGATCTCTCAGATTCTCTTCCGTAAAGGCTCCGTCAAGGGGGATTCCGTAGGATTTCCACTCTTTAAGACAGTCATCTACGTTCAGCTTTTGTTCCTGCATTTTTGTAGCGAGATCGTGAAAAATGTTAAATCTGATTTCGAAATTTTCGTAAATAAACCATTCTAAACGTTCCGATTCAAAGATGTCGTTGATTTCCAGAATCGCCTCGTCCGTTAAAATATGCAGCCTTTCTCCCTGAAAGTAGGCGGCCCTGGGATAAGTCATTAAAAGCTTACTTCTGTATTGATTTATAAACTCGAAAAAGAGATTTCTCTCCTTTAAATCCGTTACGGCGGAAGCGACTCTGTGCAAATCTTCGATCATCACCTGAATAACATCGGCCTTTTCGAACATATCTTCACTCTTTGACGAATTAAGAGAGTTCATGTCGTTTCCAAGCACATAAAAGCCGAAGCTGTCGTGAAACTCACCCTTAATATTTATATTGTCTATTCCCCCGTTCTTTTCCTTCAGATTTATGGCATAGGGAGGTTCAAGCTCTTCCAGTACTCCGAATGCCTCGTTGTTGAGCCTCATCAGTCGCCTTAGAAAATTAATTTGCGACTCGTACTCCTGAGCGATCAATACGATGTTTTTCTGCTTACTTTCGCTGATTCTCGACAGACATTTCGCATAATATGTATGAAACATCCCTTCGTAGAGACGATTGCAAAGCTGAAGCAGAAGACTTCTGTCGTTCGTTCTTCTTTCAATAGTAATTGTCCTGCCGGAATATTTTTTATAGGGTGTTATCTTCTTCTTCAGAGGTTCTATATTGCAAAGAGGCGATACTTCCTGCACCAGAGAACTCAGCTCGGTACTTATATTGCTAAGCTGCCTGTACTGCGCATCATTATATGATCCCCCTGTTTTCATATTCGCCATATCGTCCTTGAGTGCTGCAATTTTTTTCTCAAGGGGATCGACATAGGAAAAAGAGACTGTCTGATTCCACCACTCAAGATGTTTAGTAAGAGGTTCATAAAAATATTTTAGAGACATTTTTAACTCGTTCATATATTTCTTTTTATCGATATATTCCGCTGTTATATCCTTTTTGCTCCACAGCGATGAACGGGACTCTCTTTCTCCGCTTTCAACGGCGTCAGCAACCTGCTTTTTCTGAACATTGGGGAGAAAGAAAGTTGTTTGCGTAACGTTTTGCAGGTCCGCCCGTCTCACATCGAGCCCTAGTTTGTCGAATATCATCCGGTATCTTGTTTTTGCATTGTCCAGTACGGTTAGAAATTCGTTCTTGTTTTTCTTTGTCTGCTCGCCTATGACGTGCACCTTATCCATAAACTGCTTATCATGCTTGGGATTGTAGTCATAGGAATATCCGAAAATTTTCGAAAGTTCATGTTCATACTTGAAATATGCTTTTTGAGCATCCAACTTCTCTTTCCATTTGGAGATGATCTCATCTTTATCTTTGGCTATCTTGTCATAATGGGTCTTCACCTCATGCATGAATACCTTTTGATCCTCAATATCTCTCTCTCTGTCGCTGTCGCTCTCAATGGTGCTGATAATCAGTTTGTTCAGTGCATTTGTCTCATTTACCGTTCTTCGGAGATTTCTGATTGTAAAATCCTCCTGAAGCTGACCGGTCACGCTCTTAACGACATATACGAATTCATCAAGGCCCGACTCCTTCCATGCATTTATATCGTTATTCTTGAAATATTTGATAGCCTGGGTTGTCTCCACCTGGACAATGGGAGCGTTTTTGAGTTTTTCGTAGGGCTTGATAGAGTCCTTAAATTCCTGTCTGTGTTTTTCCAGGAGGTCGGCTACCGTATCGGAACTCTCCTCTCCGTAACTCTGCTCCACAACGGCGCCTTTACAGGTCTGGACAAAAACGATACGCTGGTCCGCGTCCATAATTTTATCCAAAATTTTTCTGTCCGCCTCTTTCATGGGACTCCGGATAGAGGCGAGATACATAATCAGATCGGCCTGAGGCAGGAATTCACGAAGAGTGAGGTCTTCATGCTCCTGGTGGCCATAGGCGTCCAGTCCCGGCGTATCGGCAAGTTCTATATCGCCCTCCAGAAGAAAGGTCGGTACTTTGAGCTTCAAATATTTGACATTGAACTGATTATTGGGGTTTTCGTCTTCTGAGGTGTATTTCCATATCGACTCTTTGAGTATCTCTTTACCGCTTTTTTCCGTAACCTCGCCATTGTCAAAGTGAATCTCCAGTTGCGGCGTTTCCGCCTTTGAACAGAGTACGATCATATTTGTAGTGGCCTTGCTCTGCTCTTTTAAAATTTTTTCCCCCCTGCCAAGGAGGACGTTCATAAGCGAGGATTTGCCCGAACTCGTGATCCCGACAAGACCGCTTCGGATCGTATGCTTTGTAAAGGTTTCAATATGGTTTTCCAGACCGGCTATTCTCTTGTTGAACTGTTTAATACCCAGATCCTCCAGTTTAGCCAGTATATTACCGAGATTATTTAAAAATTCTTGTATTTTCTCGTCATTCTCAGACATAAAAAATCCTCCTTTTGACGTTAACCGGTGTGGTGCTGTTTTAACGCAGAGGTCTCAGAGATGCGCAGAGGTCGCAGAGGAAATATTAAAAAAAAACAGTCAATGAATTACAAAAAAATAATCCTCTCTGTGTTCTCTGCGTTATCTCTGCGTTAAAAAATACCTGAAAAGTTCCACATCAGTTCCGATTGACCCTATTTTCCTTAGCTGATCGCTGACTGCTGCTTTTAGTTTTTACTTACCCACCGTTAACTGCTTAATGGCAAGAAGCGCCTGTTTTTGAATTGTCTTTAGAATACGCAGAGATTTTCTGGATATTTCTACATTAGGTTCCACATAGTCTCCATAAATCATTGCTATCGGATTTTTATTCATAACAATGGGAATTACAATCATCGTCCCGCTGTCTTTTAATAGAACATACCAATCCGGCATGTGTTGTTTCATCCTTTTGTCCTGAAGATCTTTTAACAAAATGATAGAATTGTCCTTTAGCGATATATTGAACAAATCCATTGTTTTGTCGTCTATTTTAAAACGGAAACTCTTTGCATATTCCTCGATATCCCTGCCAAAGCCGAATCTGCAATCCATGGTGTTGTCTTTTGTATTTTTAATACATATGATCACATTATCAAATTTTATACCTCTGTACATTGTCTCCAGCATCATTCTTAAGGCGTCATTGAGAGAGAAATCGTCATTGAGCAGACAGTCGGTAATGTCCATAATTCCCCTTGTCATAACCTCTTCAGGGGTCTCCTTTTCGTCATCTTCTGTCCCTTCTATCAGAGAATCAATGCCTTTAACGGCAGGCGCCTCATCTGTTGCATGTGCTGTAGGCCGCATATCGTCAGCCCCTTTAAGGCTGTCAGGTATCTTTGTATTTCGCAGCAGATAGAAAAGCTTACGAATAAAAGTACTCTCCTCAAGATTCAGGTTATAGTTCGTTACATATACGATGAGTTCGTCGAGGGCAGAATCGAATATGCCGAGAAGGGAATCCTCTTTTATGGTAAAACTGCTTTCAAAGCGCCACATAAATTCGGAAAGCTTCTTTTCCCACTCATTTCTTTTTAAATTATCGCTGTTGACCAATTCACATAAAAGAGATGAAAAAAGAATAACTCTATGTATCATGTCCACATTTGTCACAGGCTTGGGAATAGAGTCAAGAGGGAGTCGATCCATACAGTAAATGGCTGTGTCCGAGAAATGCCACTGTTTGGAGATAAGCTTGCCGATTTCACTGTATGTAAAACCGAGAACCTTCTTTGAAGCCCTGTCAGAAGAGATATCTTCTCTCGATATGAGTCCGTCGATCTCTTTGCTCTCTTTTGTAAGATAGAATTTAACAAGCAGAAGACCGAGATTATGAAACATTCCGCAAATAAAAGCTTCCTCCCTATCCTTGAGATCGAGTTCGGCGGAGAGCTTTTTTGAAATAAGAGCCGTCATATAGGAGATTATAAAAAGTTCTCTAATTTCATACTGTAAAGTCTTACTCTTAATATTTTCAAGGAGAAATATCGCCATTGCCGTATTTCGAACTGTTTTGACGCCTAATAAATAGATAGCCCTGGATACTGTATTAATTCTGCCCGATACCTGAAATTTGGCGTAAATAGCGGTGTTTACCATCTTTAAAAGTTTGTTTGTCAATGCCAGGTCATCCAATATAATATTAGTCAGCTCCGTTATGGAAGTGTCGCCTTCGGTGGACACTTTTTCATTAATAAGGGCTACGGTCTTTGACAAAGCAGGGAAATCACTTCTCGCCCTGAGGTACGATGTAAGTTTGTCAACGGTGTCTTCTTTTTTGGAGTTTGTGGCCATTGTCGTCAGGTCGCCTGTTTATTGGGGATAATTGCTCATATTTTATCATATTGCTCAGACAAAAGTGGATTCAGCTAATCGGGGTCATCTTTCAGCACCTTCTCGGGATAAACGTTTCGCCTGTCCTTTCTGCAAGTGGAATCGCAAGCTCTGGCGAACAGAAGCGGTTTGTTGTAGGGAATAAAAAAAAGTCGATGGCAAGGGCAATTTACCTTAAAAGATGTATTCGTTATTACATTTTTGTTATGCTATTATTGTATATAATTTTTATTAGGGCAGGGGCGAGATAACAAAAATTTGATATTAAAAATTTAGGAGGAGAATCGATGAACAAAAGAGTGTTAATAACTGTGCTTTTACCTTTGTTTTGCCTGATTTTTTTAATGAATGAAGCACCGGCGGCGCCGGCGGCGCCTGTGGAGGTTGTCCTGACGCAGGCTGACGGCAGTAAGATCAATGCCAGGCAGTGGGGAGACGAGTGGATGCACGGATGGCGGACTGCGGATGGCTATTCCATCGTATTTAACGAGACAAGCAGAAACTGGGTCTTTGCGATACATAATAATGAGGGTGATTTAGGGCCTTCGACCGCCATTGTGGGCAGACATGCACCTCCGGCCGGAGTTAAGCCTTTTTTAAGACCTGCACAGGGTTCTCCCTCTCGCATGATGGGGATAGAGAGGAAAAGTGCGCCTGTAAAAAGAGCTGCTCCGACAACTGGAACCAACAAATTAGCAGTTCTTATGGTTAATTTTAGCGATACAACGGTAACATATGGGACATCCGATTTCGAGTCGCTTCTCTTTGATTCTGGAAATTACAGTTTGAAAGACTATTATGAAGAGGTTTCTTACGGGAAATTCAGCGTATCCTCAGGGAGCAACGGAGTTACCGGCTGGTATACAGCGTCGAATATCCATGACTATTACGGGGAAAACGATATGTTTGGATACGATAAATACCCGGGGACACTTGTAAATGAGGCAGTACAGGCTGCGGACAGCACAGTCGATTTCTCTCAATATGATATGGACGGAGATTGTTATGTCGATGTTGTGGCTATTATTCATCAGGGTACCGGGGAAGAGGCGGGCGGTCCGACTACCGATATATGGTCGCACAGATGGGACTTGAATTCTGCTGGATTTTTCGGAGACGGTACAGGTGAATATACAACGAATGACACAGCATCCTGCGGTACGGTTAAGGTCAATGATTATATTATTATGCCTGAAATACTGTGGGGTGGTCAGTCTACAATCGGGGTCTTTGCCCATGAATACGCCCACTCCCTTGCCCTCCCGGACCTCTACGATATTGACGGCACTTCCCAGGGTATAGGATACTGGGGTTTGATGGCTGCAGGGGCATGGACTTTTGAAACCTTACCCGGAGACAGACCTTCACATCTCTGTGCATGGAGCAAGTATTTTCTCGGATGGGTTTCTCCCACGGTGGTAGAGGGTACTCTTTTGTCCGAGAGTATAGATGCAGCGGCATTTAACAACGATGTCTACCAGATACTTTCCGGGAGCCCCGATACAGGGGGGGAGTATTTCCTTATTGAAAACAGGCAAAAAGTCGGTTTTGACTCCGGTCTCCCGGGAGAGGGGCTTGCCATTTGGCATATAGACGAATCAAAGGCAACCTTTGATAACACCGACAACACAGAGGAGTGTATTCCCTCTCAGAGCAACTGTGCTTCCTCTCATTACCGTGTCGCTCTGGTTCAGGCTGACGGCCGCTATGGTCTTGAGAAGAATTTAGACGCCGGTGACAGCGGTGATCTTTATCCCGGTTCAACCGGTAATACATCCTTTGCTTCATATACAACACCTGACAGTAATTTGTACAACGGCTCTGCAAGCGGTGTTGAGGTTACCAATATTTCAAGCTCTGCAATGACAATGATGGCTGATCTTTCATCAGAAGGTGAGGAACAGTCGGACGGAGAAGATGATGGTGACAGCGATGAAGAAGGTGAGATTACGGGTTTCAGAGGCATTTCCTCAAATATAACGTTTAATACAGGAAATTGGTGTTTTGATGGCAGGAATCAGACGACATTCAACTGGGGCGACAAGATTGCTCTAAGCATATTTTGGAACGATGTCGCCGAGGCGGACGGTACTAATGAGTATGATTTATATACTTATGCAAAGCTGATGTCTTCGGGGAACGAGATCGGATTATGTGCGGGAGATCAAATATTTTCCGGCCTTATTCCGGGCGAAGAGTATTCTTTTTGCGTTGCCTGCATCGTGCAAACGCCGAGTCATATAAGAATCGAGACCGGTGCCTCCTGGGGTGCGGAATTGAATCAATTTGATGACAACGATTCCATATCCGGAGAGCTTGGAGAAGTAACTTTAAAATAAAAAAATAGTAACTGTTCACAGAGTTCAGAGATCGGTGATCTGTTTAAAGAAATTTACCTGATTTTTCATGCTAAGAACTCCTAAAAGGGGTGGAAATGCCAATTATACTCGTGAAATTCAATAAAAAAAGTCCCTTTTACTTTCAACTGACCTCTGATCTCAGATCACAGTGAACAGTTACAAAAAATATTTTTCCGGGTAGAGCCGCAGGTTACCCTCACGACTCCCCCACAGACCCGGACGAGCGCAACTAACGCATCCGGTTCCTCAGGTTATGGTTTCACTGCAAAAACAGAATGAACAATTCCGGGACTTGGTAAAGGTACATGGTACTTAAGCAGATCAGAAAACATCTCCCAGCTCATGTCACCATATCGCTTTGAACGTCTGGAGAGCCACTTTTTCCATGTTCTTTAACTGTTTCAAAGAATCCTCTCAAAGCCCTGGAGTTACCTGTTATGCCATATAAGCATAATGGCCTTTGGATGGATGGAACCAACATCTTGAAGGTTGGCGTAACTATTTCGGTCAGGATTATCCCAGGAAAGCGTTTCGGGAAATTAATAGTTATGTCCGATACCGTTTGAGTCGTCATCTCTGTCGTCATAGTCAACGTCCATGGCATTCCCCTAAGGGAATGTCCAAGTATGCCAAATTCAAGCAGATGGGTTTAATCTATTTGTGAAACCAAATTACTGATAGCGAGATTATACAATGCGGGATTGAAAGTCAAGAGTCTGACAGAGCAGTTTGGAATACCCCGCAGCACGATGCAGAGATGGGGGGATGCCCTTAAAGAAGGAGACGATGTGCGATTGGTGCGAGTACTGTCGGGAGCCAAATATCCACGTAAGCTGACCCCTGATATATTGAGTTTTGCAGAGGTGAGATTTAAGGACATCTACAAAGATAACCGTTACAGCTACAGCAAAGAGATAAGAGAAGAGATAAAGAGTATATTTAATAAGGAGATAAGTCTGATTGCTTTGTATGTTTCTATAGAGCTCTCGCGTATCTCTTTACCCGTTTCCAAAGCACTCTCTTTAATCTTTCTGTCTGTTTCCTTAATTTTCAAATCGGTTTCTTTAAATCTTAAGTCCGTCTCTTTAAACAGCTTCCGGAGCTCATTTATCGATCTGTCAACTTCTTCAGCGGTCATTATTTCCTCCCAAAAAAGATTTGTAAACAGAACAATACTTTAAATATACTTTTATTTTAACAGTGAAAGAGTATTCAATATGAAACACTACACAGGACAGACCATATTCCCCAATTGCTTTGAAAAGGCGTCATAATTTATGGAATAGTCTATGGGACACTCTATTACGGCCACTTTTTTCATAGAAAAAGTTTTATAAATAATATCGGCAAGGTTATCTCCTTTTTCGACTCGCAAACCAACGGCTCCGTAACTTTCCGCGTATTTCACAAAATCGGGGTTTTGAAAATCAAGTGCATAGTCTTCGTAAGTCATGCCCTGTTGTTTCCATTTAATGAAACCGAAAGCATCGTCTTTAAGAATCAAAACCACGACAGGAATATCATATCTTAGCGCTGTTTCCAACTCCTGACTGTTCATCATAAAACCTCCGTCACCACAAACAGCGAGCACATTCTTTTCGGGATTAAGCATTTTGGCGGTTATGGCGGCAGGCAAACCGGCCCCCATTGTGGCAAGCGCGTTATCGAGGAGCACGGTATTGGGTTCGTAGGTTTTGTAAAACCTTGAAAACCAGAGCTTATATATCCCGTTGTCAAGAGTTAAGATATCGTCCATTGATAAAGCATGTCTTACGTTTTTAACTATATCATGAGGTAACAGGGGGTATTTGTTTTCAATATTTTCGTTCACTTTGCTCTCGATCATTTTCCTGGTTTTCTTAAAATAGGGAAACTCCCTTTTCTCGATTTGCTTTGCTATTCTACTTATAGATTGCGATATGTCCCCTATGACCTCCAAGTCGGGATTAAAATACTTATCCGGCTCTGCCGGCACTAAATCGATATTTAAAATCTTTTTGTCCAGATCTTTGTTCCATACATATGGAGGATATTCAACAATATTATAGCCTACGGTTATAATTAAATCGGCCTTGTTTATCCCGCAGTTTATATAGTCCTGCTTGTGAATACCGGTTGCAAAGAGGCTTTGCTCGCAATCGTCCGTTATAACGCCCTTTCCCATTTGCGTATGAACGGCATATATACCGCTTTTTTGAGTAAAATCGAGGAGATGATTCGTTATGGCTCTGCTGTTCGCTCCGGCAGACAAAATAATCAACGGGTCCTCGGCCCCGTTAATCAATCTAGCGGCAGCATTGATCGCCTCATCGTCAGGACAGGGACGTAACAAGACAGTTCTCTTCTGAATTCGGACATCTGTATCTTCATTGGCGACATCTTCGGGCAGCTCGATATGTACGGCCCCCGGTCTGCCTGCTTCGGCAAGCTTAAAGGCGTCTCTGATGATAGTTGGAATGGTTCCGGGGTCAATAACGGATATCGACTTTTTTGTTATCGGCTTCATCAGATTAACGACATCTATGATTTGAAACCTTGCCTGCCAGTTCTGCCTGATCGCCTTCTGGCCGGATATAGAGATTAAAGGAGCTCCGATTAACTGAGCATGGGCGATTCCGGTAACCAAATTGGTTGCTCCCGGCCCTAAGGTGGAAAAACACACACCGGGCTTGTCGGTTAATCTTCCATATGTTGCAGCCATAAAGGCCGCGCCCTGTTCATGCCTTGTAACGATTAATTTGATGTTCGATTCTCTTATTGCGTCGAGAAAATGCAGATTCTCTTCTCCGGGGAGCCCGAAAATGTATTCGACGCCTTCCTCTTCCAGTTGTTTGATAAATAATTCGGCTGCTTTCATATTTTCACCACCACTGTTTTAACATTCACAAATTCCTTTAGGCCGTATTCGGACAATTCCCGGCCGATTCCCGACGTTTTTATTCCGCCAAAGGGAAGCCTTGGGTCGGACTTGGTAAAATCGTTTATCGTCACAGTTCCCGATTCTACTCTTTTTGCCAGTCTCATACCTCTCTCAAAATTTTTGGTCCATATAGAGCCGCCCAGGCCGAAATCACTGTTATTAGCGACTACAAGCGCTTCCTCTTCATCTTTAACTTTAATAACGGGAGTAATAGGGCCAAAAACCTCTTCCGAGCAGATTTTCATGTCTCTCGTTGCGTTGACAACTAAAGTCGGAGGGAAAAAACATTCCCCCACAGGCTTTTTCAGTTCAATAACCTCGGCTCCCCTCTCTCTGGCGTCGCTGACCTGCCTTTCAAGTTCCTGTACAAATCTTAGGGAAGCCATTGGACCGATATCTGTATTATCATCCATGGGATCTCCCAATCGCAACTTATTGAAACGGGATGTGAACTTCTCGACAAATTCATCGAACACGGTCTCTACTACTATAAATCTTTTAGATGCAATACAGCTCTGGCCTGCATTTAAATGTCTGGCCATTACAGCGCTTTCTGCGCACTTGTCGATATCACAGTCTTCCAATACGATGAAGGGATCCGATCCGCCCAGTTCCAATACGACCGGTTTAATATATTTGCCTGCAAGGGAGCCGATTTGTGAACCTGCGCGATAACTGCCCGTTAATGTTACACCATCGGTTTTTTCGACCAGGTTCATCGTTGTTTCAACGTCGACAAAAAGATTTTTAAAAACGTTCTCCGGCGCTCCTGCATCCCGAAAAATCTCTTCTACAGCCAATGCAGAGAGTGGAACATTGGGTGCGTGCTTCAATATGGCGACATTACCTGCCGCCAAAGAGGGCGCGGCGAATCTGAAAACCTGCCAAAATGGAAAATTCCAGGGCATTATCGCCAAAATAACGCCCAATGGCTCAAAAGAGACATAGCTTTTCTCAGCTTCTGTTAGAATTGTTTTATCCAGGAGCATCTCCTCTGCCTGTTCAGCATAATAGTCACATCCCCATGCGCACTTTTCCACTTCGGCAAGGGACTCTTTAATCGGTTTTCCCATCTCCCTGGTGATGATTTCGCCATATTTTCTTTTTTTATCGCGCAATATCCCGGCGGCTCTGACCAGATATTGCAACCTTTCCTTTACAGGCGTGACTTTCCAATCCTTAAACGCCTCTTTAGATCGCTTTATCTGTAAAACAGCTTCTTCTTCAGTGAGAAACTCAAACTCTCCGTTCAGTTCGTTATTATATGGATTAACCGATTTAAATTTCATATCGACCTCAAGGAGCAAAAGGTATTTTTGATTTAATATTATACCACTAATCCTTTTTTAACAGCATCTCCCGCTCTTCATCATAATCAGCAAACTTTAGTGCTGTCTTTCTGAATTCATCTTTAATCTCCATAAAAACGTCGACAATATCGGGATCGAAGTGTTCTCCCCTGTCTTCAAAAATAATTTGCACAGCCTTTTTATGGGGGAAAGGAGGTTTATACACTCTTTTACTGATAAGAGCGTCATAAACATCTGCGATCGCCATCAGCCTGCCCGATATGGGGATATCGTCGCCTTTTAAACCTTCCGGATAACCGGACCCGTTCCATTTTTCATGGTGGCTGTAGGCGATTTTTCTGGCGAAACGGAGGAAAGAGTTTTCATCGAAATTTTTCTCGACAGCAGCAATCGCGTCTCTTCCGAACTTCGAATGCAACTTCATCTGTTCGAACTCCTCAGACGTAAGTTTACCGGGTTTAAGTAAAATACTGTCTGAAACACCCACTTTACCTATATCATGAAGAGGGGCTGACTTATACAACAAACCGATCACCTCTTGTCCGCTAAAGAAATCTCTGAACTTAGGGTGATCTCTTAAAGCTTCCGCCAGAGTTTTGACATATGTCTGTGTTCTGTTTATATGTCCGCCCGTTTCGGGGTCTCTGTATTCGGCAAGTATTCCCATACTCGCTATCGTTGCTTCCTGGGTCAGCTCCAACTCCCTTGTTCGCTCCCTTACAAGTTCTTCCAGGTTATCGCTGTGTCGTTTCAGTTTTAAATGGTTGGCGACTCTGACTCTGACGATGTCGGAATTAAAGGGCTTTGTTATGTAATCGACAGCTCCAAGTTTCAACCCTTTAGACTCGTCACTCTCTTCTGCAAGGGCAGTTAAGAAAATAACGGGGATATTTTTGGTGTCACTGTCCGATTTCAATTTCTCGCAGACCTCATGCCCGCTCATGCCCGGCATCATGATGTCTAAAAGTATTATATCCGGCGGGTCATCGGACATGCTTATTTTTAAAGCTTTTTCTCCGTTAAGAGCCACTTTTACTCTGTAGTCCGTTTTTAACAGATCTTTCAGTATGTCGATGTTGTCAAGAGTGTCGTCAACGATAAGTATTGTTTGTTTCTCTCTACTCATGGAGTTCTCCGTTAAGTTGTATACTCATTTCAGCGGCAATACAATTCAGTGTCTTAAGCGCATTTATATAATCGTAATGGAGTAACTGCTTTTCAAGGTGCTTATACTCTGTCTCCTTATTATACAATGTCAGATACGCCTTTATCTCCTTTACATACTCCTCTGCTTCGGTATCATCAACTTCTATCAGTTTTTTCAAATTTTTCAATACCGAACGTATAGCCTCATGTTCTATTGTTTCCTCAGGTACTGAATAAACTTTCGTCTCAAGGGCAGGCTTTTCGGATAGAATGCTTAATACCTCTATTGTATGTGCAAGCTTGGCGTCGCAGAGCTCGAGCGTCTTTGCTATAAGATCTCTGTCTTCTCCCTTTACGGCGGCTTCCAACTCGGCAGAGGCTCTATATAAATCCGCAGCGCCAATACTTCCGGCGACTGACTTTAAAGTATGCGCCCCGCGCAGGGCTTCATCCATCCCTCCTTCCGCCAGGAGCGCCCGAATGGTGGCAGTCGTTTTGCCATATCTGTCGTCAAAATTCTTCAATAAATACGCATATAACTCTGCATTGCCGCCGGTTCTATCGATTCCGCTTTTCGTATCGATTCCGGGGAGATCGGGAAAATCGAAATCAATGATTTCGGAGTTCTCCGATAACAGGGGTTCCCCCGGTTTACAGAACTTTAAAAGGACGTCGGCGAGGTCTTTCAGTCTGTATGGCTTGGAAAGATAATCGTCCATCCCGCCCTCCATACACTTATCTATATCCTCCCTCAGGACATTTGCCGTCATGGCGATTATGGGAATTCCGGAAGCAGGCGGGTTGTTTTGAGCTTCGAAATCCCTGATTCTTTTTGCCGCCTCGAAACCATCCATAACAGGCATCTGGCAGTCCATCAATACAACATCATAGCTGTTTTTCTCTACCATTTCTACAACTTCCAGGCCGTTTTGAGCAAAATCCACAGTACAGCCCAGTTTTTGAAGATTCTCCACTGCTACTTCCCGGTTTACAGCATCATCTTCAGCAAGCAGAACTTTAGCATCTATTTGAAGCGTACCCTCTGTCTCCTTTTTGTATGGTTCATGAACGGCAATCAGCCCTCTGTCTACAAGGAGGGGAATGGTAAAAGAGAAAACGCTTCCCTCTCCGGCCCGACTTTCTACTGACATTTCACCGTCCATTAATTCCACCAGTTTTTTGCAAATAGCCAGCCCCAGTCCTGTACCGCCGTATCTTCTTGTAGTGGAAGCATCCTCTTGAGTGAACTTATCGAAAATAGACTGAATTTTGTCTTCGGCAATTCCGATTCCCGTATCCTCGACGCTAAACCTGACAGAGGTTTTCTCCTCTTTACAGAATAAACAGCTAATGTCAATTGTCACTTCGCCTTCATGTGTGAACTTAACGGCATTCCCCACTAAATTAATCAGAATTTGCCTGATTCTGCCTGCATCACCTATTACTCTGGCAGGTACGTCTGGATGGTAGTGCAAGTTTAACTGAATCCCCTTACTCTCCACTTCCACACTCAAAAGATAGACAACATCTTCAACTGTGGATCTCAGATCAAAGGGTACAGGCTCCAGGTCCATTTTTTGTGCAACGATTTTCGAAAAATCCAGAATATCGTTAATAATATGCAACAGGGCTTTGGCTGAGCGGTGAATTCCGCCGGCGTATTTATGCTGGCCCGCAGACAACTCCGTATCCATGAGCAGTTCCGTCATTCCGATGATACCGTTCATGGGTGTGCGGATTTCGTGACTCATCATGGAAAGAAACTCGGATTTGCTTTCATTCGCTGCAACTGCCTGGTTCCTGGCCTCTACAAGCTCTGCTGTGCGCTGCTTTACTTTTTGTTCCAAAGTTTCATAGGAGCCCTTCAAATCCCTTGACATACCGGCGAATGCAGCAGCCAGAATTCCGATTTCATCTTCCGATTCCGCCTCGATATTTTCTCCTGCTTCAAAATTCCCTTTGGCAAGTTCATTAGCGGACTTTGTTAAATGTATGATAGGACGAGACAGTTTGTCAGAGATGATAAGAACAATTGCCGAGCCAAGGAAAATAAAAATAACGGAAGTAATTAAGGAGTGTGTTATCATGTCACCGGTTTGTCTGGCTATTTCTTCACGGGATTTAACGATTTCTTTATTTAGATGATCCAGTGAAAATCCGAGTCTGAGCACTCCCCAGGGTTTCGTGCTCACTTGGAGAGGCGCGATAAACTCTACAAATGACTGCGAATTATATTTATATTCATTAATGGCGTACTCCCGTTGCCCGGCTGCGTAAAAGTCTTCTTCACGGGATAGATATTCCTGCTCGGACCATGGTTTCAAAGTATGAATATAGGCGACACGGGATATATCCATTAATATTGCGTAATGAAGTTCCACATCATCAGAAACGGTTTTTGTTAAAAGCTCGCTTATATAGGAAAAATTAAAGGTAGCAATTCCGTTTTCTACCTGATTACTCAGATTATGGGACAGTGTTTTCCCTCTGTCTATCAATTTTTCTTTCATCATAGAGATACGATTTCCAAGTTCCTTTTCATACACCTTTTTTTGGGAGGTGATCTGGATAAAAGTCAATGTAGTCAACAAGGCCACGATCAGCCCGATCATAGTGATAAGGAGCTTCCAGCGTATACTTCTTTTTATTATCAGCTCGTCCATGGTTTCACTGAATCATCCAATTTACGGAATCCATTGCCTCTTCATTCAGATCGATACCATATTCCTTTACTTTTTTCATATTCAGTATGATATGGGAGCCTGCCGGGGTAACGACATTTTCAGGAATCTCATTGTTGGTAAGCAGGTCGTGGACCAGACCGGCCGCCTGTACTCCCATTGTCGGAACGTCAGCCGATATAACCAGAAGCGCGCCCAGATCGGCGAAAATCTTGCTGTATGCATAAATCGGCTTTTTCAGTGAGTCGGCTCTCCTGAAAATTTCCATTACCGACTCCTTTGAGGATATGACAACAGGATCGGAGACAAGCCACAGGACGTCCACCTCAGGCAGAAATTCCACAAGAACCTTCGGAAGTTCTTCCGGCTTTGTTACGGGCCTTCCTGAAATTGTCAGTCCCAAATCTCTGCCATTATCGATCGCTTCTTTCAGCCACTCTTTGTTGTGTTTTAAACTGTATATGACACCAATCCTTCCAAGGTCAGGGAAGAAATAGTGATACATCATCAACTCCATGCCGGAATTAAGCTCGCTGGATACACCATAAGTATTTTTCCTCATTGGCAAACGCTTCCAATTAATGGCTGAAGAGAAAATTATTGCCCTATCCCCCGCAGTTTGGAATGCACTCAGGTATGCCCTGGACCCGATACAAAATATAATATCCGGATTAATCGTATCGATACGTTCTCCAATCTCAGTTGTGTCAATCTCTTTGCCTCCAAGGTCCAGCTCAGCTATTTCCTCGGATATGCTCGACGTAAACTCCTTGTGTATTAAAGAATATTTCTCTGTAGCCATATTAGAGTTGAGAATAAGAACACGATTCCTCTCCCCGGCAAAAGCGATTCCCGAAATAATGAGACTGAACAGGCAGAAGATTGGAATATAATGTATCATAGTAAATCTGTTTTTATCTGTCGATTTTTTCATTGTCCTAAAATATCCAATTCCTTTTGTGTAAGCGTTCTCCATCCGTCAAGACCAATCATTCTTAACATGTTTTTGTTCTTACTTTCTGTTCCCATTTTACTTAAGATTCTTATTAATGGATGATCATCTGTATTTAAATGTCTTGGTACAGCCACTACAGACAGCAGCAACTCTCTGCTCCTTCCCAACTGCCCTAATCTCTGATAGTGTTTTGGATTCATTTTCCTGAGCTTACCAAGGCTCTCTTCCGTAGTGAGCGCAGCGGCAGCCATTCCGAATCCCACAGCCATCAAGGCATCGATATCTTTTGGCACCGGCATTATTTTCAAAGAGTCTGCGATTTCTCCGCTATTGATCCCCATAATCTGCATCAGAATATTTCTGGTATACTCTCTGTTCCCGGCGGAGGCGATCTTTTTTCCTTTTAGAGAAGTGATGTTTTTTATATTTTTTTTAACGGACAAAACTTTTTTATGAGTCGATTTTCCTTTGGATACCCCTATAAGCACCGGTTTGACGGGATATTTTTCCCGTAAGGTGTTATAATGCCAGCTCGACAGAATAAAAAGAGCTTCTTTGTTCCCTGAAACAGAGTCTTCAAAGATATTTTTATCATTAAAGGGTTGAAAACTGTAATCTCCGAATTTTGACAGATAAGAGTCAGTCTCCTTCTTTAGCAGAGCAAAGTTGTTGATGTTTGCTTCGGGATTATAGAAGTAAATCGTAGGGGCGGTTATTTCTTTAGCTGAAAGCACCGAGATAATGAAATAGAAAAAAAGAGAGGCAGCTAAAAATGAGCTTATACTTTTCCCTGAGAGTATCTGTTTTTTTAATGTATTAATACGTTTCCTTAAAACTTCCACGTCACCTTTCCATATATGCTTCGTTCAACTTCTACAAGAGGGGCTATGAATGTTGAATTAATATACTCGGGATGACTTTCATCAAGAAGGTTTTTGCCGACAAGAGACAATTCGAGATTTTTTGCCGGAGTCCAGCCTATACGAATGTCTGCCTCCACATAACTGTCAATATCATAAAAAGCAATGTTATCCACATATCGCAAAATCGTATCGAGCTCTATATTTTCCAAAAGAGCCATGGAAGATTTCAAAGTGAATTGATTACGCGGGGATGTCCTCTCTTCCGCTTCGGCGTCTGTATCGTTACTGTCTTTGTCATGTCGTTCTATTAACAGGTAGGAATAAGATGAAAGGAGACTCCACCATGGAAACACCTCCCACTGTACTGAGAGTTCTATTCCATATGTTTCTCCTTCCAATTCATTGTCCAGAAAACCGGGGATGAGAAGATAAGCAGATGAGCCGGAAATGGTAAGAGAGGGCTCTCCTGTTTCAAATGTCTGGAGATTATGATAATCGTTATAAAAAACAGCCATATCCAGGGATAACCTTTCAGAGTGGCGGTAGCGATATCCTGCTTCATATGCAGTGAGTTCCTCGGGCTTAAATCCTTCGTCTCCCTCCATGGAAACAAGGGCGACAGGAGAACCGGCAAACAAAGAATCAGGAGGCAGTGACAGGCTGTGAAGAGCACTCATATCGTGCTCATAGCGGCTGGGGGTTCTTACGGCGCGTGAAATCGATGTCCAGAGCGTATGTCGTTCATGGGGAGTCCACAAAAGGCGCGCATTCGGCTGTATTTCAAAGTGGGAATAATCGTTATACTCGAATTTGGAACCTAAAGTGAGCTGCAGTCTCTTCTCTATCAGTGATATCTCGTCCTGAATAAAGGCGCTGTACAATTCCGTTTCGCGGTTTTCGGGATCGAATATCAGGTTTGGAGAACTGTTAATGTCGTCGTCAATATAGCGAAACCCTATACCCCAGGTAAGATTCTGCCGGCTGTTTAATTTAAAACGGTGTTGGAAATCGAGGTCATAGGTCTCGATTGTCTGTTTATAAGTCGGATAGGAATCTATAAAATCATACTGTTCAACGGTTCGGTCATAATAACACTGCAATGTTATCTCCGATGTGTCGGAATATGCATGTTTCCATTGCCCCAGGATATTTCCGCCTGAAAAACCTGCGTCAACATTGCTGCGGAATGAATATGGCGAAGTCAGGGTCGGGAGATCCTGTACTTCTCCGCCTGCTCCTTCATAGATATCTCCCTGCAATTTGAAAAAATCCCGGCCCGTTAAATCCGCATCTATCCTGAATCCTCCCTGGAAAGAGCGCCATTCGTCATTGGAATCTTCATTGGAAGACATTGTAAAATCGTCTCGATCGAAATATTTTACATAGGCTCTGTAATATGTATTGTCTCCGATTTTTCCGCCATACCTTACAGAGCCGAATCCTTTCTCTTCATCGCCTGTTCCTGCCACGGCAATACCACCTGAGGTATCTTTAGCGTTTTTGGTAATAATATTTATTACACCGTTAACAGCATTTGCGCCCCACATGGTGGCGCCCGGTCCTCGTATTACCTCTATCCTTTCCACATCTTCAAGCATCACATCCTTTGTATGCCAGAAAACTCCCGAAAAGACAGGTGTATAAACAGACCTTCCGTCAATCAAAACCAGCAATTTGTTCGAAAAACGGTTGTTTTCGCCCCGCACTGAAATGGCCTGAGCCATTGAGTTAATTTGCGCAACCTGCAAACCCGGTACAGTCCTCAGGGCATCGGGAATATTGGTTACCCCCATACGTCTGATTTCTTCTCCTGTAATGACAAATACGGCAGCCGGGACTTTGGAGAGTTTCTGTTCGCGGCGAGAGGCTGAAAATATGACAGCCTCCTGTTGAAGCCAATCGATTTCCTTTAATAATTCCGCCTCTGTATCGATGTCGAACAGTGGATTCTCTTCTGCTAAAGATGATATATCTGAGAAAAGAATGGAAACCGTAATAAGAAATATATATAAAACAGCTCTCATTTTTATTGTCTTTTTACAACATATTAACCACGGATTACAACGGCTCTTTCATTCTTATATAATCTGCAGCTTCTGTAAAATCTGCGTTTTAAAAACCTGTTTTCACCTAAAAGTCTTCAGCCTAATCAGCGAATATTACATCTCCTCATCTGACCGGATATACCCGATTATAACGAAGATTAAAGAAATAATATTTGCAACGACAGAGCCCAGAACCAGTCCCTGGGCCGATTTTGCATCACCGGAAACAAAGTAGATATATACAGCAGGTATCAGATGGAGATCTGCGGCAAAACTGGTTGCAAGAATTTCGGGGCCATACCTGCTTCGTGACCCCAGTTTCAGAGTAGTGGCTATAAGGTTCATGGCAGTGGCGATGATTAGTTCATAGCTGGATGCTGCATAGATAAAGCCAACACCGGTCGTGAGGGCCATTATGATAAAAAAAGCACTGATAACTTTTCCCCAATACATAATTTTTCTCCTGTAATTATAGTTAGGCAAATGGATATGTTTACAGTTAAAAACTGCCGGAAAGAAAAGGAGTATGAGTAAAACTCTTTCTTAACTTGATTGTATAGGAATTTTCATTTTTTTTATGCAAGTCTGCGAGCCATTAAAGAAAGAATGTAGCCGCAGGTATTATTTTAACCCTTATGGCTTGTTCCAAATTCCTCTTACCTTGTCTTTTATACCTGTTTTGATTTATATTTCTTCAAATACCCCCTAAAGTTCTGCACTCTGCCAATAACGATAAGAGCATCGTCTTTTTTTATCGTAGTGTTGCCTGTGATCTCAGTATCGATATTCTTTCCTCTCTTTATTGCAATCACTTTTATCCTGTGATCCTTTAGATCGGTATTCAGGAGCGGCTTACCTGTAAGATGGAGAAGAGAATCATCTATCAGCATCTCTTCTATATCAAGATCGATTTCCGTATTATAAACGATATCATCGATAAAATAGGAAGCCTCCGGCTTTACTGCGTAAGAAAGCGCACGCTGACCGGCAATAATATATGGTGTAATAACATGGGAAGCCCCTATTTTATAAAGCTTTTCTTTATTCTCGGCGTTTCTTGCAAGAGAAATAATGCTGGCCTTTGGATTTTTCAATTTCTCGAGAAGAATTTTAACGGAAACGACAATGGCGAAGTTGTCGTTATCGTTTTGAGAGGTCGTTATAACTCCCCTGGCAGTACTGATATGGGCCTTTTTTAACGAATCGTCTTTAAATGGAGGCCCCTTTATATAGTATTTAATACTTAGTTCGCCCCTTCTCCTGTCAAATTCGGCAGTGTCGTCTACAACTACAAAGGGAATTTTTTTCTTGGAAAACTGTCTCACAATCTCTCTGGCGGTTTCATTGATACCGCATATGATAAAGTGATTTTCCATAAAGGCAATACTTTTTATCATAAATCTCTCTCCCAATATTTTTAATAATACACCGTCACTGAAGATGCTGATAATTAAACCGGTAGAGTATCCGAATGCGCCGATACCCAAAAAAATTAAACATATCGTAAATATTCTCCCTCCGCTCGATGCCGTTCCCATCTCACCGAATCCGACGGTGGCTATCGTAATAACGGTCATATAAAGAGCGTCGAGAGGTTCGTAGTCGTCTATCGCCATATATCCGATAGTACCTGTCGTCAATATCATTATTAATATCACTATCGGCGGTCTGAGTTTTTTTAATATTTGCACCAGCTCATCGCTGGGCTCGATGTCCAGCCTGGGTCTCCTCCATTGAATAAACCTGGCTAAAGAATTTAGAACTTCGCTCCAATCGACCAGCGGACCGTGCCTGCTGTTTTTTTCTTTAAACTTATCCAATGCTCCCTTTTGCTCTTGTCATTTATTGTGCTATAAATATAACATATTCATATTATTTATTAAATCGTTTCCACAGAATACCGGCTCATGAAAAGAATTATGTAAAGGAGGTAAAACGATGAAGGAAGTAACGGATATGGCGGCGAAATTAATGGCTGCCTCTGCATTGACCGCTCCTAAAGCGGCAGGTAAGGATTTTTTAGAGATTACAGTGATTACCGATGAGGGCGATCTTAAAAGAATTGCCGAAAAAATGAAGGAATATGCGTCTGACAGTACAAACGAGGCCTATTGGCTAAGAGATGCTTCTAATATTGAAAATTCAGATGCTTTACTTCTTGTAGGGTTACGGGAATCGTTGGCTGCAGGTTATGACTGTGGAGGATGCGGTTATCTGTCTTGCAGTGAATTTTCCAAAAACAGAAAGATCCGGGAAAAAAAGATGGGCTATTCCGGGCCTCACTGTATCATGAGGATGATGGATATAGGTGTCGCCCTCTCTTCGGCCGCTAAAACGGCAAGTCTGCTTAATATCGACAACAGAGTTCAGCAAAGGGTTGGTGCTGCCGCCAGAGCGTTGGAATTAACAAAGGCAGATGCCGTTATGGGAATCCCCATAAGTATAAGCGGCAAAAGCATATACTATGACAGAAAGGCGCCTGCAAAGCATTAGTTTAACCTGTCAAGACAGAACCAAACATGTTATAAGGCATAAGTTTCTGTTTTAATTGACGATTTTCGTTTGACGATTGACGATTTAAGGATAATCAATTAATCTTAAAAAAAGCAGTCAGCTATCAGCGGTCAGCTTTCAGCTAAGGAAAATATTGACGCTATGGCAATAATAAGCTTCACCTTATGAGTGAATGTGTTTTGAACTGTAAAATGTTGCTATTAAAAAGCTGATAGCTGATGGCTAACTGCTAAATGTTTTTTTAGTTAATAATTATTGATCCTGACTTTTTTTTGGAACCGGAAATAAATTAAGTTAGTGGTTTAGCGCCTGGAGTCAAGTTAGATTTAACGCCTTCAGCGGATGTCTTTAAATGTAGCCTGCGTCCGGGTTCGGCTGACCAACGGTTCGCGCAGGCTAAAGCCTGCGGCTACATTTTTTGCTTATATCCTGCAAACCTGCATAAAAATATGGGAATCCTGTGCATTCAAATTACAAACCAGGCCCCGCACCCGGGCTTAATTTTCAGTCTTTGTGACGATCCTGAGTTTCAGAGGCATTTCTCCCCTAATCCTGTCTGAATAGTTGCATAGTTTTTTTCTTGGAGTTAGATTTTTTATTGTATCTTAACTGACTCTCTATCTTCTTTCGAAACTTCCAGGGTGGTTCCGGATTTTTTCCTTTCCACAAACCTTTGACCTTTAATCGCGCCATATCTTCAGCAGTGACAAAAGTGGGAAGATGTTCTTTTTTTAATATTCTCCTGTTTGCCCAGGCATAACCTTCTTTAATTACTTCAAGATTTATATTCCTCTTCCCCATATAAACAGTTGCCATATATCCCTGACTGGGGAAGGCTTTTAAAATTTTGGCAGTCACTTTTTTACCAAGAAGTTTTGACTTTAGTCTCTTTTTTGAAAGCTCTCCAAAAGGCTGCCCCTGCGATACGATCTTACCTGTACGCCTGTCTCTTATTTTCATTTCCGGCGCATCGACACCGTAAAATACTATTCTTATCTCTTTTTTCTCCTTTGTCTTTATCCTTATTCTGTCGCCCTCATATACTTCCACGACAACACCGTCTATGCTCCTGACAACTGTACCACCATAGGCAGTTACACATAAAAAGAACATTGCTAAAACAAAAAAAGTTATTTCTATGAGCCTGATCATCACAATCTCAATTCAACAGTTGACAACATATGAACATCAACTGTAAACAAATTCTGTTGTAGATTATTTTAGCACATTTTTAATAAAATATCCGGCAATGGAACTGAAACTTAAACTTGTCTTTCTTAACAGGTTGTACGAAATTTATAATGATTTTATCTCACACTATGAACTTGCCTGCAAAAAAGGTTGCTCCCACTGCTGCACCGGTAATGTAACAGTAACGACACTGGAAGCCTTTAAAATCATTACCCATCTCCAGGTGTCGGGCAATCATGAGCTTCTCGATAAAATCCGTCATTCCCCCCCTGACTCCCTGAAAGGCCCTTCCATAACCACAAACGAACTGGCAAGTCTCTGTATGGAGGGGAAGGAAATTCCCGAGGAAAATGAGGACTTTGAGCCTGACATCTGTCCCTTATTGCATGAAGACGAATGTCCTCTTTATGAAGTAAGACCATTCGGTTGTCGCTGTTTTGTTTCCAAACAGAATTGTATAGAAACAGGTTTTGCCGATACAGAGGATTTTGTTTTTACTGTAAATAATTTTTTCCTCCAGAATATCGAACATCTTGATGACGGGGGTTGTACAGGGAATCTTTCTGTTGTGCTGAATTTTCTTATGTCAGAGAGACGTCTTGAAGAGTACAAAGAAGGCGGGACAAAGTGCTCAGGCAACGGGCTTATCCCCAATCGTCCGATAGAGATTTTTATGATACCTCCGGAACATCTTTCAAAAATCGACCCCCTCATTCAAAAACTCAGAGAAATTAAAGCCCCGGTTTGCGGGACATAAGTTCAGGAATCCTGATCCCTGAACTTATTACACCCTGATACTAAAGGGCCTTCATCAAAGAATATATCTCGCTTTTACTTCCGAGGAAAATCGGGATCCTCTGGTGTATGTCAGTCGGCTTTACCTGAAGAATATCCTTCTCCCCGTCAGTGGCCATCCCTCCTGCCTTTTCAATTAACAACCCCATAGGTAAAACCTCGTAAAGGGCTCTCAATTTCCCATTCTTATTCTTCTCGTCTGCAGGATAGGCGAAAATCCCGCCTTTTAACAGTGTCCTGTGCACATCGGCTATCATTGTGCCGATCAGTCTCGAGGTATATCCCGAGTTCTTTAAAGATTCGAAATAGTCTCTCAACTTTTGATCCCACCCGCCGGCATTCGATTCGTTTACAGAATATATCTTTCCCTTTTCCGGTATTTTAATGGATGGGTGAGACAGAAGAAACAGTCCCACAGAAGGATCCAATGTAAACCCGTTGACATCGCTGCCGGTAGTGTAAACAAAAACAGTCGATGAGCCATATATAACATATCCGGCTGCGATCTGTTTATCGCCTCCCTGAAGAAAATCCTCTACAGTGCCGTTTAGCTTTTTATATATGGAAAAAGAGGTGCCAATACTGACATTGACCTCAATGTTCGTAGAACCGTCAAGAGGGTCAAAGGCAATGATGTACTTGCCGTTCTTCCCCTTTTCCGGGAATACGGGATCGTCTTCCTCTTCGGAAGCAAGGGCGTAAAACTGCCCGCTGTCGCCTAATATGGTAATCAGGGCTTCGTTTGAAAATTCGTCCAGCTTTTGAACCTCTTCCCCCTGAACATTTACCTTATCGGCCTTTCCCAAAATATCGACAAGACCGGCCATCCTTGTATGGGATGCAATAACCTTTGCAGCAGTCTCTATTGCCATTAAAGCCATCGATAATGAACCGGTTGCATCAGGGAACCTTCTCTCCTCTTCCAATATGAATCTGTTTAAATCCATTCCAATCTCGGGCATTGAAAACCTCCTTATTTAAACATGGTCGGCATGGACAACAACCATGTCAATACCGGCCAATCCGAATTTCTTTCATTCTGACTTCTGAATACCAAATACTTATTAAAATATATGTAACTGCTCAGGTATACAAGGTGGTAGGCTGAAGGCAAGAAATCAAATGACCTGTAAGTATTGGGCAATAAAAAACTCAAAGTTTTATCGATAACGCATTTTAAACTGATAGTCTTCAGCCTTCAGTCTATACTAAGTAGTTACAAGTATTTATATAAAGGCGAATTATTTTAACATTTCTTTTAACTCAAGATAGCTCCAGGATTGTGTAAATAATCTGTAAAAACAGAGCACCCCTTGGAATATCTTCCGGCTACACTGACAGCCCTGTATGAAGTGTACCACCGTTTTTTATTCTATTCTGATTATGCTATTATTAATTTACTTTCTGAAGACTAACCAAAGACATCTGATATAAACAGGAGGGAGACTATGACAAGAATTCTTTTCCAAATCCTAATCACCTGTATTCTGACAACCACTTTTTTCTCTTCAGCCGGGGCCTGGCAGACTATTGTTATTCGCCCCTTATCAACGGAACCGCTTTTAAACGGGGATGGGAGTGACTGGGGAGAGACTGAATCAGTGACGATACCATTAAAAAGCATTAAAGACACAGAACCTGCCATTGGGAGCGTTAATCTTAAAGGGGGCGTATTTGGTGATAGTGTCTATTTCTTTATTCAATGGAACGACCAGACAAAAGATATTGTTCACAAACCATTTGTTTGGGATGACAAAAGAAATAAATATGTAAGAGGTCCCCAAAGAGAAGACCGTTTCGCCATGCAGTTTGAAATGGAAGGGGACTATACGACCGACTGGTTTTCCGGAAATGAGTTTAAAGCTGACATGTGGCACTGGAAGGCCTTTCGTTCCAATTCGACCGGTATTGTCCACGATAAAATGACCATTATCAGTAAAACCAAAATGCTGAGGTCCGCTTTAGCAAAAGATCGAACAGGTAAGCCGATTTATATATACAGACCCGGCGATATGGGAGACAAAATATATACGACCAAACGTTACCGTAAAAAACAGCAGGAAATAATGCCCAAATATATTTTGCATCCCAATGCAAAGGGCTCGGTTGCCGATATTAAGGTTAAGGGGGTATGGAAAGACAGTATGTGGAGTTTAGAAATGAAACGCAAACTGGATACAGGCCATCCCGACGATGTGGTGTTTGTTCCGGGTCAGGAGTTAAAGGGCGGAATCGCAGTCTTTGATCATTCGGAAAATGATGTTCACTCGATTTCCGAAATATTGTTGTTTCGTTTTGATATCTGAATGTTAAGTGAGCAAAAAAAAATTGCTGTTTTGATTTAATCCTGTGCTCCTTCCTGAGCGATTACCAAACATTTCAGTATATGAAAATTCGACATTTATCTCTTTCATTCATATCTATTTTGAGTATCGTTGTAGTATCTGCAATTATGCTTACAGGTGCTGCTATGATATATCTTCAAATTCAGAAAGGGGAGAAAAAAAATGTAGAAAATGTGATGCAGTCTAAAAGTTCGGTCAAACATATCGAAACGCTTGTGGATCAGCATCTCCCTCTTCAAAAATTGGTCGAAAAGCAACATGAAACGATTGTCCGTTTTGTTCATGAAATAGAGTTGATTTATATGGAACCGGACAGGGGAAAAGATAAATTGGCCGACCTTAGAAAAAAAATGCATTCTTTTCAGGCGAAGATGAATCTCTTATTCCCCAACGACTTCCCTAAACACCTGATAGAGGCTTTACAGGAAAATGTAGGAATCGCCGAAGATATTGCAGATGAGGCATTGGAAAATATTCCTGTCTTTCAGTTTATACAATTATTAAGAGACGGCGAGGATGTTTTAGAAGAACTGCTGATCACAATAGGCGAAGTTGAAAAGGAGCTGGATAAAAGGGCTAATCGAATAAGCAAAGCCGTGTCTCAAGCCGGAGAAATAACCGGAAAAAATGTTTCGATTATTTCAGATGTTTTCACACAATTGATCCGACAATCGATATGGATTATGTTAATAACCGTTTTAATGATTATTGTAGCGCAGACAATCTTTTTTTTCCTGTTAAGAAAGCGTTTCAAGGAGCTGTCCCTTGTAATTGCATCTGTCTCTGAGGGAGGTGAGTTGTCACAGCGCGTTGATGCCTCTACAAAAGACGAAATCGGCACCCTGGCCTCCTTGTTTAATTCGATGATGGAGAGGTTACAAAAATCTCATGAAGAGCTGAAGTCAGCCAATAAACATCTTGTCGAAAATCAGGAACAATTAATTCAAACAGAAAAAATGGCCTCTTTAGGCAGATTAGTGGCAGGGGTTTCCCATGAACTGAATACTCCCGTGGGAATCGGTGTTACGGCTGCATCTCATTTACTAAAATTGACCTCAAAGATAGAAACGTCTTATAAAAACAACACACTCACCAAGTCGGCAATCGAGGATTATCTTACTGATGCTTCTGAAATCAGTCGAATTATTTTGGAACATCTCAATCGAACAAGCGAGTTAATCAGGAGTTTTAAAATGGTCTCTGTAGATCAGGCAAGCGAGGAGAAGAGGATGTTCAATTTGAAATCCTATATTGAGAGTGTTTTGTTGAGCTTGAGCCCGAAGCTTAAAAAAACGAACCTCCATATCGAAACGAATTGTCCCGATTCACTGGAACTTAACTCCTATCCCGGCTCCTTTGCCCAGATACTAACGAATCTTATAGTGAATTCGATGGATCACGCTTATGAAAATAATGCAAAGGGCCTGATTAGAATCGATGTTTCACTAAAGAAAGACAATCGCATTCTGTTTAAATACAGCGATGACGGCAAAGGGATATCAAAGGAAAATCAGAAAGAGATATTCGAGCCTTTTTTTACGACAAATCGTTTTGGAGGCGGAACCGGTCTTGGTATGCATATAGTTTTTAACATAGTGACACAGGTTTTTAAAGGGAACATAATCTGTGAAAGCGAAGAAGGGAAGGGAACGGCTTTTATTATCGATTTCCCCATTGAACTATGAAAATCTTGATAACCGGATCAGGTGGCATGCTTGCCAGGGACACAGGCAGAGTTCTTGGAGAGTCCCATACTGTGATTGCTCCTCATGAAAAAGAGCTGGATATTACAATTATTGATAATATTCGGAGATTTCTTAAGGAATACAGGCCGGATATGATTGTCAACTGCGCGGCCTATACGAAAGTCGATCTTGCAGAGGAGGAAAGGGAGAAGGCCTTGTACATAAACGGTATCGCAGTGCAGAATTTAGCTCTTCTCTGTCTTGAGTTCGGGATATCTCTCTGCCATATTGGCACAGATTATGTTTTTAACGGCGAAAACGGCTCACCATATAATCCCTATGATGCAACTTCGCCTGTAAATTATTACGGAGAAAGCAAGCTTTGCGGCGAAAAGTACATACAATGGATATTAAACAAGTTTTATATAATTAGAACAAGCTGGCTTTACGGACAATCTGGAGAGAATTTTGTAAAAACAATATTAAGAATAAGCAGGGAGAATGAAAGCATCCGCGTCGTTGACGACCAGAGAGGCTCTCCTACCTCTACTTTAAATCTCTCCAAAGGCATAAAGAGGATTATAGAAAGCGGTCGCTACGGCATTTACCACTACACCGATGAAACGGAAGGAGGAATTACCTGGCGGGACTTCGCCTCTAAAATCGTTCTTCTTAGCGGTGGAAAATGCAAGGTCATTCCCGTAACAACATCGGAATTCCCGACTCCGGCAAAGCGACCGGCATATTCGGTGCTGGACCTGACTGCGACAAAACTATCAACAGGCTGCACACCGGAGCACTGGGTCAAAGAACTGGAATATTTTATTGGTAAATACAAAGGATAATACATCAACAATTCAGGGGTCTGCTCAATCAATCTAAAATTCATAATGAGAAAAAACGTTTTATAACCGTCATGGTTTCCAATCCAAAACCATGTCACTATATCGTCTTCGAGAATTCCAATAGCTCTATATCTCCTTGTAATTCCTACTGACCAATTATGTTCTGCATCATTAATACATTTTAACCTGAAGTCCTCTATGAGTATAAGCAAAACAATCTGCCTATCGGTAGTGGTGTAATTGAAGCGGCCTGTAAGAATCTTATTGGTGCAAGATTGAAAAAATCCGGTATGAGTTAGTCCAAAGAAGGCGGGCAAAATGTTTTGAATCTTAGAAGTTTGATTCTAAGTAATCGTTGGGAACAATTCCAGAGCTATTTTGTTAAAGCTCATTTTCCGGAATTTAATACGTAATATCAGACCAACACCCCTACCGGCGTCAGAGCAACCATGCTTTCCGGGGCATCTGTATCCGGTGGGCCGTCAAGGTAGGTCATTGTTATTTTCTCCGGATTAACCTCTATAGCAGTAAAACTGACAGTACAGGCGACATGTCGTCTCATACAAATGCTGATCTCTTTTCTGTCAGACCAGGAGTGCCTGTGAAAGGCATCCTGTTTATTCGTAATGTCGGATATCTCCGAAAACCACTCATCGAAAAGTATGCGCCTTGGCTTTTCCACAACACAATCGCCAAGACCTGAAGAGGTAAACATTAAAGGAGCACTTTTGTAAGAGATCATGGCTGCTTCTTTTTGATCTCCTGTGACACGAAGTTCATATCCGCCATTTCTGTCAGTAATGATCAACCTGAAGGGAAGAAAATCCGAACAAATAAGACTTTTCGCTCTCTCCATCGCAGACTCGGCAGAGCAACACTGCATAAGAGCCGGTATTATGACACCCCTGCTTGGAGCGTTAAAACCCTTTGTGTTTTGCACATACCTATCCTTTACCGGATTGACATTTAAAAGGGTTATAACGAGTCCCGCCTGATTTCCTGCGATCCAGGTGCCACCTGACAGGGGATCGACAGGCATTAAATAAAAGAGATTACCGGCCTTTCTGATATCAGGCGGCAATGCCTGAGGTCTGTTCGGAGATTCATCGCGATTACAGGCAAGACGAAAACCATTACACTCAGGAAGATCGACAATCGTAACGGTACACATCAGCTTTCCAGAAAAGCGATGGTAGAAGGAGCATATCCGAAGTAACGCAGCGTCCTGACTCCGAGGTTCTCCGCAATTACCCTGATGATTGCATTATGGTGTATTGTATGGCTCAATACAAAAGAGAGTTCACGACCAAAAGATGACGAGACACGTAATGGAGGATTGGATGAATCTATCATGGTTGATATTGTGATGTTGTTAGAGAGAGTTTTATGATCGATTTTACTCAGAGCGATCTGAATTTCGGTAATCCTCTTCAGAGCCAGTAAGCGGTTCCTCTCGATTGGTACGCCTCTGTCTCTTGCATCGTAATTCATTACTCCCGAGTCTAAGGATTCTATAAGAGAGTGAAAGTGATCGATGCAGTGTCGCAAATGCGCGCCAATACTCCCCTCTACACTAGCGACATTTGTCTTTACATAGGATTCATCGTTCAGATCATTAACAAGGTTTGCTATCTGTTGGAGAGTGTCGATTAATGACGACGCGACATGAAATTGCCGCGTGTCATTCTCATTTGCATTGAGAACCAACTGTTTTTGGCTCATATTCCACCTTCAGGCTGTTAAGCGATAGAAGGATCGAGAGAGTTATCCGGTTTCTCATCAACAGTTTCACCATCGGTAAAGCCAATTTCTCCGCCTTCTTCTACGACATCAGCCACTAAAAGATCGGTTTCGCTGCCTGGCTCTTCAACTGCTCCGGGATCGGGAAGCGCTTTATCAATATCTCTTTTTACATAAGTGTGTCTGTATTTGTCAAGGCCGGTTCCACAGGGTATGATTCTTCCCATTATGACATTTTCCTTTAATCCTCTCAATTCGTCGATACTGCCGTGGATGGCTGCGTCAGTTAATACTCTTGTCGTTTCCTGAAAAGAAGCGGCAGAGACCCAGCTGTATGTTTTTAATGACGCCTTTGTTATACCCAGTAAAATTGGTTTTCCCTGAGCCGGTTGTCCGCCCTCTGCAAGCACTCTTTCGTTTTTGTCCTGAAAAACAATCCGGTCTATGTGCTCACCCACCATAAGATCGGTATCTCCTCCGTCTTCTATTCTTACTTTCCTGAGCATCTGCCTGACAATGATCTCTATATGTTTATCATTGATTGTAACGCCTTGGAGTCTGTAAACTTTCTGAACTTCATCGACCAAATAACTTTGTAACTCCGTTGGCCCTAGAATATCCAGGATACTATGTGGATTCACGGCCCCGTCCATCAGTGCTTCTCCGGCTTTCACCCAGTCACCGTCATGTACGGTCACGTGCTTTCCCTTAGGAATGGAATACTCTTTCTCAAGATCGCCGCCTTTAACTTTTACAACGCGTTGACCCTTTTGCGGGGCCATAAATTCGATAATTCCGTCGATCTCGGAAACGACAGTCGGCTCCTTTGGCTTTCTGGCCTCAAAGAGCTCTGCCACCCTTGGAAGACCTCCGGTGATATCCTTTGTTTTAGTAGTCTCTCTGGGTATCTTCGCCAGAACGTCTCCCGGTGAAACCAAATCGTTCTTTTCAACAAGAATATTGGCGCCTGCAGGAAGTATATATCTGGCGGGAACAGATGAATTCGGGAGCTTAAGAGTTGCCTTGCCCTGCTCGTCTTTTATGGATATCCTTGGTCTCATGTGAACTGGATAATCTATAATAAGCTTATGAGAGAGACCTGTTATCTCGTCGACCTGCTCTTTAACCGTGACACCCTCCTCGATATCTCCAAAGGCGATTTTTCCTCCCAATTCTGTAAGTATAGGTGTTGAGTAAGGATCCCATTCTGCTACTTTCTGGCCTATCTGCACTGAGTCGCCCTCTTTTACAAGAAGCTTTGCGCCATAGACTATATTGTACTTCTCCCTTTCACGTCCGTCAGGGTCCGTTATGGCGATCACGGCATTTCTGTTAAGTACGACCAAAAGACCCTCTCTGTTTACAACAAAATTAAGGTCTACAAACTTTACAGTGCCGGAATGCTTTACCTCAAGTACAGCCTGTTCGATAATCTTAGTAGCTGTTCCTCCTATATGAAAAGTCCTCATTGTAAGCTGAGTGCCCGGTTCTCCAATAGACTGAGCTGCAATAATTCCGGCAGCCTCTCCGATGCCTATCATTTCATGTCTAGTGAGATCTCTGCCGTAGCAGTAGCTGCAAACCCCGAATTTTGTCTGACAGGTAAGAACCGATCTGATCTTAACCCTGTCTATACCAATATCTGTAAGCTTCTTTACAGAATCTTCATCTATCTCCAGATTTCTTGGAGCGATAAGCTGTTTTGTAATGGGATCGAGAATATCTTCCGCAGTGATACGTCCGAAAAGCCTCTCCTCAAGAGGTTGAATAATCTCTCCTCCCTCTATAAGGGCTGCAACGATAATTCCTTCAGTAGTTCCACAGTCGATTTCGGTTATTATCACATCCTGAGCAACGTCTACAAGCCTTCTTGTAAGGTAACCTGAGTTAGCGGTTTTTAAAGCAGTATCTGCAAGTCCCTTACGTGCTCCGTGGGTAGAGATAAAATATTGAAGAGGAGATAACCCCTCTCTGAAATTGGCAGTAATCGGCGTCTCGATAATCTCTCCCGATGGTTTCGCCATCAATCCCCTCATTCCGGCAAGCTGTCTTATCTGGGCTGCGGAACCTCTTGCCCCGGAGTCGGCCATCATAAAAATACTGTTAAAATCCCTGCTGTCTTTCAGTTCCTTTTCAGTCAGGTCCTTACCGTCCTCGGCTCCCAGTTCCGCCATCATCTCTTCAGCAACCATTTCGGTTACATTCGCCCAAATATCAATAACCTTATTATATCTCTCGCCCTGAGTTATCAAACCATCGGAATATTGTTTATACACCTCAATAACCTCATGCTCCGCATCTTTTAGTATGGATGCCTTTTTAGAAGGTATGTGCATATCGGAGATACAAATGGATATTCCCGATTTTGTGGCGTAATCGAATCCGAGTTTTTTAAGATCGTCAAGAAAAATTACGGTTTTGGTCTTGCTGGCGTACCTGTAAGAGTAATCGATCAGGTTTTGTATAGCCTTTTTGGTCATCACCCTGTTTACCATGGAATATGGTATTTCTTCAGGTACGATCTCGTTTAATAATACCCTGCCTACCGTTGTCTCGTATATAACGCCCTTAATCCTGACCTTAATACCGGCATGTTCATGAACTATTCCCGCATCGTAAGCCAGTCTGACCTCTTCAGACGAATAAAATATCTTCCCTTCGCCCTCTGCGCCCTCTCTCTCCTTTGTAAGATAATACATTCCCAAAACCATATCCTGTGTAGGTAACACGATAGGCTTCCCGCTGGCGGGAGAAAGGAGATTGTTCACTGACATCATTAATACTCTTGCCTCTATCTGAGCCTCTATGGAAAGCGGTACATGAACAGCCATCTGATCGCCGTCAAAATCGGCGTTATATGCAGTACACACTAAAGGGTGAAGTTTAATCGCCTTTCCCTCTATAAGCACGGGATCGAATGCCTGAATACCCAGCCTGTGAAGGGTAGGTGCTCTGTTAAGCAAAACAGGATGCTCTTCGATTACCTCTTCCAGAGCGTCCCATATCTCGGGCCTCTCTATTTCCACAAACTTCTTTGCCTGCTTTATGGTTGTAACAAATCCCTTTTCTTCGAGCTTATTAAAAATAAAAGGTTTAAATAATTCCAAGGCCATGAGTTTCGGCAGTCCGCATTGGTGTAATTTCAATTCCGGGCCTACGACAACAACGGATCGGCCTGAATAGTCGACTCTTTTACCCAGGAGATTCTGTCTGAAGCGTCCCTGTTTTCCTTTAATCATATCGCTTAATGATTTAGGAGCCCTTTTTGTAGAGCTCTTAATCATTTTAGCTCTTTTTGTGTTATCGAACAGTGAATCGACAGCCTCCTGAAGCATCCTCTTTTCGTTCTTTATTATGACACTTGGAGCTTTTAAATCAATAAGTCTTTTTAACCTGTTGTTTCTGTTAATAACGCGTCTGTAAAGATCGTTCAGATCCGAAGTGGCGAATCTGCCGCCCTCAAGGGGCACAAGCGGCCTTAAGTCCGGAGGAAGAACGGGAATAACGTCAAGAATCATCCATTCAGGCTTATTATCGGAGTGTCTGAAAGCTTCCAACATTCTTAAACGTTTATGGAGCCTCTTTTTTATGCCCATGGAGCCGTCCTGCTGTATCTTCTCTCTAAGTTCCTTAACCATATCGTTTATGTCTATCTTACGAAGCAGTTCTCTGATAGCTTCGGCGCCCATACCGGCCTTAAAAGCGGTTCCATACTCGGCGCTGAATTTTTTATACTCCTCTTCACTGAGAACCTGTTTTTCTTTGAGAAGAGTATCTCCGGGATCGACTACAATATAGCTTTCGAAATACAACACCTTTTCAAGGTTTTTTATGGTCATATCAAGTACCAGCCCGATCCTGCTTGGTACGCCTTTGAGAAACCAGATATGCGCCACTGGAGTGCATAATTCGATATGAGCCAGACGTTCTCGTCTCACCTTTGCCTGAATCACCTCAACACCACATTTATCGCAAACAACTCCCCTGTGCTTCATTCTTTTGTATTTACCGCATATACACTCCCAGTCCTTAACAGGACCAAAAATCTTTGCACAAAAGAGGCCGTCCTTTTCCGGTCTGAAAGTTCTGTAATTAATTGTCTCCGGCTTCTTGACCTCGCCAAATGACAGCTCTCTTATTCTGTCCGGAGAAGCCAGTTTTATACGTAAAGCTTCGAAGTCTCTGGGATTTTTAGGCTTTTGAAAATAGGTATATACATTATTCATCAAATAAGTCTCCCCTGTAATAGTTGTCGGGTGCAAAGATGATGCAGGGAAAGATAAAATACATCATGAAAATTCCCTGTTCAATATTCGATAGTTAGCACCTGGTTGACATATGCCGCGAAATGCGGTAAATGTATCCGATTCTGATCTTTGCGTCCGCTTATTTTTTAGACTTTTTTTCAAGCAGTTCCACATCCAGACAGAGGCTTTGAAGTTCTTTTATCAAGACATGAAAAGACTCCGGAACACCGGGGTCAAGAGTAGCATTGCCTTTAACGATTGCTTCATACATCTTTGCCCTGCCTGTGACATCGTCGCTCTTTACGGTAAGAAATTCCTGGAGTGAATAGGCTGCGCCATAAGCCTCTAACGCCCATACCTCCATCTCTCCCAGTCTCTGGCCGCCGAACTGCGCTTTACCTCCCAGAGGCTGTTGAGTAACAAGTGAATATGGACCTATAGATCTGGCATGTATCTTATCTTCAACAAGATGATTCAGTTTGATTATATACATGTACCCCACTGTAACCGGTCTATCAAAAGGTTCTCCTGTTTTACCGTCGTACAGAATAGTTTGTCCCGTTTCCGGCAGATTGGCCTTTTTCAGCATATCCCTGACATCCTCTTCTCGAGGGCCGTCAAAAACAGGAGAGGCTACATGTATATTCATTGCTTTGGCAGCCCAACCGAGATGGGTCTCGAGTATTTGACCGACATTCATTCTCGAAGGTACGCCAAGGGGATTAAGAACTATATCGACAGGAGTTCCGTCAGGGAGATAAGGCATCTCCTCTTCGGGAAGCACCATGGATACGACGCCTTTATTACCGTGCCTGCCAGCCATTTTATCGCCGGCCTGAATTTTACGTTTCATTGCAATATAAACTTTAATGAGCTTATTCACACCTGGCGGAAGTTCATCGCCTTTTTTCAGTCTGTCGATTTTTTCATCGAACTGAGCCTGGAGTTTTTTTAAATAGAATTTACCCTCGTTCAGGATATACTCTATCTCGTCATTAGCCTCTTCCTCTACTAATTTTAAACGTTTTAATTTCTTGTCGCTTATTAATTTTACACTCTCCTCGTCCAGGTGATCGTTCCTGGCGCATAATACCTTCCTTGTGCTTTCATCTCTTAAATCCTCGGCTACCCTTTTACCTGTAAGAATGACCCGTATCTTATTCTGAATTCCGTCATTAATAATCCTGCTCTCCTCTTCCAGATCTCTTTCTAAACTCTTTATCTCACACTCTTCGATACTTAACGCCCTTTTATCTTTTTTAATACCTCTTCTGGAGAAAACTTTTACATCTACAACAACACCTTTCACTCCGGGAGGTACATAGAGGCAGGTCTCCTTAACTTCCTCAGCTTTTTCTCCGAATATGGCCCGCAGAAGCTTTTCCTCCGACGTCAGTTGCGTTTCCCCTTTGGGGGTTATTTTTCCCACCAGTATATCGCCCGGTTTCACTTCGGCCCCTATATATATAATACCGCTTTCATCAAGGTTCGCCAGAGCCTCCTCACCAACATTCGGTATGTCCTTTGTGATTTCCTCAGGCCCGAGTTTTGTATCTCTTGCTTCAACCTCGAACTCCTCTATCTGAATAGATGTAAAAACATCATCCTTAACCAGCCTTTCGCTAAGCAGAATAGCGTCTTCAAAATTGTAACCGCCCCAAGGCATAAAAGCTACGAGTACATTTTTACCAAGAGAGAGCTCACCCATATTCGTAGAAGGACCGTCTGCAATAACATCACCTTTTTTTACGACTGTACCGATATTTACATTAGGTCTCTGATTTATACATGTAGCCTGATTCGATCTTGCAAACTTAACCAGATTGTAGATATCGACTGTACTGTTATCCTTTCCTCTAATCAAAATACGATTGGTATCTGCTTTCTCTACCACACCGTCTCTTTTCGCCAGCACCACGGCGCCGGAGTCTCTTGCAGCTACGGATTCTATTCCGGTACCGACAATGGGAGCCTCCGTGTGCAACAAAGGTACGGCCTGTCTTTGCATATTGGAGCCCATCAGCGCTCTGTTTGCATCATCATTTTCGAGAAAGGGAATCATTGAAGCCGAGACACCTACTATCTGCTTGGGCGATACATCCATATATTGTATTTCGTCACGTGTAAAAATCTTTAAGTCCCCTCCAATTCTCGCCGAAATGGCGTCTCCCATCAAAGCGCCGTTTTCGTCTATTGGAGAAGTCGCTTCTGCGATAATGGATCTCTCGCCATCTATTGCGGCAAGGTATTCTATTTCATTGGTAACAATGCCATTAATAACCTTTCTGTAGGGAGCTTCCAGAAAACCGTACTCATTTACTCTGGCATAGGTCGCCAAAGAAGTAATTAGTCCGATATTAGGCCCTTCAGGAGTCTCAATTGGACAAATTCTTCCATAGTGTGTAGGGTGAACGTCTCTTACTTCAAATCCGACTCTCTCTCTTGACAGACCGCCGGGGCCAAGGGCTGACAGTCTCCTTTTATGAGTAATCTCGGAAAGCGGATTTGTCTGATCCATAAACTGACTAAGCTGGCTGGAACTGAAAAATTCTTTTATCGCTGCCAAAACAGGCTTTGCATTTATTATGTCATGGGGCATAACATCGTCAATATCTGTAATCATCATCTTTTCTTTTATTGCCCTCTCCATCCTTACAAGCCCTATTCTGAACTGATTTTCCAGAAGTTCGCCAACACTTCTGATTCTTCTGTTTCCCAAATGATCTATGTCGTCTACCTCGCCCATTCCTGTTCGTAAAGCAAGGAGGTACTTGATAATCTGTATAATGTCGGTATCTGTCAATACGGTTTTCTCCAGAGGAATATCGAGGTCTAACCTTGTGTTCAGCTTCAATCTCCCCACAGGTGTAAGATCGTATCTCTTGTCATCAAAAAACAATCCCTCGAACAAAACTTTGGATGCATCGACTGTTGAAGGTTCGCCGGGCCTCAATTTTTTGTAAATTTCGATCAGGGCGTCTTCTTTGGTCGTAACCTTATCGATTAGCAGAGTATCACGTAAAGTCGAGAGATATCGGGAGTTGTCGATAAAGAGCAGTTGCAGTGTTTCGATGTTTAAAGAGAGTATTTCCTCGAAAACCTGTTCGGTAATAATCTCGTTTCCCTCGATTATTACCTCGCCGGTGTCAGGATCGACAACATCCTTAAGACTGATTCTTCCAACTATTTCATCTCTTGAAATCGGAATATCGTCCACCCCGGCATTAATTAATTTTCTCAGAGCAGCCTTCGTTATCTTGCCGCTTTCTTTTACTATAACATCCCCTGTAGATGGATCGGCTATCAACTTATTACTTTTGATTCCCGCCAGGATATTGCTTACTTTTCTGGTAAAGCCGCCGCTGTCGAGTATTCTGATTTCTTCGACAGGGTAAAAAATCTCCAGTAATTGCTCGTTCGAGTACCCCAGGGCCTTTAAAACAATAGTGGCGGGGAGTTTCCTCCTCCTGTCGATCCTGACGTATAAAATATCTTTGGTGTCAAACTCAAAGTCAAGCCATGAGCCTCTTGATGGAATGACTCTTGCCGTATACAACATCCTGCTTCCGCTTTGAACCTTAGTCTTATCGCTGCTGAAATAGACGCCCGGAGATCTGTGGAGCTGGCTCACAATAACTCTCTCTATACCATTTATAATAAAAGTGCCGGTGTTGGTCATCAATGGAAATTCACCTATGAAAACATCTTCTTCTCTGGATTCCCTGAGTTTTTTCTGCATATTTTCACCGGTTTCCCATAAGTTCAATCTCACTTTTATCTTTATAGGTGCGGCGTAGGTAAGACCTTTGTTAATACACTCCCTGACGGAGTACTTTGTATCGGAGATAAAATAACCCAAGTACTCTATGGAAGCTGTTTCATTATAGTCCACAATAGGAAAAACGCTTCTAAGGGCAGCCTCAAGCCCCATATTCTTTCTGTCTTCAGGGGAGGCTTCTTTTTGAAGGAAACTTTTATAGGAATTCTGCTGTATCTCGATTAGATTGGGTACTTCAATGGTGCTTGCGGCCTTGCCAAGATTTACCCTCTCACGTAAAATTTCTCCCATGTCACTCCTCTCTCGGAAATGAGAAATAAAAAAAATTTTGAGGCTTACTTTATTTCCACTGTAGCTCCCTGCTCTTCGATCTTAGCCTTGACACTCTCGGCTTCTTCTTTTGAAACCCCCTCTTTAACCTCTTTAGGCGCACTGTCCACCAGTTCCTTTGCCTCCTTAAGACCAAGCCCGGTAATTTCTCTCACAACCTTGATAACCTGAATCTTTTTATCTCCCACTGAGGCCAGTACAACATTAAAACTGGTCTTCTCTTCAGCAGGAGCTGCTTCCTGAGCATCGCCTCCCGGTGCTGCTGCAATGGCTACCGGAGCTGCCGCCGTAACACCGTACCTCTCTTCAAACTCTTTAATAAAATCCGACATCTGGATAATGGTCATATTATCGATAAAATCAAAAACCTGTTCCTTGGTAACCTGTGACATCTGTAGGCCTCCTTATTTTAAATATTTTATTTATGATAACTACTTGGGAGTCAGAATTCAGAAGAAAGAATAAATACGCAGTAATGACTGATTGAAGACTTTTCCCGGGAATAGTTTATATTTATTTTGATTTCCTGTGTTATAGGTTAAATTAAAATTTAATCCTCTTTCTCTTTTAAATCCTTCAAGGCGTTTAAAGCATATGCGAATCTGCTGATCGTAGCCTGTAAGGCGCTTGCAAGTTTGCTTGCCGGAGAGGACATTCCTGAAAGAAGCTGTGATAGAAGAACCTCTTTGGAAGGAAGCTCTGCAACCCGTTTTAAATCCTGCTCGGAAAACAACTGACCTTCCACAAGGCTTTGGAGTACTTGCAGTTTCTCATTGCCTTTTGCATAATTCAGCACTATTTTCGTTGCAACGGAAGGTTCGTCATAGCCAATGACAACAGCTACAGGTCCTTTAAACAATTCAGTCGCCATCTCAACAGGCGTCTCTTTAGCCGCAATCTTAGCCAACGTATTTTTTACAACTCTGTACTCAACATTAGATTTTCTTAATAAGGATCGAAACTGAGTTATTTCTTCGACATTTAAACCTTTATAATCGGTAAAAACCAAAGAAGTTGCCGCTGAAAACTTTTTATTTAAGTCATTAACCAACTTTTCTTTTTCTGTTTTATTCAATTTATCCCCCAATTCAAGAGATTGTATAAAATTAAATTTATAAAAATAACAAAATAATATAAGTTTTGCCCTTCAGTTAAAGGGCTTTAAATTCCTCGGTTAAAGTACGCCCCGGCCGTGACAGCCTTCAGCATATACTCCCTTTAACTTTAATCACACCCTGGAAGAAGTGAGAGTAGAAATATCGACATTTAAACCGGGCCCCATGGTGGATGAGAGGGTGATCTGCTTTAAATACCTGCCTTTGCTTGTTTGCGGCTTTGCTTTAATGACCGAGTCCACAGCAACTTTTGTATTCTCTACAAGTTTATCGATATCAAATGAAAGCTTACCTACCGGCAAATGGATGATTCCCCCCTTTTCAACTTTGTAATCCACCTTTCCGGCTTTAATCTCCTGTATAGCGGCTTTAAGATCAAACGTCACGGTTCCTGTTTTGGGATTAGGCATCATCCCTCTGGGGCCCAGAATCTTACCGAGCCTTCCTACGATACCCATCAGATCGGGTGTCGAAACAGCTTTGTCGAAATCAAGCCACCCCTTTTGAATCTTCTCCGCCATATCTTCAGCGCCTACAAAATCGGCTCCGGCCTCGGAGGCCTCCTTTTCTTTTTCGCCTTTGGCGAAAACCAGCACTCTCACCTGTTTACCGGTGCCATGCGGCAATACGACATACCCTCTGACCATTTGGTCTGACTTTCTTGGATCAACGCCCAGATTTAAAGCTATATCGACGGTTTCGTCGAATTTTACGAAGGAAATTTTCTTGAGCAGTTCCAGTGACTCGTTAATCGTATATTCCTTATCTTTTTCGATATTTTTTAAAACTTCGTTATATTTTTTTCCCATAACACAACCTCTCTTGATTTTCTAATTCTCAACCACCTCGACACCCATACTCCTGGCCGTGCCTTTTATGTTCTCTACTGCCTGATCTACTGAATAGGCATTAAGGTCAGGCATCTTGGTCTTGGCAATTTCCCGGATCTGATCGAGAGTCACCTTTCCTACCTTATCTTTATTGGGAGTACCGGAACCTTTAATAATACCGGCGGCCTTTTTTAAAAGTTCAGAGGCAGGAGGCGTCTTTGTAATGAAGGAAAAGCTCCTGTCTTTGTATATAGTAAGAACAACGGGTACGATAGTGTCTCCCATTTTCTCGGTCTTTGCATTAAATTGTTTGCAAAAATCCATGATATTGATCCCGTGAGGACCAAGGGCAGGACCTACAGGCGGAGCAGGGTTAGCCGCACCGGCCTTTATCTGTATTTTTACCAAAGCCATTACTTCTTTAGCCATCTACTAAATCCCCCTGTTAAAATTCTTTACTATTCAGCTCTTCTCGACTTGATGAAAACCGAGAGCAACCGGAGTAAGTCTGCCAAAAATGCTCACCATCACCTTAAGTCTGCCGTGATCCATGTCTACTTCATCTACATAGCCGTTGAAGTTGGAAAAAGGTCCGTCCGTTATCCTAACGTTGTCCCCTTTCTCATATTGCATTTTAATCTCATGGACAAAGCCCTTTTCCTGCTGTAACAAAATCAGTTCCACTTCCTCTTCCGGAAGGGCTATCGGTTTTGTACCGCCTATGAAGCCGGTTACTTTTGGTGTGTTTTTTATAATATGCCAGGTTAAATCGTCAAGCTCCATTTGTACGAGTATATAACCGGGATAAAATTTCTTATCGCTTTCCCTCTTTTTACCGCGTTTAAGTTCCACCACCTTTTCCGAAGGTATAATAATCTCGGAAATCTTATCGTCAAGACCCTTTCTTGTTATCTTATCCTCTATGCTGACTTTTACCTGTTGCTCGTAGCCGGAATAAGTATGTACCACGTACCATTGTTTTTCCATAATAAATATTTCTCTTTAGGATCGCTGATTAAATCTGAATTATAATATTTAAATTAAGCAGCAAAAGCACCTTAAAATTTTAATATTAGGACTGTACTTAACAACTTAGTTAACAATCGACTCAACGGCTTTAGACAAACCGAAATCTACTATTCCCAAAAAAAATGATATAATTAAAACCGATAAAATTACCACCCATGTAGAGCCGATAAGCTCGTCTTTATTGGGAAACACAACTTTTTTGGTCTCTATCTTTACCTCTTTAAAAAAGGTCTTGATTTTCTCAATCATTATTAGCCTACTCTTTGTGAACGCCTTTTAATAATGGGCGAAAAGATTTGGCAGGCCAGGAGGGATTTGAACCCCCAACCCTCGGATTTGGAGTCCGGCGCTCTGCCGTTAGAGCTACTGGCCTGCAACTGAAAGATACACGGTGCTTACGCCTTGGTTTCTTTGTGTTTCGTATGATGTCTGCAATGTCTGCAGTATTTGTTTAATTGAAGTTTACCTGTAGTTTTCTTTTTGTTCTTCATTGTAGAATAATTTTTATTCTTACAGTCCGGACACTGAAGTAATATAATATCCCTCATTCTAACTAAATTCCTTTCTACTCAATGATCTCGGTAACGACGCCGGCGCCGACGGTCTTTCCTCCTTCCCTTATGGCAAACCTCAGCTCCTTCTCCATAGCGATAGGGCCGATCAACTCTACAGACAGATTTACATTGTCTCCGGGCATCACCATCTCCACTCCCTCAGGCAGCGTTGTAACTCCCGTCACATCGGTTGTCCTGAAATATATCTGCGGCCTGTAACCGTTAAAAAACGGCGTATGCCTCCCCCCCTCTTCCTTTGTCAATACATATACTTCCGCCTTAAATTTCGTATGCGGTGTTATCGTCCCCGGCTTTGCAAGCACCTGACCCCTCTCAACCTCGTCCTTCCCGACTCCTCTCAACAACACTCCCACATTATCTCCCGCCCTTCCTTCATCCAAAAGCTTCCTGAACATCTCCACTCCCGTGGCCACTGTCTTCCTCGTCTCTCCAAGCCCTACTATCTCCACCTCTTCTCCAACTTTCACT
>JAREWP010000059.1 GCA_029001845.1 Candidatus Magnetocorallium paracelense | reverse complement strand
TCTACTAAATTAAACCTCTCTTCAAATATCTCTCTTGTTACAAGCTCGTTCTTGAGTTCCTCTTTGAGTTCGATCTTAATATGATTCTTTTTTTCTACTATCACCTTTTCAGCCTTTTCATCAATAGCGTCAATAGCTGTTTCAATAGCTCTGGCGAATATCTCCGCCTTCTGCTTCTCTTCAAATGCCTCTTCTAAGAGGACAAAGGCTTCTCTTGGTAATGCGTAGCTTGCCATGATTAAGTATTTATAACATAGTTAAAGCGACTCATGCAACTAAAATGGCGATAATTTACAGGCATTAAGTATCGCAGATCAGTTTCATATAACAGAGCCTTCTTATCAATGAAGATATCTTTATGATTAAACATCCAATACCTTATTTGTCACTTCTCCCTTGTCAAACAGCCCTATGAGAGGCTCTACCGCACTGTTTGATTTTGTTTCCTTAACTAAAGGCTGACCGCTGATAGCCGACTGCTGTTTTTGGATTTATATAAAAAGAGAGATGCCCGGTATCGGGCATCTCTCTTTTTTTTGTTGCCGGTTCGCAGAGCTGTGAAAAAAATGAAACTTCCTGTACGTTGAACCTAAGATATCCCCATTTTCGCTTTCAATTCCGCCAGTGCATCTGTGGACTCTCTCTTTGAGTCGTTACTTAATGCCGCATTAATCTCATCATCGACAGTTCTCTCTTCATAAGCGATTTCACCATAGGCCTGTGCCAGAGATTCCTCCTCGTTGACCTTTGCCTTCATCTTTTCAAGCATGGAGATCGTGCTGGATGAATCTATTTTGGATAAATGCTGATTTATTTTTCTTGTAGAAGCGGCGGTTCTGGCTCTTGCTTTAAGGGTGATAAGCTCATTTTCATGAGTTGAGATTGTTGATTTCAGTTTTGTGACACTACCGTGCAGCTTGTCCGATATTTGTTGCTGCGCCTGATAATCCTTGGTCAGGGTAAGGACTCTGTTTTCACATTCCGTTTTCCTGGACAGCGCCTCAGCAGCCAGCCTCTCCGCCTCTTCGCCGGTCAATGAACCATCCTGCATCTTCTTTAGCAGAAGCATTGCCTTACGTTCATAATCAGCGCCAAGCTTTTGCTGCTCCTCAGCTTCCTTCTTTAATCGAATTGCCACACTCTTTACCTCTGCAAGGCTCCTCATGGATGCTTCGAGATCTTTCTTCAGGTCCCTTATTCCCTGTTCCGTCATTTTAATCGGATCTTCCAGACGATCTATTACGGCATGGGCCTCAGATTGACCCATTTTAAATATTCTGCTAAAAATTCCGGCCATGTTCGCCTCCGAATAATTCAAAAGATTAAACTGCCTCAGGCAGCGATTTTCATAACCATTTTAACTTCGAACTTTAAACTCACATCTTACTGTTTACTGTAACGCAGCAGTTCCTCGCTGTTTTCCGCAAGAGCCAGAGAAAGCGCCCCGATAGAGCCTTCCAACTCGTTTCTGTCAAGATTCTGAAGCTGAAGCGTGTCTTTGAAAAAGATATATTTACACTCCTCATCCAATACAAAGGCCCCGTGAACGAGATTTCTGTTCATTTGCAGAAGACGCCGAAAAAGATCGTCCTGCTGAGCCGGAACCTCCATTATCAACTGTTCGAGAACAAGGATCGGGTCTTCGCAATCGATTATCAGATTCTTGATTCCTTTTTCCTCATCTTCTACGATTACGAGTTCCTCTTTCTCGTCTTCCTCAACGATCCCGATATTCAGGTCAACAAGATATTCCTTTACCAACTCAAAATATTCGGACATAAAACACCTCCATAATTAAGGTTTCACCGTAATGCAAGCGGCAAACATTACTAAGTAAATTTCACACAAAAATACAAAGTTTTTCAAGCTGCTTTAACAGCGACTTTTCTCTTACTCCCTCTCCCCCTTTGAAGGGGGAAAGGAGACCTGAAAGGAATTTCTTTGAAATTCCTTTTAAGAAATTTGACTTGACAGGGGTAAGTTTACTATTAAATAGAACCATTTTTTTGTAAAATGGCTGACTACTATACATCAAGTTAACGTCCTTCGGAGGGACTCTTTGTTCATCCTTCGGGGTTCAATTGTCTTAATCACCTATAATCTCAACAACAAGATACCGTCATTCCCGCAATCCCTTAAGCAGGAATCCAGGGTTTTTGAACACCTTCCATAACACGTTTTCTTCTTCCCGAACTCTGGATTCCCGCTTAAGGGACTGCGAGGATGACGCTTTGTTTTGTATGAATTCGTACGTTAAAAAGACAGATAAATCCTTTGTCTAAAAATCTGACTTCTCGCAAAGTCGTATAAAAAAAATGAAAATTCCTATGCGCTCAAGTTAATTATATGGTTTTAATTTGTGACTTTTAAAAAGAAAGGTCTTATGAATCTATGATCAGGATATCTAAAGGTGTTGTAAATATGAAGTAAAATCCACAATTTTGTGTATAGTTGTTCACAAAATATTAAATTTTGATTCAAATAATAGTAACATCATATAAAAAATATTTAAAATCATATTATTGACATAATATTTTCATATATGTATTATACAGTATTTACAGGTACCATAAAGAGACATTTCAACTTAATCATATTGAGAATTTTCAGGAAATGTAAGTATTTGTTTGTGGGCCTTGCGATGGTGAGAGTAGTTTTTTTAAAGATAAGTAATCGCACAAGGAGGTTTAATGTTAACGGGAATCTATTGGAACAAGAAAAAAATGAACCATAATCAGATAAAAGAACTTATATTTTTGTCGGTCATACTATTATTTTTTGGTATGGCGCCTTTTCAGGCTTACAGCGAAAGCTCATTTCGTTTTATTGCAATTGGTGATACCCCTTACAGCGACAAAGAGAAAACGCTGTTTGAAGGGACTGTTACTCAGGCCGTTAAGAAAGCAAACCCTCCCTTTGTCGTTCATTACGGCGATTTTAATTCCGGTGACGGTCCATGTACTGACGCAGTATTAAAAGAGTTCAGGGATACTATTTACAACTTGTATCCTGGACGGGTTTTTTACACTCCCGGAGACAATGAATGGACCGATTGCGATCGTAGTGGTTATGCCGATCCATCAAAAGAACGATTCTCTGAATTAGAAAGGCTCGACTTTCTAAAACGTCTTTTCTTCCAGCAAAACAATGGAAAGAAACAAATAAAATTTCCTGACCCGCCAGACGAATGGGAGTACCGGCAACAGCCGAATTTTCCTGAAAATGCACGGTGGATATATAATGGCGTTCTTTTTGTCACACTCCATATGGTATCTACAAATAATGGTCGCATCGAGATTCTGCTGGACGATACAGAACAGGCTTTAGCGCTCGTTGACGCCAGAGACCATGCAAATCGGGTTTGGCTTGAAAATGCCTTTAAACGGGCAAAGGATAAGCAAAATTTCTTAGATGCCGTAGTCATAATTACTCAGGCCGACGTAACTTCTCCAGATGGCGCAGGACCGTGTATTTCCACGAACAGGATGAGTTGTGACGCCTTTCTGCCCTTTCGTGAATCCCTGATTCTCCAGGCCGGTAAATTTCGTGAAAGAGGGAAGCGTCTAAAGCCGGTTTTACTTCTCCACGGAGACACCAACCCTTACTGCTGGGATAAAGATTTTGGCGGCAAAGAGGCCCCTAATCTTTGGAGGCTAAATGCCTGGGGCGACTATCGGGAGCCTGCCGATGCGACAATAATAAATGTTACAAAATCCGCCAATGAACCTTTTGAAGCTAAAACCCTTATAGGGGATATCATACCAAATGAAAGTTGTAATTAAATAAGTGGTTGGTTCATGATAGGATTATGCGACTGAGGTTTGATCAAAGCCTGTTTTGAACCATGAAGCGTTGCGATTAAAGAGCTGATGGCTGACAGCTAAATGCAGTTTTTAGTTTAATAGATTGTAACTACTCAGGTATAAATATGTGACATTAAGTATATGAAGGTATAAAGGGATTAGAGAGCAAGGCATAGTAAATAGAAGAGAGAATATCCTGGCTGTGTTTTCTGACAGTAGAGATATAACTGCGGATACGGGCAAAATAGAGGGCACCATTGTAAGTACGAAAGCAACCTGAGATTTTCTGTCGTACTTTCATCATGCGAATATCCTGCTCTGCCTGATTATTGGTAAAAGGAATAGTGAAATCGTGAAG
>JAREWP010000057.1 GCA_029001845.1 Candidatus Magnetocorallium paracelense | reverse complement strand
AAACTCTAATGGAGGATCATTATCATGATCCTTTTCCTGCTATACATATGATAGAGATATATAGTAGAATTAAATTATAGATGCCATATGGAAAGTAAAAACAAATCTGATTATGACAGCGGTTGGAAGGAAGCAATAGAAAACTTTTTTGAGGATTTCCTGCTCTTTTACTTCCCCGATGTACACATTGACATTGATTTTTCGAAGGGCATTGAATTCCTCGACAAAGAGTTCAATACAATCGTCAAGGAGTCGGAAGAGACAAAGAGATATGCGGACAAGTTGGTAAAGGTATACCTGAAAACCGGAGAAGAGAAGTGGATACTGATTCATATAGAGGTGCAGGGATCGTATGAGGAGGGTTTTGAGCTTAGGCTGTATGTATATAATTACAGGATATATGACAAGTACAAGATGGAGGTAATAACCCTTGTAGTACTGACAGATGAGGATGAAAACTATCGTCCCGAAGTATATGAGGTAAGCAGATGGGGATTTGAACACAGATTCAAATTTCCTTTGGTGAAGCTTATGGACTACAGGGATAAGATAGATATAAACAAGGCAGAAAATCCCTTTGAGATCATCACATACGCCCATTTAAAGAATTTGGAGACCAAAAGGAATAAAGAGGAAAGGTTGTTTTGGAAGGTGACACTGGTAAAGGCGTTGTATGGAAAGGGGTATCAAAAAGAGTATATACTGAAATTATACAGGTTCATAGACTGGGTAATGGGTCTGCCAGAGGATTTATCCATAAAGTTCCATGAAGAGCTAACCAAATATGAGGAGGAGAGAAAAATGCCGTATATAACAACTGCTGAAAGGATAGGAATAGAAAAGGGTAAAAAAGAAGACATAGTAAAACTGCACACCAGAGCAAATATGCAGGCAGAGAGTATTGCCGATATACTGGAGTTGGACATAGATTTCGTTATAGAAGTATTAAAAGAAGAGGGGTTTTACAACTTATAACTAAAATCGACAAGTGACTAACATCCAATACCTGACAGCTAACTAACTGCTTTATATCTTTGTGTCTCCGTGACTTTGTGTGAGTTATTATTTTTGCTCTAAGAGGGTGATTTTACGAGAACCTCAAAAGGCTCAAAAAAGGGGGTAGGTTCTCGTAAAGTTTTGGTCTTTCTAAGTTATTGAAAATAAAGGGGAAAATGGCGTACTCAAAAAAAAGAGGCAAAAAAGAGCCGAAAATTGGGGGTGAAAAGAGGGGTCAAAAAAGAGGTTCTCGTAAAGGGGGTCTCAAAGCCTTGAAAATAAAGGCTTGAAAGTGGTAAGGGTAGAAATGGAAGACCGGATTTATACGGGATTGAAACAATATCAGAACTTATGTACCATTTATGGGGAGATTGTAGAAATGGAAGACCGGATTTATACGGGATTGAAACACTTTATTCTCCAGATAATGGCCATATCAGGAAAATAAGTAGAAATGGAAGACCGGATTTATACGGGATTGAAACAAGCTAAAGAAACAGGTCCATATAGACACTGTTTTCAGAAATAAAGTGACGGGAACTAGAAAGCTGACAGCTAAACGCTAATAGCCAACAGCTTTTTCTCTATATACATGTATACAAACCTTCCAATACAGCAGGAGGATAAATTGTGGGAAGCAGATTTGTTGTTCATCATTCACATGTTAAAGAACAATTTATCAATAGGTATAAAAAGCATGGTGATAAAGCTGATGAGATAATCGAGAGATTTACAAATGTACTTGAAAATAATACACCTGACGACTGGCGTTTTACTGAAAGCCCGTCAAGCAGATTTTTTATTATAGAAGAAGAAAGCGGTGCAAAGTTTATGGGAATGAGCTACCGCAGCGGGCCTGAAAGTCATAGGATTATTAAAGAAATTCAGAAAAATGTGCGTAACCTGGAGCTCTTGATTTTAAAACTCAATTCCTATGTTGATACCTATATTAGTGAACTCCTTGATCCTAAACTCCCGATAATTCATGAAATCCGAACTGTTTATCCCCGTAAAAAAGGTGATCTGGCCGAAGAAAAACGCCTTTTTGAGATAACTCGTACAGCAGTTCCGCATATTATTCCATTTACACCCCGCAAGATAGCTTCCCGTCCCAATGCAATAGTAGACACCAATAATACCCTATGGGTTCGCCAGTATATGAATTGGGTAAGTATAAAACCCGGAAGCAGGGAGTACTACCTTTTTCACCCATTAACAAAAAAAGGAATAATCAGAAACAGATGTGCTGTTTTTTCTTACAGTGAAAACGGCAACTTGCAAAAGCTGCCTGAGCACGTGATAAAAGAACAATTCCCGTCAATAAATGATATCAAGTCAGAGATCTTCTCTCATGCTCAAAAGGAAAATATTTCTATAGAACCGGATATCCGCTCTGAAAGTTACTGGCGTGTTCCTGCTTATCTGGACAGAAGACTAATTAATCTGGATTATAAGGAAAGGTGTTCCCATATCTCAGGCAAAGAATCATCGGATTCCGGAACAATTTCATCGTCAGAGCTGATTGAGCTTTATCTACTAAGAAACATCATTGAACGCGTTCAGCAGAAGCTTTACAAAAAAGCAGCCAGGTATTAGATATTTAGTTTATAGGTTCCTATTTGCTTATTCCCACACAGGGACACAAAGTTTTATATTTTCATTTCGATGCATCAGCAAATATTTAAACTGTATTCTTTTTTTCTCTGTGCCTTTGTGTCTCTGTGTGAGAAAAAAATGAGATATAGCTGAACTGTTAATAAATATTGTTACTTTTTCGTAATTTTTTTTAAGGGCCTACATTATCAATATTGAGATAAAATAATGTCACGCAAAAAAGCGTATGTAATTGCCTATGATATTATTGACGACAAAAAACGCTCAAGAGTCGCCAACACACTAAAAGACTATGGTCAGCGCATTCAAAAAAGCGTGTTTGAGTGCAGGCTCAATGGAGAGAATTTTAGGGAAATGAAACAAAGACTTGGAAAAATAATTAATAAAAAGGAAGACAGCATACTTATCTACCCTCTTTGCGAAGCCTGTATGAAGTTGAGACAGACCATGGGAATAACAGTTTACAGTTACGATGAAGGAGATTTCAGACTATTATGATATTCGAAAAAATTTATGATACGGACAATCTGCAAACCGCATGGTCACATGTAAGAGCCGCTAAAAGCCCTGCCGGTATTGATCGTGTGACATATACTGATTTTGGAAAAAATCTCTCCTCAAATCTTCATACGATTCAAAAACAGCTTCAAAATGAAACCTATCAGCCACTGCCTGTCGTTGTTTTTGAGAAAAAGAAGGAAAAGGGTAAACCGCGTCCTATCGGTATTTCAACAATCCGAGACAAAGTTGTACAGCAGGCGGTTGTCAGAGTCATAACTCCTTTGTTTGACAAAAATTTCCTGCCCTGTTGTTACGCATACAGGCCGGGACACTCGGCCCTTGATGCGGTAAACAAGGCAGGCAGGCTTATTAAAGCCGGTCATGTATGGGCTTTGCAAATGGATGTGGAGACTTTTTTTGACACCATAAACCATGACATTGTACTTGACCTCATAAAGCGTACTGTTGATGAAAAGCCTTTAATGCGTCTTATTTCACGACTCCTTAAAGCAAAGATTTTTCGGGAGATGGGCTTGTTTGACAACACTGTGGGCTCTCAGCAGGGCAGTGGTCTTTCTCCGCTGCTTTCCAATATTTATATGCATCCTGTTGACCATTTTCTATGGGAAAAATATAAAGACACATACCTGCGCTTTTCAGACGATATTACTCTTTTTTCCGATGAAAAAGAAAAGCTCGAACAGGCACAGGGCATTATTGAGCAATGTCTCAATCAGCTAAAGCTCTCTGTCAATAAAAGTAAGACGTTAATGACTCACCTCTCTTCAGGAATTGTCTACCTCGGTTATTACATGGATGTCAGAGGCAGGGGGCCGGATAAGAAGTCGACAGATCAGCTTCAGCACCGTTTGTCAGACTTTGACAGGCTGAGAAAAACAGATCCCTTTTCAGAAAAACTTTCAGAAATAACAGCTATCATCAGAGGCTGGTACGGTTATTATAAAACTCTCAGACCTGTAAAACCACCCAATATTCTAAGTGTCATAGCACTGGTTAAACTGGCCTGTGAATTTGATGAACCGAATCTTGCCCGTGAGATGCTTAAGAAAGGCAGGGAGTTTAAACATAACCATCCCGATGCATCTTACGCACTTGGGGAATTATTTACAACCCTTGGTATGCAGAATCAGGCCATGAGGGAGTATGCACAGGCTATAGAGCTGGACCCTGCAATGGAAAAAGCTAAGGAGAAGGTAAGAAATATTCAGGAAAAGGAAACGGATGCTTATAAGGCAATTGAAAATTCACACAGCTTCTCCTCTATCACAACCCTGACTATCGTGAAGGGTACGATAAACTTGCTCGCCATTATACGGAACTGGGCCTTTACGGATTTGCGGAAAAAGCACATCAAAGAGCTCTTGAAATAGATGACGAATCCGGGGATCCGCCATTCCATGAAAAACCATATAAAATTCCCTCAATTGAAGAAGACAATTTTGAGTATCAGAACATTGACCTTAATCTGTTTTTGACCATTTTTTCAGGAAGAAAAGAGGCACATGCTAAACAGTGGGTTGATGAAAGAGGGAGATGGGGCTTCATGCGTATTGAACGTAGTCTCAGGAAAAATGATGCCTATAAGCATGTGAAAGGTGATATAACGCTTGCAGTATATCCTGTTACAGAAGATGATAAGGTAAATTTCATTGTTTTTGATATCGATACAGCCAAACGAAAGATTCTTGAGTCAGAAAGCGTTTCAATCGATGAATTCAGAAAAAAATCACACCAAGATATTCTGAGAATCAAAGCTGTTTGTGAAGAAATGGATCTTAAACTCTATATAGAAGACAGCGGATATAAAGGTCGTCACGGCTGGCTGTTTTTTTCCAAACCCGAGGACGCCTCGACTGCCCTTGAGCTTGGAAGGATTATTATGAAAAAAGCCGGAGGGCCGTCTGACGGGACGATCTGGGAGCTCTTTCCCATGGGCAAAAGTGAAAGAAGCAAAAGCATGATAAAACTGCCTCTCGGTATTAATCTAAAAAACAACAGAAGGTGTCTGTTTCTCAGTGATCATAATGAGGTGATTCAAGACCAGGCCGTTCTTTTACAAACCATTAAAAAGAACTCAATTGAAGAATTGGTGAAACAGTTGAAAATCGAAAAAGAGGATATAGCAGAAGAGAAACCGACTGTTCCGCCTGAAATCACTCAAATTGTTGAGAAGTGTGCCGTTATTAACCATCTGATCACAAAAGCCAGAGACACTCATTACCTGACGCACTATGAACGTTTTACACTTTTGTATACTCTCTCCTTTGCCGGAAATCAGGGATGTGAATACCTCCACAAGGTTATCTCTTATTGCATTAATTATGATCCCCGCTATACACAGCGTCAGATAGACAGGCGCAAAAGCAGCCCTATCAGCTGCGCCAGAATAATGGAGTATTTCCCTGAGTTGACGGAATCCCTCTCCTGTGGATGCAAATTCAAATTACCACCCAAAAGTTATCCCTCTCCCATCCTCTATCTGATTCAGTCAGAAGTAGAGAAAGCCTATGAAAAAACAAAGGACACTGAAGAGGAATCAGACAGGGAAAATAGTCTGCAAACACCTGATGAAACACAAGAGGACCATGAAGACCGGCTTTTGAATTTTGACGATATTTTTTCTTCTGAAACCACTACCGATGAATCGGAAATAGAGCAGAGCGTAACGGAACCTGTTAAAGCGGTTGAAGATTCTATTGTTATGGATAATACAACGGAAGAGCCCGCAAAAGAGATTACAACAGAGGATATAAAGGAGAAATCGGAGGATAGGCTGCCGGTTGAAACAGAACCTGACAAAGCTCAGGCATGGTCACTTGTTCTTGACCTTATGAACCTGAAACAGAATCAGGAGAAAATCAGAAGCGAGATCAATGATATTCATAATAAATTGAACATCATATTTGATAACCTCGATACAGACACACTCTCCCTGGCTATGGGAAGAGTCAGGAGACATCGCACCGATAATGGTGAGATAAAATGGATCATTGATGTGTAAACATAAAAGAATATATTTATAATAACTCACACAAAGACACAGAGAACACAAAGATTTTAAGTATCTGTACACAGGGATCGGAGGTCAGAGGTCAGTTTAAGAGAAAAGATCGTTTTCTTTTTTAAGTATAGTAAATAAACACCTCTGATGTCCGACTCTAAAGAACGATTACAACAAAACTTCAGAACTCAGTAGATCAGCGGAAACCGGAAAAACAACAGCAATTGGAATATCGAATATCGAACAAGGGATTTCGAAGTCAGAAGTTTTCAAAACCTTTAAAATTCAATATTCGTTATTCAATATTGGAGAACAAGTAAATGCCACTTGCGATTTGAAACAATAAAAATACCGGAAATACTGATTTCTGAACTTTGTGTTCTCCCTGTCTTTGTGTGAGAAATAATATAAACTGTACCCACTTTCTACTTTTCTGACTTATGCAAATGAGCTGAGCAATGAATACATTATATATAGAAGACAACGGCATTATGCTTAAAAAGGTATCGAACAGAATCGCCGTTAAAAAAGATGGAAAAGTTAAGGAAGAAATTCCCCTGCTAGACCTAAAGAGAATCCTTATCTTTGGCAACAACCAGATTTCAACGGAACTTATGAGATATCTTTCCGGTAAAGGCATTGAAGTAGCATTTTTATCAACAAAAGGGAAATTCAATTTTCGACTTGTGCCTGAAACAACAATGACAATCTATCTGAGAATGGCGCAACATAAAAACTATCATAATATGAACTTCAGAATCGCCTGGACTAAAACAATAATTGAAGCCAAGCTCAAAAACCAAAGGGCTCTGCTGCTTCGTTTTCAAAGAAACCAACCCGGGGTTGACATTAAGAAGGAGACAGACCTTATAAAGGATTTGATTGGTGCAATAAAAGAGAAAGGAACAATTGACGAATTACTGGGAACTGAGGGGTATGGCTCAAAGTTGTTTTTCAGGGCATACGGCAAAATGCTTAAAGGAAGTTTCACCTTTACAAAGCGTGAATACCATCCTCCCCCGGATCCTGTTAACGCGCTTTTAGGTTTTGGCTACATGATATTGTTTAATGAGATAAAGAGCCTTCTTGAAGCATTCGGATTTGATGTGTATCTCGGTTTTTTACACAGTGTTAAATACGGAAGAGCCTCCCTTGCCACGGATTTGATGGAAGAATTTCGAAGCCCTGTTATAGACAGGCTGGTGGCCTATCTCATTAATTTAGGTGTTGTAAAACCGGAGCAGTTTACAAAAGCCTCAAAAGGCGGTATAAAAATGGATGATAATGCCAGAAAAGCATATGTCAAAAATTATGAAAAGTTCGTTACAACGGCTTTTCTTGATAACAGAACAAGAGAAAAAACAACCTATCGTCAATTGATGCGAGAAAATGTGAAAAAATGTGAGCAAATGTTAGTACATGATATTGACTATGTGCCTTATGTGTTGTATAGTTGAAGGTGATAGAAAAAATGATGGATATTGTTCAGCTTCAACTTCGTTTTATTCTCACACACAGAGACACAAAGTTAATGATTATTCAATAGTCAGAACTCAGAATTTAGGAGACAGAGTGAAAAGTGCAAAGACAGCATAACAATGACCCTAGTGTCATGTCAATCATTAATTGACGTAAGCAATCTGTCATTTCGAACGTAGCGAAGGGTCGAGAGAAATCTTAAACGGTGGGATAGATGCCAACCGTTTAAGATTTCTCCCTTTGGTCGAAATGACAGATCAGGCTTGACGCGACACTAGTTTTTTTTGAGCAAAAAACATATTTGAATCGTCTTTAATTGTCTTTTCTTCTGTATTCTGACTCCTGAATTCTGAATTCCTGAATAATTTTTTCTCTTTCTTTGTGTCTCAGTGTCTTTGTGTGAGTTATTATTTTTTACTCTAAGAGAGTGATTTTACGAGAACCTCAAAAGGGTCAAAAAAGGGGGTAGGTTCTCGTAAAGTTTTTGTCTTTGTAAGTTATTGAAAATAAAGGGAAAAATGGAGTACTTAAAAAAAAGAGGCAAAAAAGAGCCGAAAATTGGGGGTGAAAAAAGGAGTCAAAAAAGAGGTTCTCGTAAAGAGGGTCTCAAAGCCTTGAAAATAAAGGCTTAAAAGTGGTAAGGGTAGAAATGAGTGACCGGATTTATACGGGATTGAAACATTTCTGATCTTCCCTTGAGACGAGTCTCAAGGTTAGTAGAAATGAGTGACCGGATTTATACGGGATTGAAACAATTTGATATTGATTATTCCTGTTTTTGCTTGTCAACCAGTAGAAATGAGTGACCGGATTTATACGGGATTGAAACTCTAATGGAGGATCATTATCATGATCCTTTTCCTGCTATACATATGATAGAGATATATAGTAGAATTAAATTATAGATGCCATATGGAAAGTAAAAACAAATCTGATTATGACAGCGGTTGGAAGGAAGCAATAGAAAACTTTTTTGAGGATTTCCTGCTCTTTTACTTCCCCGATGTACACATTGACATTGATTTTTCGAAGGGCATTGAATTCCTC
>JAREWP010000056.1 GCA_029001845.1 Candidatus Magnetocorallium paracelense | reverse complement strand
GTTTTGAAAAGAATCTTGCCCCTACAATATTTAAAAAGTTCATTGATATGCCGGGAAGAGTTGTTTATGATGGAGATAAGTTTTTTGTTAAAATCAGGAAAAGAGCGCATACTCCTGTTTTGAAAGAAGTAGAAAAGCTGCAAAATCCTTTCCATATACCCTGGCTTGGGGGAAGATCTATTGAGGTTGTTTGGACGGCTTGAAATTAGGGTGCTATTATGACGTCTTCGATAGCTGTGAAAATCGGTGTTGAATAATGAGAATTAACAATAACGAAAAAAGTCTGGCATGCAAGTGATTATTGGATATTGTAATCTATTACACGATGTAATGAAATCAGTTACACAATAAAATCATAAAAAAACCGTCAACAGTTATATATTGGGGCGCCGGCCGGGAACATTTAATGCCTTGCATTGATTAACGACTCACCTTATAAAATGAGCTAACAAAACCGATTAATAGCTGACTGCCAAGGTTCAGGTTGTTTTTAGATTATATCCCTCTGATGTCACAGATAGACATAAATGTTACCTGACGGATATATCCGGAGAATCGGCACGGTTTTTGTAATAACAATTTAAAAGGCCTTTCAGGCTCTTTAATAAATAACATTTTTATGTTCCTTCTCACAAAGAAAGGGGGGTAAGAAAACAACAAACAGTTATCTCTCGAAAAGGCAAACCGATCGCAAGGTCGGGACGCAAAAGCACGGATCTTTTTGAGACAGCCGGCTTACCGAAGGAGGAAATAATTTTTTGAGCTGTTCCTTAGTACGTTTCCTCCTGACATATTTCAATTAACAGATATTATTTATTATGAAAAATTCAAAAATTCAGGAGGGAAAATAATGCAACGGTTAATTATATTATTAATAGTGTTAGGTACAGTATTCATATCTTATAATGATTCATTCGCTTATATGGATGAAGGGAATGATGGTGAGAGTATCTACGATTTTAGAGGTGAGTGGTTACGTATATCAGTCAGGGACATAAGTAATTATCAGCGTATCAGAGGTCTGTTAAAACTGGAAAACACAGGTAATGCGCACTTTACGGGCCAGGTAAAAATTCAATATTATCTCTCTGACGATGAAGACTTGGATGAAAGTGATAATTATATAAAACATAGTGTTGTAAATATGAGATGGTCTCGAGGTATAGCCGGAATTTTTCATAGGGAAGAGGATTTGAGCGGGAAATATCTTATAGCTCTCATAGACCCTGATGACGAGGTTAATGAAATTCAGGAAGACAACAATGAAATCGTCGTCAGTGTTGGTGGGGAAGATGATGGCGGCATCGACGATGAGGAAAGTAACAATGAGGATACAACCGAAAATGAAGAAGAGAATAACAATGATGACGTAAACAACGATGACGATACCGAAGCTGAAAGTGAAGAAGAGGCTTCCGAATGTGAGGAACCATATCATGTTTTGGCTTCAGACGGAAGGTGTGTCTGGTCTTGTTCTGAAGGCACCACGCCTGACAATGACAGCGGTGAATGTATCTGTAAAGAGGGGTTTGTGGAAACTGACACCGATGAGTTCGGGAGAAGGGTATGTGAAGAGGAGTATGATAACGGTGAACTTATTGAACAAAATGAGACTGACTACGGAATTGTATTTGGTTACAGCGATTATTATGAGAATATAAAAGTGGCTCAGAGCTTTATACCGACCCAAAACGGCATGCTCCAATATGTCGAGTTTTACCTGTCAACACCTTTGAGCGGTGATCCTCCTGTACCTGAAGACCTGATTTTGTGTACTTTGTTGGACAGTAATTGGGACGTAATAGCTGAGACCACTACAGAGGGCTTTGACAGTGGAGAACAATGGATCACCTGTGACTTTTCCGATGGCGAACTGTTTTTGGAAGCAGGCGCTTCATATATCATAGCGGCGGAAGTTGAGGGCAGCACCTACACACTGCATGCTACCGGAGATGTCTATCCTGACGGAGCAATGTATGATGCAAGGGAAAGCATGGGAGGAGAATTCAATGAAAAATCGTGGGATGCAGCTTTTCGTGTGAAAACCGGTGCTGATAGTGATAATAACACCGGTAGTGAGGAGAATAGTGACGATTTAGACTAGTATGGAAATTTGCAGACAGATGAAGATGGTGAAAGCTTCAAAGAAGTGTGGGGTAGTCACAAACTGTCAACACAACTCGTGACTACCCCATTAAATTATAAACAGTTTTTGTTCCTGTTTTTCACTTGATCATAGATATGTTCCATAACCTGGATAAAGGAGTTATCTTTTTCCCAAAACGGTGGAAAATCCCCCTGTTTCTTAATCAAAACAGCGGGAACAGTGGCTTTTGATGAAGGCTCGGTTGTTTGAGGGAACGTTTTTTCTCCTCGCCAGAATTCCTTTATGTCGATGTCTTCTGTAAACTCCTCTGTAATCGGTTCTGTATAATAACTTACTCTTTCATCAGGTTCGATCGTCTTATCTCTTAACTCTTGAGACAGTATATTGCCAAGAGGTGTTTTGATTAACTCCTTTTTTAGATCAGCCTTTGACAACCCCCGTAGTTCAAACATCAAAAAGGGATCGTGATCGAGTTCCGTTGCCACAAGGTAATATACACCTGCAATATGCTTACAGGGATTTGTAAAATCCGGGCAGGAACATTCCGTTTTAATCTCTTTCTTCCTCCGCGGCAGCAAATGAAGCTCAAACTCCGAAAAAACATTCTCTATATTATCTGGCATTTCATTCATCAGAAGTTTGGAAACATAGGCCGCCTTTGATGAGATGCTCTTTATTACCTTAGTCCACTTAACCTTGGATATGCCTGCGATTTCAATAGAAGTCTTGTATTTTGGCTCTTTGTAAACGCCGAAGTATGGATTGACAGAGCCCCTGACCGTTGCCGTTATCTTGCTTTTATTTATTTGAAATTTGAGCACCTTTCCGCCCCTTGCATAGGTGCGTCCTCTTCCAAGCCTTGCATCGTCGGTAAATTCTTCCAGAGCCTCGATAAAACGATTGCCCCACCATGTCCTGCTAAATCCCGCCATTATTCCGTCTCCATAATCGCGCTTCGGTTCAGTGCGATTAATCTTTTAAATGCCTCATTGTCCAGTTCCGTAAGCCAAGACTCATCTGCTCCCACTATCGATGAGGATATTTTCTTTTTGTCCTCTATCATTGTATCTATCCGTTCTTCAAGAGTTCCTATCGTTATAAACTTATGGGCAAAGACACTCTTCTTTTGTCCTATTCGAAAGGCTCTGTCAGTCGCCTGATCCTCGACAGCCGGGTTCCACCACCTGTCAAAATGAAAAACATGATTGGCTTTGGTAAGGGTTATTCCCACACCTCCGGCCTTCAGGGAGAGCACGAACACAGAGGGTTCCGTTTCGTCACTCTGAAACTCTTCTATCATCTCTTCACGTCTCTTTCTGGCGGTCCCTCCGTGTATATAATATGTATTGTAGCGATAATTCTTTTTCAGGTAATGGACAAGGGAGTCACATATCTCCCTGAACTGGCTGAATATAAGAAGACTCTCTCCGCTTTCTATCGCCTCTTCCGTCATATCGGAGATGCGCCCGAGTTTATGCGACCTTTCTCTTGTAAATTCACTTTCATCCTGAAGGAATTGCCGCGGGTGATTGCAGATTTGCTTTAATTTCATCAAAGTCGACAGAATCAATCCCTTTCTCTGAATCCCTTCGCTATCCTCTATCTGTTCATTGACATCCTTAATAACTGCTTCATAGAGCGATGCCTGTTCCTTAGTCAGGTTGCAGTAGATCTTTTGCTCCACTTTATCGGGAAGGTCTTTTATGATCTCCTTGTCGGTTTTTACTCTTCTAAGTATAAAGGGTTCCACCAGCTTTCTTAAAGAGTCGGATTTAACCGGATCGTTTTCCTTTTGGATCGGAAGCTCGAAGACCTTTCTGAACTGTCCTGTTGCGCCGAGATATCCGGGATTGAGAAAATTAAATATGGACCACAGATCGAGCAGACGATTTTCAACCGGTGTTCCGGTAAGCGCTAAGCGGTGTTGCGCCCGGAACTTCAGCACAGCCTTTGTCTGTGCGGATTTGGGATTTTTGATGTTTTGCGCTTCATCTATTACAATTCTCCTCCACTCCATGGGCCGGAACAGTTTTTCGTCCCGTCTCGCCAATGAAAAGGAGGATATCACGATGTCGTGTTCAATACAGGCCTCTTTAAAGGCATCCTCATCTTTTATTCTTTTCACACCATGATGTATTAACACTTTCAATCCCGGAGCGAATCTCTGTACTTCTTTCTCCCAGTTTCCTAAAACCGATGTAGGCGCTATCAGCAGGGTAGGCGGTAAATTTTCTTGCTTTTCTCTCTCTCTTAAAAGTCTGGCAATGACCTGTATGGTCTTACCAAGCCCCATATCGTCGGCCAGACAGGGATTGAGTCCCAATCCTTCAAGATATTCAAGCCAGGAAACACCGCGTATTTGGTATTTCCTTAGAGTTCCCTGAAAGGCTGTCGGCTGGTCGATCGGTTTTAGCTTACTCTTTTCGTATAATCCGGCAAGCATATCCGACAGTGACTCATCATGGTCAAATTCTATATCGCTCTCAGATGTCAAAGACATCTTAATCATCTCCATCGCGTTGATTCCGGAATTTTCATTGCTGCGGGTTTGCCAGAATTCAAGCATCTCCTTCATTTTATCTTTGTCGAGCTCCATCCACTCGCCCCTGAACTTGACCAGAGACGACTTGGCCTCTATCAGGTTACGCCATTCCTCCTCTGTTACCACCTGATCGCCTATTGAAAGTTCATATTGATATGTAATTATGGAATCTATACTGAAATATCCTTTTGCCGCCTTTTCACCGGTTCCTTTAGACATGGAGGTCTTTAATCGTATTTTCGCCTTTTTACGTCCCTTTGGTGTCCACCATGCAGGAACGATAACCTTAAAGCCTGAGTCTTCCAGCACCCACGCGCTCTCTTTCAGGAATTCATAGGCATCCGATGTCTGTAAATGAACTCCTGTCGGCTTATCCGTCTCCAGTCCTTCCCATATCTTGGGATATATCCTGGCGGCATATCCGAGATTGAGAAGAAGATTTTTTTCCGGATCATCCCCTAAATGGCTCATTATCGTTTCCTTCCTCTTTTTATCAAGAGACCAATATGTGGAAAGGTCGATCTGTAATGAGGGATCTTTTTTAGAAGAGATAATAAAACCGATGCGCCAGGTATCGTTTTCAGCTTCAGTGAGTTTGAAACAGAGATGTAATCCACTTTCGCCTGTTATTGTTGCAAGCTTATTTTTCCAGTCCAGCCATTTACTATATATTTCGAATGCTTTTTCGGAACGTAACGGCTCAAGTCTGTTGGTGTCAAGGTAGAGGCAATCGTACAAGAACGTTCCCGATGCCTGTTTATCTAGCTTCAAAGTGAAAGAGGTTCTGCTTATGCTTTCATGGAGCATATTCTCGGTAAAATGTCGCACCAGACTTTCCTTTGTGTAAAACCGGGGCTTCTTTGTTTTTTCATTAAATCCTCCAAGGCATACGAATGGTATATGCTTCATATATTCCTTTAATTTGGTCTCGTATTGTTTTGATATGATCTCCCATGCAGGAAAAATTTCAAAGCCCTGCGATTTCTTTCCTCCCCTTGTTTTTTTTCTTCTGTACATTAAAGAGGGGACATATTGATCTTTAAAGATGATTTCCTTTAGCGATCTTGTATAGCGATACCAAAAGAGCAAATCCGAACCAAATAGAAAATCCGAAGTATATAGTGTCATAAAACGGATATCGTTTAATGTTTTTACAGGTGTCTCTATTTTCAGGCAACAAATCTCCCACTGCTTTAGTTTATAATCGTCCGGAGTATCTGCGCCAAGGAATTTCATCATTTCATGAGAGGGAAAAGGAGAGCCATCTGTGGAAGGAAGAGTAAAAAACTTATGGACGATCAAATCCTTTAAAAGGGGACTTCTTTTTTCTATTTTTATTTTAAGCGCCTGATCGAGAAAGGAGATAAGATCATCTCTTTGAAGGTGAGAGGGATGAATACTTTCACTCCCTTTTCTCCCCTTCTTTGTTCTGTCCGTCTCGATCCATAAGTAGAAATGTCCTGTCCGAACAAAATCTTTTCCGCCTTCAGGTATCCATGTTCCGTGTAGTATATTCATTGAGAATTATCCTTACTCATGTGAAAATATATTTGTCTGTAGTTTAGTGCATTCTCCTGGTGAATGTAAATTCAATGGGTTGGTTGTGCAAAATGAGTACCCGGCAAATCAGTCTCGAAAAAATCATTTTGTCAGTCAAAATTCAATACCATTAACTTAAGGTGTGAAGCGCCTTCCGACGGAAGCGGGTCATGTTTGAGAAGGCGCAGCGAAGCGGAGCCTTCGAGTTTAGCCGATGAAGGCGGAAGGTGCTTTGCTCCTTAAGTGAATGACATTGAGTCAAAATTCTTATTTCATGTCGATATATTTTACAGGCACTAAGCGGTGGCCAAGCATATCTACAGCTGCTTGAGTTTGTTCTTAAATGACATATCCCAATAGCGGTTCATTCTCCTTCTCTTCATCTGACCCCATGTCTACAAAAACTACTTCATTCGATACAGGACGGAAACCTTCTATTTTTATTTCAACAGGCCAGCACGCTTCTCCTTTCACAATATCTTGATTGGCCAGTTGAAGCTCAACTGTTTCGGAGCGTTTAAAGTTTCCAAGCCGTTCTTTCCATGTCATAGGAAGAATTAGTGCTCCAGCCCCGGTATCGACGAACATCCCGCATTTTATGGATTTATCTTCGTCAAAAAGATTGGTGATTTTTACTTGTACAACAATACGTCCCATTCTTTTCTCCTTTTGTATTAAACCTAACCCTGCCTTTTACCCTCATTTTAAGCTGGACTTTTCATAATGTTTAGTATTACACTAAGACATTATGGAAAAACAAAATCAAATCAAACGAACAATTTCACAGTCAGAGGCACTTGAGGATATCAGTAATATGCTCAATACAAACAAAAACATAACCAGAACAGAATTGGCGGATAAAGTTTGCGAAAGGTACAGTTTTACAGATCCTCTGGGCGTCAAACAGCGGGCGGGGTGTCTGAAAGCCCTGCGC
>JAREWP010000079.1 GCA_029001845.1 Candidatus Magnetocorallium paracelense | reverse complement strand
AATACGTCGGATGATGGAGGCTTATTGCTGTTGGAACTGTTTTTGTTTATTCTTTCTTCAAGTTCTTCTATTCGGTTGGTGAGCTTTATGATTATGTCTACCAATACAACAGGGGTTGTTTCTGACAGCTTTATGAGCTCTTCCCGAGTTGGCTTCTCCTTCATAATGGATAGTATGACATAATGAGATGCCACAGGTCCACTAAATTATATTCACATAATTATCTTTTTTAATGACTACCTGAGTAGTTACAATTTTTTTTCTTATTTCTTCGTGCCCTTCGTGGTTATTTTAATTAAGTCCTTTTGAGTCTATTTTCCAGATGAATTAAAGGAATCCCACTACACTTTCTGAAAACCATCTCTTAAAAGAGTTTCGAATTCATCAGAGGAAACAGGTTTGCTGTAAAAGAATCCCTGAACCGTGTCACAGCCCTGCTCTCTGAGAAAGTCTATATGTTCGAGAAGTTCTGCGCCTTCGGCGACGACTTCGAGGTTGAGGCTGCGGGACAGTCCGATAATAGCTCTGGTAATTTCTGCATTCTGATGGTTTTTCTGGAGATCGAAAATAAAGGCCCTGTCAATCTTTAGAGTATTGATGGGAAATCTGCTTAAATAACTAAGACTCGAGTAACCTGTACCAAAGTCGTCTATAGATATACTGATCCCCATTTTGCGGAGTTGATTTAAGGTCTCGACAATAATCAGAGGTTCGCCCATCAGTATGCTTTCCGTAATTTCAAGTTCCAGACAGTGAGGGGGAAGGCCGGTCTCTTCCAAAGTCTCGGTTATTTGATCGACAATTCTTTTCGATCTGAATTGCGGCGCCACTACATTTATAGAAATACGAATGGAAGGCAACCCCTTTTCCCGCCAGGAGAGACACTGCATGCAGGCCTTTCTGAGCACCCACTCTCCTATCGATATAATCAAACCGCTCTCTTCGGCAACGGGAATAAAATCTCCGGGAGGCACCAGCCCCCTTTCAGGGTGCTTCCAGCGTATCAACGCTTCGGCGCCCACTATCTTGTCAGTCACTATATCTACTTTCGGTTGATAATAAAGAACAAACTCGTTATGCTCCATTGCATGTCTAAGACTGTTTTCGAGGTCGATCCTCTGTTTGGCCTTAACATTCATTTCGCCGGAATAAAACTGGTATCCGCCTCCTCCACTCTTTTTGATATGTCGCATGGCGCTTTCGGAGTGCTTTAACAAATTGAATCCGCTATCGCTGTCGGCGGGGAAAATGCTTATTCCAATACTGGCGGTCAAATAAATTTCGCTGCCTGCCACCTCCACCGGCGTTTGCATTGCCTTGAGTATCTTCTCGGCTACAATTACGGAGTCGTCGCTGGAGGCTACAATCATAACAAGACAGAAACGGTCCCCTTCGAATCTTGCGATTGTATCGCTCTTACGTATCGTACCTGCAAATCTGGCGCCGATTTCTTTAAGAACCAGGTCTCCCATTTCAAATCCCAGTCCATCGTTTACCATGTTAAAGCGATCGAGGCCGATCAGGAGGACGGCAACGGACTTCTGCTCACGATTTGCCGCGATAGTAGCTTGATTTAACCTGTCATTGAGTAAATTTGCATTAGGTAAACCGGTAAGAGGATCGTACTGGGGGTTGATTTCCGTTCCGGTCACCTCCGCCATCCTGTCGGGGATAATTCGAATGATTGTCAGGCGTTTTTGAGGTGTTCGGTGTTCGTCCAGAATCGTATAGCTTACAGCTTCCGAGAGCTTTGCTTCGCCGTTTTTCCGACGAATCATGACCCTGCCGCTCCAGGAGAGAGCTTCTTCATCCCGTGTACTCAGTATTTCGATAAAAGAGCGTTCTCTGTTTCTCTCGTCCTTTTTGAATAGATGTCTCCCTAAAACCTCCGATTCGCTGTAGCCGGCAAGGTCGTTAAAAGAGGTATTCGCCCTGATGATTTTATTATCATGGTCACACACAATAATAGCATCTTCAGATATCTTAAATACGGCATTCAATAGTTCTTTATCCAAATCCATATGACACAAAGCCTTTTTTACAATCTCGGTAGTCCTTTACAATGAAATATCTATCCCCCGCATGTAGGACAACCCGGGTCTTTTGGCACTCTGTAGGTTCTGAATGTTACATTAAAACCATCCCACACCAGAAGCTTACCTTTAATATTCGATCCCTGACCGGTCATGTATTTCAAAGCCTCAATTGCCTGAAGACTTCCTATAACGCCAGGCGTAGCGCCTACTACCGGGAATGTCCCCGGCGGAGGCGATTCAGGGAAAATGCATTGAAGGCATGCCGTTTCAGGAGATTCAATAAATGACAATCGTCCTTCCATCCCCCATATACTTCCATATACAAGGGGTATCCCCTTTCTGATAGCACATTTATTTAAAACATATCTGGTAGGAAAGTTATCCATGCAGTCCATTATTATGCTCGATTCTCCTACAAGTTCATCAACGTTTTCTTCCACTATTTTGTCTGTAAAAGCCGTAATCTCGACATCAGGATTGAGTCTTTCCAGCGTCTGCTTTCCTGACACAGCCTTATTGGTTCCGATTCTGGTGTGATCGTGGAGTATTTGTCTGTTTAAATTCGACCGGTCCGGTGAGTCAAAGTCGCATATCCTGATTTTACCGACTCCGGCAACTGCCAGATAAATTGAAACCGGTGATCCCAATCCCCCTGCTCCGGCTACGAAAACAGTCGTGTTCTTCAATTTTTGCTGAGTCTCTTCTCCCCAGCCCTCCATCATCATCTGTCTGTTGTATCGTTTTAATTCTTCCTCGGAAAAATTCATTGCACCTCCCTGAATATTTGTCTGAAAAGCTTAGTATTGTTAAAAGTTCGCTGTGAACAGTTATAAAAATTTTCATTAATCTTAGCTCCATTGATAAGCAAAAGTAAAGGGACTTTGCGTTTTGTTTTTTAAATACATCGAGTTTTTCACGGACAAAGAAGTTTGTCCATGGTCGCTTCCCAATCATAATGTGACAAACCAGAATTAGATGAATTGTCGATAATTTTATTTTTCTTCTTTCCTTATGTTAAAATTTAAAGACCCGACATACACCAGATAAAGCGGTACACTACTTTAAAAGGAGTACTCAGCGCTTATGGAAGAGAAAACGCTATTCAATCACAGCCTCCTTGAAATTTGTAATCTTAATGAAGAGTTCGTAATAAAAAAAATCGAGTCGATTCTCTCGGAGGATACTTCTATTTGCAGGTGTAGATTGTGTATTGAAGATATGTACGCCCTCTCTTTAAATATGTTGCCTACCCGCTATGTGCAGAGCACATACAGAATTACCAACTTTTTTAACGAACTGGACGAAAAAAAAGCGGAAGAACTTATAGAAGACGCGATTTACAGAGTTATAAAAAACCCTCATCATTGATCGAAAAACAGGCGGTTCAAGGGGAATTGCCACTGTTAAACAAAAAAAAACAGCAATTATAAAATACAGAAAATCGGGACAATATGGCAGGACATTCAAAATGGGCTCAGATTAAACGGAAAAAGGCTTGCATAGATTCTAAAAGGGGTAAGGTCTTTTCAAAGATCGTGAAAGAAATTGCCGTAGCGGCCAGGATGGGCGGCGCGGATCCGGCCGGCAACCCGAGGCTGAGAACGGCAGTGGAAAAGGCCAAAGAAGTTAACATGCCCTATGAAAATATTAACAGGGCTATACAAAAAGGCAGCGGAGAGTTACCGGGCTCTGTGTATGAAGAGGTCGTTTACGAAGGGTACGGCCCCGGCAGCGTGGCCATGCTGATAGAGACGCTTACGGACAATAAAAATCGTACAGTCGCCGAAATACGTCATATCATATCAAAAGCAGGCGGCAGCCTGGGAGAGGTAGGATGTGTATCGTGGATGTTTGAAAAAAAGGGAATCATACTGATCGATAAAAAGGCTGTCGACGAAGATTCTCTTATAGACACAGCCCTGGAGGCAGGCGCTGCAGATATGAAAAACGATCCCAAAGAAGATTTCTATGAAGTTGTAACCTCTGTGGAAGAGATGGTTACAGTAAAGGAAAGTATTGAAAAATCGGGTATTACCGTATCGAGCGGTGAATTAGCCATGATTCCCAGCAATTATGTTTCTCCCGATAATAAGTCGTCGAGCCAGGTAATGAGACTCATCGATCTGCTGGAGGAAAACGACGATGTCCAGAATGTCTATACAAATATGGAAATTTCTGAAGAGGTTTTATCTTCAATTGCGTAAAAGACTCCTCCTGCTCTCTTTCTTGACAGCTTTTCTTATTATTTTCGTCCCCTCGCTCTCCTTCCCTTTATCTGAAGAAGAGGAAATAAACATTTCGGTTTATAAAAATAACAGCCCCTCAGTAGTAAATATTACGACGACAACACTGATAAGAGATTTTTTTTCCGTTTACCCGAAGCAGGGCGCCGGTTCGGGATCCATCATCAGCCCGGACGGTTATATACTGACAAATTATCACGTCATAGAAGACGCGACGCAGATAAATATTACAATGACAAATGGTGATAAATACAAGGCTCAGCTTGTAGGAGCGGATCCTGAAAACGATATTGCCGTAATAAAAATCATGTCCCCGGGGAGAAAGAGATTTCAGGCAATGAAACTGGGTGATTCTGACAAGCTCAGTGTCGGTCAGAAGGTCTATGCAATAGGCAACCCTTTCGGACTCAATTCCACCCTTACGACAGGCATAATAAGTGCTTTGGAGAGACCTCTTACAACGGAGAAAGGGATGGTTATTGAAAATGTAATTCAAACCGATGCTCCCATAAATCCCGGAAACTCCGGCGGCCCCCTTCTGAATACGACCGGGAAAATGATAGGTATAAATACAGCGATTTTTTCTCCTTCCGCCGGCGGCAATATAGGTATTGGTTTCGCTATACCGATAAATATTGCATCCGAACTGATCCCCGATCTGATTAAGTTCGGTAAAGTGAGGCGCCCGTGGATTGGTATCATAGGCGTGCCGATATGGGAAGAACTTGCAAGAGCTCTGTCTTTGCCTGTAGACAGAGGGATTTTGGTATCCGAGGTTGTTAAAGGAAGTCCGGCCCACAGAGGAGGATTAAAAGGCGGCGCCAGGCCTGTGGAAATAAGCAGAACAATAATCTTTCTGGGAGGAGATATTATTGTCGAAGTGGAGGGTATCAAAGTCAAATATATGCAGGATATTAAAAAGGCTTTGAAGGGTAAAAAGGACAGGGATATCGTAAAAATGAAAATCGTAAGAAAGGGACGGCTGGTAGACAAAAACATAAGGATCAGACTGAGGGGATAGGGGAGTGAATATCTGAGCAGACACTGATTAGATGGCATTTTTTCTATGATATTTGTTATTATAAATACCGATCTGCAATATCCTGAATTTGCCGATCAACTCATTTTATAAATTCTTCCGTCCCTGTTATTTTGGACCAGAGAAACTTATATTTAAAGCTTTTCTTCTTTAGGGTGCTGTGCAAAAGAAGTCGTGCAATTTGAGTGTACACGCTGTAACGGCACAGCACTTAAGCAGTTACATGCTATCAAAAAATGATAATACCTGAACACCTGAAATCCCGAAACCCTCGAGATTTTGTCCGGAAAATCCTCGAAATGGAGCAATAACATGGTCTGTGCTTATACGGAAAATACACTTAATGTTCAGCAAAAATCGGTATTGGAGCATCCCGGAGGCGCTTTGCTTGTATTGGCCGGCGCCGGTAGTGGAAAGACCACCCTTATTACACAAAAATATATCAACCTGCTAAAAGATGCTAACGTGGAAGGGAAAATAGTATTCACCATTACATATAATAACAAAGCGGCAAATGAGATGGAGAGAGAAGTAAAAAAGCACCTGCCCGAGGATTTTAGTCCCAATGATATCTGGTTAGGAACTTACAACTCCATTTGTCGCAGGATACTCAGAGAAGACATTGACCGCATTGGGATAAGCAGGGACTTCACCATATATAATGATGACGACCAGGCAAGACTGATAAAACACATCCTTAGCGATATGAAGCTGTACGAAGCTCTTTATAAGGGTGTGGCGTCAAAGCTGAGTTCATTCAAAATGTCTTTACTTACACCTGAAGACCTCATGGCCAGAGAAAGTAATTTCGATTTTGACGAGAAAATGATTAATTTATATGTCCGATATCAAGATGAAATGAGGAGATCGAATGCCCTGGACTATGAAGATTTAATCCTTTACACGATAAGACTTTTTAAAGAACAACCTGAGGTGCTCAAAAAATATCGACACACTCTTTCTTATCTTCTTGTCGACGAGTTTCAGGAGACGAATCGCGCACAGTACAAACTCCTTTGTCTGTTAACGGGTGATAACAGGAATATCTGCGTGGCGGGCGATTACGACCAGTCTCTGAATAAGTGCAAATGGGATAGAGAAGGAAATGTATTGTCCAGATTCATGGAAGACTTTCCGGACAGTAAAGTAATTCAGTTAGATCAGACTTTCAGGTGCACCGAAAACATCCTTAATGTTTCACGAAGCATTATAACAGTCAGTTCCGAAGATGCAAGGGAGTGTTTGTGGACCGAGAAGGGGTGCGGCGAAAAGGTCTTCCACTACTGGTTTACTTCAGAGGACGAAGAAGCGAAGTATATCAGCCAGACGATAAAAGACATATACTTAAAAGGGACTTACGCCTATGATAATATCGCGATTTTTTACAGGGTCAATCTACAGTCCAGGCGTATCGAAGACGCTCTGAAAAAGGAACGGATACCTTATAATATTCTCGGGGCTCATACAGCTTATCATCAGAGAGAAATTCGAACCGTTATTGCTTATCTCCGCTTGATGATTAATAAAGACGATAATGTGTGTCTGAGAGAGATCATAAACGTCCCCAACAGGGGAATCGGAGCCACAACACTGAAAAAGATTGAAAACCTGGCGAAAAAAGAGGGACTCAGCCTGTTTGGAGCGATTGAAACAATGTGTGAAGGGAAAACCATTTCTTCCAATATCAGAGAAAAACTGTGCGGATTTTCAGAGTTGCTTAAAGCGATGTCAGATGAAAAACCCGATAATGTAGCTGAGGCCATAAAGCTGCTCGACAGCCGCGTAGACTACCTCTCTTCACTGAAGAACGAGGTATTGGAGGAACTTTATAAATTAATAGAAAAAAACCATTACCTGCCACTTCGTTCATTCCTCGATAATGTCTCGTTAACGACAGGTAATGACGATAATCCGCCTTCCGGAGGAGTTTCTCTTACAACTTTGGATAATGTGAAAGGTCTTGAGTATTCTATAGTTTTTATAACCGGTTTGGAGGACGGTTTGTTGCCCTATTTCAAGGCAACGGATTCGCAAAAAGAATTGGATGACGAAAGAAAGCTTTTTTATGTAGGTATGACCAGAGCAAAGGACCTGCTTTTCATGACCGGAGCCGGAAAACGAAAATTATACGCAACATATCAGGACCAGGAGCCTTCCAGATTTCTCAGCGAGATTCCAAGGGAATGCTGTAAATGGTTCGAAAAAAAGGACACCCTTGCCAATCTCCCGCTGAGATCGATCTCTAAAAAAACGCCTCCCCCAGCCCTTCCTTACAATACAGGCTGTCGCGTAAAACATCCTAAGTGGGGCGTCGGAGTTATCAGGGACTGTTACGGAGAAAAAAGCGATATAAAAGTGACCGTCAACTTCCCCGATGTCGGTATAAAAAGACTGGCTTTAAAATATGCGAATCTCGAGCGAATCTGATTTTAATGACATGAAAATAACTGAAAAAGAAGTGAAACACATTGCAACGTTAGCGAGGTTGAAGCTTACAAAAGAAGAGACGGAGATGTTTGGCGGACAGTTGAATGATATCCTGAATTACATGGAGAAGCTCAATGAACTGGAAACGGACAATATCGCACCGACAGCACATGTTATACCTTTAAAAAATATATTTAGAGAAGACATCAAAATCCCTTCCCTCGATAAAGAAGAGACGCTCTCCAATGCCCCTGACAGAAACACGGATTTTTACAGAGTCCCCAAAATAATCGATTGACGCCGGGGAAAAGGGTCTACTTGATATTCTCTTTGTAGGTATTCAGAAAACTGATTCTCAAAAGATGTTTGATATTTTTTATTCCCTCCTCTTCTATTAATCCTTTTTCTTTCATCATGGAAAGATCCGAATTAATGAGCTCTTCAAGTCTTTTAAAAGAATCCACCGAGGACAGACCTTTTGTATATGCTTCCTCTGCCTCTTTCAATCTCCCCATGGCCAACAGGGCGTGGCCTTTTGTGAAATAGACCCAGTCCACGGGATTTAATGCTATCAACCTGTCGATAATATGAATGGCCTCTTCATATTTTTCGCTTTCGTACAGGAGGTATGCGTAATTCCCGAGGTGAGCGACATTATCGGGGTCGGCCTCGATAGCCTTTCTGAAATACAGCTCCGCCCCATCGAAGTCCTCTCTTGCTTCTCTGAGAAAAAGAGCGTAATTCCCGAGAGCCACTGCATAGTGAGGGTCCGTTTCTATCGCTTTTCGGAAATAAGTCTCTGACGCATTGAAGTCCTCCTTTACCTCTCTTAAAAAGAGAGCATAATTCCCAAGTGCTCCCGCGCAAATAGGATCTATATCTATCGCTTTTTTAAAATACTCGTTGGCGGCTTCGTAATCTCCTTTTATCTCTTTTAAAAAGAGAGCGTAATTTGTCAGTATGGAAGGATTTTCCCCGTCAAGCTCAATAGACTTCATAAAATATTCCTCTGAGGTCTTGAAATCTTTTTTGCACCTTTTGAGAAAAAGAGCATAAAAACTGATGATTCTGGGATTTTCGGGATCGATCTTCATTGCTTCTACATAGAGAGTCTCCGCCAGATCGAAATCGCCTGTGAATTCGCTTACACTGGCCGCATTCAGTCTTGCGATCGTACTGTCCGGCCTGATTCCCAAAGCAGTTTTGAAAAAATCGGCGGCCTCGTCGAATCGTCTGTTTTTATAGCTGTCCACACCCAGGAGCATAAGTTCTTCAAATGAGAGATGGGCTTTTTTGTTATTTTCTTTCCCCCGGGCCCGGAGAAAACGGTCGAAGAGCTCTCTGGTTTCCACAGATATAGGATTCCAGACATAAAAGATGCTTTCATCTTTCAACAGACGTTTCAGTATTTCACGATATTCCATTAAGTATCTCAATCCACTGGGTAAAGCAGATGAAACAAGTTAACCTGAAAACAGCATTTAGCTGTCAGCTCTTTAATCGCAGCACTTTATGGTTCAAAACAGCTTCACCCGTAAGGTGAAGCTTATTATTGGCATAACATCAATTCTTTCCTTAGCTGAAGGCTGACCGCTGATAGCTGACTGCTGTTTTAGGGTTAATTGTACCAGATTGAAGTAAAAAATAGGTAACTGTAGGGAAAACGTTCAGAAAGCCGCTAATCGGCCTCAAAGTGACATTTTATCCCTTCAAAGTTCTTCCTCTCTCTCTGCTTTTTCTTGTATCATAGACACACATATTGTTGTAAAAACGCTACATAAAATTAGGAAAAATCAGGCCGGAGGCGTATAGTTAAGTATTTTATCGGCTCGTCATGGCTGGTCTGTATTTTGCATTAATATTTACGCCTTATATTCTTGCCATGTACCAATTAACGAAATCGAACAAGAACAAATAAATAATTATATCTCTAACTGTTTAAGAATAGGCAGGAAATTCGAAATTGAAGGAGGTGATAACCAAACGAAAAGAGAGGACTCGTCTTTTAATATATGCAAATGAGTCCATAAATATGGTTGAAAGAAATTCTGCCCTTGGCGGAAAGGATTTAATAATTTTTTAAGGAGGATTAGGATTTTGAAAAAATATTTAGCATTAATCAGTTGTTTACTTTTTGTTTTAGGTTCTGCTTCTTCGGCATTCGCCATTCACGCTACCATTCCATCGGAAACCCAGGCAGTCGTTGCAAAGGGTAAGACTCAGATCACCATCGGCGGTTCAATAAGGTTTAGAGGTGAATACAGAGATAATATAACGGATCAGCTCGACGACGATGACGCCGGCGATATTGGCGTAGCCGCAATAGACGATCACCAGGCTTTTTATGACGGTAGAGTCAGACTCAATGTTGACGCCAGACTCGCAGATAATGTAAACGGTTTCGTACAGATCGAAGCAACGGGAACGAATTACAATCAGGACACCTACAGATGGGGTGCGAATTCCGGCGGTGGCGGCCTTTATCCAATGGGTGAATCAAAAAGAGGTGACTTCCACATGACACAGGCATGGATACTCTACACAAAGGGTATTTACGGTATTAAAATCGGTCACATGCCTCTGAAGCTCGGTTACGGTCTCTTCTTTGACCACACAAAGTACAATGACGATGCAATCGTATTATTTGCAGACCCCAATAAAAACCTTCACCTCTCATTACTTACCATAAAATTCAACGAAGGTACAATCGGCTTAAACGATGACGCCGACGCTTATGTAGCTCTTTTTAACTGGAAGGGTAAGAACTACAACGTCAGCGGTGACGTAACCTACGTTGACGATCAGGCAAACGGTTTTGATACCTTTGGTAATGTATCAGGAGCAAACGAAGGTACAGAGCTCATTAACTTCGGTCTCAGAGGCGACGTAACATTCAACGTGCTCGGTAATGGTTTAACGATCAGAGGAGACGTTGAAATACAGACAGGTGAATCGGAAGAAATATCATCAGCAGGCGTGGTTGACGACGTTGACCTCGAAGGTTATGCTTTCTTACTCGGTGCTGATTACAAAATCGGCGCAACCACCATCACCCTCGAAGGCGCATATGGAAGCGGTGACGAAGACAACGATATGACCGGAACCCCTGACGAAGATTTCGAAGGCTTCATTCCGGCAATCACGGCAGGAAGCAAGCATTACACATATGTATATGACTACAGAACCATCACAGCAGCAGGCACAAACACCATGAATCGTACAAATTCAGGTCTTTCCAACACCACATATGTAAAGTTCGGCGCCAAGTCGAAACTCGCTAAAAAGATCTCCGGTGAGGCATATGTATACTGGCTTCAGGCTTCTGAAGACGTACAGCTTGCTAACAGAGACGACGACGAAGACGATATCGGCTGGGAAGTCGACGCCAAGGTTACATATCAGATCGCAAAGAACCTCAAGTACTGGGTAGAGGGCGGTATCCTTTTTACCGGCGATATGTATGATTATGTCGGCGAAGATGCAGACGACGCCTTTGCAGTAAGAAACGGAATTATGTTATCCTTCTAAGGAAAACATAAATAAGACATACAAAAAAAGGCTGCTCTTTAGAGCAGCCTTTTTTTTTGTCGAATTAACTATAAGCAACCGGGTCATCTACGAGTCAGGTTATTAAAAATTGTGCCTGAAAAAAATGGAATCCTACTATAATCTCACTCATCGTCTTTCAGTAATATTTCTCGTTCTTCTTCAAAGTCGGCGTACTCAAGGGCAATGCTTCTGAATTTTTCTTCCAGCTCTTCAAAAGCATCGACGATGGCGGGGTCGAAATGTTTTCCTCTCTCTTCAAAAATTATTTTTACGGCCTTTTTATGAGGAAAGGGAGGTTTATATACTCTTTTGCTTATGAGAGCATCATATACGTCGGCGACTGCCATAAGGCGGCCGGAAAGGGGAATATCCTCTCCGCTCAACCCCTGGGGGTAACCTGCGCCGCTCCATTTTTCATGATGAGAGTAGGCGATTTCCCTTGCGAGCTGCAGGAATGAGTTATTTCCGAATTTTTTTTCAACAGTAGCAACAGCATCTCTGCCAAAGATCGTGTGTTTTTTCATCTCCTCGAATTCTTCGGTCGTCAACTTGCCGGGTTTTAACAGAATGCTGTCTCGCACTCCGACTTTACCGATATCATGGAGGGGAGCAGACTTGAATAAAAGGTCTATATACTCCTTTGTCAGGATATCTCTGTATTTAGGATTATTCTGCAAATGCGAAGCAACGACTCTGACATAGTGCTGTGTTCTGTTAATGTGCCCCCCTGTTTCGGGATCTCTGTATTCAGCCAAGGTTCCCATACTTTCTATTGTCGCTTCCTGAGTTAAGGCAAGCTCCTTTGTCCTCTCTTCAACAAGATCCTCCAGCTTGTCTCTGTACAACTTAAGGTCCAGCTGGTTACGAACCCTGGCCTTAACAAGATCAGGATTAAAAGGCTTTATTATATAATCGACTGCGCCAAGGTTCAAACCGGTGGATTCATTGGTCTCGTCGGACAGGGCAGTTAAAAATATAACCGGTATTTTCTGAGTAGATTCGTCCAGCTTGAGAATTTTACATACTTCATAACCGTCAAGACCGGGCATCATAACATCGAGAAGTATTATATCTGGAGGATTTTTCGATCTGCATATATCGAGAGCGTTTTCCCCGTCACGGGATACTTTTACCTTGTAATCCGTTTTTAACAATCCTTTCAATACATCGATGTTTTCAGGCGTGTCATCGACAATTAATATTGTCTGTTTCTCTTTTAAAATACTCATAAAGCTCCTTGATTTTTGGAAAGATTAAGGACAAAACTTTTTACTATAATATCAGGAAGGACTCAACTCTATTACAAACTCCACACCATTTTCAATCTTTTCAGTAAAAAGCCTGCCTGACATGTTACCTTCAATGATGGTTCTGGACATATGCAACCCTATTCCCGTACCTTCATCTCCCTTTGTGGAAAAGTAGGGTTCGAATATCTTATCCTCAATCTCTTCCGATATTCCTCCGCCGTTATCTCTTATTCTGATTACATATCCCTCATTTGAAGTTCCCAGTTTTATAGCTATCCGCCCTTCCTCATCCTCCCTGAATCCTCCGGACTCTTTTCTTTTAATAATAGCATCTCTTGAATTAGTCAGGAGATTTAAAATCACCTGCTTAAACTCATTGGGATAGCCGGATATTTTATGGTCCAAACCGCAGAGACAGCAAGAGTCAGACTTATTCGCCACCGGCAAGTGCGTAAGCTTGGTTGTAGCTCCGACAATACATTCCATAACTATTTCAATGCCCGTTTTGGCCACCTGTTTTTCCAGCAACCTGACTGTATCGACGATGGCGGAATAAATACTAAACTCCATTTTCTCTTTGCTGGGCTTCAGGAAATTTCTGAAATCCTCAATCGTATCCGACATAAAGGCCGTTTGCTTTAAAGTATCGCTTATCGATTCTTTTAAAAGGGTTTCGTTCATCTCCCCATATTCATAGGCGTCAAGTATCTCCTGGACAATAATGTTGATCGCATTCAGCGGTTGTCTCCACTGATGCGCGATGAGCCCTATCATCTCTCCCATTGCCGCCATTTTTGACTGTTGAATTAAAAGCTGCTCTTTCTGTTGTCTTTTTTTTGTTTCGATTTCTACTTTCTCCGACAAATTTTCGTTTTGTTCAGCCAGCTTCTTCAATGCATCAGCAAGGGAGAGGTGGGTTTTCACTCTGGCTACGACGATCGCCGGGTTAAATGGTTTTGTAATATAATCGACCGCTCCTATCTCAAGCCCCATTTTTTCGTCTTTGTAATCGCCCTTGGCTGTAATAAAAATAACCGGAATTTCCTTTGTGGAATTATTATTCTTTAATCTTCTGCAAACCTCATATCCGTCCATGCCGGGCATCATTATATCCAGAAGTATAAGGTCCGGCGGATTATCGGAGCGAACCAGCTTCAAAGCATCTTCTCCGTTTAAAGCCACTCTGACTTTATACTCCCTTTTGATCAAACCTTTAAGCACATCAATGTTTTCGGGAGTATCGTCAACTATAAGTATGGTCTGCTTTTTATCCATGACTATCTTTTTAGGGCTATTTGTAACTGTACACAGAGTTCAGGGATCGGAGGTCTGCTTAAAGAGATTTGTCTTATTTTTACAGTAAAAACTCCGAAAAGGGTGGTAATGCTAATGATGCTCATGAAATTCGGAAAAAAAAAGCACCTTTTATCTTCAACTGACCTCAGATCACAGTGAACAGTTACGGCTATTTTAACTTAATCAACTAAGGAATTCCAATGCTCCGAAAATAGACTACTACAAAAAATGTAAAGTCGGACCTGCCTGTCCGCCCCTACCAATATTGTTTAATAATTTTCATGCCTTGTGGTGATGCGGAGGTTTATGGACGTTTGCTCCTGGTAAAGTCTTTTCGTAATAGTTCACAGGGGTTGGAGATCGGAGGCCGGCTTTATATGACGGAGCCTTTCTCCAATAAAAAAACCGTATTTATGAGTAATAACAGCCTGTCAGACAATGGATGAAGAAGTTATAACAGTAACTGACCTCTGATCCCTGCCCCCCATGAACTGTTACATCTTTTTTAGATTTACTTATATACTTAAAAAAATTTAAAATAGGTATTCACACAGGCGCGGAAGAAACAAACAATTTAGGTAACTCTTCACTGAGTTCGGGGAATATGTCGTCCCTTTAAAGAGATTTGCCTAATTTTTCATGGTAAGAACTCTGACTTCAGATCACAGCGAACAACTGCCAATTTATTACTGTCAATCAGTGTTGTTTCTTCTTTCCAATAAAACACTATAGAGTTCTTTATTGCACGAATAGAGAAAGGTCTCAATCTCAGTGCATCTATAGAGTAGTTCTTCAAAGGCGCGAAAAAATGAGAGTTAAAAAAAGGCTTTTTATATTTATTAAGATAATCGTACTCTATATCGCTGTTTTTACTCTGCTTGACTACCATCATCAATATGATGATCAGAATCATCCAAAGTGCACTTTTTCTATAGTGTCGAGCCAATTCGTTTTGCACTTTGACTCGACTCACCATTTCCAGACACTGATATCTCTTGCATTATCTCCTTTTATCTTTTTAAAACCCATTCATAAAAGAATAAACATCTCTTCCCTTTTGGGCGCTCGATTAATCGACAATCGCGCTCCGCCAAAAAGGTAATATGTAAGCACCCTGGCGCAGGCTACATTAAACACAGTTGGTCAGCCTGACATAAAAAATTCCACAATCTTTAATAATAGGAGAGTATAATGAATTTCTTAAATAATTTAAAAATACGTTATAAGATGTTTTTTTTATCGTTTATATTAATCGCGGGCTTTTTAGTTATCGGCCTTGTTTACAGACACAGTCTGCAAATACAAAATCAGACTCATGCCGAAGATCTGCGAATAGCGGAGATAGTCGAATCTGTTGATCATGTAAGTATTTATCTCCTTGAGGCAAGGAGAAGCGAGAAGGACTTCCTTTTACGAAACGATGAGAAATATCTGGAGAAACATCAGAAAAAAATGGATGAGGTCTATAAATATGCCGACAGATTAAACGAGCTGATCAAAGACAATGAACTACGTTCTCACATCGGGGAACTAAAGGGACTGATAAAGGCATATCATGAAAGTTTTAAAAATGTGGCTCTTTTAAAAACAGAGTTGGGTCTCAATGAGAAGGCAGGGCTTTTAGGTCATCTGAGAAAAGCTGTTCATGAAGTAGAGTCAGAATTAAAGAAATATGGTGAAAAGGACCTGACCATTAAAATGCTGATGATGAGACGTCATGAAAAAGATTTTATGATGAGAAAGGCCGAGAAGTATATCGGGCGAATAGGAAAGAGGAAAACGGAGTTTTTCGATATTATGAAGGCATCGTCCTTACCTGAGGACGTGCAGAAGTTCATCGCGACAAAGATGGAGGATTACCACAAGAGCTTTCTCGCCATGGCGGAAGGAACGAAAAAGGTGGGTAATGAGATCAACGTGTTTAGAGAAGCGGTTCATGCAGTAGAACCCTTTATAGAAGAGGTCGAAGAAAAGGCAGGACAGCTTGTAGAAAGAAATGAGGTTTTTCAAAAAGAGAGTAAAAATCGTGTCACAACGATAATGATCATTGCCATTGTGTTGACAGGCGCGATTATTATTACTCTTATGCAGGTAATTGTGATAGGAATTACTCGCCCCTTAATAGAGGCGGAGAAAGTGGCTGACTTGATAGCTGACGGCGATTTAACTCAAAAGCTGAAGGTTTACGGGAAAGACGAGATCGGCAGCCTGCTTACCTCTATGAATATCATGATAGATAATCTTTGTAACTTTATGAATAACGCAAGAATCACTGCCGAGCATGTTTCGGCCGGCAGCAGTCAGCTAAGCTCCACTTCACAACAATTATCCGACGGGGCAAGCCAACAGGCCGCCGCTGCCGAAGAGGCTTCATCGTCCATGGAGGAGATGAGTTCCAATATCAAACAAAACGCTGATAATGCAAAGCAGACGGAGACGATTGCCGTGCAGGCGTCGTCGGACGCTCGAGAAGGCGGCGACGCTGTGACAGAAGCCGTTGCAGCGATGAAGGAGATAGCAGGAAAGATATCCATAATAGAAGAGATCGCTCGACAGACGAACCTGCTGGCCTTAAATGCGGCGATCGAGGCGGCGCGCGCCGGTGAGCACGGCAAGGGGTTCGCAGTCGTTGCCTCTGAAGTAAGAAAACTGGCGGAACGCAGCCAGACCGCCGCCGGAGAGATAAGCGAACTTTCGGCATCGAGCGTTACGGTTGCGGAAAAGGCGGGAGAGATGCTAAAAAAACTTGTTCCCGATATTCAAAAAACAGCAGAGTTAGTGCAGGAAATCAGTGCAGCAACAAGTGAACAAAACGCCGGTGTCGAGCAAATCAACAAATCCATTCAGCAGCTCGATCAGGTAATTCAACAGACTGCTTCGGCGTCAGAAGAGATGGCTGCAACATCCAAAGAGCTTTCATCACAATCGGAAATACTGTTAGACTCGATTGCAGCCTGCACAACCGATGCGACTACCGGCTCAGTCGTCAATTCGGAAAAATCACTCTCTCAATCGACGGAATTAACTGTAGTAAGTTGATAATGTGTCTATGCTGCGTTTATTAAAGATCAATGGCGAATGACTTATCTTTTTCTTAAGTTAACGTCATTCTGACGGATTTTCCTGTTTAGAACTGCCATAGAGAAATTTCGGTATATAGGACAGGCGAGACGCCTGTCCTGGGGGTCGTTATTTTTTGAAATTCTGTGATCAAGCTAACGTCTTCGGCTACATTTTTTACTCCCTCTCCCCCTTTGAAGGGGGAGAGGGTTGGGGTGAGGGGGTACGGTATGGTACTCGATACGGTAACGCTTCTCCACTGTCACCCCTCACCTCTCTCTCCTCTCAAAGGGAGAGGAGATTTGAAGGAATATTTGGAATTTATATATAATGATTTATGGACAGGGATATTTTTCAACACCTTCTGATTTTACTATTGGTTGTCTGGGTTACAACCCTTACCTTACGGTATTTTGGTATTCCTACCATTTTGGGCGAACTCACGGCAGGTATCGTTTTAGGCCCCGCTGTATTACACATATTCACGCCTGACGCCTATATTAGTCTTCTGGCCCATATCGGGATTTTTTTTCTGTTGCTCCATGCCGGCATTAAAACCAATCCCTTCGAATTTTTTCAGGCCTTTAAAAAATCGATTTTTATCGCCATCGGCGGGGCGCTCCTTCCCTTTATATGCTGCATATCCTTATCCCTGCTTTTCGGTATCGACCTGATTACGGCGCTCTTTACAGGCGCTGCGATGAGCGTAACCGCTGTCGTTATCACAATTAAGGTATTCCGAGATCTTAAAATCTCGGAAACACCGCTTATGAGGATTGTCTTGTCCGCTGCTGTAATAGACGATATTATTACGCTAATACTCCTCTCCATAGTCATTGGCATCGCAAACAGCGGTACCGTAAGTAGCGGAATATTTGTCAATATCGGGCTGAAGCTGATTGTTTTTTTCAGTGTATCGGCCTTTATAGGACTAAAAATCTATCCATATTTTAACAACATCTTTAACACGGAAAATCGAAAGGCCTTTACCTTTTTAATAATCGTGGCGCTGGCCTTTGGAGTGTTTGCCGAAGAGATGGGACTCTCTTTTATATTCGGAGCTTTTTTTGCAGGACTCTTTTTTCAGGAGAAAAATTCTTCAAAAAAGATTTTCTCTAAAGTAGAGGATCGGGTCTTCGGAACGGCCTTTTCTTTTTTGGGACCTGTCTTTTTTGTTTCCCTGGGTTTTAATGTCAAATTAGACTTTTTTCAGGACACAAAGTATATTATGTTTTTTATTTTGCTGGTACTGGTTTCAAGCGCTTCAAAAATAGTTGGTTCCGGTATTGGCGCTATGATGAAAGGCTTTAGCAAGGGAGAGGCCGCTGTAATAGGAACCGGTATGAACGGGCGGGCCGAAATTGCATTCGTTATCATATCCATTGCCTTTGACGGGGGATACATATCTCAGGTTATGTTCTCCATACTGATCACAACGATCTTTGTAAACAACCTGTTTACCCCTGTCCTTACGAAAATTGTATTTCAGAAATATAAAACAAATATTATTGAGATCCCTCAAAGACATTAGCAAACAGGTAATCGAAATTGACAACATCTATCGCCTTGAAATATTTCCGATATTTAAACATATTACTGCTCATCGCCATTGTTTTGCTCTCTCTTTATGCATGCACTGCCGGCAAAGAATCCCTTTTTCAATATCAAATAGAAAAGGGCGAGGATCAACAACATATAGCGGAGGCTTACAGGATTATGAAGGAGGAATACCTCTGGAGCCGCAGGCTGCCGGAAATTTCACCGTCACAATACCGCTCTTTGGAAGAACTTTTTGACTCAATAATATATAAAAAATCCGATAAGTGGAGCCTTGTCGTAAAGGAAAGCGATTTCAAGGAAATGGCAGGTAATAAAAGATATTATGGAACCGGATTTAAAGTAAAGAGAGATAGTAATGGAGAATTTCGCATTGCTTTTGTATATAAAGGATCTCCTGCAGAAATAAAAGGCATGAAAAGAGGAGACAGGCTTGTTAAAATAAACGATACGATTTTTTCTGAAATCAACAGTTACAAACAGTGGAAAGAAGGAGAAGAGGATAAGATATGGGACAGCGGAGTTGATGATTCAACTTATACTCTTACTTATGAAGACAGCAGTGGCAGTATGTCAGAGGTAACGATGAGTAAAACATGGATAGATTTAACAAGTAACAATCAAAAGCATATTTTTCATTTCCATGGACAGAAAATCGGATATTTATACTACCACACTTTTCTGGATCTCTCCTTAGAAGAGATCGGTAGTATGTTTTCTTCATTTAAAAGCGAAAAAATCGATGAGCTGATTATCGATTTGAGATACAATACAGGCGGTTATTTATTATCTGCTGAAACGGTTGCAAGTCTTATTGTCGGAAAAACCGGAAGGGAAGAACTCTTTATACGCGCCATCAATAACCGATCAGAGGAGTATGCATCTTATTATATAGAAGAGATGGAAGCCTCTCTCAGTTTAGAGAGAGTTTTTTTTATCATTTCCGAGTCCTCATGCTCCGCCGGCGAGGCCCTGATTTACGGTTTACTTCCCTATATCGATGTTATATTAATAGGCTCGACGACATGCGGGAAACCTTTTGGTTTCAATACTTTTCATGTGGGAGATAAGTTATTGCTTCCCATTACCGTCTATTTGGAAAATGCTCGAAATGAAGGCGATTATACAGAAGGAATAGAGCCTGTATGTTTTGCAGATGACGATGTCAGTAAAGAAGTCGGGAGCTTCGAAGAAGCTTCGCTCAGGGAAGCTTTACATTTTATAAAACACCATGAATGTTCTTCAGAGGGGAGTCCCGGTCATGAACATTTGAATAACCGAATGAGCAGAGAGATTACATACCAGGGGCTGGATCGAATCATAAAAGCCTTTTGATATAAAACGCAGGGGCTAAAAATCTTTTGCCCCTGCTACTCAATGTCATTAACTTAAGGAGCAAAGCATCTTCCGCTTTCATCGGCTAAACTCGAAGGCTCCGCTTCTCTCCGCCTTCTCAGGCATGACCCGCTTCTGTCGGAAGGCACTTTACCCCTTAAGTTAATGGTGCTGTCCTGCTACTGGCAGAAATCCTGTTTTACAAAATCAGGTGCAAAAGAGATAAATCTTTTTTCCGAGACGCTTACGTCACCGCTTTTAATCATTTGATTGATGATTCTTGTTACTGTCTCCCTTATCAGGCCGGTCATGTCGGCTATATCCTGATGGGTGAGCCTTATCTCCAACTCAATAAAGTTATCCTTTTTTGTCCCGTATTTTTCCACAAGCGTCAGAAAGAGCATTTTTATTCTCTGAGAGGCATTTGTATAACTTAACATCTCTATTTTTTCGTTCGAAGTCCGAATTCTCGAACATAATACTTCCAAAAGACCTAAAATAACTCCCTTTTGCTCAGGCAGTAAATTATAAAAGGTCTCTTTAGACAAGAGTGCAACAGAGGATTTTTCCATTGCCGTAACAGTGGCGGACGCCGGTTTATCCTCTATGACAGACATCTCTCCCAGGTATTCGCCGGCCTGGTAAGTGGACAGAATGATCTCTTTGCCGTCATGGGTTGTTTGCGACGCTTTCAGCTTTCCGCTAAGTATCATGAAGATATGGTTGTTCGGCATATTCTGCACCAATACGGTATCGTCTTTTTCGTATCTCCTGATATTTATTCTCCTTGAAACAGCCTGAAGCTCCCCATCCTTTAAATTTGCCAGAAGCTTTAGATTCCTCAATAACTCAACTCCCTCAGCCTTTGGAGTAATATCGGCAGGGGGCCGTCTTTTGTCGACTTTTGGAATTTTTTCTTTATAATGCTCCGGATTCAATGACATGGTCCTCAAATATGAGTCTACATCCAAGCCGAGCTTTTCGGCATTTCGTTTTATCTTTTCATACTCTTCATCACTGTATGTTATTGTGATTTTTCTACCCCTCTTCTCTTTATCTGCTGCTTTTTGACTTATCATTCAAATACCCCTCCTGTCATTTATAGTAAATCTTGTCGTAACTACTAAGGTACTCAGGCTGAAAACTGAAACAAAAGATCAAATGACATGAGAGTGTCAGCCAATAAAAAACCTGAAGTTTTATCAATAACCCATGTTTTACCTGATAGTCTTCAGCCTTCAGTCTATATACCTAAAATACTATTAACGATTGACTTAAAAGATCGCTTTATTTTAGCATGATTACTACACAAGAGTTAATGCCATTTGGCACTATATACACCTGAACAACGGAATATAACATTACAGAGGTCGGCACAATGTGGAAAGTAATTGTTGTTGATGACGAAGAAGCGGTCCATCGAATAACTAAAATCGTTTTAAGTAATTTCTCCTTTGAAAGTCAAAAAGTCCGACTTATCAGCGCATACTCTACAAATGAGGCAAAACTTGAGATAAAGAAGAATCCCGATACAGCCCTTGTGCTTTTAGATGTGGTAATGGAAAAAAACAGTTCCGGTCTGGATCTGGTTAAATATATTCGCGATGAAATGAATAACAAAAACGTAAGGATTGTCCTTCGAACCGGTCAACCTGGCCAGGCGCCCAGAGAAGAAATCATTTTTAAGTACGATATCAACGATTATAAAGAAAAAGACGAACTTACATCGGAAAAACTAATTACAACAGTAGCTTCTTCGCTCAGGGCTTTTAGAGACATCATTACTCTCGAATCGTTAAAGAAACATCTTGACGAGCTTGTAGAGGAACGTACAGAGGAACTAAAATCGGCCAATGAACAGCTTAAGAAAGAAGTTCTGGAGCGTAAGAGGGCAGAGGAGGATCTTTATATACTGAACAATTCCCTTGAGGAGCAGGTTCGCATCGGAATAGAAAAACAAATGGAACAGGAGAAACTGTTGATACAGCAGACCAAGCTGGCTGCAATGGGAGAGATGATAGGCGCCATAGCCCATCAGTGGCGCCAACCGCTTACGGCTGTGGCCCTTTTGGTTCAAAATATTGAAGATGCTTTTGACTATGGCGATCTGGACAGGGATTACATTAAAGAAGCCGTACAGGATTGCATGGGCCAGATAAAATTTATGTCAAAAACGATTGACGATTTCAGAAATTTTTTTAAGCCCGACAAAGAGGCGAGACCATTCGATGTTGTACTTGCCGTAAGGGAGGTCTTATCGCTCCTATCGGGCCAGCTAAAAAATCACGGAATCGATGTGACCGTTGAATGTAAGTGTTTTGCATCAAAGAGCGGATGCAGATTTAAAAACTGCGAAGAAAGTGAAATAACGGCTCACGGGTATCCGAACGAGTTTAAACAGGTATTGCTGAATGTATTGGAAAATTCAAAAGATGCTCTTATCGGGAAAAAAGCCAAGGCTTCGGTTGAAAAAGGATATAGAGGAGAGATTTCGATTGATATATTGTATAAACAAAAAAATGACAAGATTGCAATACATATTAAAGATAACGGGGGGGGCATAAAAAGCGATATTTTCGATAAAATATTCGAACCTTACTTTACAACGAAGGAGGTAGGTAAAGGAACGGGAATAGGACTCTACATGTCAAAGTTAATCATCGAAAATAACATGGGTGGCGCTTTGTATGCAGAAAACATTAAAAACGGAGCGCTATTCACAATCGAACTGCACAAATAATATCTGGCGAAAGCTTTATGTTTTTAAGTAACTACTCAGGTAATTAGGCTGAAGGATGAAGCAAAAAATCAAATGACTTGAGTACATTAGCCAATAAAAAAGCTTTAAGTTTTATTGGTAACGTATATTTTACCTAATAGTCTTCAGCCTTCAGTCTATACACCTAAGTAGTTACGTTTTAATAAAATTCCTGCTTCTTGGCTATACAACAATAAAGGTAATTTAAAAATTTCCCGAGTATACGCCCATGTCCCTCCGAGTCAACGCAAAGCATGAAAATTATGGACAAAGAACACTTTTTAAACCACGAAGATCACGAAGGGCACGAAGTTTTTAAAAAAATTCTTTTTTCTTCGTGCCCTTCGTGGTTATTTAATTTAAACCTTATTAGATCAATTTTCAGGACAAACTTATATTATAAGCTTCAATGGGGACTTGAACCAACTAACATACTTTCGTCATAATATCTGATGACAATGAAAAAAAGATTCCTCAATTTATCGCTTGCGCACAAAGTGTATGCAGGCTTTGCTGTCCTTATTCTAATCGTTATTTCAGCCCAATACTTTTCCTCAATAATTGGCCACAATTTACTTAAACATTCAATCGGTTCCAATTCACTGATACTGGTGCAGGAATTAATGAACAGAGTAGACAGGAGCATGTATCGCAGGATCGAGCAAATTCAGGTTTACTCAAAACAGTTGACATATGAAAAAACTCTTATTGAATCGAACGTAAAGTTTGACGGATTGGATCATATAAATCGTTTTATTAACGAACAAGATAAGTTGTGGGTCCTTGCTCCAAAAGAAGAGATTACGCCATTTATGCGTGAAATTCTATACAATGAGTTATCGACAAAGTTACGGAAAGAAATAGAATTGAAAGATTATTATACAACAAAATATGGATATCTGCTCTTTGGCGAAATTTTTGTTACCAACAAATATGGCGCCAATGTGGCCCAGACAGGAAAAACCACCGATTATTATCAGGGAGACGAAAAATGGTGGCAAATGGCGAAAGAGAAAGGGCTGTATATCGAGAATGTCGATTACGATAAAAGTGCGGACATTTACGCCATAGATATTGCAGTAAAAATTATTGATGAAAAAGGCGATTTTGCAGGTGTTATAAAAGCGGTTATAAACATTGAGGAAGTTATTAAAATCCTGCAGGCATTCAGAGCAAAACATAAAACCGCAGATAATCGCACCCGTCAATTGACTTTGCTGACAGATGACAGAAGAATTATCTACTCCACAAAGGATTTTAAAATCCTCGATACCGTTAGGAATGAGTTGACCCGATATCTTGAAGAAGACACAGCTCTGGATGAGGTTTTTTTTACAATAAATCAACAACAAAAGGAACTACTGACTACCCATGCACACTCCCATGGCTTTGGAGAATTCAAAGGACTCGGCTGGATATTGATTTTTGAACAGGATAGCGATGAAATCTTTGCTCCTGTTATTCAAACAAGAAATATTCTGATACTGGTTACCTTTTTTATTGTAATTATTGTTGTTTTAATCCTTGTGTACAGCCTTTTGTTTTTTTTGAGGCCCATTCGGGTGCTTAAAGAGGGCATGGAGGAAGTCGGACGCGGACAGATGGACAGAGAGATAGAGATTCCGATGAATGACGAAATCGGTCAACTGACGGATTCCTTTAACAAAATGACCAGGGCTTTAAAGGAGACGACTGTTTCAAAAAATTATCTTGATAATATTATCCAATCGATGACCGATTCTTTATTCATCCTGTCGCCACAAGGGTTCATTACAGGAGTCAATCGTTCTCTTTGCGCATTATTGGGTTATAAAGAATCGGAGTTGACAGGTGCGCATTTAACTATGATCTTTGCTGCAATTCATGATTTTTCCAAAACCACTGCATTTGACGATTTAGTTCAACAGTTGCTTCTGAATTACAGTGAAATGACGTTACTATCCATGGAAGGAAAGGAAATCCCTGTTCTTTTTTCAGGATCTCTCATACACGATAGCAGTGGAAAGGCCCAGGGGATTTTATGTCTGGCAAAGGATATCAGTGATTATAAGATCGTGGAAAAGGAATTATACGATATCAAAATGAGAGCCCAGGTTATCACAGATACCGTGATGGACGGTATTATCATGATTAATGGCAAAGGGAATATTATATTCTGGAATCCTGCAGCCGCACGAATATTGGGGTATGAAAAGCATGAGGCAGTAGGGAAAGAACTCCATTCATTCATTGTTCCCAATGAATATTATAAAGACTATGAGGCAGGGTTTAAAACATTTACACAAACCGGAAAGGGAAAATGCATTGATGCAACAACAGAGCTGACGGCGATCAGAAAGGGCGGTGATAATTTTCCTGTGGAGTTTTCTCTGTCTGCATTAATGGTCGATGGCGAGTGGCATACTGTTGGAATTATAAGAGATATAACCGAAAGAAAACGCTCTGAGAAAAAATTGCGTATATTAAATAAAGCCTTTGAAACGACTCAGGTCGGTTTTACCATATCCGATATGGCAGGTACGATAAAGTACACAAATAACGCCGAAGCAAAGATGCACGGTTATACAACGGACGAACTCATTGGAAAGGATATCGGCATATTTGTGCCTCAGGGCAATCGTGTTCGCATGGCTTCCGATAGTATTGTTAAGCTCAGTAGTTGGAAGCGTGAAAGCGTGAACATCAGAAAGGATGGCGCTGTCTTTCCGGTACATTTGATGACAGACGTCGTCACAAGCGATGAGGGCCGTCCCATCGCCCTGGTTACAAGTTGTGAGGATATAACCATACGTAAAGAGATGGAGGAAAAGCTAAAGAGATACAATAGAGACCTGGAAGAGGAAGTAAAAGAACGGACCTCGGAGCTGTCCAAACTTTATCAGTATCTCATAAACAGCCAGGAACAGTTAATTCAGTCCGAAAAGATGGTTTCCATCGGTCAGTTGGCCGCAGGGATTGCTCACGAGTTAAACAATCCTCTTGGGTTTGTTCATTCCAATCTCAGAAGCCAGCAAAAATTTATGCAAAGGATTTTGGGATTAATAGAAAAATACGATTCTTTCGATCTTCCTGAAATTGTCAAGTCTGAGATAGACAAAGAAAAAGAGAGTATTAACTATGACTATGTTAAGACAAGGTTGAAAAAAATTATTGAGAGTTCGATAGAAGGTGCGTACAGAATGAAGGATATCATTCACGATCTAAAAACCTTTTCAAGAGTAGATACAGCCAAAATCAATGAAATAGATATTAATAAAACAATCGATACGACTTTGGGATTACTGATACATGAGTACAAGGACAGAATAGAGATCATTAAAGATTATAGTAACCTGCCGTTGCTCTGTTGCTATGGAGGAAAAATTAACCAGGTATTGATGAACATTTTGTTAAACGCCTGTCAGGCAATCGAAGGTTATGGAGAAATTACAATCAAAACCGAGACAGAAGACAGGATGCTCAAAATAAGCATTAAAGATACCGGCAAGGGGATAGCAAAGGATATACAGGCCAGGATATTCGAACCCTTTTTTACGACCAAACCGGTCGGGAAAGGCACGGGACTGGGTCTTTCCATAACCTATGGAATCGTAAAGGAACATAAAGGAGAATTGTCAGTACAGAGCGAAGAGGGGAATGGAACGATGTTTGTAATAAAACTGCCGTTAGATTCGGATTTATGTAAAACAACATCCTGAGAAAAAGTTCAGCTCATTTTTGTAACGGGACAGCTTATCTGATTTGCTCTGTAAATAGACCTGAAATGATTTAATTCTATGCTAAGGAATTTAAAGAAAGTCTCCTCTCCCCTTGAGGGAAGAGGATTAAGGTGAGGGGTGACGGTGGAGAGGCGTAATCGTATCGAGTATTGTATCGCACCCCCTCACCCCAACCCTCTCCCCCTTTAAAGGGGGAGAGGGAGCAAAAGAAAAATTGCTGCCAAAGGCAGCTTAATGTAACTGACTTGATTAAAACATGCCATGTTCTTCTATCACTATAAATTTCATGCTTTGTGACAACGCGCAGGGTTATGGACGTTTATTCCGAAAATCATAGAGGGGGAATAAAAAAGGATGATACAAAATACGAAACCAATAACATTTCAGGAGATGATAAAGAAGGTGAACAAATACTTATGGGATTTTTATAACCTTCACAGTATTATTATTGCAATCGCCGGATTCGACGACCATGTGGGAAAAATTTTGTACGCCAACCGCTGGGCTCACAGGCTGTTGAAATATTCTCCCGGCTCGCTGATAGGAAAAAACGTAAAAACTATTATGAGGAACGAAGAAGACAGGGAGCAACACGATTCTTATTTGGCGGAATATCTTAAACATGAGAGACTGGGAATGGTGCTCAATGAAGGCCGTGTCGTTGAGGCCAGAGACGGAGAAGGAAATCTGCTTCCCTCATACCTCTCCGTTATAGAGAAGGATATTGACGGACGGAGAGTGTTTATCGGATTTATGACGGATCTTTCCGCGCAAACCGAAGCAATGGAGGATGCACAGGCCGCGGCTTCCGCCAAGGCCAATTTCCTTGCCAGTATGAGTCATGAGATAAGGACTCCCATGAATTCCATACTTGGCAGGGCCGACCTGATCAGTCATATGGAAATCTCCGATGAAGTGAAGGAACACATCGATGTAATCATCGGCGCAGGAGAGAATTTGGTAAAAATCATAAACGATATCCTCGATTTTTCAAAGGCCGAAGCAGGGAAAATAGTGATGGAAAAAATTTGTTTCGACCTGCAAAGGCTTATCGATAAAGTAATCAATATCATGAGAACGCCGGCGGACAGGAAGGGGGTCGAATTAAAACTCGAAGCCTCAGCGGATATCCCGCAAATCGTGATCGGAGATCCCACAAAGCTGCACCAGGTATTGATCAACCTCCTGAGTAACGCCATTAAGTTTACTGAAAAGGGGGGAGTCAAATGCATCGTTAAGGTCGAAGAAAAGAAGGATAACTTCGCTGTGTTGAGGTTTTCCATTGCAGATACGGGAATAGGCATACCTCAAAGCAAACTGGACGGTATTTTTTCTCCTTTTTCACAGGCGGACTCATCGACAACCAGAGAATTCGGCGGTACCGGGCTGGGTCTTTCCATTACGAAAGAGTATGTTGAGATGATGGATGGGAGTATTTGGGCGGATAGTATTATGGGAAAGGGCAGCACCTTTCATTTCACCATGCTTTTTGAGCTGAGTTATGAATGTAAACTCGATGATGAAAGCAGAAATATGCACGTCGATGCCGGGAACCTCTCTTCCAAATGTATATTACTCGTTGAAGATAATGAAGAGAATATCAACCTGGCCAAAATGTTTCTGAAAGATTCCGGTTGCAGATTGGATGTGGCGAAAAACGGAAAGGAGGGGGTGGAAAAATTCAGGGCGCAAGATTACAACCTCATCCTAATGGATGTTGAGATGCCTGTTATGGACGGCTGGGAGGCCACCAGGCAAATCAGAGAGTGGGAAAAAGATAATGCCCATGAAGAGACTCCCCTGGTCATTCTCACGGCCCATGCCATGGAAGAGCATAAAAAGAAAGCCTTTGAACTCGGGGCCAACGATTTTATTACAAAGCCCACGAGAAAAAGAGAATTACTTGCTGCAATTACAGCCTTTCTGGTTGAAAAGGACATTCGAACCAATAAAGAGAGTGATCACAACAGAATAGTCGTTGAGGTGGACAAAGACCTGGAAGATATTGTGCCCGAGTTTCTCAAAGCCATGGACAAGTACCTGGAGAAGCTTGATAAAGCAATTAAAGAATCAAACTTCGAAGAAGCGCGGCTTATCGGGCACTCCCTTAAAGGATCGGGGCTGGGATATGGTTTTGAATATATCAGCCGGGCAGGGGAGGACATAGAACAGTCCGCCATTGAAAAGAATCTGGAAAATATTATTGACCGCACCAAAGGACTTAGGGATTATTTAAGTCGAGTGGAAATTAAATATGTGGAAACTATCTAAAGAAGCATTTAGCAGTCAGCTATCAGCTGTCAGCTAAATGCTTTTTCATATTTCCAAAGGTATGGTAATAATAAAAGTCGTCCCCTCTCCTACTGTGCTCTCACATAAGATTTCGCCTTTAAAGGTTTCATGGATTATATTGTACACAACATTCAGTCCAAGCCCGGTGCCGCCTTTTTCCTTTTTGGTCGTAAAAAAGGGTTCAAAAATCAATTTCAGATTTTCTGCCGGAATTCCTTTGCCGTTGTCACTGTATTTCATAATGAGTTTATTTTCAGACACTGAAACGTCGATTCGAATGTTTCCCTTATCTGAACGTTCGTAACCATGAATCAGTGAATTCATTAAAAGATTTGTGATGACCTGTGAAAAAGCCCCGGCATATCCCTCGAAGTCGATCTGTTCGGAACAATTAATCTCAACGTGGTGCGCCGTTTTCTTTAATTTTGGCTTCAGTGTTAATAAAATATCTTCAAGATAGGTTTTCACCTTGAATTTTCTTTTTTCTACATTCGCCTGATCTACAGATACGGTTTTAAAACTCCTGATCAGATCGGAGGCGTGATTTAAGTTTTGTAAAAGAATGGAACTTGTCTCTTTTATATTGGAAAAATATTTTTCCAAGGCAGATTTTGTCAAACTATTGTCCTCAAAAGAAGAAACCGTCTTTTTTGTCAGTCTCTCGAAAGTCGAAGCAGCTGTCACTCCTATTCCTATGGGAGTATTTAATTCGTGAGTAAGGGCTGCCATAAATCTGCCCAGAGAAGCCATCTTTTCAGACTGTATTAATTGCTCCTGAAGTTTGGATCTGTCCTTTTCAGAATTATGTCTGTAAAGCGCCATTTCGATAACAATATGCAAATCTCTGTCTGTAAAAGGTTTTATTAAATAACCGTAAGGCATTGTCAGTTTTGCTCGCTGTAATACCTCTTCTCCTGAATAGGCAGTGAGATATACGATGGGGATATCGATTCTCTTACGAATACGACGAGCAGTTTCAATGCCGTCTATGTCGCCTTTTAACTTTATATCCATCAGAATAACGTCCGGATTGATCTCCGGTGCTTTTTCCAGGGCTCCCTCACCTGTAGCGACAATGGCAGGGACTGTATAGTCAAATTTTTCCAGCCTCTGCTGAATACTCATAGCAACTATACTGGAATCCTCGACAATTAGTATTTTTGGCTTTGACATAATACTTAAGGGTATCACAACCGGTCATGCGAAAATGCATGCTCTATAAAACAGCAGAGCGGTCAGCTCTCTGTTTTCAACGTTTTACATGAAAGCTTACATATCACTTTTAGGTGAGCGCTGTTTTTAACGTAACGCTTTGATTTTCCTTAGCTGACAGCTGATAGCTGATTGCTGTTTTTAGTTATTATTTGTTGATTCATGCTATTAAAGTAACAGGAACAGGCACTGAAATACAAGTGCAGGTAAATTTGTATAGAGTGGACCTTTATCGTCCCCATTTATGTCATACTAACCATTATATAAGAAAAGTCAAAGCAACAAAAACTCATAGTGCTTTGGCCATATTTTTTATTCAGGACACAATACCATTAACTTAAGGGGTAAAGCACCTTCCGACGGAAGCGGGTCATGTTTGAGAAGGCGCAGCGAAGCGGAGCCTTTGAGTTTAGCCGCTGAAGGCGGAAGGTGTTTTACTCCTTAAGTTGATGACATTGGTTCAGGACATGAAAACCATTGATCCTACAAAATTTTCCGGCGCTCTTATAGGGCTGGCTGTCGGTGATTCTCTCGGTGCAGGGATAGAGGGGATCAACGGTTTTATGGAAGTAAGGGAAATAACGGAAAGGTATACCGATGATACTGCTATGATGCTGGGTGTTGCTGAATCTCTCACAGAGTGCGGCCGTTTCGACCAGGAACATTTGATCCGGAGGTTCATTGAAATTTATGAAAAAGAACCCTGGCGGGGATATGGCAGCGGTCCTCCGAAAATTTTCAGAATGATCGGAGAGGGGGTTCAATGGAGGGATTTGCCTGACAGGTTGTTGTATCCCGGAGGATCGTTTGGAAATGGAGCTGCTATGAGAGTCGCTCCTGTCGGTTTATTTTGCTTTAACGATATGTCGGTATTGAGAGATATTGCCTATGCATCGTCTCTTCCGACACACAGCAATAACCAAGCCAGGGAGGGAGCCGCTTTATTGGCCTGCGCCGTTTCGCTGGCTCTAAAAGACGAGGAGAGCTTTATCGAACAACTGATGCAATTCACCGGCATGGATATTTATAAAGAAAAGCTGGAGACAATCTTACGATTACGACATGAAAGAGACAACAGATTAAAAGTCATTAAAGAGCTGGGAAACGGTATCGAAGCTGTCAATTCGGTTCCCACCTCGATCTATTCCTATTTCGTGTCAAAGGATTTTGAAGATTCCGTTGCCTACTCAGTAAGCTTGGGAGGCGATACGGATACTATCGCTGCAATGACCGGGGCTGTCTCCGGTGCTCGATGGGGCCTGAGCAATATTCCGCTCAGGTGGAGAGAAAAGCTGGAAAATCGTGAGTATATTGAAAAATTAGGGCTACAACTTTGGAGTGCAACCTATCGGGTTTCTTAATGACAAAAAAAATCATCTGACCCATCGATATATCTTTTAACATCTCTGAAAAGCTCACGACACTCGTTAAAAGTTATCAGCTCCAGTGCTTCATCAAACTCGGCCCATCTGTAATCGCTTATCTCCTCCTCCTGAACGGTGACAGCGGGATTGCCGACAACCCCTAAAAAGTATTTGACCCTCTTATCGACAACCTGCCCCTCAAAAGTATAGGAGTAGTGCTCTTCAAAACCGACATTTTCCAAAATTGTATAATCCTTTATACCTGTCTCTTCAACAAACTCCCTGACTGCCGCCTCTACGTCGGACTCTCCCTTTTCGGCATGCCCCTTTGGAAACGCCCAATGTCCTGCGTTATGGCGGATTAAAAGAAAACGACACCTTTTATTGTCAGATAAAACAGGTATTATCCCGAAAGCACTGTCTTTCATAAAAAACTCCCCCTCCTTTGGATAGACTGAAGGCTAAAGGCTTTTAGGTAAAAACAAAGAATCTACAAAAAATCCACTTTTAACTTAAGCCGACAAACCAAAACAGGCGTTTTTTGCTTTAGCCTACAGTCTTCACCTAAATGCCTGAGTTGTTACAAATATTTTAACATTTTCAACAGGTAAGCTAATACTACAGCGACACTTTGTTTTATACAGCGAACCGGTCAGGCACAATTTTTGATAACCTGGCTCATGGGTGCTCCACAGACGTCTTGTCATTCTTCTTGAGTAAGAAATTTAATTTGTGATATTATATATCCGTTACAGGGCGGGCGCTTCGGGAGTTGTTTTAACTCCGGTTCTTGCATTGTCAAGAAGAAATTCTACTATAAAAAAGGAGAAATAATATGAAAAAATTTTCTTGTACTATTTGCGGTTACCTCCATGAAGGCGATTCGCCGCCTGACAAATGTCCTCAGTGCGGAGCTGCGGCCGAGAAGTTCGAGGAAAAAAGCTCGGAAGGTTTATTTTGGGCCGATGAACACAGAATTGGTGTTGCAAAGGACGTGGACAATGAAATCCTCGAAGGTCTGAAAGCCAATTTTACGGCGGAGTGTACGGAAGTCGGTATGTATCTTGCCATGAGCCGACAGGCGGACAGAGAAGGATTCCCCGAGGTGGCGGAGGCGTATAAGAGAATCGCCTTTGAAGAGGCGGAGCATGCTTCTAAATTCGCCGAATTGCTGGGAGATGTGTTGGTCCCTGATACAAAGGAGAATCTAAAAGCCAGAGTAGAGGCCGAAAACGGCGCCTGTAAGGGAAAGAAAGACCTTGCCACAAAGGCGAAACAACTGAATCTGGACGCCATTCACGATACGGTACATGAGATGTGCAAAGACGAAGCGCGACATGGTCAGGCATTTGAAGGACTGTTAAAGAGACACTTTGGCGGGTAACAGTCAGGCTGTGCAACAATTTAAAAATTGACTGCCGGTTGCAAAATATATATGTAGCCGCAGGCTTCAGCCTGCGCCCGGGTTCGGCCGACCAACGGTTCGCGCAGGCTGAAGCCCGCGGCTACATTTTTTGCCGGCGGCCCGGCAAACCCGAATAAAAAAATGAAAATCCTATACGATCGAAATAAAGGCCCCCTGTCTGTAATAAAAAAGAGGGGGCCTTTTAGTGCATTAACGTGTTTTCTGACGATCGAAATCATCCATAGCCGACTTTAACAGACGGTGGGGCTTTTTATAGTATTCGCATTTCAGACAACTTACCCATCTGCCCCACAAAGTCCTTGTAGAGGGATTTCTGGTACAAAGTTGCGGCGTCAGCCAGCAGGAATGGCCGCTTAGATACTCCTTAATAAGACAAGTTGTCAAATCACACCCCTTGTCCTCATAGCATGACTGACATTTATCCATATCGAGAATATTAAAGAGATAGCGCAATTCCTCGTAATTTTTAAGGTTCTTTTTTCTCAATATACGGGGCAGTTCCATTATAAAAAGGAAATTACCGTCGTTAAGCTGCTCTTCGCCGATAATTTTAATTTTACCTTTATCCCTATAAAAAGATTTACTCGTTGTCTCGAACCATACTCTGTCGCGATACAGGCCGACATCGGTTATGGGCGAAATAAAATTAGCCGGCGTGAGATCTAAAAGAGTCAGCAACATACTATGTTTGGCTGCGGCCTCCATAGGATTGACGAGAATATTATTATTGCTTTCCTGTTCCACTGTTTTTTCTTGCTGTTCCATTGTTTCCTCCATTTCTTATGTAGATCCGAAAATTTATAATACAGGTACTCATTAATCTAAAAAAAAGCATTTAGCAGTCAGCCATCAGCTGTCAGCTTTTTAATTACATCAGCTTACAGCTTAATTTTAACTCACCCCTAAGGTGAAGCTTATTTTAAGTGTAATGTCAGGAATTTCTTTAGCTGAAGGCTGATCGCTGACTGCCGTTTTTTTTTATTAATTCTTTAAATCGGCAACCTGCGGAATCGACTGTCAGCACTCCTTATGTTTAGGACCGCCGCTTTCAGGTACGGACCATTCCAGCACCTCCAAGGGGCATCTTATAGCGCAGAATTGACAGTGCTGACAATTCCCCGGGCTTATAACGATCCTCTCCTCATCGGAGTTCCATGCATAAACCTCTGCAGGACATGCTTTTATGCAGGGAGTTACAACCGATTCCATACCTGCATCTGCATCATGGTATTTGGCCACGCATTTTCTGCATATATCAGGATTGAGGATCCTGATATGGCTGTCCTGCTCTTCAGGATGCATTGTACCGGACAGGAGAGCAAGGGTCGCCTTATCTGTCGCATCGGCCGGCCTTTTATGATTTATTTTTTTCTCGCTTATATAGTGGTGATCTTCTGACACCTTAATTTTTGGAAGTATCCTGTGCAAGGGGAACAGCATCGGTCCAAAGGATTTTTGGAAGACCTGACGATAATTTCGGGCTTTTCTCATATCTTCCATTACTTTTCTTGTCTCCAAATTGGGCAGATAGTAGTCTTTAAGGGTTTTTTTACTGTAGTCACCACTCTTTGTCGAATAGAAAATCGCCTCTCCTGCACTGATTCCCGATAAAACGGCGTAATGCAATCCCATAATCTTTCTCATATCCACAAATCCCACGGCATCGCCGACAATGATTCCGCCGTTTACGGTTTGATCGGGGAAGGAGTAAAATCCTCCCTCCGGAATGATCCTTGACCCCGATGCAATCGCACGACCTCCCTTTATCAGTCCCGCCACCCAATCATGGCTTAAAAGCCGTTCAAGCTCTACCTGAGGGTCCAGATCGCAGTACTTGGCGTCAGCTCCCATAACGAGACCGACATGGATTCTGTTACTGACGCTGTAAATAAATCCGCCTCCAAATACTCCCATTGGCAGAGGGTATCCGATCATGTGTGCAATCCGATTTCTACCAAAGGGATTGTCACTACTGACTTCAAAGACCTTTTTTACTCCAACGGAGTACATTTGGGGATTCTTCCCTCCTCGGAGGTTATACCTTTTAATCAGCTGCTCGGTGAGAGGCCCTCTTGCGCCGTCTGCGAATACCGTGACTTTGGCGCTTAAAAGCTCCTTGGGCTCAAAGAGATCATCTCTGTCTCTGTTTCTGTTGGCCAGGGTCACACCCTTAACGGCGCCGTCGGTGGAAGCGATTCCTTCAACGGAAAAGCCGGGATATACCTCTACACCCTTTGATTTGGCGACAGAGCCCAGCCACTTTACAAGCTTGCTGATGGAAACGGTGTGATCGTTTTCATGAGACATTTCCGGCGGCACAGGCGCTTTGATTCTCATCTTTTCACTTGGGAGGACATATAAATCCTCTTTCTCTATTTTATTGGCGAGAAGTTCCGCCGGGAAACTCAACTTCCCCTTTCCTCCGGTCGCCGCAAACTCATCAAGTTCGGACTGAGCCTCGTCTCTCCAGCCCGGGAGCAATTCGTCCAGACACTCCGATCTGAATACCGCACCCGATAAATTGTGTCTCCCCAGGTCCTCTGCTTTCTCGACAACCACTACCGAAGCTTCGGGAGCCACTTCGTTCAGACGCTCTTTGGCATGGATGGCAGTTGCAAGACCTGCCGGCCCGCCGCCTATAACAAGGACATCCATTTCTCTGTATTTGTTTTCGTTAAACATGATTAACCCCCCATTCCGTTATTAAGGCATTTGACCATCTGTGGAATGATCTCTTCAGCTCTTCCGACTAAACCGATATCAGCGAACTGGAAGATCGGCGCTTCCTCTTTATTGTTGATTGCTACAATAATCTCTGAGTTTTTAACTCCTTCCGTGTGTTGGACCGCGCCTGAAATGCCTATTGCTATATAGAGTTTTGGCCGAATGGACTTGCCGCTCTGACCTATCTGACAACCTCGGTCCTGCTGGCATGTGGTGCTTACCAGTTTAAACTCAATTGCCCGGCGGGAGGCGCCCACCTCGACCTTTTCCTGAAACCTGTTACTGACGGCTTCGGACAGATCGGCCAGCAGATTGGTGAAATTATTGGAGTTCTTTAAACCCATTCCTCCGGCTACAACGATTTTTGCCTGCTCGATTCCTCCTGTATTGGTAAAATGCTCTCTGGAAAGAACTTTGATTTTCGTGTCGTCTGGAAGCAGTTTTGGAGAGAATTTCTCCACCTCCCCCTTCCAGTCCAAATGAGGAGAACATGCTTTAATCACCCCCGGGCGAACAGTCGCCATTTGCATAACCGAGTCTTTTGTCATAATATCGGCCATTATGTTGCCTCCAAGGGCTGTTCTTCTCTGAACGAGAATACCTGTTTTTTTGACTTCTCCCTTTCTGTTTTTGTAGTCCTCAATATAGAGATGGGTGCAATCAGCCGTTAATCCGGCGTCCTTTATATAGGAAACAGCAGGCGCCAACTCCCTGCCCAAAGGGGTCGCTCCCACAAGAAGGATCTGGGGAGGCCCGTACTTATCTATTGTTTGAACAACGGCGTTTGTGTAATGAGTCGGGTGGAATTCATCAAGCAAATCATGCGCTGCAAGATACACCTTATCCGCCCGTCTGTCAATCAAATCTTTTGCAAGAGGGTCAATATTCTTCCCTGTTAAAACAGCCCCTGTTTTAACGCCAAGGGTGTCGGCCAATTCGCGGGCCTTTGTCAGAAGTTCGAAAGAAACGGGATGGAGTTTGCCATTGTACTGCTCTGCGTAGATCCACACATCGCCGCGATACTCGCTTTCTCTGCCGTTGAGGGTGTATTTTTGCAACTCTCCTTTCTCTTCTTCCGCTTTCGATAACTTGATCTTACCGCTGTATGCCTGCTCTATAAGATCGACAGCCGATTCTATTGACTTAGGGAAAATACAGTTCGCCGTTTCCTTTTTAGGAGGCGTAAAAATATTGTATACCTGAGTTCTGGAACCTCGACCGCCGATTCTTTCCGCCTTCGCTCCAATCTCGTCAGGTCCCCAAACATAGATTTCCTTCTCCCTTTGGGACCATCTTGTACGTGCGAAATTGCGAAAGCGTGCATGGGTATGACTGATAAAGGTTACCAGACAGGGAGTTTTAAGCGGCGACACCGTTTCCCTGCCATATTCCGTCATTCTGTGAAAAAGCAGAGAGTTGCCGTTAACGCTGTACCCCCCTGCATAGGCAATGCACTCCACGCCCAACTCTTTGGCTATCTGAATCGGAACTTGGGCCGTGTCGCCGTCAACAGCCTCTTTACCGGCGAAAATCATATACTCCCCGGCTCCGTCCATGAGTACTTCTTCAGTCTTTCTTATGCCCTGAGCCAGTGCATAGGCTGTTGCTCTTGTATCGGCGCCGGCGAAATTCTTACTTGTAAGAAGAACTGCCTCATCAGCGCCGACGGCTATGCTGTCTCTGAGTATTTCTTCAGCCATAGGAGGTCCCATAGTGATTGTGATGATCTTTATATCTTTATTAAGGCGATCCCTCACATTCAAAGCGGCATAAAAAGCCTGCCTGGCCAGGGGATCGGGCTCATTGTCCAGTACGGACCTGTCCAACGTATACTCGCCTGTTTTAGGATTTTCCTTCCAACCGTTAGGTGGAATGTTAGCGACATTGGGTACTACTTTTTCACAAACAACGATGTATTTCATCATTTACCTCCTTGCCGGATAAAACCTTCTATAGAAACACCATTAGGAATTATCCGCTAATATGAGATAAATTGCATAAAGTATGCCGGCGCCGGAAAGCCAATGAAACAGGAAACGATAAAAACGCCTGATCATATCGATATTTTTAGTACAAAAGCGGCAATAAAGGCCTGATAGTGGTTTTTTGTTTTTAGAATTGGTTATTATTACTATGATGAAACTCTATATGATTCAACATAATACGCCATTAACGGAATGTCCCCTGCGCCCGTTCAATCAATGGCGCCAATTCTACAACAGGTATAAAAAATTTTATCTCATACATGTCGGTAAATACCTTACCGGCTTAACTTTAATATAACGAAAGGTCTTTGTACCGACAGGAAGATTGCAGTTATGCAATCAGCTCCTTGCAGGAAAGTGCAATGTCAAAAGCAAGAAACAAAAGTGATGTAATCCTCGATTCCATAGCAGACGGCGTATTCACTGTAGACCGTGACTGGAACCTTACATATTTCAATCGCGCTGCAGAGAAAATTACCGGCATATCCAAGGAAATGGCGGTGGGAGTAAAATGCTTCGATGTATTTAGAGCCAATATTTGTCAAACCGTTTGCGCCTTAAGGGAATCGATGCGCACAGGGAAAGAGATAATCAATTTCAGAGTCGATATACTTAACAGTAAAGGCATCAGAACCCCCATCAGTATCAGCACATCCGTTCTTAGGGACGAGAATGGCGAAATTGTAGGCGGAGTGGAGACCTTCAGAGACCTTTCCGCCATCGAGACTTTGAGAAAAGAGATATCTCGCAGCTACACCTATGCAGATATCATAAGCAAGAACCACGAGATCAAAAAGATACTCGATATTCTGCCCGACATCGCCATAAGCGACAGCACCGTACTCATTGAAGGGCCAAGCGGATCGGGAAAAGAACTCTTCGCCAGAGCCGTACACAATTTAAGTAAAAGAAAAGGCAAGTTTGTAGCGATAAATTGCGCGGCCCTGCCTGATACTCTTTTGGAGTCAGAGCTCTTCGGATATGTGAAAGGCGCATTTTCCGAGGCAAAAAAGGACAAACCCGGCCGCTTCAGGCTGGCGGAAAAGGGATCGCTCTTTCTCGATGAGATAGGTGACATTTCTCCGGCCCTTCAGTTGAAGCTGTTACGGGTTTTACAGGAGAAGGAGTATGAACCTCTTGGAGCCACATCCACTTCCAAGGCCGATGTAAGAATAATAGCAGCTACAAACAAAAAGCTTTCCGAGCTTGTGGAAAGCGGCTCTTTTCGTCAGGACCTTTTTTATCGTCTTAATGTTATCAGAATTTCCATACCCCCTCTTTCACGCCGCAAAGAGGATATTCCCCTGCTGGTGGATCATTTTATCGCCAAATACAATGCCATCAAGGGAAAGGAGATTGAAAGCATTGCAAAGGATGCTCTCAACTTTCTTATGATCTATGACTTCCCCGGCAACATAAGGGAGCTGGAAAACTGTATAGAATATGCCTTTGTATTGTGTCACGGCTGTGAAATAAAGGTTCGTCATCTTCCGAAAGAGCTTTGGAGCGACCTGGATGTGAGATATAAGAAAGATGATCAACCCGATATGAAGCCCCTGAATGAAGGCGAAGCAACATCCATCATGGCGGCTTTGTGTAAATACGAAGGGAACAGAGAACAAACAGCCGCTTATCTGGGTATAAATAAGAGCACCCTTTGGCGTAAAATGAAGAAGTATAATATTACATATACCCCTGAAAACAGTAAAAATAAAAGCTGATTGCATTTTGCAATGAGAAGAGGTTTTGCAGATTGCAAAACCGCAACCGTTGGAGTTGGCTTATAAATAAATCTAAAAACAGCAGTCAGCGGTCAGCCTTCAGCGAAGGAAAATATTGACGTTATGACAATAATAAATTTCACCTTTGGGGTGAATATGTTTTGAATTGTAAAATGTTGCAATTAAAAGCTGACAGCTGATGGCTGACAGCTAAATGCTTTTTTTTTAGTAGTTCTAAACAAAAAGTCCGTCCGAAGGACGTTAACTTGATGTATAGGAACTCCAAAGAAATCCTTGTAAGTCTCCTCTCCCCTTGAGGGGAGAGGATTAAGGTGAGGGGTGACGGTGGAGAAGCGTTACCCTATCGAGTACTGCACCGCACCCCCTCACCCCAACCCTCTCCCCCTTCAAAGGGGGAGAGGGAGTAAGAGAAAGTCGCTGCTTAAGCAGCTTAACTTGAAAACTCCACTTTTCTGATTATGGCCTATTGGAACGGGAAATGCTTATATCTTTGGATAATGAAAATTGCAGTTCCTACTTTTGGCCAACGAATATCCCCTCGCTTCGATTGCACCAATGAAATTATTATTGTGGAGATACAAAACAGAAGGATTGTAGACAGAAAGATTTTGTTTACCGCCCAATTGTCGGCATTCGAGAAAATTAAAATAATAAGGGACCTGGAAATCGACGTAATGATTTGCGGAGGTATAGACAGGGACTCCGAACAGAGATTATGGAACTGCAGAATTTTGGTGAAAGCATGGCTGCAGGGAGATGCGATGAAATTACTTGATGATTTTATTAAAGGATTATATGTATGACTAATTTATGGTTAGAAATTTATAAAAAAATAAAAGACGAGAGATTCGATGAAGCCGTTGAAACGGGAAACAGGATTTATGTTGAATCTTTTGGAGAAATGGACCTGGACTCCTTTTTTACCGAGCTTTTGGATGCAGAAACTCTGAAAGACTTTAAGACAATAGAGCTTTTAAGATGTAAGCCCGGACAGACGATCATAAAAGAGGGAGAAATCGGAAACGCAATGTATATTGCAACAAACGGAAAGTTAAGGGTCACACATAAAGCACTAAAAACAAAAAGTGTCGTCCTCCCCCTTCCTCCCGTGCTTTTAAATCAGTTAGTTAATAATCTTGTCCAGGGAAAGACCATTACACTGGCCGAACTCGGCGCCGGCGCTGTGGTTGGAGAACTCGCTTTTCTGTCCGATAAGCCAAGGTCAGCAACTGTAACGGCCCTTGAGGAGACGGATTTAATAGAAATAACTCGCGATATTTTCGATAATGTCGTAAAAAAGAAGCCCCGAATAAAAAGCCTTTTACTGGAGCTTTATGTTTCTCATCTTGAAAGGAGTTTTGAAAAGCTGGAAAACTCCGGTAAACATGTAAATACCTGCGTTGCAAACGTAGTTTATAGTAAGGTAAAAAAAACGATCGCCACAACGGGCGGCATAGACAGTGCAATAGCTGCAATTGCCAGGGAATTCAAAAGAGATGAAAGGCAACTCGATTTAGACTCCCATTTAAACAGGATTAAAAATTTTACCCATGAAGGTCAGGTAACAAACGCGATAAAATCATATCTCGGGCTTGGCGTATTTTTTCTTAAATCGATTACTCATTTAATGCCGGAGCTCCTGAAAAAGGATAAAATCGTTGAGCAAATTCCTTTCCTCGGCGGCCTTTTACAAAGAGTCAATCAGAGATTCGGTCAGGTTTCTTTAAAAACAACAGAGCCGAGTCATGCCCGGTCTTCCTGTGAAACCGATTCTTCCGATAACTTTTTGTCCCTGTTTAACGATAAAATCGTCGGAAATCTCGACAAAAGCACATTAAAAACATTTAAAGACGGAGAGGCCGTTGTCAAATACGGAGATACTTCCGATGAAGTCTTTGTCATAAAAGAGGGAAAAGCACGCGCCCTCTCTTTGGAAGGCAGAGAAATCGGCCGGTTAAAGAGCGGCAACATTTTCGGGGAGTTTGCTTTTATAACGGGCAATCCGAGAATGGCGACGGTTTTGGCAGATGGAGATATCGCTGTTTATGAACTTAAAAGACCGCTTCTGGAACAGATTTTACATGAATATCCCGTCGTACTGGATCACCTGAACGAGGTATACCAGAAGCACGTAGATTTTATGAAAGCTGAAATTAATGTAACAAAAGAGGAAATCCTTGGAAGGGAATGATAGAAACAATGGTTTACAGTTAACAGCGTAAGGTCAGAAACCGTAAACTGCCAACTGTAAACCGAAAACCGCCCTACAGCGTCTCAGGCAGTTTCAAAACAAACATAGCGCCATTATCGATATTTTCAACTCTCAATTCCCCTTTCATATGCGTTTCAACAATAATCTTTGACATATACAATCCTATCCCCGTGCCTTTGCCTTCATCCTTTGTCGTAAAATAGGGTTCGAATATTTTTTCAAGGAGATTCTCGGGTATGCCGCCTCCATTATCGCAGACGCTCAGTTTTACATAATTACCTTCTTTTTCGAAGGTAATTACAATTTCACCTATTTTGTCTGCAGAATCGCTTCTCCTTGTAAGAACAGCGTCCCTTGCATTATTGATCAGATTGAACATGACCTGCATAAATTCATTCTGATAGCTCTTTATGGAAACGCCCTCCGACACAATGCCTTTTATTTCCCATCGGATATTATCATTACTCAGTTGAGAAGATAAAAAGGACATCGCCTCTTTCACTACCTTTGAGACATTAAAAGTAACCACACCCTTTGAGGGTTTGAAAAAATCCTTAAAAGAGTCGATAACATCGGACATGAGCTTTATCTGCTTCATCGATCCGTCTACCAATCCGGCAAGGTATTCCCTGTCTAACTCCTTATAGTCGTAAGCATCCAAAGTATCCTGAATTATCAATCCAAGGCTCGTTAAAGGCTGCCTCCACTGATGAGCAATGGCGCTTATCATCTCCCCCATCGAAGCTAATTTGGATTGCTGTATCAATAACTGCTCCTTATCTTTTAAATCCCTTTCAGCCCTTTTGCGCTCTGAAATATCGCGAATAATCTCCTGTACAATTTTCTTTTGCTCAGACAGTTCAATCAGACTTCCTGTGATATCCACAGGCAGTAAGGCGCCGTCAGCCCCAAAAACAACGGTATCGTTCAAACTTCCCCTTCCGGTATATAAAATGTCATCAAACATTTTATCAACATTTTTATGTTCGCCATCGGGATGTATTCGCCTGATGTCGATTCCCCTAAGATTTTCAACGCCTCCAAGTAATTGGGACGCCATTCTGTTATATTCCGTAATATTGCCCTCTTCATCGACCAGCAGTATCGCGTCGCTGGCGCAGTCCATTAAGGCGTGATACCTGTCTTCTGAATCGAATAAGGCCCTTTGAGTCATTTTTTGTTTGGTGATGTCTTTTATCACCCCTGTGGTTCCCAAAAAGACGTTATCCATCTTTGTAATAACACCCATCGTGCCTTTGAATACCTTTTCCGCCGTATCGTCGTCTTCATTATAGAGACCACAACTGTTTACGCTTGCTATCATTACTTTCCCGTCATCACTCTCGATTGCGCCCTCGCCGGCAAGACCACTGTCTTTATATTTAACCTTCACTTCCAATTCCTTGGTAGCCCTCTCTGCGCTCCTTCTTTCGTCAAAAAGCTGAGGCGCGTTTTCGTTTCCCGTACTTTTACCCCTGTACTTTTGCAGAACCTTATCTCTGCTTACGTGATCTATATCGTTTGAGGATATAATTTTACTAAAATGCCTTCCAATCAACTCTTTCGGTTCAAATCCGAGCTTACGGATACTGTTATTCAGAAATGTGAATCTCCCTTTATCGTCTATCATATAAATAATATCCGGTATGAATTGAACAATAAATTTAAATCTCTCTTCAGAATCTCTGAGCCTGCTTTCACTCTTTTCCAAACTCTTGATCTGGCCCATTAATGGTTTGAAAAATAACAAATAGAGTATAGGATAAAGAGCAAGGATCAGTATGAGGCTGTCGCTCAGCCCGGCAATCAGAGTATGCATCGGCGGAACAAAGTAATCCATTACGATCATGATTCCGAACTCTATTGTAAAAATAGAGATAAGCAGCAAGGTTAAGAGTTGAAAGGCCTTTAATCTGCTTAAACCGAAGTCGCCTAAATGCAATAATTGGCTTTTATTCTTTAGGAAAATGAGCAGGATGATAATAAAAGAGCTTAGTCCGATCGTAAAAAACATGAGGGACACATAAAAGGAAAGCTTTTCTATCTGTTTTTTTCTTTTGGTGATGTCGTAATATATCTCAAAGGCGCCCTTGAATTCGCCTCCACTCATTATCGGGATATATGTCTCTACGACATCGGATTTTACAATCTGATCTTCCAGGGACTTCTTCTCCTTTTGTATCGTCTTGGCGTACACATTGCCCCTGGCGACATATTCGTGAAAATAATTCTTTTTATTTACCTTACCAATATCAAGAGGGTCCGATGAAAATACGACTTCCCCGTCAGCCGAAAAAATCTTAATTTTCGCCATATCGAATTCCTCTCTGATCTCCTCATAATAACCGGACAGATGGTGAAAATACTCTTTTTCATCGATCCTTTCCATGTCGATGCTCTTTGACAGATATCCGGCCACTTTGATCGCCTCTTCTTCGGCAGACTTGATAACAAGGTTTACAAATGAAGGGTATATGAAAAAAATATTCGCCAGAGGAGTTATAATGATAATGAATGCGGATATTAAGAGTATTGTTTTGTATTTCATAGGACAGGATCGATAGAGTTAATGTTTTGTAAAGACAAAGATAACACAGACGATGGAGGAATAACAAGCAATAAATGATAAGGGGAGCAAGATAATTGTTCACAGTGGTCAGGGGGATGGAGGTCTGTTTGAAATAAATACTAAAGCTGCAATCAGCTATCAGCTGTCAACCTTCAGCAAAGGAAAAATCCAACATTATGCCAAGAATAAGCATCACCTTAAGGGTGAAAGAGTTCTGAACAGTAAAGCTTAGAAATTAAATGGCTGACAGCTTTTTTTAGTTATCCTTCAAGAGCCTTTAAGAATCTTAGAAATATCTCGTCCCAGTCAGGGAAATCCGTTGATCTGCTTTTATTGTAAGATGAGAGTTTAAGAGGCTGTAACAGGGAGGGATCAGTGACAAAACTCTGAAGTCTACTTTTAAACCTCTCATTGTCATTAAGTGCGTACGTAAACCCGTTTATACCGTCATTTATAAGTTCCGGCGCAATACCAACCTTATAGGACAACACCGGTGTTCCTGTCTTTACTGCTTCTGCTACAGACATACCGTAGGATTCCGATAAGGAAGCGGAAATAAAGAGATCGGCAGCCTTCATGAAAGTAAACAAAACACTCTGAGCAACTTCTCCCATAAGAATGATACGACCGGGAGGATTACATCTCCTGATTTCTCTTTTTAATGCATCACGGTATTGGGGATATAACCCGATGTTACCAAAGAGCAGCATAGTAAAGGGACAATCTTTTATTTCATTTAACCACTCGACGATTTGCAGTTGATTTTTTAACCGGCTTACTATCCCTGAAGATATCAGTAAAGGCCTGAGCCATTTTCTTTCTGTTTCAATGGCTGCAACTCTATCGGTGACTTCAATACCCGGATGAACAGTATGAACAATGCCGATATTGCTATATGACGAAAGGATGCGTTCTTTTAACTGCCTGCCTGTTACAATCACTCCGTCAACGATTGCCATCCACTCTTTCTCTGTCCGGAGATATTCCCCTCTGTCACTATCGGAAAGGTAGGGGTCGTCAGAGGGAATAGAATGGATAAGCATGTAGAAAGCCCTGTTATCGCTTTTAAGGCTTTGAACATTCCGGGAAAAAGGGCTGACGCCAAGATAGAGACTGTCAAAAATTATTTTGACTTTACCGTCATTCTCTGTCTTGGTTTTTATGAACGCCTCCAATTCCCCGGGAATGACACTAAAGCAGCCGCCTCTGCCCGACCGGCTCAATCTTTTTCCGATCAGGCGGGTATATATATAACCGCCTGAGACGAGGCCTTCATCAGGCGGATGGAGGAGATAGATCACAGGCAGTTTACTCCACCTTTGCCTCGTAACTGCCCCAAGCCGCATGGCTTTCTTCTAAGGTGATTTTCAGAAGACCTTTAAATGTCTCGCCTATGACCTTTGAGAGCTCACTGTGAATATATTGGCAAAGATATTCGGTTGTCGTATTTTTCTCTTCAAAACAAGGCAGTTCGTCAAGATTTCGATAATTTAAATGGGCCAGTACGCTTTTCAATGCCTCTAAGGCGATTCCGATATCTATCACCACGCCGTCAGAGTTCAGGGTGTTTGTTTTATATTCGGAAGTTACGACAAAAGTCGCACCATGCAGATTTTGAGCCGGCCCGAAACACTCCCCTTTAAGGCTGTGCGCAATCATGATAAATTCTTTTACGGCAACGGAAAACATTCGTACCGTTTATCTTTACTTTGAATTCCTTTTAACGTGAACATAATACCATCGGCAGACTTCATAAATGTAGCCGGAGGCTTCAGCCTGCGGCTACATTTATGCTTATGGCTCGCAAACCCATATAAAAAAATGAGAATTCCCTCCAATCAAGATAACATATAAGGATCTAAAAAATCCCGGTAACGACTCAGTTATTTAGCTGAAGCAAATAATCAGATGGCTTGGGAGTGTCGGCCAATAAAAACTTTGTTTTTTTATCGATAACGCATGTTTTACCTAATAGTCTTCAGCCTTCAGTCTATACTCCTAAGTAGTTACTAATTTAATAGATTAAATTCATCAAAATCCTGTAAAATTTTACTGTTATGCGTTCCGGGTTTGTCTCTTTAATCGGAAAACCCAATGTCGGCAAGTCGACATTGTTAAACACCTTTGCAGGTCGTAAGATTTCTATCGTTTCGCCGAAGCCTCAGACTACGAGGAACAGAATAATGGGGATAAAAAACCTGAAAGATGCTCAGATTATCTTTCTTGATACACCGGGCATACATAAGCCGAAATACAGACTTAACGAATTAATCGTAAAGGAGGCCTTAAACAGCATCAGAGAGGTGGATTTGGTCTGCCTCCTTGTCGATCCGGTTAACCCGACAAACGACGATATTTCGATTATTCACATTTTAAAAGATTTAAAGACCCCTCTCTTCCTGGTAATTAACAAAATCGACACAGTGAAAAAGGACATAATCCTGACTCTCATCTCGGAGTACAGCAATATCCGTTCTTTTAATGAGTTTATTCCCATATCGGCCCTTAAAGGCGACGGAACGGATCGCCTTGTGAACGAGATCGCGAACTATCTCCCCGAAGGGCCGCGATACTACCCTGAAGAGATTGTGACTGACCGGATGGAGCGCTTTATGGTCGCCGAGATCATCAGGGAAAGAGTGATACGACATACCACAGAGGAGGTCCCCCACTCCACGGCTGTAGAGGTCATGCGGTGGAAAGAAAAAAAAAACGGACTCATATCCATTTACGCTGTGATATATATCGAAAAAAAGAGTCAAAAAGGTATAATAATAGGTCGCGAAGGAAAAATGTTAAAACTCATAGGTTCCGAAGCGAGAGTATATATCGAAAGAGTTTTAAACACAAAGGTCTATCTCGAGCTCTTTGTTAAAGTGAATAAAGACTGGCGTAAAGACAGTGCGGCTCTAAAGGAACTTGGCTTCCTCTAGAGATTTTGCATTTGCCGCCGTTTCACAATGAAAAAAGATAAGGCAATAAATTGAAAATTCACGCACCATTACGGTTGAGCCATAAAGTATGATTATTAAGATGAAAGTAGATGGTCTTCTTTTCGATCCCAGAAGCGGAATGTACATTCTTTTGCTCAAGGCTGTAGAAGGTAATGCGACGCTTCCGATTTGGATTGGTAAGCCGGAAGCCGATTCCATCGCCCTGGCCTTGGGAAAGGTGATGACTCCGAGACCGCTTACCCATGATTTGATTAAAAATATTATCGACGAAATGGGGATGACGGTTTCAAAGGTCGTTGTCAGAGAGATCGTGGACAATACCTATTATGCGACACTCCATATTACTAACGGTAAATACGAGATTCCGATCGATTCCCGTCCCAGCGACGCCGTGGCGATCGCTTTGAGGTCGAATTCTCCTGTTTATGTTAACGAAAACGTACTCGAAACGAAAAAGACCGATGAACTGGACGAATGGCTGAAGAATCTCAAGCCTGAGGATTTCGGCAACATCATGTAATGTTGAAGAAAACCGAAGGGATTATTTTAAAGACATTCCCCTACAGTGAAGCTGACCTTATAATCACCACGTTAACCCCTGACAGCGGACTCATTAAAGTCTTCGCAAAAAGCCCCAGAAAAATTAAGAGCAGATTCGGCAGCGCGCTCGAGCCTTTCAGTTATAATAAAATTTCCTATTGGGGAAAAGAGGACGCCGAACTTCCCAGATTGACACAGGCGGACATTATATTCCCTTTCCAGCGACTAAGAGAAAATATCTCCCTCTTTCTGAAAATATCAGAAATAACGGAGATAACCCTGAATCTCCTCCCTGAAAGGTCTCCTGATTCCGATATATATCGTCTTCTGTTAAATACAATGAGGGAAGTTGATAAAGTACTGGAGGTATCAAATGCGTTGGACAGGGAGTCGGCGGACCAGGTTTCGTCCCGTTGGTTTCTCTTTTATAAGATCAAACTGCTTTCTCTGTCCGGCTTTTCGCCAAGATTGAACGGATGCGTACATTGTGGTAATATAGGTGATACATTTTATAATAATGAAGGCTCTGTTATATGCGGAAGTTGCACCGCTTACGTAACAAGGACATGGAACGGAACCAGGGAAAAACCCAAACCCGTTTCTCAAGGGGCCATCAATTTATATGAAAATATTAGGTTGTGGAAGTGGAATTGCATTCACAGGATAAAACCCAATCCGGGCCTTATAAACGAATTGGACAAGTTACTCACCAGTCATATCGAATATAGAGTGAACAAAGATATAAAAACCAGAAATTTTATGAATGCAGTTACAACATTTAATACTAGCGGGTAATTTTACTCGATAAAATTCGGTAAAAGCCGGTGTTTTTACCTGCAATTGAGGTGGCTCGGACAAACTTGTTTGCCCCGTAAATAAACGAATGCGAACCGGAAGCAGCAGTGATGTTCCGCCAAAACAAGCTGAAACTCGTAAACTCAAACACCACCTTGTTTTGGCAGAACATCACTACTGCTTCTATCCATTTTCATGCTTTGTGGTGATCTTGAGGATCATGGGCGTTTGTCCCGTGATTAAAGACTGCTAAACTAATGAATAAAGAAGTCCTGAAAAGATTTTTTCTGCTCTTTCTGCCTGTGATGGCGCTGATAACGGGGATATCCATAACCATATATTTTGTAGAGATCTCCGATGAAAAGGGTGAATTAAAAAGAAGTGAGAAGGGAAAAACCATACATCAACTCTCAATGGCAAAGGGAGGTTTTCGTACGGCTGCATCCGATCTTACATTTCTTGCTGCGATGGAGGAGTTTCAGGAATTTTTCGAAACCGGGGAGAATGCGCACATTGATGATATCGCATCGGAATTTCTTGTTTTTATCAAGGTAAAAAAAATTTATGACAATGTGCGATTTATAAATAACAAAGGGATGGAAGTTGTCAGAGTTAACTACAAAAAGGGGAACTCGCGCATTGTACCTGCCAAAGAACTTCAGAATAAAGGAAATCGTTACTATTTCAGAGAAATAAAGGATATCGGGAAAGACGAGATATACATTTCTCCATTCGATCTCAATATCGAGTATGGGGAAATAGAAAAACCCCTGAAACCTGTAATACGCTTCGCCACTCCCCTTTACGATACTTTAGGCCATAAAAGGGGAGTGCTGGTGTTAAGCTACCTCGGTGATATTATGATTGATCATTTAAAGGGAATTACTCCGGAAAGCAGGGGTGAAATAAACCTTCTCAATCGGGACGGACACCGGTTGGCAGGTCCCTCTCCGGACAATAACCTGGCGTGGATGTTTATGGGAAACAGGGATATCTCCTTTAAATCGATTTTTCCGCTTGAATGGGAGAAGCTCTCCAAGACGGATAATGGTCAGTTTTCCACTGATAACGGCCTTTTTACTTTTACGACTCTCTATCCCTATGAGGTGATTGACAGCTTTCACATAAAAAACGAAAGGCATAAAAAAAGAGAATCCTCAGACAAGGAGCATCGCGGCCGGTATTTTCTCAAAATAGTCTCCCATGTTTCTTCAAAGGTTTTAACGGAAAAAAAGAACGTCCTCAGCAGGAAGATCATTGCGCTGATGACAATACTCATGGTGCTTGCAGCTGTTGGTTCTGCGCTTCTGGCATTAACGATCGTAAGAAGAAAGAGAAGCGAAACAAGGTTACAGAGATTGGCGATGGCTGTAGAGGCTTCAGCAGACGGTATGATAATCACAAACAAAGAAGGAAAAATCGTTTATATTAATCCGGCGATGGTTTCGTTAACCGGCTTACCTGAAACCGAAGCCGGCGGAAGAGATTTGAGACATATTCTCAGCGGGCAAATCTCTACAGACCTGTATAATCGAATGTGGGAGACCTTCATGGAGAAACAAGAAGTATGGCGCGGGCAACTCCTTTGCAGAAGATTACATAGCACGGAAATAACCGATCCCGATTATCAAAGAGAGGGCATATATCCGAATTTGTACTGGGCTTATATGACTGTGGCGCCGATTAATAATGAACAGAACGAGCCGATAGGATTTGTAGCAGTGCAGCGGGACATAACCGAGGAAGTTCTCAGAAGGGAGAAAATAGGCAGGCAGAGAGAGGAACTCGAAAAGAGGCTGGAAGAGAATATTAAATTCAGAGATATGGCAAGGGAGCATCTTGCTGAGGTGCATTCATTAAACGATCGGTTAAGAGAGGCAATGGAAAACGCACAGGCAGCGGCTCGCGCAAAGAGCGAATTCCTGGCGAATATCAGTCATGAAATACGGACCCCGATGAACGGAATAATGGGCATGACAGAACTCCTTCTTAATACGGGAATAAATGAGGAGCAAAGGGAATATCTTACAATGGTTAAATCCTCAGCCGACTCCCTGCTTACGATAATCGACGATATCCTTGACTTCTCGAAAATAGAAGCCGGTAAGCTGGAGCTCTGCCCAATTCATTTTAAGCTTCGTGACAGTCTTGCCGGCGTTATGAAAACGCTCTCTTTCAGGGCCCATGAAAAGGGACTCGAGATGATCTACAATGTATCTCCCGATGTCCCCATTTCCATTATCGGGGACCCCGGCAGGCTGAGACAAATATTGGTCAATCTGATAGGAAACGCCATAAAGTTTACTACAACCGGAGAAGTGGTCGTTGAAGTGGGAAAGGATTCCCATACAACGGACGACGTTCTTCTTCTTTTTAAGATTACAGATACAGGCATAGGCATTCCCGAAGAGAAGCAGAAAGTGATCTTCGATGCTTTTTCACAGGCCGACGGTTCTACGACTCGAAGATTTGGAGGTACAGGGCTGGGGCTGACAATATCCAATATGCTCGTAGAAATGATGGACGGCAGGCTTTGGGTTGAGAGCGAGTACGGTAAAGGAAGCAGATTTAACTTTATATTGCGCTTCGGCCTTCAAAAGCTTGCCGAAGTCGAGAACCGAGAAAGCAGCACAATAGATTTCCAGGGACTGGACGTACTTGTTGTTGATGACAATTCGACAAACCGCAGAATACTTAAAGAGGTATTTACAGGCTGGAAAATGAAAACGACTCTCGCTGAAAGCGGCTCCGATGCTTTAAGGATTGTGAAGGTTCATGAAAAGGAGTTCGATCTTGCTGTACTGGATGCGTCGATGCCGGAAATGGACGGCTTTGAACTTGCCGAGAAGCTGATAGAGCTGAGAAAAGGTTCTAAACCGGACATCATAATGCTCACCTCGTCGGGGCTGAGGGGAGACGCCGAACGATGTATGAAAGCAGGGATTTCGGCCTATCTTACAAAACCTGTAAACCAGGCTGAACTGCATGAAGTAATCAGGTCGGTTCTGGCAAAGGAAGGGCCCCTAAACAAAAATTCAAAACTGATAACAAGATATTCCCTCAATGAAGAGAGAGAAAAGTACTCAATACTCCTTGCAGAGGATAATATAGTAAACCAAAGGCTTGTTGCAAGAGTCCTTGAAAGGCAGGGACACAAAGTAAAAGTAGCGAAAAACGGCAGAGAAGCGCTCCGGGAGGTGAAGAAGAATCAATTCGACCTGATACTGATGGATGTTCAGATGCCTGAAATGGATGGATTGGAGGCCACAACAGCCATTCGTGAAACGGAAAAGGAGACAGAGGAGAGGATTCCAATCATTGCAATGACAGCCCATGCCACGAGTTCCGATATGGAGAAGTGTCTGAATGCGGGAATGAGCGCTTATATTTCGAAACCATTTCAGATAAACGATTTCTTAAAGGTAATTAACGAACATGGTATCAAAAGCGTCAATCAGGGGAAAGGAGAGGAGAGCATGTCCACTGCCACAGACAATTTCTCCGCCCTCTCTTCGGTAATGGACGTCGATGAAGCGATCGAGCGGGTAGGGGGAGATATGGAGTTATTAAAGGAGCTTACGGATATTTTTATTATTGATTCAAATAAACTTCTGACAGAAATTAAAGAGGCTCTATCAAATGCCGACGACCGTGCGCTCGAGAGGTCGGCTCATGCGCTAAAAGGGGCTGTAAGCAATTTTTCTGCATTACGTGCTCATGAAAAAGCGTATCATATGGAGACATTGGGAAGGCAGGGAGACATCTCTCTGGCTGAAAAGGAATTAGAAAATCTTAATAAGGAGATAGAGTCGTTAAAGTCCGCCCTTGTTGAGTTGACTACAGGCTAGATGAAGTGCAACAACTCTCAAGTTGACCGTCTCCGGAGAAGTTCGTAAATGAAGATTTTAATAGCTGAAGACGAGGCTGTATCCAGGCGCCTGCTCGAATCTACACTGACAAAGTGGGATTATGAAGTCATAGTAACCTGTAACGGCAAAGAGGCGCTTGAAGTGCTACAGTCCGAAGAACCTCCGAGACTTGCGATTCTTGACTGGATGATGCCCGAAACAGACGGGATACATGTTTGCCGAAGCGTAAGAGAACATAGAGAAGAACCTTACATTTACATACTCTTACTCACATCCAGGGCAAAGAAAGAGGATATTGTCGAGGGGATGAAAGCCGGAGCAGACGACTACATAACAAAACCTTTTCACGTCCACGAACTTGAGGTTCGATTAAGGGCGGGCAGAAGGATCATCGACCTTCAGGAAGCCCTGATTGTTACGCGCGAAGAATTGAGAATACAAGCGACTTACGACAAGCTGACAGGTATCATGAACCGTGCGAAAATATTGGAAACCCTTGAAAAGGAAATTAACCGCTCATGTCGTGTGAAACAGCCTTTGAGCATTATTATCGCAGACCTGGATCATTTTAAAAAGATAAATGACACATATGGACATGTCGCCGGAGATATTGCATTGACGGAATCGGCCAGACGTATGAGTCTGACTGTCAGACCTTACGACTCAACAGGCCGTTACGGGGGAGAGGAGTTTCTAATGGTTCTTCCCGGCTGTAATGAGGAAAGTGCTTCTGTTATTGCAAACAGGCTTCGGGAATCGATTTGCTCCGAGCCTGTATCAACGCCGGAAGGACCTATTAATATCACAGTCAGTATGGGAGTCGCTGTCATGGAAAACGATAGGGAGCCAGATATCGATCTCTTGATACGCACAGCCGACACGGCGCTGTATGCGGCAAAAAAAGCGGGTCGCAACAGGGTCGAAATTCAGATTTTATAATGGAGAGAGCGTTGCTTTTTTCAGGTCTCCTTTATTCGGATTCCGACGTTTATGAGAGAGTGAAACCGATCTTGCTGAAGAAATTCGGAACTCCCTTTCTGGTGTCTGACGAAACCGATTGGAACCATACCGAGTATTATAGAGACGAGCTTGGCCGGGGGATTTTAAGGAGATTTATAATTTTCAATAACATCATCGAACGGGAAAAACTGCCTGATATTAAGATAACTACGAATCGTATAGAATCGGATTTTTCCGTTAACAATAGGAGAACGATCAATATAGACCCCGGATATATTACCCTTTCAAAAATCGTACTGGCCACGACAAAGGACTTCAGCCACAGAATTTATTTGAGAGACGGTATATATGGGGAGGTAACACTAAGTTTCGAAAAGGGCACTTACAGACCGCAAAGATTTACATATCCCGATTACAGGGAAGAGAGAACCATTGAAATTCTTACAAAGGGAAGGGAGTATTTGAAGAGTCAGTGAAAGCGTTAATACAGCGTGTAAAAAGAGCGAGTGTCTCGGTAAATAATAAGACAACAGCCGCAATAGAGGGGGGGCTTTTGGTCTTTTTATGTATCGTAAAGGGAGACAGCGAAAAGGAGCTGAATTATATAGCCGGAAAGACAGCAAATCTCAGGATATTCGAAGACAGCAATAAAAAAATGAATCTCTCCATAAAGGATACAAAGGGTTCCCTCCTTGTTATCTCTCAATTCACTCTGGCGTCGAACTGCCGTAAAGGTAACAGGCCCTCATTCGACACAGCCGAAGAACCTGAGAGATCGAAAGAGCTTTACAAACGGTTTGTGGCAAGTATAAAAGAGGAGGGCATTCAAGTCTCTACCGGCGTATTCGGCGCTCACATGGAGGTATCTCTCATAAATGACGGCCCGGCAACATTTTTAATCGAATCGCTTTAGTAAGGATATATATTGGTAATATGTTAACTGTAAGAGGACGATTTGACGGGGAAAATATAAAATTACTGGAAACAATCCCTTTTCATGAAGCATCTGAGGTTTTAATAACCTTTTTACAACAAGATGTTCAGCCAAAGACAACAAAATCAGGAGATTGGAGGAAATTAAGAGGTTCATCAAAAGGAATTAACTTAACCAAGGCATTATTGATGTCAAGAAAAGAAGATTTATTACATGAGAAATAAGTATGTTTTAGATACTTCGGCAGTTTTTACTTTTTTTAGAAGACGAGCCCGGAAGTGATACGATTGAAGGTTTATTTGAAAAAGCTGAGAAATATGAAATAACCGTTTATCTTTTTTTTATGACTTTTACAGAGATTTATTATATTTCTTTTAGAGAGCAAGGCGAAAATATTGCTGAAAACAGATTGAGAGAGCTTTATATGTTACCTGCAATCAGGATTGATTCAGATATGGTAACCACTCAGGTTTACAAGGGGCTATTCTTTTTCTGTCGACCCTGAATAGGGCAAAAATCCCTGGACATCGACAGATTTTTTAGGGAATTTACCGCTATAATAAGGATAAAAAGATAAAAAATTTACAAAATTATCAGACTGATTGTGTATTATAGAGGGGTTTTTACTCTACCTATGAGGAATTGAAACATGAATATTGCCTTCAGCGAAAAAAACGATAACGGTTTTTACTCTACCTATGAGGAATTGAAACACCGCCACCTTGAGAGGCGCGGCGATGGTAAGCCCTGCGTTTTTACTCTACCTATGAGGAATTGAAACGTAGAAGACGAAAGGGTCTTGAAGGCTGCTGTAGAGGTTTTTACTCTACCTATGAGGAATTGAAACAAAGTACGGCAACTGATGATGGAAACAAGCGGCACCGTTTTTACTCTACCTATGAGGAATTGAAACTAGATTAACTAACGACAATCCTCAACCCCTCACCGCCTGTTTTTACTCTACCTATGAGGAATTGAAACCGATCCAAAAACCTCGGAGGAATCTTATACATGATACGTTTTTACTCTACCTATGAGGAATTGAAACTCTCTGATCTCTGACATTTGGTATTCCTGATTTACAAGTTTTTACTCTACCTATGAGGAATTGAAACTGCTTGCCCTGAGTGCGGAGCAGTTTTGGATCATAGGTTTTTACTCTACCTATGAGGAATTGAAACAACATTAACAAGAATTCTACATTACTATCTATATAATCGTTTTTACTCTACCTATGAGGAATTGAAACTGAGCTATTTGGTTATGATGATATAGCCAGCTCAGGTTTTTACTCTACCTATGAGGAATTGAAACCGACCCACTTGCGATAGAGCCCCATAGCAGATTCCTTCTCGTTTTTACTCTACCTATGAGGAATTGAAACACTGTCCTCAGTTTGAGGACAGTTGCCCATCTGGGATGTTTTTACTCTACCTATGAGGAATTGAAACGCGTTATCCCCCTCGTAGTAAAATTCATCAAGAAAAGTTTTTACTCTACCTATGAGGAATTGAAACTCCCCTGTAGTCATTAAATCCTGCACTTTAACTGTTAGTTTTTACTCTACCTATGAGGAATTGAAACACTAATGTTTTAAGATTTTCAGATTCGGTTAATTCTATGTTTTTACTCTACCTATGAGGAATTGAAACCTTTCTATAATTCTACTTATAAGTACGCCAGAAAAGTTTTTACTCTACCTATGAGGAATTGAAACGGTCGTCTGTCTCGGTTATTACTTCTTCCAGGATTGCAAGTTTTTACTCTACCTATGAGGAATTGAAACGATGCAAAGACTATCCACAAGGAGGCCGTCTATGCGTTTTTACTCTACCTATGAGGAATTGAAACTCTTTATAAAGTCCGTCGCCTTCTGCAATGTCACCCGTTTTTACTCTACCTATGAGGAATTGAAACTAAAAAAGAAAATAGAAACTATAGGATTACTGAAAAGTTTTTACTCTACCTATGAGGAATTGAAACCCCATTATGACTCCAAAGATTATGAAAACTGGTTTTGTGTTTTTACTCTACCTATGAGGAATTGAAACAAAACATCGCTGGCGGAACTTCCGTCTATACGCAATAGTTTTTACTCTACCTATGAGGAATTGAAACGTCCACATGAACTCGAAGGCATTGCCTCCATCCATGTTTTTACTCTACCTATGAGGAATTGAAACTGCAAAGAAAATGAATCTGTTATATTTTGCGGCAGAGTTTTCACTCTACCTATGAGGAATAGAAACTGTCACTACAGGCACTATCGATTACGACAATGCAATGTTTTTACTCTACCTATGAGGAATTGAAACCGTTAAAAAGCGGTTTCATAGGGCTCTCCTTTCCCCGTTTTTACTCTACCTATGAGGAATTGAAACCAGTAATTGCAACTATAATTTTAATCCTCTATATACTGTTTTTACTCTACCTATGAGGAATTGAAACTGGATTTTGCAATCTCCAAAATCTCGTTATGAATCAGTTTTTACTCTACCTATGAGGAATTGAAACTCGAGCCTCTCTGAAATGCTGGTATACAAAATTTTGGTTTTTACTCTACCTATGAGGAATTGAAACGCGATTGTTATATTTCTCGCCTCCATTAACCGTTTAGTTTTTACTCTACCTATGAGGAATTGAAACCGATCTCTACAATCTCGCCCCCGCCATGTTCGTAAACGTTTTTACTCTACCTATGAGGAATTGAAACCAGTCTCTCACCAAGGTTGTTGGCAGAAATCTCTTTTTTATAGATCGTAAAAATGAATTGTTCTCCAAAATCGCTTAATATTCCCCCTTATCTCGGAGTATGGGTTCAGGTCAGAGACCAGAACCCGCGGCTCAATAACTACAGAATGAGGAGGGGAACAGCAGTTGCTTGCTTCATAAACCCCGGGCCGTAGAAAAACTAATATGCTTATGTACAACAAAATAATCTATCATGCCGTCAACAAGAATTACTGAAAAAACAACACAGGTATTTATTACCTAACATTCAATACCATTCACTTAAGGGGTGAAGCATCTTCCGACGGAAGGGAGTCATGTTTGAGAAGGCGCAGCGAAGCGGCGCCTTCGAGTTTAGCTGCTGAAGGCGGATGGTGCTTCACCCCTTAAGTGAATGACAGTGATCTAACATTTACAGTAAAGAACCGGTATTATTTGTTCGACAGACACAATCGATTTACTATACTTGGAGATTCAATAAAATACTGCCAAAGACATAAAGGGCTTATCAAGTCCCACATTTATTAACGGCCACGGGGGGTAAGAGAAGCCAATGAGACGTCTGTCCTACATTTCGTTATTATTTTGAAATTCCTTAACATCAAGTAAAGCTGCCTTTGGCAGCGACTTTTTTTACTCCCTCTCCCCCTTTGAAGGGGGAGAGGGTTGGGGTGAGGGGGTACGGTTTGGTACTGGATAGGGTAACGCTTCTCCACCGTCACCCCTCACCTTAATCCTCTCCCCTCAAGGGGAGAGGAGACTTGAAAGGAACTTCTTTGAAATTCCTAAACGTTCAAGTTAGCGTCCTTCAGACGGACTTTTTGTTCATCCTTGGGGTTCAATTGTTTTAATCACCTATGATCTCAAAAACAAAGCGTCATTCCCGCAATCCCTTTAGCGGGAAACCGGCGTTATTGAACTCCATCCATAACACGTTTCTTTTTTCCTAACTCTGGATTCCCGCTAAAGGGACTGCGGGAATAACGCTTTGTTATGTTTGAATTCGAACGTGATTAAGACAGATGTATCCTTTGTCTAAAATTCCGATTTCTCGCAAACCCGTATAAACAAATAAACCTAAACAAAGCTATCAGCAGTCAGCTAAGAAAAATCAAAGCGTTACGTGAAAAACTGTACTCACCCAAAAATGATATACCGGTTATTATGCAAAACGTTGAAAACAGAGAGCTGACAGATGAATGCTGATCGCTGAATGCTGTTTTTAAGATAAAAAGAAACAATTCACAGAGTTCAGGGATCGGTGGTCTGTATAAAGAGATTCTTCATGGCAAGCACTTCGAAAAGGGTGGAAATGCCAATTTTGCTCATGAAATTCAACAAAAAAATCCCATTTACCTTCAACTGACCTCTGACCTCAGATCACAGTGAACAGTTACGATAAAAATTCCTATCCAATCAAGCTAACGGTTTAGAATGAGACTTGCGAATAATTATGTTAAAAAAAATCAACTCCTGCTATAATACGAAACATTTATATCAATACATATCAGGAGGTAAGATGAAAAACAACATAGTCGCTACTGTAGTCACTTTTTTATTTATTTTGTTTTCCTTTCATGTAGTATATGCTGCAGAAGATAAACCTGTTGTTGTGGCTTCTACTACACAAATAGCGGACTTTGCCCGCCAGATAGCCGGTGATCGGGCTGTTGTGAAAAGTATCCTCGCACCGGGTGCAGATCCCCATACTTATCAGGTAACACCTGAAGATGTTCAAATCGTTTTAGGCGCTGATCTCTGCCTGGAAAACGGACTCCATCTTGAAGGTAAGAACTGGATGGCCACCCTGGCAAAGGACGCCCAAAAGCCGATTGTCACCACTACTGACGGGATAAGACCTATATCCATTGATGACAATGGTCAGTCTATTGCCGATCCCCATGCCTGGTTTTCACCCAGAAACGTTGCCGTTTATGTGAGAAATATCGTTAATGCATTCGTTCAACTCGATCCCGGCAACAGGGAAGAGTACGAGGCCAGAGCAAAATTATTCTTACAGCAGCTCAGGGTTCTCGATTCCTGGATTCGCGAGCAGATTAACCGGATTCCCATACAGCAGAGAATTCTTGTTACTACTCACGATGCTTTTAATTACTTCTGTTACGAATATAAATTTAATGCAAACAACAACTTTCTCTCTATAGCCCCGGTCGGTTGGTCAACAGGGGCGGAAGTGGGCGCCGGAATGACTCCGGAACGTCGCAGAAAAGTGATTCAATCCATAAAGGAGTCGGGCTCTCCGGCAATATTTGTGGAAACTACGATTAATCCGAAACAGATTAGAGAGATCGCCAAAGAGACTAAAGTGAAAATTGGCGGGGAACTCTATTCCGACTCCATGGGTCCCGAAGGATCGGCAGGTGAAACCTATATCGGAATGATGAGAGAAAACGTTCTCCTTATTGTTAATGCATTAAAATAGGAGCAATCGTTAAGAAATTCAAAGGTTCCCGGTTTAGTGATTAAGGAATAAGGAATTTTAAAAAAATTCCCTATAAGCCTCCTCTCCCCTTGAGGGGAGAGGATACAAGGTGAGGGGTGACGGTGGAGAAGCGTTACCGAATCGAGTAATATACCGCACCCCCTCACCCCAACCCTCTCCCCCTTCAAAGGGGGAGAGGGAGTAAAACAGTCACAATATCTTTCTTACTTATGCCTTGTCCCTGTTGCCTTATGCCTTAAACCGGGTTAGGTTATAAATAAAAGAGTATAATATTTAATAATATAAACGAGCTTTCTTTAATACGGTTACAAACATAGTATATCATGCGTTTTTTACTTGTTCTCCTTATTTGGATTGTTTTTGTGGGAGGTCTCTGGCTTTATGTGTGGCAGCGGGATGCATACATAGAGAGAAGCCGTGTTACAACAAGGATTGACCTCAAAGCGGAAGCTTCCTTTTCTCTTGAGGTGACGCCTACTTTTTCTATTGAAAAAGATCCCTTTGCACTGCAATCCGAAGAGAATTCCGAAGCTCCTATTGAATTACGTCTTAATGGTAATGACATTGCATTACCCTACGATCAAATCGAACAAGGCAGAGTGCTGAGGATAGATAACATATCAGGCGTACTTGTCGGTCATAACGAATTGTACGTAAAAGCAAGTCCGCCCCTTGCGGAAAGTTCACTCAATCATGGCATCCGATTAGTATTACTCGAAAATGATGCCGTTATCGCCGACAAAACGATTTGGGGCAGCCACGGAGCTTTGGTCTCAGGTTCAACGAGTTTCGAAACAGGTCTATCCGGTGAGGACCATGACCACTAATTCTCTCTATGCCGTAGAGGTCGAACATCTCACTGTCAGCTATCTTGCCCGACCGGCGCTTCTCGATGTAAATGTACGAATCGAAAAGGACCAACTCGTAGGAATCATAGGACCGAACGGAGCCGGTAAGTCGACTTTTATAAAGGCGGTTTTGGGATTTGTTAAACCCGATATAGGAAATATCCGAATAAACGGACTCAATGTTCAAAAGGCGAAAGGCCAGGTAGCCTATGTCCCGCAGCGGGGATCAGTCGATTGGGATTTTCCGATCACCGTTAAGGAAGTCGCCCTAATGGGCCGCTACAGACAAATACCGTGGTATTCTTCACCGGGCAGTAAAGACAGGGAAGCAGCGCTTGAGGCTCTCAAAATGGTCAGGATGGAGGATTTCGCAGACAGGCAGATCGGGGAATTGTCAGGTGGTCAGCAACAGCGCGTTTTTTTGGCTCGCGCCCTTTCCCAGGGAAGCGATATTCTTCTGCTGGACGAACCTTTTGCAGGTGTTGACGCAGCTACCGAACGGGCGATTCTCGATGTTCTCGACCGTGCGAAAAGGGTTGGTAAAACACTGGTCGTAGTGCATCATGACTTAACGACGGCAGCGGAATATTTCGATAAACTGATTTTAATAAAACAGCGCATGTTCGCCTACGGCCCCCCGCAAACTGTCCTCAGGGAGGAGCTTCTCAGTAAGATATATGAGGGCCGCCTGAGAATTTTCGGTAATGTTCTAAAATCCGAGGAATCGTAATGTACGATCTATTTATTGGTCCACTCAGAGAAATATACTTTCAAAAGGCTCTTATCGGAGGCTCTATCGTGGCCATTGTAGCCGGTGTTGTCGGCTGCCTGGTCGTACTGAGAAGGATGGCCTTTCTTGGTGACGCATTGTCTCATGCGATGATAGCCGGCGTAGCCGGCGGTTATCTTGTGATGAAGCTGCTTTTCGATTTCGAGGCCCATGCCCCGGGAATGCTGCTTGGTTCTTTGTTGGCGGCAGTGGCCACTGTTGCCCTGATAAGCTTTGTGTCCCGGATTTCCCGCGTAAAAGAGGACACGGCAATCGGAATCATGTATACAGGGATTTTCGCCCTGGGAGTCGTAGCTGTTTCTGTTTTTCGCCACTACATCCATATCGATCTTATGCACTTTATCATGGGCGATATCCTTGGCGTTGCAGACAGCGATCTATGGGCCGGCGCATTTGTTGCGGCTATCGTTCTTTCAGTAATCATTCTGTTTTTTCGGCATTTCCAGCTTGCAACCTTCGATCCCGTCATGGCTGCTTCCATCGGTTTGCCTGTGCTCGTTCTCGATTATGTTCTCACCACCTGCGTATCCCTTGTCGTAGTCAGTGCAGTAAGCATGGTTGGTGTTATTCTTGTTGTCGGTTTGCTTATCACACCTGCCGCCACGGCTTATCTGCTTAGCGATCGACTTGAGCCGATGATGATTCTGTCAGCCTTTTTTGGCGTTACAAGCGTTGTCGGCGGTCTTTACATGTGCGTCTGGCTCGATTCCGCCGGCGGTGGCGCGATCATGTTGTTCTGCACCCTTCAATTCCTGCTGGTGCTCGCAATTGCTCCAAAGTACGGCCTCCTGGCTCGCTGGTTACGATTGCGAAATCTTGTACCCCAACAGGTCACAGAGGATATTCTGACAACGATTCTCCGCTATAACAGGGAAACCCCTTTGACAATTGTACGGCAATATGTGGATAGCGGAAAAGGATTGAACAGAGCGCTCCGTCAAATGGTGCATAACGGCCTGCTTCTTAAAAGTGAAGGCGGTTATACTCTTACCGAAGAGGGCTGCAAAGAGGCCAATAACGTATTGCGAGCTCACCGCCTCTGGGAAAAATACCTTGAAAACATCGGAACGCCAAAAGACCGATTGCACACAACGGCGCATCACCTCGAGCATATTCGCGAGGACGGGACCGTTGAATATCTTGACGAGAAACTGTGCAATCCGGAACACGATCCTCATGGCCAAAAAATCCCGAATTGCAAGCTGGTGGCCTGATCGTAGCTATATTTAGGTGTTTACAAGGCTGAAGACTGACCGCTGATAGCTGACTGCTGTTTTTAAGTTTAATAGCAATTTCCCATGTAGTAGCAGCACTCACAAAAACTTCATTTTCTTTGTTAGTCCAGTTAACGCTTTCGGCAGATGCCTTTAAATGTAGCCGCAGGCTTCAGCCTGCGCCCGGCTTTGATCTCTCCTGCCTCTTTAATGCTGCCAACTAATTTTTCAAAATGATCCTTGAAAATCCCTCTATCGATATAAATGCTCGTAAGAAAAAACTCAGGGCGCTTCTGGAATCGTTTCCCGAAATCGGCAACAAACTCGACGAAGAATTCAAAAACACGGAAAAACATCTCAAAGAGAAGGATTTGCCTGAGAGTATACTGGAAAGACACAAAGACTTTGTCGCGGAATATGAAAATAATCGGACGATGTTTGACCAAAAGATGAAAGAGCTTTTAAGCAGTATGAATGAAGGGGAATTTAAGAAAAAGCTCGATATGACCATAGAGTATATGAAAAGGACAGTACCTGACAAAAAACAAATTCCCCTGAATCCTTCAAAGCTCCCTGAGCGCACTTCATTGCCTGGAGGACTGAAACCCCGTTTACATAAAGATGATTTTATCAAAGAATTAAAGGCCCCGGGAGATAATTCGAAACTCGTTACATCCAAAAGCGCCCCTCCCGGTGACGAGTATTTACAGGAAACCGGGGAGATACAATTTTCAGAAGCCATAAAGGCCAAGGCAAAGGAACTTTCGGAAACAGAACGCGGCAAGGGTCCCCTGCCGGTTATCGTATATGAATGGGTAAAAAATAATGTGGAATATGTTCCTGTTTACGGATCGATACAAGGCGCCGACAAGTGTCTTGAAACCATGAAATGTAACAGTTTCGACACTGCGAGCCTTCTCATAAGTCTGTATCGATATCTTGGAATCCATGCACGTTATGCCTATGGCGCATTCGAGATGTCCGCAGAAAAGTTCATGAATTGGACAGGGGGATTTACCGATGTACAGGCAGCCATGAATTTTGCGGCAAGCGGTGGAATACCTGTGGGCGGTATCATAGAGGGCGGTAAAATTAAAACCGTACAATTCGAGCATATGATTGTCGAGGCATGGGTGGATTACTTTCCCTCTCGCGGATCACGCCACAGAAAGGGAGACACATGGATTCGCCTGGACCCTTCCTATAAAAAGTACGAATATACAGACGGCATACCCATCGCCGATGATGTCCCCTTTGACTCGGATACTCTGTTCAACGATCTTATGAGTACCGCCACATACGATCAGGAGGGTAATATTACGGGAGTGGATCCTTCGCTGATAGAGGCCGCCCGTGAGTCCTACCATACAGAAGTGCTGGATTATATGAGCCAAAGCCATCCCGATGCGGAAACGGACGATCTCTTTTGGACAAAGAAGATAATCAAGAAGGAGCATCCCTATCTTATGGGTACTCTGCAATACAAAAGAAAAGTAATCGCAGTCAGGTACAGTGAGCTGCCTGATTCCATGAGACATACAATAAGCTTTACCCTAAGTCCCGAGAGCATCTACTACTCCGATACTTCTCCTTTAAGTATCACAAAGAGTCTGCCAGAGATTGCAGGGAAAAAGATAACGGTCAGCTACTCTCCTGCATTGCCTGAGGATGAGGCCGTTATCCAATCCTATCTGCCCGAGCTGCCTGACGACGGCTCACCTGTAGACCCCTCTCTGCTTCCATCCTCCCTTCCCGCCTATCTGATAAACCTGAAACCGGAACTGCGTATTGACGGAGAAGTCGTCGCCACAGGCGGCGCAGTGCCTATGGGGACTGTCGAAAAACTGGACATATCCTTTTCCCTGCCCCTGCTTTCCGATGACAACATATCGAACCACATACTTGCAGGAGAGTATTTCGGAATCATGATAGATACAGGAGTGATCTCTCAGAATCAGGTCGATTCCATGACGGCAAAGCTCGAGGATACGCAGTCAAAGATAGACAGCGGTAATTTTTCTTCCCTGGATAAAGAAGATTTGCTCGGAGATATGCTCTACTCTACGGCGCTGCTGTACTTTTACGATCTCAATAATCTAAGAGACCTCCAGTCAAAGAGGATGAAGGTGAATTACGTAAAACTGCCATCTATGGCGATATTCTCGTACAAACTCAATACCAACGATGTCTACGGCGTACCTGTATCCGCCAATGAATCGGGGCTGCATATAGATGTTGACAGGAATGTATCCGCAGTAAAACCGAGAGACGGGAATTTTGAAGACAACTACTCCTATAAACTGATGACGAGCTTCGAATCGTCCGTTCATGAGCATGTGATACCTGAATCGTTATATTCCTTTCCCGACGATCCTGTTGAGGGCGTATCTGCCTTTAAGGCTTTGGATATTGCATGGGAACAGGACATTCCGCTCTATTCCGTTACAGAGGAAAATATAGAAGAGATTCTTCCGCAACTGACTCTTGACAGTGCAGTAATTAATGATATAATAAACGGAGTGAATGCAGGTTTGGAAGTGACGGTGTCGAGAGATAATATAGATTTTGAGGGATGGCATGGCTGCGGATATGTGATGCTCGATTCCGATACCGGAGGCGGGGCGTTTATGATAAGCGGAGGGTATAATGGAGGTGCGATAGCACGGAATATGAATGCTATAGCAGTTTCTCTTGGTTTGTCGAATTATGTCAATACAAATAAAGTAAAAAACTATATAGCTCAAACGAAAACAAAAGTCATTGATTTTAGAGATAAATGCAAATCTGAAATAGAAGCCTGCATTGCCTTTGTAACGCTTGGATATTTTACTGTTATATCACATCATCCAGCCCAAGTAGCTTGGGCTTTGTATATTCTTAATAAGTACAACAATATGAAAAAAGCCGAAAGTTTAAAAGTCCCACCTCCAAAGAGTGGATTTGATAAATATTATCACTGTACAGGCTTTTGTGAAGTTACAAAATATACGTTTTTAAGCACACATTTAGCAATGCAGTTGGGAGTTCTTAAAGAGTTATATGATGAAGTGGATTATGGCAATTATGATTGGGAAGATATCGTAGCAGATATAGATGGAATATGCGCTGGTTTATTTACTTCATGTCATGATTACTGTATAGCCAGGTATCCTAAGTAAATTTGCAAATAATCAGTATATTTAAGCTTTTCTATAGAGGAAGTTATTAAAATGATATACTATGGTTGCTATATTAAAAAGGCTTTGAGATTTATAAAAACAAATATGAATATAATTAAAATAGTTGCTCTGCCGGTTGCAGTCATTACACTCTGGTCATGCGAAATGACAGTGCCCGATAAAGACAGAGTTGAAGCATGGCAAAAAAATAAAGCCACTCTTATACGTGGATATACAGGATTTCAGGGGCATTGGGTAAATAGCGATATTGTTTCACGCATTTGGAGTTATATCTGTCCGCCCGACTTAACGCCCGAAGATGCCTTCGATATTTTAGAGAGTCAAATCTCCGATTTTGAGGTGCATCACGAAAGTGACTCATTGTTGTCCCTAAGGAGACCCTCGTCTAACTCTGGTTCTGGAGCATTTACAGAGTTACGTTTTCTTTATGATTTCCCAACCGGTGTCATGACTATACTCCTTGCTTATAAAAATCCCGGGAATCCTGAGCGTTTTTATGGCCGTTTGATTGCATTACAAGAGAGATACCACCTGAGAAGAGTGTTACCGAGAAAGTTAGTATTAATGAGTGAGTAACTAAAATGAGGCAGTTTTTCATAATCAACAATCAGGTATGAACACAAAGAGAAAATATACAAAAATAGAGATTACAATTATCTTACTGTGTTTGACTATGGGTATAGTTTTACACATCAATGCATTTAGAGTTTTGGTGATAGGAGTTGACGGCGAAAATGGCCTGGATGTGCTTAAAGATGTATTACATGATTTAGATCATTATACAGACAGTATATGCCATAGTGAGCCAATGATGGTTTTATCGATAGACACAGGCAGTCAAAAAGAAGACACGATAGAGTTATGGGAGGAAAGTGTTGAGACCTCGGACCACTTCGTTATAGATTTCTGCAAGACATGGATTGTATATAAATCAGGGTCGGGTCAGAAAGAGGAAAAAGCGATCATCGATAAGGAAGAGGTACTGAAATATCATACCATTACAGTATTGTTGTCCAATGACGGATCGGAGGTCAGGATAGAGAATCAGGCAGAGGGCGATCCCTCTTTCGGGATCATCGGAGTCGATTTGAAGGAGAAAAAGATCATACCAATGGAAGTAGCAGGAAGAATTCCGTCGCAAATCGATAAGAATGGCTGGAAAATAGCAGTGCAGGAGAAGGTGCGTTGAAGTTATGAAAGCAGATAAAAATAAAATCATGATGATCATACTGATATTTATAATTTCTTTATTGTGCTCATGTGAGATTAAAATACCTAATAAAGACACTGTTGAATCATGGCAAAAAATTACATATGACATTATTCCGGGATATACAGGATTTCAGGGACATTGGCTGCATGGAGACATTGGTGCACATATTTCCAGCTATATCTGCCCGCCTGACTTAACATCTAACGATGCTTTCAGTATTTTAGAAAATCAAAACCCTGAATTTCATATACATTACGAAAGTGACACATTATTATCTCTAAGGAGAGCATCGAGTGATTATGGCCCTAAAGCATTTACAGAGTTACGTTTCCTATATGATTACAGTTCCGGTGTTATGACTGTACTCCTTGCTTATAAGAATTCAGAGCACCCTGTGAGTCATTATGACCGGTTACTTAAATTACAAAAGAGATATCACCGTAGAAGAGTATTACCGAGAGAGTTGTTGTTAACGAGCAGGTAGCTAAGCAGAGCCTCTACGCCCTTATATCTCCATAAAGAAATTATTAATTGTAAAATTTAATGTCATTAACTTAAGGAGCAAAGCACCATCCGCCTTCATCGGTTAGATAAAGAGTAAAAACCTCAATCCATTCATTGTTAACCTCAATAAATGGAGATATAGTAGCCGATATATATGGAATATGCACTGTCGGCACGTTTTCTTCATGCCATGATTTCTGTATCACCAACTACCCTAATCCGGCAAAGCCGGAACCAAACAGGTTTGATGCAACACTTAGGAATTTCGAAGAAATTCCTTCAGGTCTCCTCTCTCCCCCTTCAAAGGGGGAGAGGGAGTAAATGAATAACAATATGATTAAACTTATTGTTCTGCTGCTTACAATCACTGCTCTGTGGTCTTGCGAAATTGAGGTGCCTGATAAAGATATTATCGAGGCATGGCAAGAAAATAATAAGACTATAGTACCAGATTATTCAGAATTCCAGGGGCATTGGTCAAACGATGATATTAACTCGCATATTTGGAGTTATATTTGTCCGCCCGACTTAACACAAAAAAATGCCTTCGATATTTTAAAGAGTCAAAACTCAGAATTTTATGTGCATAACGAAAGTGACTCATTATTATCCTTAAGAATAGTCCGAGCTCATTATGGTCCTGAGGAATTTTCAGAGTTTCGTTTTCTCTATGATTCCCGTACCGGCGTTATGACTGTACTCATTGCTAATAAAAATTCCGAGCTTCCTATGAGCTATCATAGCCGGTTGATTAATTTACAAGATAGATATCACCGCAGAAGAGTATTACCGAGGGAGTTATTGTTATCGGGTGGGTGATGAATGCACACCCGATATCTCTCTTTTTATAAGGAGAGCTTTACTTTATTACATAAGCATGCTGAAAGATACTTAAGGGTCTGCGCAAAAATAAATTGGTCTGTTGGCGTTCATAATTGTATCATATTCTGCTGAACTGACTGAGCAAAAGCGGAGGAATAGCAGAGCTCTTTTGAGCATTTTGCGATTAAAATTCAGTCGAAGATGATATGAGTATGAAATGCAAAGAGGGTAATTTATTTTTGCGCAGACCCTAAGAAGCAGATGAAGAAAAAAGCACATGCAACATACTTAAGTATTACCGCTCTTTGCCTGAGCATTATACTGACACTCTTTACTCCTGTTAAGAGCAGTGGATTTTTCCTGCAATCATTCCCGGATTTCCCTCAAGGAGCCCCTGATTTACGCGGAGTATTCCCTGGTTTCATAGAGGAACTCCTTGAAGGTAACATTTTTGATGACCTGATTAAAATATGGGAAGACTTGGATCATTATACAGACAGTACATGCCTTAGTGAGCCAAAGATGATTTTATCGATAGACACAGGCAGTCAAAAAGAAGACACGATAGAGTTATGGGAGGAAAGTGTTGAGACCTCGGACCACTTCGTTAAGGCTTAGTTATTTCAGAACATTTCTATTTATAGTGTTTATAATTTTTTTTATTAAATCATAAGTATTTTTCAGACTAAACAAAGAATAATAAAAAACCTTAATAAGGCTCTTAAATAAAAGAAAACTGTTTTTACTCGATTTAGCATATTTGAATGTTTTTAGAGCTATTATTCTTTCTGCATCATTTTTTACATGTCTAAAAGGATAACTTCTTTTATCCAAAAAAAATATTTTTATTGTCAGTTTTAAATTTTTTAATAATTTTTCATAATCCAAAACTAAATTATCAGAATCAATATATTTTGAAGCAAGAACTTTTGGAATATGTTTAAACTCTCCTTCAAAACTTAACCTTAAATAGAGCTCCCTGTCTTCTGTCATTCGAAGCTTTTCATTAAAGGGACCTGCTTTTAACAATGCATCTTTTCGTACAACAACAATTGACATTGTTGAAATACAATTATTTACCAATAAATGATGTGTCATGCTGGTATATGCTTTGTCAGGCTCTGTATCTTTAATACGGATTAAACCATTTTTGTCTATTCTATTATAATTGCAAAATGATAAAACGCCGTTGTTTTGTAAAATCTTTATATGCTCAGATAAGAACTCTGGCATCCATTGGTCATCAGAATCTAAAAATGCAATAAAATCACCTGTTGCAATATTAATTCCGGCATTTCTGGCGGCAGAAACTCCTTTGTTTTCATTTAAGTTAATTAATTTAATACCAGGAAATTCCTTAGATACAAAATCTATGGTTCCATCAGTCGAACCATCAGATATAACGATTATTTCATGATTGTTGTATACTTGATTTAAAGCACTGTTTATGGCTCTATTTATTGTATTTATACGATTGTACGTCGGAATAATGATTGAAACCAGCGGATTAGTTTTCATTTTTCTTTACTTGGTTAATAGTATCTTGTATTCAATACTCTTAACTTAAGGGGTGAAGCACCTTCCGACGGAAGCGGGTCATGTTTGAGAAGGTGCTTTGCTCCTTAAGTTAATGACTTTTTGTCTTTTATATTACAACACTATTTATTTACCATACTCATATAATTTGTAATGGAAAGGGTTCTCTATTTTTTGATGTTATGATTGCCTTATGTAGGAATTGTGTTTTTTTGCTGCATGAGCAATTGGAGAGGTTTTTTAACGACAGGGAGGGATAGTATTTTACGTTTTATTTTTCCCAGGGTTTGCCGCACTTTTTTTCTCATAGATACTTGCTTCAGTAAATTCGTATAAGGTGCATAGTGCGTGCATTTCTTGCATCCTTCAGGAAGATGTCCTTCAAACCAGTTTTTCCGAAGATTTTCCAGATGTTCATTTCTCCAGGCGTCTTCCAAGGTGTTATAATCTTTGATATTACCGACCCACAAATGGGGGGCCACGCGGCAACTACAGGCTTGAATTGTTCCGTCTATCATCACCTGTAATTTCCTAAAAAGTCCATAACATGGCACAAACTCATCAGGTTCATTAAGTTTAAATTTTTGTCCATAAGGCAAATCTTTTTCTGCAATCAGCCCATTAAAATCTTCCCATCCATCAGTTAAGATACTAATTTTACCGGGTTTAGTATATTTTATTATTTCAGCATAGAGGGGGGAATCATAAAATTGTGAGTAAGGCTTATCAATACGTAAGGCAATGTTGATATCAGCAGGGTATCCTAATGCTTGGTTTGTTTTTAGTAAATCCAAAACATTTTGAACCACCTGTTTGTAACGATTTACTCCGTAAATGCGGCGATAAGATTCCTCAGATGTCAGTGATGTGGATATTTTAATATTTGAAAGTCCTGAGGTTAAGATCTCTTTTGAGCCAAATTTATGTAGACGAATAGCATTGGTATAGCATGAAATGCCTGTAATATTAGAATAGTGGCGTATTTCTTTCACCAATTCCAGCCATCGATTATCCATTGAAACTTCTCCCAGAATGGGAGACAACGCAAAGTTTCCTCCTCCTGCTTCCGAGTAAAGCTTTAAGGTATGGCGAAAGACTTCAATATCCAGCATGTTTTTCTTGCGTCCATCGGCTTTAGGATTACCATATCCACAAAAGCTGCATTGAGCATTACAGATATTGTTGATTTCACAACCTACTAAACGTGGCTTTTTAAAGAGGGAGTTCTCCATAATAGAAAGATAAGATTTATTTAATAAGTTCATAAGGTTTTAATAAAATTACTGTATTTGTTTTTGTGTATAGAGATATCCTCTATTTTTTTATATCCAACACATGTTAACAAGAGTGAAATAACAGGAATTTGCTTTTAGCAACTTATGGGAAGAATACCAAAAAGAGAAGCAAAAGTCAACAAATTTTAATATTTAAGCTATTTCTCTATCTAACAAGAATATCTGTGATTAGGTTATGGCGATTCAGAATGGGTAGATATAGAAGCAGAGCTAAATAGAATATGCGAAGGTCAGAATTATAAACCAAATGATTCATTTGTCTTATAAACGTTCGAATTCATAGAAAACAAAGCGTCATTCCCGTAAAAACCAAAATCCCCCTTTCATGCGGATAGTATCCATGAAAGGCTTTCATCGATTTCTCTAAAAAAAATAAAAAGATCAAGACTTGATTTCTTAATTTTGATATACTGATCCCTCTAGTAGTAGTTACATCGAGACCAATGCAAAACAACAGATATTTTACCTAATCCGCAAAGCCGGAACCAAACAGGTTTGATGTAACACTTAGGAATTTCGAAGAAATTCCTTCAGGTCTCCTCTCCCCTTGAGGGGAGAGGACTAAGGTGAGGGGTGACGGTGGAGAAGCGTAACTGTGTCGAGTTCTGTATCGCACCCCCTCACCCCAACCCTCTCCCCCTTCAAAGGGGGAGAGGGAGTAAATGAATAACTGCTACTTTAGCTGAAAAGTGGGAGCACATTTCTTTATTCTCTAAATCCTTATAAATAAAGGCTGAAACAGTGGTATTCAAAATATTGGTGCTTTTTTGCGCGCAATTTCACTTATAAGTGACTAAGTAGTTACACTAAAAACAGCAGTCAGCTGTCAGCTTTTTATTACAACAACTTACAGCTTAAAACATACTCACCTGTCGAGTGATGTTTGTTTTTAGCTGAAGGCTGACCACTGATAGCTGACTGCTGTTTTCACAATAAAAGGAGCACATTTATACGATGAGTGACATAGATTCTAAAATCAGATACCCTCTTACCACGCCTCAGGAGGAGGTGTGGTTTGATCAGATCATAAATCCCCATGTACTTACCTATACCATCAGCGGTTATTTGAGAATCAACGGGCCTTTGGACACATCACTTTTTGAAAGATCGATCGATCTGCTTATTAAAGAGAACGATGCTTTACGAACACTTTTTCATAATGATAACCCCTTACCAACTCAGGAATTTCCGGATCATACTCCCTTTACGCTTCAAATTAACGATCTCTCTCACGATAAGGACGGAGATCATAAGGCGATCGAATGGATGACAGAAGAGTCAAAAATACCTGTTGTACCGGGGAAGGACTCGCTGTACCGTTTTGTTCTGATCAAAGTGTCAGACAAAAGTTATTACCTGTATTACAAACTCCACCACCTTATAAGTGACGGGTTTTCGGAAAATCTCATATTTCACAGAGTGTCGGAGATATATAATGATCTGTTAACAGGCGCTCCATACAATAAAAGGAATATATATTCATACAAAGATTTTATCTCTGCCAACAGGACGTATGTTGAGTCAGAGGATTTTAAAGAGCATGAACAATATTGTTTAGATAAATTCAAAACGATTCCTGATCCGACTTTTCCGGTTTTCAGGAGAGAAAAGGACCGCAACAGGAGCACCTCTTCCGCTGTATCAACACTCAATTGTAATCGTCAAATATTCGAAGATATAAAGAGCTGCGCACGTGAACTCGATGTCTCGGTATCCTCTCTCTTTATCGGGATTCTTTATATATATTTTGTTCGCGTTTATGGGAAGGAAGAGCTGGTTCCGGGCCTGGCTTCCATGAATCGGAACAGCGAGACATTCAAAAAAACGACAGGCATGTTTTCCTCTGTAAGTCCGGTCAGGTTTTCCTTTGGTTCGGACCTCTCCTTTTCCGAACTTCTCAGGTCCATAGACGATTCATTACGCAGAGACAAACCTTATATGGGTTATCCTGTCAGTCATCTCAACAGGAAGCTCAAAGCCGTGCATAACGATCTGACACAGTTATATGACCTTAGCTTTTCTTATGAGCCCTTTCGTTTCGACATCTCCTTTGGTAATAGGGAGGCTCGTTTTTTCTCTCTTTCCAGTGGATTTAATCTTGCTTCATTACACATTGCTCTTTGTGATCATCATCGTACAGACGGTGTGAGCATTCATTTTCATTATGACCGGGATGTGTTTCATGGTGACGAGATTACCCTCTTACAAAATCGGATTTTTTACCTGCTGAAAGAGATACCCCGGCGCAGGGATGATAATATTCGAGAGATAGACCTGATACCTGAAAGGGAAAGAAAATTACTTGCCGCCTTTAGTACTCCTGTAATGCCTGTAATGACAGAGATAAAGGATTCTCTCCCGGGGCAGTGCGTTCATGAAATATTTAAAAGCCGTGCAAAGGATATCCCCGACAAACCGGCCCTGATATATATGGGCAGGGAAACGTCCTACAGAGAACTTGATGATCGCTCTGATCAACTGGCTCATTACCTCACGGCAAAGGGCGCCGGACCGGAGTCAGCCATTGGTCTTTGCATGGAGAGGTCGCCGGAGATGATAACAGCCATTCTGGCGATTCTAAAAGCAGGGGCCGTCTACTTCCCCTTAGACCCCGATTATCCTGAGGATCGCCTCTCTTTTATGGTGGAAGACGCAGGAACACACCTGATTGTCACTCACAAAGACCTGCACCTAAAACTCGACGCCCTCTCGGAATCCGTTGTTATACTAAATATAGACAATGAACTCCCTCAAATCACCTACTCACTCAAAACGATCAACTCCTCACTCGCCATTGCCTGCCTCATGTACACATCCGGCTCAACGGGCCAACCCAAGGGAGTAGAGGTCACCCATCAGGGCATCATCCGTCTCGCCAGGAACACAAACTATGGAGAATTCAGTCCTGACGATACGTTTCTCATGGTCGCCCCGGTATCATTTGACGCATCCACATTAGAGATATGGAGCGCCTTGTTAAATGGCGGGACCTTGGCGATTCATCCCCATGGAATGCCCTCTATTGGAGATTTAGGGATATTTATTGAGGAAAATAAGATAACCAATATACTTCTCACAACCGCCCTTTTCCACTTGCTGGTAAGTGAAAAGGCCGGAAAATTGAAAAATGTCAGGCAGTTGATAGTGGGAGGAGATGTCTTATCACCGATACATGTAAGGGAAATCCTTTCTCATAATAATGAGTTGAGATTAATAAATGCATATGGCCCGACAGAGAATACAACGATTACAACATGCCATTCGATTAAAGCGCCCGGGCAAATTCAAGGGACCGTCCCAATCGGTAAACCAATCAACAATACAACGGTCCGCATATTGGATAGCCGCCTCAATGAAGTCCCGATCGGTGTTCCCGGAGAGCTGTGTACCGGGGGGCAGGGACTTGCCCGCGGGTATCTGAATCGACCCGATCTGACGGCAGAGAGATTCGTTCCCGATCCCTATAGCGATAAACCGGGTTCAAGACTCTACCGCACAGGAGACCTGGCCCGTTTTCTTCCTGACGGCGTCATAGAATTCCTTGGTCGTATGGACCGACAGGTCAAGGTTCGGGGCTACAGGATAGAGCCCGGAGAGATCGAGTCCCATATTCTGAAATCGCCTGCAATAAAGGATACAACCGTAATCGCACACAAAAGCAAAGGCGGTGATAAAACTCTCACGGCATATCTTGTGCCGGCCCCTCGTTACGGGATGCCTGAAGAGGGGGTGGATATAGAGATAGAGAGTATTAAGAGATCGTTAAAAAATCATTTGCCGGAATTTATGGTTCCCCATTCCTATATGATAATCGACTCCCTGCCCCTGACAGGAACAGGGAAGATCGACCACAATGCGCTTCCCCTTCCGGACATGATAAGCAGAGATGATTATACAGCCCCTCGCAATTCTCAGGAGGAATCCCTGGCAGGCATATGGAGGGATGTTTTAGGGACAGAACGAATTGGTATATATGACAACTTCTTCAGCCTTGGGGGCCATTCGCTCTCAGGCACGCAAGTTATATCGAGAATAGGAGAGGTTTTCGACCTTCATATCTCTCTAAAGGAACTCTTCGATAATCCCACAATAGACGCCTTGGCGGAGATAATCCAAAAATACGATTCACATATGGATATCGGAGAAATCAGACCTGTCGAGAGAATAGGTGATTTACCCCTCTCCTTTGCCCAGGAGCGGTTGTGGTTTTTGGACCAACTCGTTCCTGACAGCGCCTTCTATAATATTCCAATGGCCTATGAGATATCGGGTCCCTTAGATGCCAATGCCCTGGACAAAAGTTTTAAGGAGCTCCTCAGTCGCCACGAAACGCTTCGAACCGCTTTTATCGTAAAGCACGGGAAACCGGTTCAGGTAATTAACCGAGAACTGACAATCGAAATGCCTGTTATCGATCTACATCGTATGGCGGAAGATGAAAGGATAAGAGAAATCAAAAAACGTCTCAATGAAGAGGCGGAAAACGTCTTTGATCTGAAAAGAGCTCCATTGCTGAGGGTTACATTATTAAAGATCGCAAAGGAAAAACACATTCTCCTTATGACGATACACCACATCATATCTGACGGCTGGTCAATGGGAGTAATCAACAAAGATATCTCTCTCCTGTACAATGCATTTACAAAAGGAGAAAAATCTCCCCTGCCGGATATGACAATCCAATATGCAGACTTCTCTATATGGCAGCGCAACCGACTGACCGGCAAGATATGGGAAGTTCAGCTCGATTATTGGAAAAATCATTTAAAGGACCTCCCTTTACTTGAACTCCCTTTAGACAAGCCGAGACCGCCCGTGGTTACATATCGAGGCTCTGAGGAGACACTGGATATCCCAAAGGAACTCACAGAGAGATTGAAAGACCTGAGTAATCACATTGGAGGGAGTCTTTTTATGACCCTTCTTTCCGGATTTATGATCCTCATGTCCAGGTACGCAGGCATCAATGATATTGTCGTGGGATCGCCTGTAGCGCACCGCGTCCGCAAAGAGATCGAACCGATGATCGGTTTCTTTGTGAACACCCTGATAATGAGGGGAGACCTGTCAGGTAACCCGACTTTTTATGAGCTCGTCAACCGCATCAAACAAACAACATTAGATGCCTACTCTAACCAGGATATTCCCTTTGAACATATCGTAGAGGCGCTTCGGCCCGAAAGGGACATGAGCCGCACCCCCCTGGTGCAAATCATGTTTAATCTGCAAAACGAGCCAATGGAGGGGATGTCGCTCCAAGGTCTGAATCTGACGCCTCTGGAGAATATGAAAGTCATGGTCCGATTCGATATGGAGTTTCATCTCCACGAGGTCGACAAAGCTCTTCAATGCCGGATTATTTACAACAGGGACCTCTTTGACAGAAATACGGTAAGTACAATGGCGGGATATTACAAAAACCTCTTGGAGAATATCTGTGAGAATCCGGGAAAAGCACTGTCTGAGTATGCCCTCATGAGTAAAACCGAACAGGAGAGAGTCGTTGTAGAATGGAATCGAACAGATACCCCCTACCCGGCAATGACTATTCCCGACGTATTCGAAAAACAGGCGGATCAAACCCCTGACAGGATAGCATTGGTTTACAAAGGTGAAACACTGACCTATGGAGAACTGAATAAAAAATCTGACCAACTGGCCGGTTATCTTCGCAATCATGGCGTACGCCCGGAGGTGCTGACAGGTCTCTGTATGGAGAGATCGATGGAAGTTGTCATCGCCATACTCGCCATTGTCAAAGCAGGAGGGGCCTACGTCCCGTTAGACCCGAACGACCCGTCGGAACGTCTCTCCTTTATAGCAGAGAATTCAAGATTACACCTGATTATAACTCACAAAGACCTCCACCTCAAATTTAATTCCATCTCTCAATCGGTTACTATACTAAACCTTGACATCGGAGAACCCCATACCGCCCAATCTCCCTCTACTCTCAATTCTTCTCCCCCGACTTATACTTCATCACTCTTAACTGCCTATATAATGCACACCTCCGGCTCCACAGGGCAACCAAAGGGAGTCGCCGTACCTCACAAGGGCGTTGTCAGGCTTGTAAAGGAGAGCAATTACGCGCAATTCGGCCCTGACGAGACATTCCTCCTCTTTGCCCCTCTCTCTTTTGACGCCTCTACTTTTGAAATCTGGGGAGCTCTGTTAAACGGCGGCAAACTGGTCATTCATCCGCCCGGTGTTCCGTCCCTTGAAGAATTGGGGCGATTCATTAGGGAAAACCATATAACGACTCTCTGGTTAACGGCCGGCTTATTTCACCAGATGGTAAAGGAACAGTCCCGCAATCTTCGTTCTCTTAGACAGCTCTTTGCCGGCGGGGACGTCCTGTCACCGGATGTTGTGAAGGATTTCCTCACAAATTCGGAGACAACAAAGGTTATTAACGGATACGGCCCGACTGAGAATACAACCTTTACCTGCTGTTACTCCATGGACAGCCCGGAACAAGCGGGAAAAACGGTTTCCATAGGAAGACCGATCTCCAATACGACTGTTTATATACTGGACAGCGCTTTCCATGTGACGCCTCCGGGGATACCCGGTGAACTGTACGCCGGCGGTGACGGACCGGCCCGGGGATATCTGAACAGGCCCGATCTGACGGCGGAACGATTTATCCCCGATCCCTTTGGCGGCAAACCGGGTTCCCGCCTCTATCGTACAGGGGATTTGGCCAGATATCTCCCTGACGGAAATATCGAGTTCCTTGGCCGTATCGACAGGCAGGTAAAGATCAGGGGGTACAGGATCGAACCGGGTGAAATTGAAGCGCAAATACTCCATTCCCCTATGGTAAAAGATATCACCCTAATCGTACGTGAAGACAAAGAGGGAGATAAGCGGCTGACTGCGTATCTTGTCATGGACCGGCAATATGAGACGCCTGAAAAGGAGATTCGATCCAAACAAACCGATCGATTCATAGAGGAATTGAAAACCTCTTTAAAAAAGAGATTACCTGACTATATGGTCCCGGTCGCCTGGGTCATCATGGATAAACTTCCTTTAACCGCCACCGGTAAGATCGACTGCAACAGCCTTCCCAAGCCTGAGATATTCAGAAGAGAGACGGAAGCCTATGCAGAGCCGCGAACCCCTGTAGAGAAAACTCTTGTCGAGCTGTGGAGTACAATCCTTGGTATTAAAAAAATCGGTATATACGATAATTTCTTCAACCTTGGGGGGCACTCCCTGTTGGCCACCAGGGTTATTTCCGGGGTCGGAGATTCCTTTGGCGCAGATATCCCTTTACGGGAGCTCTTTGAAAATCCCACAATCGCCGGTCTGTCGGAACGTATCGCAAACCAGACTTCCCGCACAGGGTGGGAAGAGATTAAACCCGTTGAAAGAGCAAAAGAACTCCCTCTCTCCTTTGCCCAGGAGCGTCTCTGGTTTTTGTCGCAGCTCGTACCTGACAGCGCCTTTTATAACATACCATGGGCCTTTGAGATAACAGGCCCCTTAGACAGGCCGGTCCTTGAGAAGAGCTTTCAGGAAGTCGTCCGCCGTCACGAAATTCTCCGAACGGCCTTTGTTTCAAGGGGGGGCGAGGCGGTTCAGATAACTGACCCCGACGTCGCCATCGATATGCCGGTTATTGATCTTTGCGATCTGCCTGAAAAGGAGAGGGACAAAGAGGCAAAGAGACTCATGTCCGAAGAGGGGGCAAAGATATTTGATTTGGGAAGCGCGCCCTTACTTAGGGTGACCCTTTTAAAGCTGTCCGAGGACAGACATATCCTTCTTATGACCATGCACCATATCGTTTCCGACGGATGGTCCACAGGCGTGATGAACAATGAGATATCGGTCCTTTACCGGGCATTTTCGGCAGGAGAGGCATCTCCCCTGCCCGATCTTCCGGTGCAGTATTCCGACTTCACCCTGTGGCAGCGCAAAAGGCTGAAGGGAGACCTATTGGAAAGGCAGCTCGATTACTGGAGGAATCGACTCGGGGATATCCCGTTACTTGAACTGCCCCCTGACAGGGCCAGACCTGCCACGGCCACATATCGCGGCGCCGCAGAGCCCCTGACTTTATCGGAGGAAGTGACAGAGAGATTGAAAGAGCGTGGTCTTCAGGCAGGGGGAAGTCTGTTTATGACCCTTTTGGCGGGATTTATGGTTCTCATGTCGAGGTATACGGGACAGGAAGATATTGTAATCGGCGCCCCTATAGCGAATCGCACCAGAAAGGAGATCGAGCCTCTGATCGGCTTTTTTGTCAACACCCTGGTAATGAGAGGAGACCTTAGGGGTAATCCGAGTTTCACGGAATTACTGAAGAGGGTAAAAGAAATAACCCTTGAGGCCTACTCGAACCAGGACATTCCCTTTGAGTATATAGTAGATGAACTGCGACCGGAACGGGACACAAGTCGTAATCCCCTGGTTCAGGTAATGTTTGCGCTCCAGAATGCGCCTATGGATTCGATATCGCTGCAAGGGCTCGAGCTGAACGCGGTGAGCGGCATGGAGATCATGGTGCGCTTTGACATGGAATGTCATTTTTTTGAAGTCCACAATGCTCTTCAGGGAATGATTGTGTATAACACTGACCTTTTTGACAGGGAGAGGATACGCCGAATGGCGGAGCACTACAAAAACCTGTTAGAGGGGATCTGTGAAAATCCCGAAAGAGCTCTGTGGGAGTATGCTCTTATGATCGAACCTGAAAAGGAGAGGATTGTATCTGAGTGGAACGAAACAGAGACACCCTGTCCCGATAAATGCATTCACGAGATATTTGAAACACGAGCAGAAGAGCAGCCTGACAAGAGAGCCATTCTGTACGGTGACGGGAGTGTCACCTACAGGGAACTCAACGAAAGAGCCAACCACCTGGCCCGTCACCTTATCGGTCTGGGAGTAAAAAGCGAAACAGTGGTCGCCGTATCGATGGAGCGATCGCCGGAGTTGATCATCGCTCTGTTGGGAATCCTCAAGGCAGGGGGCGTCTACTTCCCCATAGACCCTTCCTACCCGGTTTCACGCAGAAAAGAGATGATCCGTGACGCAGCCCCTGTTGTTATTATAAAGGAGAGAAGCGACGACGGCTTCGAGTCCGGCTCTGGGAACGAAGAATTCCTCCCTGAATTCATCTATAGGGACAGCGAAACGTTCCATGGCAAAAGCAGAGAGAATCCCCCTTCCGTGGTTGTAACGGACAACAGGGCTTACATCAACTACACCTCGGGCTCAACGGGAACCCCCAAAGGTATCGAAATCCCTCACAAAGGGGTGCTTCGCCTTCTCTTTAACACGGGCTATATCGATCTAAGTCAAAATGAGAGGATCATCCATGCCTCCAACATATCCTTTGACGCCGCCACCTTCGAAATCTGGGGCGCCCTTTTACATGGCGGTACTCTGGTGATCCTGCCAAAGGAAGAGGTCCTCGATCCCCGTGCTTACAGAGATGTATTGGAGAGCAGGGCCGTTACGACACTTTTTCTGACAACAGCCCTGTTCAACCGTATGACCGATGAGATACCCGACATATTTAAAGGAGTAAAGAATGTATTGTTCGGCGGTGAGGCAGCGGACGCCGGTCGTGTAAAAGCGGTAAGGGAAAACACTCCTCCCAAAAGGCTTCTTCATGTATACGGTCCCACGGAGAGCACCACCTTCGCCACCTGGCATGAGGTCGCCCGAGGGGGAGACGAAATCGTTCCCATCGGTCGCCCCATAAACAATACAACCGTTTATATTGTGGACAGGAGATTAAACCCCGTACCTGTGGGAATACCGGGAGAGCTTTGTATCGGCGGCGACGGAACGGCCCGGGGATATCTGAACAAACCCGACTTAACGGCGGAGAAATTCATCCCCGACCCCTTTGGTAAAAAACCGGGTTCCCGACTTTATCGGACCGGAGACCTTGTCCGATATCTTTCCAACGGCTCCATAGAATTCCTCGGTCGAACAGACAGACAGGTGAAAGTAAGGGGGTACCGAATCGAACCGGGAGAGATAGAAGCTCGTATTGTCAACGTTCCCATGGTAAAGGATACAACCGTTATTCTTCGAGAAGACAGACCGGGAGACAAAAGACTGACAGCCTATCTGACCCTCGATCCCCGCTACAGGATACCTGAAGAGGAGATAGAGACACTCTCGTCGGATCAGGTATCGAACTGGGAGGAGATATTTAACGATCATGTCTATACAGGGGAAAGGGAGATCGAAGACCCCCTCTTTAATACAACGGGATGGAACAGCAGCTACGACGGAAGCCCTATAGCCGTGGAGGAGATGCGTGAATGGGCCGACGATATAATCACTCAGGTACTCGATCTGAAACCGAAACGAGTTCTCGAACTCGGCTGTGGAACGGGAATGCTCCTTCTGCAGCTCGCCCCCCGCTGCGAGTCCTATGAGGGGTGGGATATATCGGAGGTCTCTCTCGATTATATAAAGAGACAGACAGCCGGTCACGAAGAGAGGTACGCCTCAGTAAAACTTGCAAAACGCATGGCCCATGAGCTGGATGAGGTGGAAGAAAACACACTGGACGCCGTGATACTGAGTTCTGTAGTTCAGTATTTTCCGGATATGGATTACCTGGTAAAGGTAATCGAAGGGAGTGCTCGAGCCATAAAACCGGGAGGATTTGTTCTCCTTGCGGACCTCCGTAATTACAGACTGATGAGGGCCTTTCATACATCGACAGAGACTTATAAAGCCGCCCCCGGGGAGAGTGTGAAGACCTTGAAGAGTCGTATTGACGGAAAGATGGTCAGTGAGACAGAGTTGTTTGTCGATCCCTCTCTCTTTATCGCTCTGAAGGAGAGGATAGAAAAAATCGGCCATGTCAGGATACGTCTTCAAAGGGGCAGCGTGCGGAATGAGATGACAACGTTTCGTTATACTGCAATACTTCATGTCGGCGAACCGGAGGATATTCAAAAAATCGCCTGTTATATCGACGGAGAGGGCATGTCACTCAGAGAGATCGGGGAAATTGTAAAGGCAAATCAACAGGAGTGTATTTGTATAAGAGATGTCATAAACAGCCGGGTGATGGAAGATGTCGCCTCGGACAGGATCGTTCACAGGTGCGATGCGCCTGAGACGGTGATGGAACTGAACAAGAGAGTGACTGCATTGAAAGCCGGAATCGATCCAGACGAAATTTACAGGACAGCTAAAGCAAACGCCTCTGTGGCGGATATCTCATGGTCCGACAAAGGGCCTGAATATATGGATGTCATCTTTGCAGGAAAAAATCCGGCTGAGGAATACATCTGTATCCCTTCTGCTATTACCTTGAAATTTACAGATGATGGGCCTCTGACCCTCTTTGGAAACAATCCTGTTATGTCCAAACTGATACCACGATTTTTAGAGAATTTGAAGATATCTTTAAAAGAGGTATTACCGGACTATATGATACCTGTTTCCTTTGTTGTTATGGATGCGCTTCCCCTCACTGCAACAGGCAAGATCGATCGCAACAGCCTTCCCAAACCGGAGACTTTCAATAGAGATGAAGCGACATATGCAGGCCCGAGAACCCAAAAGGAGGAAACACTTGCAGATATCTGGAAGAGTGTCCTTAGTATGGAAGAGATCGGAATATACGACAACTTCTTCCATCTTGGAGGCCACTCCCTTCTGGCCACTCAGGTGATTTCCAGGATCAGAGAGACCTTTCAGGCAGACTTACCGTTGAGAAAACTCTTTGAAAATCCCACAGTTGCAGGCCTGGCGGAAAAGATTGAGAAAGAGGCGCAAAAAACAGAAATCGAGGAGATTAAAATTGTTGAAAGGGGCGGAGACCGGCCCCTGTCATTTGCTCAGGAGCGGTTATGGTTTCTCGATCGACTCGTTCCTGACAGTGCATTTTACAATATGCCTTGGGCTACGGAAATTACGGGACCTTTGAACATGATTGCTCTGGAAAAAAGTTTTCACGAAATTGTCCGCCGCCACGAAACGCTTCGAACAGCCATTGTTTCAAAGGGGGGGACGCCGGTTCAGATCATATATCCGGACCTTACGATCGATATGCCTGTTATCGATCTTTGCGACTTCCGCAAAGAGGAGAGGAAGAAGAGGGCGAAGAAACTCCTGTCGGAAGAGGCGAAAAAGCTCTTTAACCTTGAAAAAGCGCCTCTGCTGAGAGTCACTGTTTTAAAACTTTCAGAGGACAAACATATCCTTCTCATGACGATGCACCATATTATCTCTGACGGATGGTCCACAGGCGTCATCAATAAAGAGATATCCGCCCTGTACAGGGAGTTTTCAAGAGGAGACGCTTCTCCTCTGCCGGACCTGACGATCCAGTATGCCGACTTTGCCCAGTGGCAGCGTAATTGGCTGACCGGCGCAGTACTGGAAGATCAGCTTACGTACTGGAAGGAGCATCTGAAAGATCTCCCTCTCCTTGAACTCCCCACAAACAGACCCAGACCTGCCGTAGTTACATATAACGGTGATGTAGAAACGCTCGCTATCCCTCACTATCTGACAGATAGATTGAGACAACTGGGCAATCGAACGGGAGGGAGTCTCTTTATGACCCTTTTGGCCGGATTTATGGTGCTCATGGCCAGATATACAGGTCAGGAAGATATCGTAGTGGGAACACCGATTGCGAACCGTACTCGAAAAGAGATCGAACCACTGATCGGTTTCTTTATAAACACTCTGGTAATGAGGGGAGACCTCTCCGGCAACCCGACCTTTATGGAACTGCTTAAAACCGTGAAAAAGATAACCCTTGAAGCCTATGGAAACCAGGATATTCCATTCGAGCATATTGTAGAGGCTCTAAAGCCGGAAAGAGACATGAGCCGAAATCCGCTGGTACAGGTTATATTTGCTCTTCAAAACGCGCCAATGGAGTCCTTGTCACTGGAGGGACTTGACACCAAATCCATAAAGACCATGGAAATTACGGTGCGCGCCGATATGGAATGTCATCTTTGGGAGGTACAAAAGGGGATAGAAGGCGTGATCTACTATAACACAGACCTTTTTGATAGAGATTTTGTTAAAACCATGGCAGGGCATTATAAAAACCTTTTACATGAAGTCTGTAAAGCGCCGGAAACAACTCTGTGGAGAGTCGATTTCCTCGACCGAATCGAAAGAGACCGGATCGTTGTAGAATGGAATCGGACAGAGGCTCCCTGCCCCACCGCAGGTATCTGTGAAGTATTCGAAAACCAGGCAAAGCGGACTCCTGACAAGATGGCTTTGGTTTATGAAGACACTATGATAACCTATGGAGAACTGAATAACAAATCCGACCAACTGGCTCGTTATCTTGGAAAACACGGTGTCGGGCCGGAGGTGCTCACAGGTCTCTGCATGGAGAGATCGATAGAGATGGTCACAGCCATACTCTCCATTGTCAAAGCAGGCGGCGCCTATGTGCCCCTGGATCCGAACTACCCCAAGGAGCGTCTCTCTTTCATTAGGGAAGACTCGCAATTAAACCTGATCATAACTCATAAAGAGTGGCGTAAAAAAATCGACGACCCTTCGGGGTCCGTTCAAATAGTGAATATAGATACCGATTGGCCCGATATCATCCAATCCGTCTCTGCCGGCGATTCTCCACCCTCCATTCATAACTTACCACTCTCTACGGCCTGCGTTCTGTACACCTCGGGCTCTACGGGACTTCCCAAAGGCGTCAGAGTGACCCACAGGGGAGTCCTGCGTCTCGTAAAGGAGACGAATTACGCAAAATTCGCACCGGAAGACACCGGCTTTTTGTTTGCCCCCCTATCTTTTGACGCATCCACATTGGAACTCTGGAGCGCCCTCTTAAATGGAGGGAAACTGGTGATATTCCCGTCCGAACTCCCCTCATTCGATCAATTGGGAAGATCTATTAAGAACAATGGAATCACCAATCTGCTTTTTACGACCGCTCTTTTTCATCAGATGGTAAAAGAGCAGGCCCGCAATCTTAAAGAGGTGAGACAGTTAATTGTAGGCGGAGACGTTATATCGCCCGATCATGTGAGAGAGATTCTGGAGACAGCAGATCATCTGAAGGTAATAAACGCATACGGTCCCACGGAAAACACCACCATCACCACCTGTTATCCCCTGGAATCTCCTGAAGAGGCGGGAAAGAGCATACCCATTGGCAGACCGATTGACAACACAACGGTCTATATTTTGGACAGGGCGCTGAATATTGTTCCAATCGGAGTACCCGGTGAGTTATGCACCGGCGGAGACGGACTGGCTCAGGGATATCATAATCGCCCTGACCTGACGGCGGAACGATTTATACCCGATCCCTTTGGCAAAAAACCGGGGGCCCGCCTTTACAGGACAGGAGATAAGGCCAGATACCTGCCTGACGGTAACATCGAGTTTATGGGTCGCCTGGATTTTCAGGTAAAGATCAGAGGTTTTCGTATCGAACCGGGCGAGATAGAGGCCGCATTATCCAGCCATCAGGCAGTTGAAGAAAGTGTGGTGACAGTGAAAAAAGAGGATGGAGATGAAAAGAAATTGCTCGCATATGTACTCTTACGGCAGGGATACAGAAATAGTTCCATCATATCCGACATCCGGGAATACCTGCGAGAGAAATTGCCCGAACATATGATTCCTTCCGCAATCCTGCCGGTGGATCGAATGCCTCTTACGCCTGTCGGTAAAATAGACCATAAGGCCCTGCCGGAACCTGACAGTGCCGGAGATAAAAGGGCCGCCGCACCTCCTGGAAACGAAACGGAAAAGAGAGTCGCAGCCATATGGCGGGAACTACTCAAGGTGGAAAATCCCGGTCTTCATGAAAACTTTTTTGATCTCGGCGGCCATTCACTCCTCTTGGTAAAGGTCCATGCCAAATTAGAGGAGACCTTTAACAGAGAAATCCCTCTTATGGAATTATTCAGGCGACCCGATATTCATACACTCTCAAAGTATATAAACCATGAAGACCTTGATGAGGAAACCCTGTTGCGCAACGGGATAGAGAATCGTATAAAGAGACAAAAAGAGAGTGACCGGGCAAATGACATTGCCGTAATCAGCATGGCCCTGCGCCTCCCTGACGCAAATACTCCCGAAGAGTTCTGGCGAAACCTGTGTAACGGAAAGGAATCGATTCGCTTCTTTTCCGATGAGGAGTTGGAGGCGTCGGGCATCGAACCTGAGATATATAATGATCCCAACTATATTAAGGCAGGCGCCGTGTTGGAAGATATCGAAAACTTCGATGCATCCTTTTTCGGCTTTACCCCGAGAGAAGCCGAGAGTCTCGATCCACAGCACCGTCTGTTTCTCGAATGTTGCCATGAGGCCGTTGAAAGGGCGGGCTATGTCCCGGATTCATATAAGGGGCGCATCGGTGTTTACGGCGGTGCGAGTATGAGCTTTTATCTCTTAAAAAACCTCTATGGAAATCCGGAATTCCTCAAATCCATAGATCCCTTTCAGGTACTTATCAACAATGATAAAGACCACCTTGCAACAAGGGTATCTTATAAACTGAACCTGAAGGGACCTGCTCTGAACGTCAATACAGCCTGTTCCACCTCTCTCGTCGCCATCAGCGAAGCCTGCCAGGGGCTCATCCATCACCGCTGCGACATGGCTCTGGCGGGTGGGGCTTCCGTAAAGACACCGCAAATATCGGGATATCGATACAACTCAGGGGGCGTTCTTTCTCCTGACGGCCATTGCAGGGCCTTTGATGCAAAGGCCGGGGGAACTGTCGGCGGCAGCGGCGTAGGCGTCGTATTTCTCAAACGCATGGAAGATGCACTGGCCGATGGAGACAGGATACTTGCCGTAATAAAGGGATCGTCCGTTAATAACGACGGATCGGTTAAGCCCGGCTACTCGGCGCCCGGTATAGACGGCCAGATAGAAGTCATTGCCGAGGCCCATGCCGCTTCAGGCACAGATCCTTCAACCATCACCTGTATAGAAGCCCATGGCACCGGTACGGAGATGGGAGATCCCATAGAGATCGAGGCATTGACAAAGGCCTTCCGAATGAGAACCGGCGACAAAGGTTTCTGCGCCATAGGTTCCGTTAAGACCAATCTCGGCCATTTGGATTCCGCTGCCGGCGTGACAGGATTTATAAAAGCCCTTCTGGCGCTCAAAGAGGGACAGATTCCCCCAACTCTTCACTTTGAAAAAGCAAACCCCAAAATAGACTTTGAAAACAGCCCCTTTTACGTAAACACAGAGCTCAGGGAGTGGAAAACAGAGGGATTCCCCCGCAGAGCAGGTGTAAGCTCCTTTGGTATTGGCGGGACAAACGCCCATATTATTTTGGAACAACCGCCCCATATTTCTTCATATGCAGAAACATCGGCAGATGAATCAGGGGCATGGCGATTATTGATCCTCTCGGCAAAAACGGACTCCGCCCTTAACAAAATGAGCGATAATCTTGTGAGCTGCTTTAAAAAGGATCCCTCCATAAGCCTCTCCGATACGGCGTATACGCTGCAAATAGGGAGACAATCCTTTCATTACAGACGAATGGTGGTGTGCAGGGACGTAGACAACGCCATAGAGAGCCTTGAGGCTAAAGATCCGACCAAAGTTTTTACCTATGTCACGAATCCGGGAAATCGATCCGTTATCTTCATGTTTCCCGGGCTGGGAGATCACTATGTGAATATGTCCCTGGGACTCTACAGAAGTATACCCTCTTTTCGTAAAGAGATAGACAGATGCTCTGAAATCGTCAAAACGATTTCAGGTATGGATATAAGAGAGGTGATGTATAATGAAAAGGCCGAAAATCCGATATGGGATAACAAAACCGGATTCGATCTTTTAAAGATGCTGAATCGCGCCAATGAAGAACCCAATGAAGAAACCATGCGTCTTAATCGGACACGCCATGCCCACCCTGCCGTATTCATCGTCGAGTATGCAATGGCCATGCTGTGGATAAAGTGGGGAATCGAACCAACTGCAATGACAGGTTACAGCCTTGGCGAATACGCCGCTGCGTGTATATCAGGGGTAATCTCCCTTGAAGACGCCTTACGTCTTGTCGTAAAAAGGGCCGAGATCATCGACAAACTGCCCGGAGGCGTCATGGTGGCGGCGCCTCTTTCCGAGAAGGAGTTGAAGACCATGATCTCCCGATACGATATCTCCATCGCCACGGTTAACACACCGGATCTAACTGTACTGGGCGGGTCTGAAGAGGAGATCATAAAAGTAGAAGCGGAATTCAGGAAGAGGGAAATTATTTCCCGACGTCTCGCTACCACCCATGCCTTTCATTCAAAGATGATGGAAGGCGGGAGAGAGGAATTTCTGAGGCTTTTAAAAACAATAGAATTCTCTCCCCCTAAGATTCCTTACATATCGAATCTCACAGGTACATGGATCAAAGATGAAGAGGCAACGGACCCGGCCTATTGGGCGGACCATACGTGCCGGACCGTGCGATTCAGCGACGGGATAAAGGAGCTCATGGAATCCGATGACGCCGTCTTCCTGGAAGTCGGTCCCGGACAAGGTCTCGGTAGCTTCACGATGCAGCACTCGGCATATAAAGACCAGCCGGTCCTCGGGTCCATACGCAGTCAGAACGATAATCAAGAGGATATGCCCTTTCTTCTTACGACATTGGGAAAACTATGGCTTACAGGCGTTGAGCCGGAGTGGTCATTCCTTTATGCCGGAGAAAAACGATATCGCATTCCCCTTCCTGCCTACCCATTTGAAAAAAAGAGATATTGGATAGAACCGAACCTGTCGGCAGATGCCGGAATGACCGTTGAGACAGAAAAGAGTATTCAGAGAAAGAGCATTTACGAATGGTTTTACATACCTGCCTGGAAACGTGAATCGCTTGGCAATACATTTCCTCCCGATGCATCGAAATGGTTGATCTTTGCCGATGATCATGGTTATGGAGAAGAACTCTGCAATCGGCTTACTTGCAAAGAGAGCCAAATCGTTACGGTTATGAGGGGTGACAGATTTGCAGGAGAACAAAAAAACCGATACAAAATCAGGCCCGGTTGTAAAGAGGATTACGCTAAATTGATCTCCGGCCTTAGGGAAGCCGACATCTTTCCTCATAATATCGTCCATATGTGGAATGTTTCGCCTCACTCTGAGATCGAGACGGACAGATTGGAGACGTTAGATGACGCTCTTGAATCGGGATTCTACAGTCTTCTCTATCTGGCTCAGGTCATAGGAGAGTATGGCCTCAAAGAACCGATTCAGATAGGAATTATCACCAATAACATGCAGGCAGTGAACTCAGACGATATTTTTTGCCCTGAAAAGGCGACCCTGTTGGGACCTTGTAAGGTAATACCAAAGGAGTTCAAAAATATAAGATGTTGCAGTCTGGATATTGAGATTAGAGGACAGAGGGAAGGGTTGCCGGACCGGATTGTCTCCGAGTTTACAATGAACCTCCCCGATCCGGTCGTTGCCTATCGCGGATACAGGCGGTGGATTCCGGCCTTTGAACAACTTCCCTTGAAAGACAATGGAAGCGATGGTTCTGTCTTACGTAATGAAGGCGTCTATCTCATAACAGGCGGATTGGGCGGCATTGGTCTTGGCATGGGAGAATATCTGGCAAAGAAAATAAAAGCAAAAGTTGTCTTAATCGGCCGCACGGAACCGCCTCCAAGGAATCGGTGGGACGAAATAGTTGATCGTTATAATGAAAAAAACAGAGGAGACAATGCTCTCGATTTGGATATCACAAGAATTACAAAGATTCGGTCAATAGAGGCCGCAAGTTCTGACCTTCTGATCATAAAGGCCGATGTATCGAATAAATCGGAGATGGAGGCCGCCATAGCACAGGTACTGGATCGCTTTGGAGAGATACACGGTGTTATTCACGGGGCCGGTGTTCCCGGGGCCGGACTGATTGAGTTAAAGACAAAGGAGATGGCAGAGGATGTCTTTGCAGCCAAGGTAAAGGGAACGCTTGTATTGGAATCTGTACTAAAGGATATACCTTTGGATTTTATGATCCTCTTTTCTTCTCTCACTTCTATTACAGGTGAAACCGGTCAGGTCGATTACGTTGGGGCCAATGCATTCCTGGACGCCTATTCCCATTACAGAACGTTCCATCTCAAAAAGCGGACCAGAGCCGTTAACTGGGATGCATGGCAGTGGGACAACTGGCAAAGGTCGTTAATGAATCAAATGCCTGAGATGTATAAAAAAGCGAGAGACTATAGAGACGCCTTCGGACTCAACTACAACGAGGGGGCAGAGGCCATGATCCGCGTACTGGCGGGGGCGGAGCCGCAGGTGATGGTGTCCCTCACGGATTTTTATGAAATTTTTAAAGGGGAATCTTTCGATTTTTACGAGACCGGTTTACAAGAGATGTCAAAGGAGACTCATGGAAGACCTCTCCTGGGTACGCCCTATGTAGAACCGGATAACGACGTCGAGGAGAGGCTTGCCGAGATTTGGGGAGAACTCTTTGGTATCGATAAAATCGGCGTTCATGACAACTTCTTTCAACTGGGCGGACATTCACTCCTTGGAGTCCAACTGATCCACCGAATTCAGGAGGCATTTGAAATAAATATTCCCCTTAAAGCGCTCTTTGAAGCACCCAATATCCGGGATATCTCCATGGTAATCGAAGAGATGATCCTATTGGAAATCGAGGGCCTCACAGAGGAAGAAATCAGGGAAACCATCATTCGTACAGACAGAGGAGGAACTGCTGCTTTGGAAACAGTCCGGGCCTATGAACTGCCCAATAAAATGAAAATCATGCATCTGAACAAGGCGGAAACGGACCATTTCTATAAAGATATATTCGAGGACCTTGTCTATTACAGAAATGGTATTACCCTTAACAGGGGCGACACTGTATTCGATATAGGCGCCAATATCGGATTGTTTTCTCTCTTCATACTCAACAGATTCGAAGATATAAAAATATATGCCTTCGAACCGGCGCCCCCTCTCTTTGAGATATTAAAAACAAACACTTCCCAATACGGCGACAGAGCAAACCTCTTTAACTTCGGATTATCAAAGGATAAAAAAGAGGCGGAATTTACTTTTTATCCCAGATCAACGGGAATGTCGACATTCTTTGCAGACATAGACGAAGAGGAAGATGTATTAAGAACCATTATGGAAAATCAGCAAAAAGCAGGCATGAAGGAGATGGACGATATTTTGAGCTACACTGACGATCTTATGGCTGAGAGGTTCAGAGAAGAGGAGTTTACCTGTGAGCTGAAGAAACTTTCCGACATAATCGAAGAACAAAATATCGATACCATTCACCTCTTAAAAATAGATGTCCAAAAAAGCGAACTCGATGTTCTGGAGGGGATCCATGAAGATCACTGGAAAAAAATCAAACAAATCGTAATAGAGGTCCATGACATAGAGGGACGGGTCGATAGGATCAGGAGGTTGTTGGAGAATAAGGAGTACGGGGTTACTGTGGTCCAGGACGAGTTATACAAGGGAACGAACATATTCAATATATACGGCTTGGCAACTGTTCGCAAATAACGGAAATACGAACCGGCACAGTAAAAAAATATTTTTTCCTGCTTTTTTGCAAAAAAAAGCAAATATGTCAAGACTTTTATTTTCATCCATGCTACAATCGCCATAACTGAGATTATGGCAGTGACTAACCAAGTATAGTGTTGTCGTTATTTGAGAAAAGTCAACAATTGAAAAGGTTGGTATATCAACAGCTCTCATCATCACGTGATTTTTATAACTACACTTAATTAGTAATGCCATAATTTCTATATATAGACATAAGTGTCTAATATTAGAAATAAGTGTAAGTGGCTATCTTTCCATATAATCACTTTTTTAGGCGTTTTCCTCAGAAAATGTCATCCCTGCCCGGGCTTAGATGGAGTGGCGTGAATACGCAGCAATCTTTAGTCAATGCACCATTAGGCCCTAAGTTACTGCTCATGCATGGCTTAAACGATTATTATGCAATACTGAGAAGCGATTAATCTTATTACGGAGGCAGTATGCTCGATACGAATAAGGCCAAGCAGCTTGGCTATGAAAATGCAAATCGCCGCCCCATAGCCGACTGGATTCACAGGATTTGTGTGGACGGGCGCGATTTTATCCACGACGTCCTCAGCAATCGGATATTTTCTCTTGACAGCAGCGAATCCGAGGTTCTTGAACGTTGGTTAGCCGGTGAATCCTTAGAGGCATTGCATGATTTGTTTCCGCGTGAGGTTGAGGGCATAGAGGCCCTTAGAAATGATGGCGTACTGTGTTTCCATCCACCAGAGAAACTGGCGTTTGGTATTGGGTGGGATGAGATCGCACATAACATTCTGCATCGCCGCGACTCCACGGTGATCGAGTTGACACAGCAGTGCAATATGCGTTGCCGGTACTGTACCTTCGGGGGGGGATTTGAGGACCATCGGATTCACAGCAACCGAAGGATGTCCACAGAAATGTTACTGCAAGTAGTGGATAGCGCCTTGGCCCACAGTGACGAACTCCCGAATCTAAAACTGGGGTTCTACGGTGGAGAACCCTTGTTGGCTTTCGAAACATTGGCGACCGGAGTACGCTATGCGCTCGAGAAGGGGAAAACGTTACGCTATTCGGTCACTACAAACGGTACCCTGATAGACGAGCGCAAAGCGCGTTTTCTTAACGAGACCGACGCAACGGTGTTGGTGAGTATTGATGGTCCGAGCAGCCTACACGATCTGTTTCGACGATCTGCAAGGGGCAGGCCTACTCACAAACGGGTTTCTCGTGGTTTGAGAACTTTGCTCGACGTGTACGGACCCGAACGCCGGCACAAGATCGGGTTAAACATGGTTGTGCCCTCGCTTGGATGGGTTCCCGTACTTGACGAATTATGGAAGGAGCGGCCTTGGTTGCCCAGGAACCTGCGGGCGAAATTCTCGTTGGTCAATACTCCGGAAGGTTTGGAACTGCCTTTACCACCCTCTGAAGCAGCTACTAACAAGATGGCGGAAAATTGGCTCAGAGAATTACACGCCGGGCGTCGGACGAGCGACAAGGTGGGATTTCGTAGTATCGATGATCGAATGCTGCGTTTTCATAAACGGCATCGATTTACCGGCGGTGAACTCCACTACTTCCCTAATGGCTGCTGTATACCGGGTCAACACAAAGTCTACGTAGCAGCAAACGGCACTTACGAAATATGCGAACGTGTGCACGGCGTGCCTTCTATCGGCTCGCTGGCACGGGGAATGGACATGGATAGGATCAGGCAGCTTATCGAAGAGTATAACCGGCAATCCTTTGGCGATTGCCAAGCTTGTTCTTCAGTAAGTAATTGCGGTCTATGCTATAAAGATGCCTATGGCAATGGTCGTTTTGATATTGAAAAAAAACGTCGAGCGTGTCTTGACGTAAAAGCTGGGCTGAGGAGGGACCTAAGCCTATATTGCAGCATTGGCCTTTACGCCCCCCAAACCCTCGACGCTTGGGATTGGGAGGAACTGGCTTGAATGCTGAATAATCTAAACCATAGTAAAGGAGGTAAACAATCATGACTAAAGAGAAAAAAACTCCAAGCGAACTCGGTGCTGCTCAAACGGCCGCTGATTTATTATCGGCAACACGTTGCAATTGCATCTGTAGCTGCAAAACCAATCTGGGGGAAGTAACTGCCGACAACTCGGACGCTTCCACCTTGGATGATCCTGCAGATGACTCGGCCGTAGGAGAGAGGGTCGGCAAGACCATTGTAACAATCGGGTTGAGTTAAACAGGAGTCAGACGCCGGGGGGGGGGCCGCAAAAAGGCGGGCATATTTTTCTCTTTCAGACAAGGTCATAAATCCCGCACAACCTTTTTGGGGTACCCCTCTGTCAGACACTTATCGTGTCCCACATTTATAACCGGACACCGGGGGTGGCCGAAGCAGATGGGGAGCAAGTTTAGACATGGTGATTTTCCACATTTCAGTTTAAAGCATTTCTTCCATATGTATTAACTCCCAGCCTGAAAACACCAGAATAATCCTCTTCAGTTTATGACTCTCCCTTATCCTCTCTATCTTCCTGTCGTTGTCATACCTCTCCAATTGCACCCTTGCCTCGGTAACCTTCGCTTTCTTCTTTTCCTCTGTATACTCTCCCCTGTTTATATATTTTACCTCAATCAGATAGCCGTAATTAATCCCCTCATATCTGGCCCGGAATGGCTCTAATATTAAATCGGCAAAACCTTTATTGGTTTCGACCTCGCTTTGGATTATATAGTAGTTCGTTAAATTCAAATAGGCAAGAAGAAACCCGACAATCACCTTTTCCCCTGCCAGGTAATCCCTTATCCCTGTCTGCCTGTTTATCTCTTTAGCCAGAAATTCGAAAACATCCTCCCACCTTCCCTCGTAAGCCATCTTTCTCATCAGATTACTGAACTTATATACATCTAACCTGAATTTACCTGTATCTTCATATCCCTTTCTCAGGTAACCATAAAACAGCTTTCTTATGGTTTCATTCGGTATATTCAAAACATTGCTGCCTTCAATCTCTCTGTTTATAGTCAGAAGACCCAGAAAGTACAACAGGGATATAAAATTTTCAGGATACAGCATCTCCTCAACAGGGAAGCTGATGTTTATATTAGAGACAATTTCCTTATCCTCCATGATCTCTTTAAGCCTGCTGAAATTCCCGTTGAATTCTCTATCCAGTACTATTAAATGCTTCAGTTTACCGTAATCTACCTTTATATTCTGATCTATCAGGTCTCTCGGCATCCTGCCTGACAGGATAAAACTATCTATATAATAGAGAACCATATCTGAATTAAAGACCTTTTCCTCTACATCCTCTGAGAATCTGTAATTATCATACCACTTGGACATGATCTCATAGTGGTACTCGATCTCTTCCTCTATTACATTAAGTTCTTTGTAGTATTGAAGCATCTCAAGCACTTCATCCCCGGTAAAGCCAATCATCTCATTAAATTCAGGGACCATGGTTATGTTTTTGCCTATATTAAATCCACTGGTCACATCGTCCATGGTCACAGGCGATACTCCGGTTATAAATAGCTTTGAAAGCCCGGAGGACGAATCGCTTGTTCCTCCTTTAAGCACATTAAAAAAATGCCTGAAAAATCCTTCTCCGTGGGTTAATGCCATGTACCTCTCTTTTCCTTCTGTTGTCAGTATTGTATTGGCGAAATTGTCATACTCGTCGATCTCTACAACTACTTTTAATCCCTCTAACTCAGTGTACTTAAATATAAAATCGAGTTTCGAATAACTCGTAGACTTCTTATCTATCTCTCTGTAAAATGAACTACTTAAAAATTTCCTGTATTTTTCACCAAACATAAAAAAGGCTGTATCGCAATGCTCCTCAAAAGATATCTCCACCTTTGAAAAGGCAGGATTTACTACCGAAAAATTAAAGTTCAATAACATATATGAACTCCTCTCCTCTGTAGGGTTGGTATGTATGTATGTATCCTTAAAAACCATTTCATATTTATTCTCAAGAAAAAGGTCATAGTAACAGGCCAGAGTAGTCAACCAGAGGGATTTGCCAAATCTCCTCGGTCTTATTAGAAAAATATACTTTCCTGTTTTCTCCAACAGAGGTATGTATCCGGTCTTATCCACATAATAGAGGTTTTCCCGGCGAATACTGACTATATCAGCCATCCCGTAAGGCAATCTCTTTGCTTTACTGTCGATTGGTAGTTTCATTTGGTTATATTCTCCTTAACTGTTGCCTTTACCGGCAATGATATCATTACTTGCCAACATCCGATACCTGACCCTATGCCGCTGGAAGGAAACATAGAGTAAAGGATAAGGCAACAGGCATAAATTCTAAAATACTGCATTTCCTAATGACTGTCTGGGAAGCAATCCCTACATTTTTGGTGCTACTTTAAAACAATTCTTAAACATCCAAATTTTTTGTAGATTTGCTAAGTTTTTTAAAAAATTTTCTCTCCATTATATCATAATTTAGAAGTTGTCCGAGTTATTAGAAAGAGAGATAACGGATAATATGGAATTGCTGGTCTGAAGTGCTAAACAAAAGCTATGATTCTATAATCCTCGGCCTCACCGGCTTAACCCCCTCTTTAACCATTTTCATACTTTGTGGTGAACCGAAGGTTCATGGACGTTTATCCTGAAATTAGATGACGTTTATGTCTTTCTCCTTACAATGAGTTACCCTGTATTTATTGAAAATATCAAAAAAATCTAAATTATATTTCCATTTTTAGTCAGTTTTAAGATAATGAGAACAAATTTATGGAATTAAAATCCTTTTTCACTCCTCAGCGTAGCTGATACAGGACTTGTAAGGTTTTGAGTTCAAAATCTACTCCTCCCCTCCCCCCAAAAAAGAATATTCAATGACTTTAAAAACTGTTTGCTCTGTAAGAAGTTTGGTGAAGCTTGAGGTAAGTTAAAAAATGTTTTGATCAATAAAGGATAACTAATAATTATGAACTGTAAGCGATTATGGTGGATTGGGATAAAACTGTCGGATATTTCTGGAGTTGAACATCTCTTTGAGGGTGCAATCGCTCTCATTGGTTCAAAAAGTTCTATGAGTATTAATTTTGTAACATTTGAAGAGAAATACGGGAAACAAATTAATCATAATTCGCGAGAAAATTTTAAAATTATAGACCAATTTTATAAAAACGAAATCACTAAACTAACACAAAAGGATTCATCAATTTGTTTTTTTTGGCATGATCAAATTAACTTTTCAGAAGATGATTTTTTTTTTAGCACATCCAAATACAACAATGATAAATCAATATTGGATTTATTGTCCAATAAACTGATTATCAGAAGTATTCTAAGTCGTCACGTACCTGTAATACCGCATATTCAACTTCTTAGTGCTGAATGTGACTATCAGCTTCTTAGTAGATGTTTCCCCAGATCAAAGACCTTTGTAATCCAATCTTCGCTTGGTTCTGGGGGCAATGAAACAATAGTATTAAGCAGTTCGAACGATAATAATTTAATCAATACACTTCATATGCCATATGTTATAGCATCAGAGTATTATTCGAAATCGTTACCAGTAAACCAACACCTGATAATTACATTGGATAATGTCTATTGCCTGCCTCTGTCGATTCAAATCATTGAGAAAACAAAAAGACATCGTTTAGTCTATAGGGGAGGCGATTTTTCCTCGGCAGCTTCTATTCCCCCCAGGAAACAGAAGGAAATAAGAGAATATGGATTGATTATAGGAAAATTACTGTCATCTAGTGGTTATAGAGGCTGTGTGGGCATTGATTATTTAATTTACAATAATCAAGTTTGGTTTATTGAAATAAACCCCCGATTCCAATCTTCAAGCAGGCTTTTAAATGAAAATTTAATTGGCAAAGGTTACCCGTCTTTATACGAACTACACATTAAAGCGTTTGAAGAACAGCCAGTTTTGATACCTGACACATTGGAAGCTAACGGTGCTTTTTATTTTCTTAATCATCAAGATCTAAACCAAAATATAAATTTAGGATTGCAGGAATTATACAGTCCTGATTCTAGGACCACACTTTTTTCAAAAGATCAAATTAGTCTTTCAATTGAATCCAATTCATTGAAGAATAATAAATTGATTGAACCTAAGATTCATAGAATTATGATACAAGTTAATCGAGGTATTACTGCTTATTCGTCACAAACAGGAGTTGTACTCAATTACTCCATCATAAACTATTTAAAAAAACGTCCAAGCTTAATTAAAAAGGTAAAGCAAAAAGATATTCATGCATGTGCTCGTTTGAAGTTTGATTTATTCAGTTATGGAATTCAACTGAGCAAAAATGCTTTGCAAAAACTCTCTGAAGATCGTGATAATTTAACAATAAGAGATGGGATTGCTGGTGGCCTTGAACTGAGTTTCAACGACATCATTCATGTGAATACGCCAATCAAGGAGTTTTTTGCCCTAATCAGTCCATATAACTTAGACTACGATTTTAGTAAAAAGTGTTTTTTAATTAAAGATCAGCACGGCGATTCTTTAGTGGCAAATGTTTTACCTATTCCAGATTTTGTAGGTCTAAAAACATCAAAAGGAACACCTATGGTTGAAGTAGGTCAAATGCATAATGAAAGACTCAGTATAGAAGTAGTATTTGGATGTAAAAACAATTTAAAAAACCAAAGAGCTTGTCATTTTTGTGAGTTGGGTGCTGAACCTGAAATAAAATATACATCAATTGAGGATATACAGGAATTGGTTACTTATTGTGAGAAAAGTGATTCCATTAATATGCGCCATATATTAATTGGTGGCGGAACTCCCCCTGAAGATCAATGGTACTTTTTTTTAGAAGTACTAGCTGCAGTAAAAAAAATCACAGACCTCCCAATATATATGATGATTGCCCCTCCAAAAGACCTGAGCAGGTTAAAAGAATTGAAAAAACTTGGATTAAATGAAGTTGCTTTTAATCTGGAGCTTTATAATCGAAAGATAGCAATAAAGATAATGCCGGAAAAGGGCAGAATTGCAAGACATTACTATCTTAAGGCTATGGATATGGCCGTTGATTTATGGGGTGGCAATGGAAATATTCGCAGTATCTTAATAGTTGGCCTTGAGCCTTTGGAACAGACTTTACAAGGTGTTGAGCTGTTAGCATCTCATGGTGTAATGCCAATTCTTTCTCCTTTTCGACCGGTTCCGGGAACCAGGATGGCCTCTCATCCACAAGCGCATTCAGAGCTACTATACGAAGCTTGGAATCGCGGAGAGGAAATTGCATCTAAATATGGTCTGACACTTGGTCCTACTTGTATAGCTTGCCAAAACAATACCATAGCCCTTCCTTTCAATCCTATTTGTCATTATTACTGATCTTTTCGATGATGTTGGACTTATTTAATTCAGCTCTAAATCGTCCGTTTTCAAAATAGACGATGTTTTTAATCTCTTGTCTGATTCTAAAGGTTTCTTTTTGAGTATATTGATTAATCACAGGATGGTGTTTTTCAATGATTTGCATTTCAATTGAAGAGTTCATAGGTGGTATATTTTTTTCAGTTGCTTTTAGGAATACGTTAGTACCGGAAAATAGCATTGCAATGGTTGCCACAATAGCAGCATATTTAGAATATGAATTCCAGGGTGACCTTTCATCTTTATCTCGAACGGATAATTGTTGATTAGAGTTTCCTGTCTTCTTAAATGAATTCGTAGTAAACCAAGGTAAATTGATATTAATATTCCCTATCGTTATTTGGATTAATGGATTGGAGTTCACAGAAGAGTAAATATTACATATTTCGAAAACGATTCCAGCAGCGTCGCAACCATCCAGAAGTTCTCTGATAATATTTGCAATGGCTAAATGCACATCGTTTGGATTTGGTGAAGCTGTTCTAAAAATAATATCTAAGGTATCCTTTTTTCGGTCATGAACCAAATAAGATCGAATCAATCCATCATGCAATTTATATTGAGTATATGCTGCTTGATTAAAGCTTGAATCTACTCTTTTTAAAATCACATCATATAGATTCCTTAAATCAGTTTTAGTAAGAATTCCTCTTTCTTGGCATGACTGAGCTGCAATTTTGCAAAGATATTTCAATGACCTGTAATCTTCACGCAGGATAGCAAATATGATTCCATTTTCTATTTGGTCTACAAATAAATCATGTTCGTTAAATAGATAACATAATGATGCACCTGGAAATTCAACGGCAATGCTGTTGAAATAGTTGATTAATGCATTTTTAATCTTTTGAATTTCTGTAATGCTTAAAGGTAAATCATCTTTTCGTCCTTGGGCTTGAGAATAAATCAAAATATTGTTGTTTTTTATATCCTTCAAAGAGATGCCGAATAAAAATGGAAGCTGGTTAATAGAAATGGAAACATTCAATAATGATGCACCCTTAAAATCTGCATATTCAAAGTTTGACTCACGTAAATTCATATTTGAAAACTTTGAACCATGAAATAAGCAGTCTTCGAATGTGGATGATTGCAGCGAACAATCCTGAAACTCAGAACCTGTAAAATCACTTTGAGCAAAGGAAGATCCTTTAACAGAGATTTTGTAAAAGTTAACATTCCGCATCACGGTAGCATTGAATCCGGCTCCATCAATACAGAAAACAGTGCTGTCTTCATTTTTAGAAGCCTCGCCTTGTTTAATAATTGATCCAGATAAATCTGCAAATTCAAAATCTGATTTTTCAAATAAACAATCAATAAATCTATTGTTTCTCCAGACAACTCCGGTTGCTGCAGCTTCAGAAAAATCGCACTCATAAAAAGATACATTTTCAGCGAAAGACCTTTTTAAGTTTTTATTGTGGAACGTTTCCTCAGACCTTTCTCCGCCAATTTGATGGAATGTGGGACGAATGTCCGGGCAATATTTTTTTAAAATATTTAAGGAATCATTCGATACATTTTTTTGGGGGTAACCTGAAACTGGATAGAATTCATTACTCATTGATAATTATTAGTTATCCTTTATTGATCACCTAAAAAATCTCAGCCTTCATGCCAAGGCAATCTCTCCAATAGAGCTCTCTTCCCATTTATCGGGAATCCATTTATATGAGCAGGTAGATTCCTTTCTGTTAATTAGCGAAGTAATCTCTGTTATTTTGCTTTTTTGCCTTATCTGTTCTGATTTCAGCAGGTAGAGTTTGCTTTTTAAGGCTGTTATAATTTCTTCTTTATCCAAGCCCCCTTTATTATCAAAGTGCAATAGTATATAATCCGTTTTTACTATTCTTAAAACTCTATGCCTTCTTACTTCCACATAAACGATAGCGCATTTTATTTTGATGCCTGCATATTCGGGAAACGATGCCTCAGTAGTATAATCCCAAAGTTTCTTGAATCTGGCTATGCTGATTTTCCTGCATGTTCCGTCGGGGTTAAAAAAGATAATTCTTTTACTATAACCCATTTTTTTTGAGCTCAGAGTTAGGTGTTTCCTTGCCTCTTGCTATAGCAGCTCATTCCTATACGGATGCCTATTCTCCGGCCTACTTTATCTCAGCATAAGTGGCCTAATTTATCTAAGCGCTATCGACTCTTGAGGCTGGTATTGCGACACAGCCTGTTGGGGGATGTGGTGCGGCATGGTACTCTACAGGCTATGGTATCACCATACCCTCACCATACAGATCATAACCTGAGAGTGTAATTAAAGCAACTTGCATGCATGCAATTAGTTCTCTCTCGCTGCAAATTTTTAGAAGTACTCTTCTACATCTAAAAATTTTCAAACTTATTCTAAAAATACGAGAATTATTATTCTCTTTACTTTTCCTGTATTTTGTGATATCATACTCTATTCCTGCGTGATTTTAATTTTAAGCAGTATCTTTGGTTAAGTTAGCGTATGCTTTTGAAGGCGGATCGACTTACTCACCGCCATCGTAAAATATCATGTAAAGAAATATTAGGATGATTTTACATGTATACATCATAAAGATATTCCATTTTTCCTGATAACTACAGTTTTTTTTAATTACCAGGAGGGCTGGTGGTATTTGGGGGAAAGAAAGTATGGAAATTACCGTGCAGTATAATTTTGTAACTTAACCTTCAAGACTGATTGATCAAGTAAAATAAAAGCACTTAATTCCATATGCAAATATCACATGAAATAAAGATATTATCTAAAAAAGCAGTTAGCTGTCAGCGATCAGCAGTCAGCTAAGAAAATCAATGCGTAACATTAAAAACAAGGTTCACCCAAAAGTGTTGTGCCGGTTGTCAGGCGATAGGCTGAAAACAGAGAGCTGATGGCTGAATGCTGTTTTTAGTTATTATGTCTTCTGCATTGGAATTATTCAAATCGTGACTTCTCATAAATCATAAGGGATTAAAATGTTTCTTTTTTGAGATTTGTTTCTCTCGGAGATATGCGGAAAGAAAAAAGCATATAAATGTAGATGCTTAATTTGGGATGATATCAAGAAAACTATAGAATTGCTGGTTAGCGCAAGAGTAAAACACATTATAAAATGGATTAATGAATACAAAAGAACTTTTACTAAAAGAAGCTTTAAGTACCCAAAAAAAATGTCTTTTGGCAGCAGAGCGACAATATGCTTCAGAAACACCTTGGTATCGTTTACATTTTATACTTGGAATTCCAACATCAATTTTAGCGGCATCTGCTGGCATTTTAGTTTTTGCAGCATTCAAATATAGTGATATTATTGTTGCTTCTATCTCTTTCTTAATCGCTATTTTAACAGCGATTCAAACTTTTCTTCATCCTGATAAGCGGTCAAATCAGCACCATCATCTAGCAAAGGAATTTGAAGCACTTTATCACAATCTAGGTTTTTTAGCCCGCGTCAAGCTAAATAATGAAAATGCCAATTTTATTGAATTAGAAAAAGTATTAGAAGGTTATATTGCCAAGCTGAATGAACTTAACAACAGCAGCCCAGCCATAACAGGCAAAGCATATAAGGTAGCTGATCAAAATATAGATCAGGGTAAAACAGAAGTAAATGTAGCTTTCAATATTAACGAGTTATGATTAAGAATAAACTATAGCCAGGATTAGTAAAGCGTAATAATAAAAAGACAACTGGTTTATTGTATATAATTGAACATTATCTGAATTCATATTGTAAGTGGGTAAGGAGCAGGTGTAAGCCAGCCCCTCCCCGTTGTCACAATGGGGTCAGTTCCCCATATTTACCGGCATGCGGCTTTCTCGCACCGGGCGACCCCCGAAAGATTCTATAAGGGTCAATTTATTTGACTTTATTATGATATTCGGACTATCCAGGCCATGCCGGGCCATGCCGATGTGAGAACAACAATGATTTATACGCATTGTGTGCCGAGCAAAACAGCTAAAGAAGCGAATAGCCCGATAGATTTTTAACTCATTAGAATTGTTTTTGCTATTATAGATAATACTACATTTACTGCTATTATCTGGACGATCCCGTCCAGATAATAGCATGTTATACCATACTGTTGCCCAACATGGAAAAGATTTCACGATTGAAATAAGCTGATATTACGTCTAAGTCCATAACTGAGGTCATAGAACTTAGAATTTTGCAAATAATAATGTTTAATCACATTGTATGTGAAGTTTTACTTCACGATTTTTAGTAGTATTGAAGGAGGATTTATAAGGAGGATTTATGAGGAAGTTATTATTAGTGTTAATGGTTTTAAGCATGGTTTTTATGATCAACAGTTTTACTTTGGCTGATGATAGTTATGAGGACTATGAGGGATATTATGAGGAGATGGAAGAGTTTGAGTCTCCAGAGTATGCAAGGACAGTAAATGATGACGTTTATATTATGGGCAATGTCGGAATTGACACGACAACCCCCCAAGGGAAACTGCAAATTGGAAACGGTGATGGTAGTATAAAATTTTTACATTTAGGTGATTTATGGATGGGGGCTCAAGGATATATAACAGCAGAAGATACTTTGTATCTTAATTTAGATGGAAATAGCGACGGAATTGGTGATTTACATATTGCTAAAGGATTAGGAGAAGGTAATATCATTGGTACAGAACTTGTTATAATAAAAAATAATGGTAAAGTCGGCATCGGCACGACGAGCCCTGATTACACATTACACGTCAATGGAACGATTGGTACTACAAATGAAGGGCAGGTTCACAGTGATTATGTCTTTGAGCCTGATTATAAGCTCAGAAGCCTTGAGGAATTGGAGGCGTTTATCGAAAAGGAAAAACACCTTCCAGGCGTTGTAACAGATCCAGAGAGGGCTCCAAATGTCGATTTATTAAAGCTAAACGGCAAACTTTTGGAAAAGATCGAAGAGCTTACTCTTTACGTTATAAAGCAGAATAAGGCACTAAAGTCACAGGATAATGAGTTAAAGGCTTTGAAGGAAGAAGTTGCTAAACTGAAAAACAATCCTGCACAATAATATTTATTAATTGAAATGGACAATTATCTCTACTTTATCACATTAGGATCAGGAAGCGATCATGGGTAAGCGAGACACCTGTCCTACCGACAGTTTATGCAATTACAGAGCAAGGACAGGTGTCTCGCTTATCATGAAATCGATAAACATTATTTTTTGAGTAATATGACAAAGTAGAATTATACTGTAAACCGCATAAATTTGTGAAAGTCTCATAGCTTTTTTTACTCTTATAGCCTTCTGTAGCAAGGGATTAAGTATTTTTTTTAATTCACAAATTTATCCGGTTAGAAGTATACTAAGGAGATATAAAAATGGAAAATAAATTTATCGGACGTTATATTGTTGTTGATCCGAATATCTGTCACGGTAAGCCGACGTTTCGAGGAACACGTATAATGGTTTCTGATGTGTTGGAACAAGTTGCTGAGGGACTGGCATGGGAAAGTATTATTGAAGGATGGCATAACAGCATCTCCAAAGATGCAATTGCGGAAGCATTGCAGTTATCACGTCAGGCATTCCTTAACCATGTGACTGAATTTGCTTTAGAACCGTCTTCATGAATATTTTGGATGAAAATATTCTAAATGACCAGCGTCAGTTACTAAAAAGTCGAAGAATAGCTGTTCATCAAATCGGTGATGATATAGGACGTAAAGGTATGCAGGATGAAGAAATTATTCCATTGCTGCATCAGCTTAATAGGCCCACATTTTTTACACGGGACAGAGATTTTTACGAACGTCATCTTTGTCATTCCCGATATTGTATAGTATATCTTGATGTTGGGAAATATGAAGTTGCCAATTTTGTAAGTCGTTTGCTTCGTCACCGGCAATTTGATACTCAGGTAAAAAGGATGGGAACTGTAATTCGGGTTTTTCACGGAGGCATTACTGTTTGGAATCTTCATGCAGAAAAAGAAAATCGTTTTGAATGGTGAAATAAATAGCAACTTTTTTTAGAGCTTTAAATAATGAAGACATTACATCAGATTCGTCAAGTAAACATTTAGTCTTAAATGGGCAACAGCAATGATCCTGTTTTAACAGCAAGATACAATTAGCGTAGAAGATTTTTCAAACAAAGATATCAGTAACTTGATAAATTAACTGTAACGTATATTGTAAAGAATTTCTCATAAGAGAAAAAGAAAAGCAAAGCGGTATAACTCAAAGACTTTGAAAGATAACAAATCGTTTGAGCAGATTCCGCTATCGCTCCACTGCTCACCTTCATGTTATTGGCGACACGAAGTCGCTTTAGTTATTGTTTAGCATCTGCATAAAGCAGTAGACTAAACCCGGTGTTTCACCACCGGTATCATGGAAAGGCATGCTACCGTTGCGCTGATGACGGGGTGTGAAGCCCTTTCGACAATGTACCAAAGGTCGTATAGACCGGGGTGGAAATTGTGAGATGGATACCCTCCTGATAGTCTGAATCGGGTGAGGGCTATGGTCGGATAATAGCATCAGCATATGCGAACATCTGCAGCGTCGTGAAGAGAAGCGAGCCAAATAGACTGACAGGCTCAAACCAAAAGGTAGGTGGACAGGATATGGCTGTCTAACGTGGCCATACGTGAATGTTGCTCCACCGGCGTAGGGGATGGATCTAAGTTATCTGTTGTAACTAAAGCGGAACGTGGTAAGCTCGTATATTCGCTCAAGACTTTGAGCAGGTGAAACCGCAAGGCACACTGAAGGATATGCGGGTAAAAGAATCCGGAGAAAGCGAAAGCCATTGTGTAATGCAATGGATACAGGTTGAGGCGTTAACTCCGACATTACCCGACTCGAAAGAGAGCAGACTTCCGGGAGGTGTCTGTGCGTGAGAGAGCTTGAAGAACCTTTAAATGGAGAAAGCAAATGACGGGAGTTTCAAACTCACCGGTGCTACTTCAAAGTTAGGCAGTCACTGGAAAGCCATAAATTGGAAGAAAGTGAAGGCCGAGGTTAAAAGGCTTCAGGTGCGTATTGCGAAGGCGGTGCAGGAAGGGAAAAGCAATAAAGCCAAAGCATTGCAATGGCTTTTAAGCCACTCTTTCTATGCGAAATTGTTAGCAGTAAAGATGGCCACCTCAAAAAAAGGAGCCAACACGGCAGGTGTGGACGGAATTAAGTGGAACACGCCTGCAAAGAAGATGAGGGAAGCACTGTCACTGAAGAGACGGGGCTATAAAGCTCAGCCTCTGAGACGAGTTGAAATCCCCAAGAAAAACGGCAAGAAACGTCCGCTTGGAATACCCACGATAATCGACAGAGCATGGCAAGGCCTGCATTTACTGACATTGCAGCCTGTAGCAGAGACAACTGCCGATAACAACTCTTATGGATTTCGTTTCTACCGAGCCTGTAGAGATGCCATATCGCAATGTTTTTGTGCGCTTGCGAAGTCATACTCCCCGAAGTGGATACTTGACGCGGACATAAAGGCATGTTTTGACTGGATAGACCACGACCGGCTGATGGACAACATCTTAATAGATAAAAAGATGTTAAGCCAATGGCTGCGATGTGGTTATGTTCAGCACAGGCAGCTATTTCCGACAAAGGCAGGAACACCTCAGGGTGGTATTATTACTCCACCCACGCAATAGATAACTTGGCACATTATGACTTAATAATGTCCCGGATGAGCCCATCGGCCTCGAAGAGCTTCTTGTAACCGGGATTGAATGTTTGATTATTATAGTATCATATCCGACAAGTATTTCTTTGACAACAAGCCGCAATATTTTTTGGCGCTCTGATACACTCAGGCACTCTGCCGATTTTCGTATACTACTTAAAAAATCATCTATATTATTAACAAGCTGTAAATAGTTTTCC
>JAREWP010000066.1 GCA_029001845.1 Candidatus Magnetocorallium paracelense | reverse complement strand
ATCTTAATATCTCCTACAAATCCTAACGCTATCTCTGCAAGGTTTACTGTCTTGACCTTTATCAGAGCTATTATAAATTGAGCCAAAAAATTTATACGTGCTCCGTGCCAATTTATTTTGTTCTCCTTCAGTATCTTCTCTAATTTCTTTACTCTTTTCATGGCGTTAGCTGTTGCTGACGCCATATTTTCTACTAGTTTACTATAAAATGTCTAGTCTATACATTTGTATAGTATTTTTTTGTCCTGTACTTAGCTTTCAAAGACAAAAGTACTTATTTTCTCCATACATGCTGAGAGGGCTTAAACTCCAAGGAGAGCGGAGTCAACGGAACTTCCCGTGTCGGTAATTACGAGGGAGGAAAGAGTGTATACGGAGTCTACGATCTGTCAGGCAATGTTCGTGAATGGGTTGATGAGTGGTACAGTGACAATAAGGTATATCGAGTCGTAAGGGGGGAGGTTATATAGACGTTGAAGAGTCTGTCTACACTCTTATGGTCGTAAGAGCATTCCTGAGGATATTAAGGATTATGTAGGTTTCAAATGCTTTTTTAGGTTAGCAGGTGTCAGCCCTACAAATAAGGTCGGCTGTGAGCCGACCTTATTCCTCAGGGTGGGATGTAAAGCATTGTTCCACTTCGAATTTCGTGAAATATACTGTGCCGCATGCACTACAGACATATTTAGCACCATCTCTGTGAAAGGGTTCCTGCCCCTTTGAGCGGGTGACTTCCTCCTTTCCGGGCGGGGGAGCGACAGTTGCCTCTTCAGGCGGCTCTTCCTTTGCCACCGCCTGCTTTTGGGGCGACGGGGTCTCTTTCGGCGCGTCATCGTTAACCATACCGTCAGATTCCGGATGGCTTTGGAAGCAGGCCTCGACATCCATCTTTGTAAAATAGATACCCCTACAGGCGCTACATACATACTTCGCGCCATCCCTGTTAAAAGGGGTCTGGCCGGGTTCGCGCATTATCACCTGTTTACTCGCCTCTTGAGCGGTCTCAGGTTTTTTCGGGGTTGTTTCCTGTACAGGTAACGGCGCAGGAGATGGCGCCGTCGGTTTCTGCGGAGCATCGTCTGCACTCTCGACAGGGTGTTTCATAAAGCATTCCTCGACCTCCATTTTTGTAAAAAACTTTTGGCCGCAAACAGTGCAAACATACTTCGCATCGTGTCTCCTAAAGGGTTCCTGGCCTTCTTTGCGGTACTTTACTTCCTCCTCCTTCGGTTTCTTGGCTTTCATTTCCAGCAGGGGGTGCTTCATAAAGCATTCCTCGACCTCCATTTTTGTAAAGAAGCTTTTGCCGCAAACAGCGCAAATATATTTCGCATCGTGTCTCCTAAAGGGTTCCTGACCCTCTTTGCGGTACTTTATCTCCACCTTCGGTTTCTTATTTTCCATAACCATTGCAGTCTTTAAACCGGCGGTGTTGTATTTATCGAAGGCCATTTTCAGAAGCTTGATTATTTTGCTTTTATCTGCTATATAATGTTTCAAGGCGGCGTCTTTGTCGTTCAAAACCGCACCGCATATATCGCATTTATATTCTATCTTATTATTTTTCTTTACAGCTCTGATCTTCCGATTCTGGAAATAGGTGTTCAAGCACTTCGAAAGGCACATCAGCGATGCTTTATAATCGGAGTATTCCGTTGTGCAAACACCGCAAACGAAGTTCTCCTCTTTTTTAATAATATTAGGGACTTCCTTATAAACATTTTTCGCCGGAGCGGTGGTGCTGTTTTTCTGTTGGCTTTTAACGGCTCCTTCTTGATTGCTCATAATAAGACACCTCTTTTTTTTGAACTAAGATATTTTAACATAATAATATAAAATGTAACTACTTAGGTCTATAGACTGAAGGCTGAAGACTATTAGGTAAAATATGCGTTACCAATAAAACTTAAAGTTTTTTTATTGGCTAACTGTACCCAAGTCATTTGATTTTTTGCTTCAACCTTCAGTCTTCAGCCTTGTATGTCCAAACACTCTCCATAGTTCAATTTAAAAGTAAACTTTTATCTTTTGGAAAATTCCTGTATTATTGACATTTTACTCGTTTTTTGTTATAATAATAATATCGCTTTTATGTAAAATAATTTTTTCTAATCATTCATTGCCTGTAAGGAGGTTTTATGGAAAGTCTTTATTATGAAGGAGGGAAAAATGGAATATTATAATCACTTTATAGGTATAGTTCAAAATGATTCTAACGGTTCTTATGATGAGAAAACTGCTTTGTCTTTGGCTATCGCATGTGATCTGGCCTATGAAAAACAAAGCGAAAAAATATCTTCTATCGTAGAGGGGTGGGGATATAGATTTGTTGGTTTTAAGAACGTAGTAAAAAAACCGGATATCGACACTCAGTGTTTTGTCATGTCTGATGATAAAAATATTGTAGTGGTTTTCAGAGGAAGCGATGACTTAAAAGATTGGTTTAGCAACTTTCAGGCAGTATATGACCCGGGCCCGTTGAAAGACACGAAAGCGCACGAAGGATTTCAAGATGCACTTTTCCCTACGGTAATAAGTCTCACGAATTTAATAGATTCTGCTGATCCGAAAAATAAACGCATTTGGGTAACCGGACATAGTTTAGGGGGAGCTCTGTGCTCTTTATACGCAGGAATGCTGATAGAGCACGGATATAAGGTATATGGTATTTATACGTATGCAAGTCCACGTCCGGGAAACGGTGCTTTTGAAAGCAAATTAAATGATCGAGTTATCGGACCTCACTATCGAGTAGTTAACTCCGGAGATATTGTTCCACATCTTCCTCCGGAACCGTTTTACAGTCACCCTGGTAAGAGGATTGTTTTAAGGGAAGAAAGCAAGGTTGACTCGGACGATTCCTGGTTTGAGCAAAGAGTTGAAGCTATGAAAAAATTTATTGTGAGTACTGCAAATCTTTTAGACGTAGGTGATAACCATAGGCTTAGCGCCGATGACGAAAGCTATATTCCAAGACTTATAAAGGATTTGGAAAGAGCTGAAGCTGAAACATAACATCCTGATAGAGAGAGAGGAGGTGAGGGGTGACGGTGGAGAAGCGTTACCCTATCGAGTACTGTACCGCACCCCCTCACCCCAACCCTCTCCCCCTTCAAAGGGGGAGAGGGAGCAAGAGAAAAGTAGCCGCAGGCTTTAGTCTGTGCGAACCGTTGGTCAGCCGAACCCGGGCGCAAGCTGAAGCCTGCGGCTACATTTATGTAGTCTGTCCGAAGGATTTTTAATTGACATTAACCTGAGCAGATTGTCCGAGAAGAAAGAGATCGCATCCATTGAGGTCAGGGGGCGGGGATATGTCGAGTAGCTGATTCCAACTGCATTGGTCTGCTAATCTTTAACAGTTAATACCATACTCCGATCTGTTGTGTTGCCCTCTTTGTCTCGTGCAAAAAATGTAAATAAAAAACTTCCGCTGCTTGCAGGCATACCCGATATTTTGAGAGTATCTTCTTTGTCTATGCCCCAACTCGATTTTTTTAAACAATCGCTGTCCTTAAAGTCCGGATCAAAGGTCAGTCCCGTAGTACCGCTCTCCTGTCTGCACCACTCATATTTACCGCTTCCGGTAAAAGGTACTCCTCCTTCAACGAATATCTCCGAACTGTAGGCACTGCCGTTTGTGGCCGGCGCCAGTTCGTTATTCAGAATTCTAAGAGGGCTGTCGCAACTGATTTTGATACGTAATTCATTGAGAAGCACCCACTTAACAACATCGTCATAGGGCTCTTTTTCTACCTTTTCATCAAGTTCATAAACTTTTACTGTGTCGCCTTTCTGTTTGGTTTGTATTGTGAAATTCTCCCCACCGCTTATTATTATAAAAGCTACATCTTTAATGGTTGTACATTTGCCGGTAGTGCAGTCATCTATTATTAAGTCAGTAGATTTTCTGTTACATATGGCATCGTTTTCAATTAAATCACTATCCCTGATATAGTCGAGAGCTTTTGCCCAGCCGTCCGTCGATTTCCTGACAATTTCTTTGAAATCCGATGTGGTGTCTGGAACCTTAGTTTCAAGGGCAGCATGTCCGATAATGGAATCAACGGCTGCGTCGATCGCCTCTTTGGTTTCCGTGTATTTCGTCCTTTTTATCAAGGTACTCATAATTCCAACTCCCGATCCAATGAGTACGCCAATGATGACAAGTACTATCGCCAGTTCGATCAGTGTAAACCCGCGGGAGGTTTGTGTGTTCGATTTATTTATCGTATTATTCATATGATGTTATTCAACTAAAAACAGCAGTCAGCTATCAGCGGTCAGCCTTCAGCCATGGAAAGTATTGATGTGACGCCAATAATAAACTTCACTTTATGGGTGAAAGTGTTTTTTAACTATAAATTATTGCAATTAAAAAGCTGATAGCTGACTGCTAAATGCTTTTTTTTTTTAATATTCCAGGCTCAATAGTTTAGCATAAATGTAAAGCTATGAAAAACATAAAGAGGGATGCCCATTGCATCCCTCTTTATGTTAATTTTGTTAATGGATGTTTAAATCAGAGCTGCAGAACATACGATGGCGTTTTTCTTGTCATAGGTATACGCTTCGTCAGTATCTTTGCCATATTTTGTGTTCAGATAATCGGTAAGCTCTGCATTATCTTTATAGGTCGAGCTCAAAGTAAGGCATGCCTGATTGTTTGTTATGGCAAACGTACCGTACTTTGATTTGATATCGTCCGTACCGTCACCGTCTTTATCCAGTGTTAAAGTGCTTTTTTTATCATATACCGCCAAAGCCAGCACAGATGCCTTTTCCACATCTTTGACAACACTCTTGGCCTGTGCGCTGGACATAAGGTCCTGACCCTTAACAACGGCGCCGATAATCAGACCTATGATAACCAATACGATTGCTATTTCGACCAGTGTAAAGCCCTCTTCCTTCCTTTTGTTTTCTTTCCTTAAAATAGTAGATTGTAAAATCATGTGAACCTCCTGTAATTTGATTTGAAAGTAAGTTCTCAACAAGTAGAGACAATAAAAAAATTCGCCTTAATTTCCCTTTAGAATAGGGTGAGTTGGTTAATTGCCTCAGCTTATTGAGAACTTACTTTTTAAATAGCTATATTGCGCTGAATTTCCTATTATCCTAAAAAAAGCATTTAGCTGTCAGCCATCGGCTGTCAGCTTTTAAATTGCAACACTTTACAGTTCAAAACACTTTCACCCTTTAGTCGCTTATAAATGAAATTGTGGGCAAAAAAGCACTAATATTTTTGATTGTCACAGTTTTAGCTTTTATTTATAAGGCTTTTAAGCATATAGAAATATGCACTGACTTTTAAAATAAAGCTGCGAAAGCAGCGATTTACTCCCTCTCCCCTTTTGAAGGGTGAGAGGGTTGGGGTGAGGGGGTGCGGTAAGGTACACGATAGGGTAACGCTTCTCCACCGTCACCCCTCACCTTAATCCTCTCCCCTCAAGG
>JAREWP010000065.1 GCA_029001845.1 Candidatus Magnetocorallium paracelense | reverse complement strand
GCCACCACAACTTTGTGCTCCTGCATTCAGGGCATTCTGCAGGCTTCGGCCAGGGATAATCTTTGCCGGATTCCTGTAATTTAACCAGACAGACTTCTGTATAGACTACGACTTTTTCTTCCTGTTGACAGCTTTTTTGGGGAGGGATTTACCGGAATGATTCAGGTTACTTTTTTATGGAAGATTTTACTATTTGGCTTGTTTATTTCGCTACTTTCTTACTCTCTCTATTTGATTTTTCATGGAAAATAACACCATTACCTCAAATACGTAAGTCTTATCCTCATGCCCTTCTTCCGCCCAAGGGAGACCCTTGACACCCACGGCGTTAAGGGTGGGTAAAGCTCATCCCCAGGGGAGAGGGTTAGGGTGAGGGGGGTCTTTTTCAAAGACCTCAACTTTTTGAGAACTTACCATATTTCTTATGAGAAGTTGTTAAAGGATTCTGAAAATATTCAAAAGGAGTCATGATATATTAGGGTAAGATTAGACCATGAAAATCAGCAAAAATAATAACTTCCATTGTTATGACTCCTGAAATGACGGATTTTTAAGGTATTTTACTGCAATTCCGCCTCGATTGACACAGCATTATTAATTCTACTTTGTCACATTACTCAAAAAGCAACGTTTATCAATATAAGGACAGGCGTCCCGCCTGTCCATGCTCGCTTCCCAATCATAATGTGACAAAGTAGAATTAATAGATCAAAAAATACGTCAACAAATCTTAAAAGAAGTATTTGGTTCGCAATGACTTAGAGAGAATACCGACGGGCATGTCAATGCAAATGGCAATGTCATGCAATATCTAATTGCAAAATTGCAATCAGATTATTTAGAGCCAACCCCTTCTAATATCTCTTACAACCACATAATCTCACTAATATTCCCAATGATTCGTTTGCCGTGACTGCTTGGCATATGAAATGCTGTTATATTTACATTGTGGAGGCGGATAAGTATGAAAATCGCTGTACCTCTCTTTGGCAGTCGTATATCTCCAAGATTTGACTGCTCTAATGAGATACTGGTCGTTGAGGCTGAAAACAGCAAGGTTATTCACAGAATGACACTATTAATCGATAACCTGACATCCTTTGAGAAAATAAAAAAACTAAGAGAGCTGAAGATTGATGCAATGATATGTGGCGGCATTGATGTAGACTCTGAGCAGAGGTTGACTTCAAATGGAATCATATTAAAAGCATGGTTGAGCGGTGACGCAATGATATTATTGAATCAGTTCATTACGGATAACTGCAAAAGTAACAACATTACAGGACAAAAAAGTAAGGAAAGCAAATGCACATTGGGCAATAGAATTGTTGGCTTCCGGCAAATATAAAAAAATTATATAAAAATTAATGAAAAAGGAAAGATAACGATAGATAAGCAGGCAGTAAAGTCAGCGGAAAAGTATGACGGTAAATTGGGGTAGTCACAAACTGTCAACACAACTCCTGACTACACCAGGTAAGCCATATAAACTACTACATGTTGCAACAGGAAACATATCAAATAATAGGTACTCTGTAAAAAGGCCATCAAGAGGAGCTGTCGCCCTGATTCACGAAAACCGGATTTTTTTCGGCCATGACTCTGAATGGCGTCTGTAGACCTTTTGGTGTCGATTCGTATAGGAGGGAACTGATTCAGTAAAATGTCTAAAAACTCCGGTGCATTCTGTTCTCTTTGATAGAGAACAAATTTGTCGTGGACTTTTACGTCTTTTTCATGATATTATCTCCTAACCCGGCGTAGCGGTCACCAAACAGGCTTTTAAAAACCACAATATAAGCAATTCGCAACTTTCTTCACATTTAATCGGCGAAAACGACCGACAACATTCGGACGTCCGGAATCAGACTCAAATGAATTATCTGAAAGATAAAACTATAGTCGATCTGTTTCAGGAACAATCGGAGAAAACACCGGACAACATAGCCGTTGTTTTCGGGAATCAACAATTGACATATGAACAACTCAACCAAAAATCCGATCAACTTGCCGCTTATCTACTCCGCCTTAAAAATGAATCCAACAATTGCCCGTTGATAACCGGCAATTGTATCGTTGCTGTCTGCATGGAGCGTTCACAGGATATGGTTGTTTCTTTGTTGGGCGTATTAAAGGCCGGCTGCGCTTATTTACCACTTGATCCTGATTATCCGTTGGAAAGGTTAAAGTTCATGCTGGGGGACTCTTGCGCACCGGTGCTGTTAAGCCGGACAAACCTGCTTAAAAGGTTGCCGGAATCGCAGGCAAAAGTGATTTGCCCTGACAACGAATTGAAACAAATAGAGGCGGTACGGTCAAAAAACAGGTCTGTAAAACCCGGGGTTGATGATTTGGCTTATGTTATTTATACCTCAGGTTCAACGGGTAAACCCAAAGGGGTTATGATCAGGCACGGCGGCCTTACCAACATGGTTTGCTGGTATAACAGACACTTTTCAGTTACGCAATCGGACAGGGCTCCCCTTTTAGCCTCGCCGGCCTTTGACGCTTCCGTTGTAGAGCTGTGGCCTTATCTTTGTGCGGGAGCAGGAGTGTATCCTGCAAAAACCGAAACCGTTGTTTCATCGAGCGCTTCATTTAAAGCCTGGCTGGATCAAAATAAAATTACAATTGCCCTGCTGCCCACGGCAATTATGAAAGATTTTTTAGAAGAAAACCGTCAAAAACCGACCACACTTAGATGCGTGTTAACGGGGGGAGACGTTTTGCGCTCTTTTACCCCTTTGGGTTGTCGTTTTAAATTCTATAATAATTACGGTCCCACGGAAAATACGGTGATAACCACATCCGGAGAAGTGCCGGTCGCGTCAAATCCCGACAATCCGGAACTACCATCTATCGGCCGACCGATAGACAATACGCAAATACATATTTTAGACCCAAACCTCAACCCCACACCTCCGGGTAAACCCGGTGAGCTGTGTATATCCGGTGTCGGATTAGCCGCCGGATATATAAACCGGCCTGAACTTATGTCGGAAAAATTTACGGAAATCATGAAATCCGGCAAGCCCGTACGTATTTACAAAACCGGAGATTCGGCGCGTCTGCTCCCGGACGGCAATATTGAATTCCTGGGGCGTCTTGACAATCAAGTTAAAGTAAGAGGATTCCGCATTGAATTGGGCGAGATTGAAACTGCTCTGAGTCGGCACGCAAATGTTAAAAACGCCGCGATAGTGGTTCACGATCGGGAAAATAATCCGAGTTTAGCCGCTTACCTGACATTGTCGGCCCCGATTGACAATACACAAAAAGCTCTCGGTGATTGGCTCAGGGCAGAGCTGCCCGAGTATATGATACCCGCAAGTTTTACTGTTCTGGAACAAATGCCTTTCACTTCGAGCGGCAAAATAGACCGCAAATCTCTACCGGAGCCCGAAATATACAGGTCTGAATTTACAGCGCCCCGTACAAAATCGGAGCAATGGATTGCCGGAGTTTGGCAAGAACTTTTAAACACCTATAGAATCGGCATTCATGACGACTTCTTTGCCTTGGGAGGCAATTCGCTTAGTGGTATGCGCTTTATCAACAGACTAAACCAAAAGACAGGTGAGATTTTCTACATATTTTCCCTCTTTAAAGCGCCAACGGTTGCCCGCTTTGCCGAGTACTTAAAACGAAACTATCCAACGGACGTTTCCAAAATAGAGGGAACTTCTTCTATTTTGGAAACCGTTGGTTCCGGAACGGTTAAAAGAGTTACGGAAGAAAGAATTAGAGAGTTCAGGCAATTGCTGCCTGAATATTCTTTAAACAAGAGGGACAACTCAGGGAAAAATCCGCCCGCTGTTTTTATATTAGCCCCGCCGCGTTCAGGCACCACATTGCTAAGGGTAGTGCTCGGCGGACATCCCCGATTGTTTGCGCCGCCTGAAATGGAACTTTTAGGTTTTAACACACTTAAAGAGCGGTATGAAAGGTGTATGGATTATAACCCGACCTGGCTGCAAGGCACAATCCGTGCGTTAATGGAAATAGAGAATTGTGAAGTTAAAGAGGCCAAACAAATCATGGCCCGATATGAAAGCAGCAATCTTGACATTAAACAGTTTTATAAAGTTTTGCAGACCGCACTGGAGAGTAGAATATTGGTTGATAAGACTCCGTCTTACGCGGCTTATGTCAACATCATGAATCGGGCCGAAGAGTACTTTGATAATGCTAAATATATACACCTGCTGCGCCACCCCTTCGGTATGATTCACTCCTTTGAAAAGGCCAGAATAGACCAGATCATATCCAGCCATCCATATATTTATCATTTTAACGCCTTTGCCCGCAATAGCACCGGTGTGGAAATGGGTGAACTTTTGTGGGTCCTCTACCATCAAAATATTCTTGACTTTTTTAAAACAGTTCCCGAGTCAAGGCAATATGCGCTGAAATTTGAGGATTTAGTGAAACATCCGCATTCAACCATCGAGAACCTGTGCCGGTTTTTAGGGATTGATTTCCATCCGGACATGGCATTGCCTTATGAGGATAAAAAAAGGAGCATGACTGACGGGCTTTATGCCGAAGGGGGCATGCTGGGAGACGTCAAATTCCATAAACACAGCCGTATTGACCCCAGCGTCGCAGAGGGCTGGCGAGAATCTTATCACCATGACTTTTTAGGCGAAGTAACATGGAAACTGGCGGAACAACTGGGTTATCAACGTGAACCGTCATTAACGGGCATCCCCCTTGCACCGAGGAACAAACCATTACCCCTCTCATTCGCCCAAAGGCGATTGTGGTTTCTTTCACAATTTGAAGGACAAAGCTCTGCTTATAATATACATGTTTCCCTTAACCTTGAAGGCAGGCTTAATGAAAATGCGCTCCGGCGCGCTTTAACCGCCTTAACGGAACGGCACGAAAGCCTTTGTTCATGTTTTCCAGTATCCGACGGTGAGCCGGAAATAAAAATTAACAAGACCTATGATCCATTGACAGTAATCGACCTTACCGGTTTACCGGAAAGGTCGAAACAACGCCGAATCAACGAATTGTTCGACAACCAGGCAAATACCGTGTTCAACCTTACGACAGGCCCGCTTTTCAGCGTACAGCTTATTCATCTGAAGGGTCAAAACTATATTTTACTCTGCACGCAGCACCATATGATAAGCGACGGTTGGTCAATGGATGTGTTGATGCGCGAGTTGACCGGATTATACAATGCATTTTCCGGGAACGAAAAACCTGATTTACCTGAATTGCATGTCCAATATGTCGATTACGCCGTCCGTCAAAAAAATTGGATGCAAGACCAAAGGTTTCGTAAACAATTACATTATTGGAAAGACAAACTGGCCGGCCTACCGGAAATGCTGAACCTGCCTGCTGATTTTCCCCGTCCTGCAGTAATCAGTTACAAGGGCAATCGTTTACAAACCCTATTAGATCAAAAACGATCGCAGGAAGTTAAAAAGTTAAGTCACCTTAACAATGTTACCCTATTTATGACGTTCCTTACCGCGTTTAAAGTGTTGCTATACAGGTATAGCGAAATGACAGATATTGCCGTGGGCAGCCCTGTCTCCGGTCGCAACCATTACCAGACAGAGGTTTTAATCGGTTTTTTTGTCAATATGCTTGTATTCAGGACCAAACTCAACAGCGACCAATCGTTCCAGGAGATGCTGAAACATGTGCGGCAAACAGCCCTTGATGCTTATGCCGCGCAGGATGTTCCATTTGAATACCTGGTCGAACAATTAAACCCGTCACGCAGCCGGAGCAGCTCCCCCCTGTTCCAGGTTGTGTTTGCATTTCAAAATGCCCCCCATGAAATACCGGAACTTAAGGGTTTACAAACATCATTTCTAAAATCCAAGCATAGAACCTCTAAATTTGATTTAACATTGAGCGTTAGGGAAAATAAAAACACCTTTGAATTCACCTGGGAATACAGCACAGATCTGTTTCGTACCGATACGATTAAACGTATGGCCGACAATTTCAGCATCTTATTACAGGGCATACTGGACAAACCGGAAACACCAATCCGTCAATTACCGTTATTATCGGAATTAGAGAAACAACAATTATTTGTATGGAATCAGACCGGGGTTGATTACCCCCTCAATAAAACCATTGTTGATCTGTTTAAGGAACAAGTAGAGAAGAACCCTGCCAACATTGCCGCGACTTTTGAATTACAAAAGATAACTTATAGTCAATTAAACGAAAAAGCAAATCAATTAGCTAATTTCTTACTTAGCCTGAAAAATGAAACCGACAGCAACTCATTAATAACCGGCAATTGTTTCCTAGGCCTGTGCATGGAACGTTCTATAGAAATGTTGGTCTCTTTATTAGGAATTTTAAAAGCAGGCTGCGCATACGCACCCCTTGATCCGAACTATCCGACCGAGCGTTTGCATTTCATACTGAAAGACCTCTCCTCTCCTGTATTATTAACCCAAAACAGTTTGCTTGAAAGGCTGCCGAAATCAAAGGCAAAATTCGTACTCCTCGACGATGATTGGAAAGAGATATCAAAATATTCCACTGCGAATCCGGCAATGAGAAATCATCCCAAGGATTCAGCATATGCTGTTTATACGTCCGGTTCCACCGGAAGGCCTAAAGGAGTGGTAATTAAACATAAAAGTCTGGCCAATCTGGTTTATTGGCATATTCAACAATTTTCAGTTACTCAATCAGACAGAGCTTCCATGTCAGCATCGCCATCCTTTGACGCTTCGGTTTGGGAGCTGTGGCCCTATCTTTGCGTCGGAGCATGTGTATTCCCAATCAAGGATGAATTAACCGTTTCAACACCGGCTTTACTTAAAGCATGGCTTAAAGAAAAAGGGATTACAATTACTTTTATCCCTTCACCGCTGATAAAGGACTTCTTAACTGAAACCATACAAACTCCGTTATTAAGAACCGTGCTGACCGGGGGAGACGTCTTACGGACGTACCCGACCCCTGACTGCGGATTTAAACTCTACAATAATTACGGGCCCACGGAAAATACCGTAGTTACAACCTCCATGGAAGTGCCTTTTGCGTCAAAAACCGGCAACCCTGCACTTCCATCGATAGGAAGAGCCATATCCAACACGCAAATTTATATTTTAGACACCCACCACAACCAAACGCCTATAGGCGTACCCGGGGAACTGTACATTGCCGGTACGGGACTGGCGGAAGGCTATCTTAACCGCCCGAAACTTACTGCGGAAAAATTTATTGAAATAAAAATATGCGACAAATTTAAGCGTGTTTACAAAACCGGTGATTTGGCAAAGCAATTGCCTGACGGCAATTTTGAATTCCTCGGCAGGCTTGACCGACAGGTTAAATTGAGGGGATTCCGCATTGAACTTTCAGAGATCGAGTCGACCTTAAACCTTCACGAGCGGGTTAAGCAGTCCGTTGTTAATCTTTTGAACAGAAACGGCAATCCGATGATAACCGCCTACGTGACAGTGAACAACCACCGTTCCGGCGAAGTCAATCATCAGCCGTTTGATAAGGGCGGACAAATACCACCGCCCGGTAAACCAACACCGAAAAACAGGAAAGATGTGACACCTGAAACCGGCAGCTCTGACCTGATTAACGAATTGCGTGAATGGTTAAAAGCCCGTTTACCGGTTTATATGCTGCCCTCGGGTTTTATAATTTTAGATAAAATCCCTTTAACTCCCAACAATAAAGTCGACTATAATGCTTTACCCGAGCCTGAATTGGAGTTGTATGTTGAACATGAACCGCCCGGCACTCAAACGGAACATCATCTATGCAACCTGTGGCTGCAGGTCTTGGGCAGGGAGGTAGATAATATTCGTGTCAATTTTTTTGACGCAGGAGGACACTCTCTTTTGGCCGCAAAGCTTATTTCACGCATTCGTGATCGTTTCGGTATCGATATGCCGTTACGTGAGGTTTTTGACAGACCGGTTCTTAAAGAACAGGCATCCTGGCTTGACGGGCAGCGGAAAGGGTCTGAATTGCCGCAGATCAAGCCTTTGCCCAAAGATGAACCTTTACAATTATCTTTTGCCCAGCAGCGGTTGTGGTTTTTCTCCCGGTTGGAAGGAAAAAGCTCAACCTACAACATACCGGCCGCGTTACGTCTTGAGGGGAAGCTTAATAAAAGGGCTTTGAAGGAAGCTTTTACCTCATTAATCAAGCGTCAGGAAAGTTTACGCATGGTCTTCCCGACGGTTAACGGAAAAGCGAAAGCCCTGGTCACTGGAGTTTTTAATCCTCTTAAAGTAATTGACCTTAGCGCAAAACCGAAACCTGAACAAAAGCGTCTGGTAGATGAGTTAATTTCAGATCACGCTCAGAACCCCTTTGATTTAAGCTCTGGTCCGCTTTTTAGTTTGCGCCTTATTAAACTGGATGAACAAAACGCTGTCTTGTCGTTAAATATGCATCATATAATAGGCGATGGATGGTCAATGCAAGTGTTGATGCGGGAATTAACCATTTTATATAACACCTTTTGCAACGGCCCCGGAGAAAAACGTCTGAATCCGCTTTCGATTCAATACACTGACTTTGCCGCTTGGCAAAGAGAGTTGTTTCAAGGAGAATTTTTAAACAGCCAATTACATTATTGGAAAGATAAACTTACCGGGTCTCCTGAATTGCTCAATCTTCCGACTGACTTCCCCCGTCCGCCTGCAATGAGTTACAAAGGTAAACGTTTGCAAAGCACCTTGAGCACGGAAATCACCCATGCCATTAAAGAATTAAGCCGAAAAAAGGGTTCCACTGAATTTATGACATTACTGACGTCATTTAAAGTTTTAATGTGCCGCTACAGTGGACAGTTCGACCTTACCGTTGGAACTCCCTTTGCCAACCGTTCTCATCTTCAGACCGAGAATTTGATAGGCTTTTTTGTAAATACCCTGGTGTTGAGGACGCAAATCAATGCAAATGATACTTTTCCGGAATTGTTAAACCGTGTAAGACGGACATCCATTGAAGCTTACGAAAACAGAGACCTCCCCTTTGAGCACCTTGTAGATATGATGAACCCTGAACGCAGTTTAAGCCGTTCACCTCTTTTTCAGGTTATGTTTGCAGTGCAAAACGAACCGGAACAGGAACTTCAGTTTACCGGTCTGAAAGCCCTGTTTCTTGAACCTGAATATACTACTTCTAAATTTGATCTGACCTTACATATTGAAGAGCGGAACGGATATTATATCTGTAATTGGGTATATTGCCCTGATCTTTTCCGCCATGATACAATCGCAAAGATGTCTGAACATTTTAATGTTTTATTAAAAGGCATTGTCAACAATCCTGAACAACCCCTAAATCAATTGCCTCTATTGACTGAAAAAGATAAACAAAAATTATGGTCATGGAATCAGACGAAAATCGATTATCCAAAAGACAAAACCATTGTCGATCTGTTTCAGGAACAGGTTGAGAAAACCCCGGATAACACGGCCGTTGTGTTTTCTACAACAGGTTCCAGACAGGGTCCAGAGCAACAATTGACTTACAGGCAGCTTAACCAAAAGGCCGACCGTCTGGCTGCTTACATTCTCAGCCTTAAAAGCAGTATGAACTACGATCATTTGACGGCCCCTGACCGGCAAATGATAACCGACAATAGTTTGATCGGCCTTTTCATGGAGCGTTCTTTAGACATGGTTATCAGTCTGCTAGGCGTTTTAAAGGCCCGTTGCGCCTATGTGCCCTTTGATCCGGATTATCCGTCAAAACGTCTGGCTTTTATGTTGAATGATTCAACGGTTCGGATTTTGTTGACTCATTCATACCTGAAGGAAAAATTACCGAAAACATCAGCCAAAGTTGTCTGTTTAGACGAAGGAAGTGTGGCAGATGACTTTTTATACGACCAAAAAGAACCTTTAACAAAGATTAAACCTGATGATCTTGCCTATGCGATTTATACATCCGGTTCTACAGGCAATCCAAAAGCTGCGCTGAATACTCACAGAGGGATTTTAAACAGAATATTATGGATGCAGGACGAATATTGCCTGACACCCGGTGACGCTGTTTTACAAAAAACACCCTTTAGTTTTGACGTATCGGTCTGGGAGTTCTTCTGGCCGCTTTTGACGGGGGCGCGATTAGTTGTGGCCGGCCCGGGTCAACACAAAGACCCCTCTTCATTAATTGATCTTATTGCCGGTGAAGGGATTACAACAATGCATTTTGTTCCTTCAATGCTGAATACGTTTTTAGAGGCCCCTGAACTGGAAAAGGCAAAACGTTTAAAACGGGTAATTTGTAGCGGAGAAGCCTTATCCGGTGAATTAGAGAGGAAGTTTTTTAAAGGGCTTCCAAAAACCGAATTGCACAATCTGTACGGCCCAACGGAAGCTGCAATCGACGTCACGTACTGGAAGTGCGATCGGGCAAACAAATTACCGACCGCACCCATCGGACGGCCCGTCGCCAACACGCAAATACACATATTGGATAAATTTTTAAACCATGTGCCCATAGGCGTTTCGGGAGAATTGCACATAGGAGGTGTTCAGGTGGGCCGGGGTTATCTTAACCGCCCTGAATTAACGGCTGAAAAGTTTATTAACGATCCTTTTCGCCAAGACGCTGAGGCCCTGCTTTACAAATCCGGCGATTTAGCCCGACATTTGCCGGACGGATCCATAGAGTTCATCGGCCGTATCGACAATCAGATTAAGATTCGCGGTTTCAGGATTGAATTGGGAGAAATAGAAGCCTGTCTCACAAGCTGCCCAATCGTTAAAGAGGCCGTAGTCGAAGCTTCGGGAAGTGACGAAGCAAAAATCATAACCGCATACATAACAGTAAATGAAGAATTCAACGTTGAAAAACTTAGAGAATATGTGAACGCATCACTACCCGCGCACATGGTACCGACACATTATGTTGAACTTGAAGCACTGCCGCTTTTACATAACGGCAAAACAGACAGAAAGGCTTTACAGGCAATAAAACCCCTGGAATCCGTTAAAGAGTATCAAGCCCCCCAAAATGATTTGGAAATGGAACTGTGTGAAATCTGGAAAAAACAAATTAAAACCGAACACATCGGCACAGAGGTAAATTTTTTTGAAGCCGGCGGCAATTCATTGTCCCTGGTAAGAGTTCATTGGGAAATTGAGAAAAAATACCCCCAAATCACTCTTATGGATTTGTTTGCTTACCCCAATGTTAAGGAACTTGCCGGATTGATTTTAAAAGGAAAAGACCATTCAATAGTAAAGATAGAACCATTGATGCTTGATAAAAAATATTTCTCCACGGAAAATGCACCGGGGGGACTGGAATTTACTTTAAACAATGAGTTAAGCGGCAAACTAAAACAGTTTGGCCATAGCAAAAATCTTGATGTGCAGCACATTCTTAGTGCATCATTCAGTTACCTTCTTTATGAAATCAGCAATCAAAGCATAATTCACTACTATACCGCACTAAATGAAGAGATGATAATCACCATCAGGCACGATTATAATGATATTGATTCAATAACAGACCTTTTAACTTCCTCTCAAAGCCAGTATCAAAAGCCCGGCCAAAGTCATCCTGTTGAAAGCTTTATGAAAACCGGTGTGAATCCTGGTTTGCAGGGAGTGCTGCCTCTTTATACAAACACCGGAAACAGGGAATTTGAAAATAGTGATTTACATTTACAAACAAACATAAATAACGGCGCAACAGAGATGACTTTACGATTCAGCGCAAGGATGAACACAAATGAGATGAACAGACTGCCCGGGCTTTATGTAGCAATTTTGGAAGAGATGATAAAACCCTAATTCAGAACTCAGTAAATCAGGCAATTTAGTCATTGAACAATCGCAAATAGTTTTTTCTTTTTTTCCCCTAAAGAGAAGCGTAAAATTCTTCCTGAGTTGTCAGGCATTACAGGCTGTGAGGCATTAATTTGTTCTAAGACTTCTTTCACCGTTTCTCTTAATTTGGGTTGATAATGTGCTGTAGGGAACAAAATAACATCAACGAAATCTTTTCCTAACCGTATACATCCGTGAGAGCGAGTCAGGTTACGGAACACAACATGGTCATCCCTGTAATTATTGTACAGCTTTTTAAATGGTGCAAGCATAACGTAGAAGAGATTTCGGGCTAAAATTTTGATGCTGTCCATCATATATTTTTGTAACATATCAAGCCTGTAGAAATCTTCATCAACAGCAACCTGCAGCCGGGATTCTTCTTTGACGATATTTTCCATTTCATCTTTCAGTTTCCGTAACTCTGAAGTTAACTCTTCAATTCTTTGATCTCTCTTCTTATTCGTCCTTTTGCTTTGGTGTTTTTTAAGCAGTAAAGACGAAAGTTCCCTGTTGAGTTTACCTCTGTTTGCCGTCAAAGCTTTAAAGGCTCCGCTTTTTATCTGCTTGTCCTTTACACTGTCCTGAAGATTCTTATAATGAGTAGCCCCGTAACTTGTAATTTCATTTATCCCAAAATGACTGTCAGGATATTTGAAATCGTTTTCCTGTATCCATCGGTTAAACATCAGCCTGATAAGCTGTTGAGCATTTCGATTCAAATCATTGGAGATAACAGATACTTCTATTGTGTTACCTCCGGGGTTTGTCGCCCGTACTATTATCTGACGTATTTCCTCCTCCCGCTTCCAGCGCCGATCTATGTATCTGAAGTTGTACAGGCGGATATCTCTGTCGGAATTCCTGCATCTGTATAAAACAAGCTGTCCGATTTCCAGACTCTCATCCCATAAGTCTCTTTTATAACCTTTCTCCCATGTCACAAAATATAACGATTTATCCTCCTTCATAATCTTTTGAAAGAGCTCCAATTTATATATTGCCCTGTCTATAACGATGGTTATTTTTGGGTCGCTGCCAATTCCCGTTACTTTTCTAAACGATTCGATGAGATCAAAAAAACGCTCTCTGAAATCATGAAAATTATCGCTGTGACTCATATACACGGGACAACCGTCCACTGTATGGATAAAGTCCATGTTCACTATCTTGTCTGAAAAATTAATCCCCGAACACCATCCCTTAAATATCTTTTTAACACCTGTGTAGTGTTTTGTGTGAGGATCGCAATAAAAATCGCTGCACTGACGGGCTCGCATTATCATTGCATCAAACCTTGAGAATATTTATGTATTGCTCCTTTCTCGTCAACACCTCCAACAACATACGCTGTCGCACAAGGCTTCTGATAACTTCTCCGTAAAATACCTCCAGAGAATCAAAATCCAACAGCTTGCTCTGCTCTATATTTACTGCACCCAATAATATCGTTGATATCCACTGCCTCACGATTGCACCATTGCCTTGTATATTTTTATCGACTCTGAAAATCAGACCGCTGAAAAGAAGCACTCCCGCGTGATGGCAGAACAGATATTTATCCGAGCTCTTCAAATAAGAGAGCGAAGGCTTGCGATTGTCTGTAATTATTTCCTTATCTTCCTCAATCACATTACTGCCATTCACATCCTCACGCTCTGTACAACCCCAATCCTCAAGCTCTGCTACAGGAAATACTTCCCCATGAGATTTCATGTCACAATCCTTTTGCTCTTCCAAACAGATTGCACTTTGTTTTGATACTTCTTCTTCCTTCCATCTCTTAAAGTGCGGCCTCAGCGCCTCTGAACTTATCTCCTTATTAAATATACTCTTTATCTCTTCTCTTATCTCTTTGATGTAGCTGTAACGGTTATCTTTGTAGATGTCCTTAAATCTCACCTCTGCAAAACTCAATATATCAGGGGTCAGCTTACGTGGATATTTGGCTCCCGACAGGACTCGCACCAATCGCTCACCGTCTCCTTCTTTAAGGGCATCTCCCCATCTCTGCATCGTGCTGCGGGGTATTCCAAACTGCTCTGTCAGACTCTTGACTTTCAATCCCGCATTGTATAATCTCGCTATCAGTAATTTATATTCAGGGCTCTTTTTATCCTCACTTACGATTTCCATTAAGGCTGTTCCAAAAAATACATACAGCTTTCCTGCTTCATTCTCTTCAGCACAGCTTTTACGCCAGATTGTTATGTAGGGATTCTTCTTGTCCACACCTATTATCTGTTGCAAACTTTCAGTTCCGGACATATTTATTATTTCCATTTTTTCTCGGCTCCTCTGATTTAATTCAAAATCAGGATTATTCTTACATACTACTTAAAATATATTGAATCTTTTCTATTTTAACATCATCTTCCTCTGCTCTGTCTCTACAAAAAAAGCGCTCTAAACTTGCCTGTGTTTCTTGCCGTTTTAGGCCGATTTAATGAGTTCTGGTCTTAACATCCTGTGTCACTTTGTGAATAAGTGAAGGGATGGAATGATGATAAATTTTAATTAGATGATCAAAATCAACACCTGTTTTTTCAAGCAGATTATAATCCTTTGCCTTTAGAACAATAACTTGTGGTAAAGAATTATTCACTATCCTTTCCACTGCATTCATTCCCTCTTCAGGCTCAATAGAGAGTATACCCGAAGAAGTTATCTGCTCATTATATTCTTCAGATGAAACAACACCAACACTCCCCCAATACCCCCAATTGATTGTTTTTACCGGATAAGAAACAGTCTGATTAAGATAAAGAGAAAATGCATCTTTAAAACAGCAGCCTGAAGCATAATTGCTCTGCCCGGCGCTACCCCAAAAAGACTGGATAGAAGAAAAAAACATCATAAAATCCAAAGGCTCATTTTGAAGTACTTTATGAAGAATCATGGTGCCTCTTATTTTGACTGATAAAGCTTCTTTAAAAGTCTCTTCATCCATAAGAGTAAGGCTTTTATCCTTTAAGACAATGGCTGAATGAAACACGCCATTGATATTGCCAAAATGAGACTTAGCTTCCTTAACCGCTTCTTTCATGCTCTCTAAATTTGTGGCGTCTGCTTTAAGATAAAGAACATTGCCCCCTTTTCCTTCTATCCGGTTAATCTGTTCTTTTTGATGATCCTTTACTTCACTTCTACCCAAAAGTATCAAACGGGCCTGAACCCTCTCTGCAAGGTATTTCGCAAGTTCAAGTCCTATTCCGCCTGCCCCGCCTAAAATTAAATATACGCCATGATCCCTGAATAAACTATTTTTTCCCGGATCCGGCATAGAGACAGGGTAGATCTTTCTTACATAACGTAATCTATTTCTAATCACTCTCTCTTCGCCCATAGAGTTGACGGGTTCAGCATAAATCTGTCCGGACAAATAATCCGAATCCGACTCAAATTCATTTATATCTATATCAATGCAGCAAATGTTTAGTTGTGAAAACTCTTTTGCCGCTGATTTGCTCAAACCAAACAGGCTTGCCCCGGATGGATTGATCATTTCATCCTTGATTATTTGACAAGCCTTTGAAGTGACGATTTTAATATCAATCTTATCTTGTTTTTGACTTATTTTATGAACAGTAAGTGATTTGATGAGCCTGAAAAGAGAAATCACTCCCATATCCTGACTTTTTCGCAATGCATCCATATCATGGGGATGAAAAACTTCTCTTTCAATACCTCCCAGGAAATAAATAAGATCAGGCCTTTCTATCTCTTTAACGCATCTGTCCATGGCGCCGGCATCCCTGATATCAACTTTAAAATTACTTCCGGAATCGGCTTTTGTTTCAAGACCGAGTATGATTTCAGACACTTTATCTACATTATGGAAGGCATAGATGGCCTTTGCTAAATCAGATACCTTTTCATGATAAATAATCAGGATATTCCTCGCCGATCCTTTTTCATTTTCAACTTCATTAAGGGGCTCTTGAATCCATTGAGGCAGATAGAAAAATGGTGAATTCCTCTCTTCTTTCTCTTTTACAGATATTATAGTAAAATCACAGGATAGTTCATGCTCTGATAACCCGGTTCCCGGTATCCAATGACGTTCTTTTGCGAATGGATAGGTGGGTAAAGATATTCGATTCGGTTTTTCATCGGGATAAAGCAAAGTCCAGTCTATTTCCGCCCCGGAAATCCAAAGTCGGGCTAATTTCGATAGTTCTTTATTTTTTATCATTATTTCATAAAAAGCGTCCCCCGCGTCCCCTGCTTCACCTTCAAAGAGGAGTTGAGATTTACCTTTATCGTACTTTACATTCCCTATATACAAATCTTCTATGTCTCTCTTATGATCTATATAATCTTTTAATTTTGAGATAAGCTCTTCTTTATTATTAACGATAACAGCGAGGCGCTCCTCCATAGCTTCTCTTCCTTTTTGAAGGGTATAGGAAAACTCAGCTAAAGAAGGGAGGTCGGAAGTTTTCAAAAATTCAACCATATTTTGAGCATAGGCTTTTAATCGCTTTTCATCTTTTGCCGACAAAATAACAACCGATGTGTCATCTGATTTATATTCTTTGATCCGGTCGTTTTCATATTCCTCCAAAACTACATGGGCATTGGATCCGCCAAAGCCGAATGAACTGACGCCTGCTCTTCGAATCTCTCTGCCATGTTCATCTTTTACAGGCTTCCATTCCGTTGTTTTATCAACAATATAGAATGGACTCTCTTTTAGCACGATCTGAGGATTGATCTTATCCAAATGAATAGTTGCAGGCAGGGTTTTATTTTTCATCGATAAAAGAACCTTGATCATGCCCGCAATCCCTGCTGCCGCTTCCAGATGTCCGATATTTGTCTTTACCGAACCCAGTCCGCAATGGGCCTCTTCGATTCTTTTACCTTTTTGGACATATAGGGTTTTAAAGGCTTTTTTGAGCCCGTTGATCTCCACGGGATCACCCAATACTGTGCCTGTTCCATGGGCCTCTATATAACTGACGGTCCATGGGTCAATATCTGCTTTCTCATATGCTTCAATTAAAAGCGCTGCCTGGGCATTCGGGTTTGGAACGGTTAGGGAGCTTACGCGCCCCCCATGGTTGACTGCCGTACCTTTGATGATTGCATAAATACGATCGCCGTCTTCCTTCGCTTTCTTCAATGGTTTTAGTAAAACAACGCCCACGCCTTCTCCTCGAACATAGCCGTTTGCCTGTTGATCAAAGGTTTTGCATCTGCCGTCAGGAGAAAGCATCCCTGCTTTGTCAAAAGATATAAAAAGTTCAGGCAAAAGCAGCGCATTGACACCGCCCGCAATGGCAGTTGTACATTCATTGTTTCGAATCGACATAACAGCCCGATGCACGGCAACCAGGGAACTTGAGCATGCCGTGTCCACAGGTTCACTGGGGCCGTGAAGATTTAATAACCAGGAAATCCTGTTCACTAAAATAGAGTAGGCAGTGCCTGTCGGCGTATGGGCTTCATTCGGTATGGTCTTCATTGTTAAAAGATTCATGTAGTCCATGTTTGAGACACCGATAAAAAGCCCTGTTTTTGTACCCGATAAATCAGAGGCCTTATACCCGGCATCCTCTATGGACCGCCAGACGGTCTCAAGAAGTATTCTCTGCTGAGGATCCATCAGTTCTGCTTCATGAGGTGAAATATTGAAAAAGGAAGCATCAAATTTATCAATGTCATCGATAAATCCACCCCATTTTATTCTGGTCTTGTGGTTGCCATTTAATGGATCACCATAATACTCTTCCCAGTCCCACCGTTCTTTTGGAATCGACCTTATTAGATGGTCTCCGTTTTTTAAATGACGCCAGAACTCATCCAAATCCTCCGAACCGGGCATGACGCCGCTCATGCCTGTTATGGCGATGGGCTCTTCAGATATGGATACATGCTTTACAGCTTCCTGGGATTTAAATCGAGGCCTTACTTTTGAAAACACTGTTTTTTCATTCATACCTTTATTAAAGGATCTTTTCTTTATAGACGCTTTATAGTAGGCCCTCGTTTTTTCCTTTGCCCCTTCACATAGATATTCCGCAAAGGCGCCGATTGATGTGTATTCAAAGAATAATGCCGGCATTAACTCCAACCCGTATAATTCATTCGCCTGATTCACAAATTCTGTTAAGGTAATTGAATCAAATCCGTATTCACTCATATCTGCATCCATATCGATGTCACTCTCTTTTACCTTTAAAATATTGGACACGATTTTAGATAACCCCTTTTGCACGCTGTACAGCAGGTGAGATTCATCTATGGCATCATCATTTGTTTTGTTATCTACGACCTGTGCAGTTTTATGTTCAAATGATTTCGTTATTTTAGAAGCAGCGCCATATATGACAATAAAATTATTCTGATCTGAAGAGAGTCCTTTTTCAAATGCCTCCAGGCCTGAATCTGTAAGAAGGCCCTCTGTTCCCATGGTATTTCGAAACAATTTTATGGTTTCTTCCTCCACCTGCATCCCGCCGTCTTTCCAGACAGGCCAATTGATTGAAACCGTTTTGCCAAAACGTTTGTTTTGCTTTGTAAGAACCTGGCGGTAATCGGCAAAATGATCCATAAATGCATTTGCATAGGCATAATCGCATTGCCCCATATTCCCCATCGCCCCTGCAATTGAAGAAAAAAGCACAAAAAAGTCTAACTCTTCGTCTTTTAAAACTTCATCAAGATGGATTGCGCCGCCGATTTTCGGAGATAAAACAGCATGCGCCTCTTCTTCTGTTTTTTTCAGGATAAAGGAATCTCTTATGACCCCAGCGCCATGAATGATACCATCTATTTTAGTAAAAGCTGATTTTGCCTCTTTAATGAGTCTTTGAACATCTTCTTTTTTCGAGACATCCGCCCGGATATATAATACCTTTGCCCCTGTCGTTCTTAATTGATCGATTTTTGATTCTTTTTCTACAGTCAGATCCGATCGCCCTGTAAGGACTAAATTCGCCTTAAATTTATTTGCCAGATACCCGGCAAATATGACACCAAGTCTGCCCGCACCCCCTGTAATCAGGTAAGTTCCATTATGTTTAAGAGGCAATTCATCTAGAGTCGGTTTTTTTATTTCAAATTCTTTATACCTCTTTATAAACCGCCGGTCATTTTGATAACGAACTTCCGGTGCGACCTCTTCCAATTCAAACTCTTTTCTTGTCTTTTCCAAAACACCTTTTGAATCGTACAGATTATCTATGGATAGGGTTGTGTATGTAAATTTCGGATTCTCTATCCGGACTGTTTTTGCAAACCCGCTGATTGCCCTATGTAAAGGGATATCTGATTTTTGATTTTCTTCTTCTACTTCGCGATAAACATATAAAAGCCTGATCGTATCCTTTGGTTTTCCTGACATCAATGATTGCGTTAAATAGAGAAGCGGGAAAAATCCAAAAGAAAAAATATTTTTACCTGAATCAGATGAAGAATCCGCCTTTGACCAAAGGTAAACGATCCGGGTTGGAGAAATATTTTTTTCTTCGTAAAGCGACGCGATGAGTGAGGAGTAATCATTTCTCATTTCAGGGTTTAGTGTATATTTTAAATCTGCATTTTGGTAATTATCTCCCGGTTTAATGAGTATGACTTTTTCATATCCCAATTCCTTAACATATTTTGCGTATAAATCTTCATCAATATCGAATATCAAAACATGCTCCGATTCGACCTCCTGACTTCTGACGCCTGACGCCTGTCCCCTGTCTCCTGATTTCTCCCACAGAGGTTTAAAATAGAGTGTCTCTAAAAATTCAGAAGATTTTTTCACCCTATATAAAGGGGAAGCTTGTCTTACACTGAAATCATGTATATGAACGAGCAGGTTGCCTGAGAGGTCTAAAATCCGGATATCGAAGGTCTTGAGTTTCCCTTGTTTGGCATAGGCATAACATTCATGGACGAAAGGATTGATGATCTCTATTTCACCTAAGCTAAATGGCAGTAACAGAGCATCTGTTTCTCCTTGTATGATTGAAGCGGCAGTCTGGAGCGCTCCATCCATCAAGGTCGGATGGAGGACAAAATCATCAAAACTATTCATTAAGTGGGCGGGAAGTTCGAGTAAAGATAAGGCTTCCGCAGCATTGTAAACAATCTCCCGAATCGGTTGGAAACCTTTTCCATACTCCACTTCCATGTTTTTAAAAAATTCGTAGCACTCTTCAGGCGTTTTTTTCTTGTCACACCGCTCTTTGATTGCTTCTATATCTATTGTCCGCCTTGCAGGATGTCGGTTGTTTGTGTGATGAATTTGAGGATAAAGTTTGCCCTGAGAACATACAATCCTTTCGCCACTCTCCTCGGTTATTGAAGCTTCAAATTCTATTCTCCTTTCAACAGGATAAAGAGTGATATCAACTTTCTGCGCGCTTTCCTCCACCACAACAGGCTGAATCCAGACAATGTCTTTAATACTTTGAATATTCCCGGCCCCGGCAAGCTCACCCGCCGCTTTCGCCATCTCTATATAAGCAACGCCGGGAAGTACTTTTTTACCTGATACAATGTGATCGGAAAGATAAAACTCTTTGCCTGTAAACAGGGTGGTAAATTTTTGTTCCCTAAGGGTTGAGCTGTTTGTCGAAATGAAAGGATGAAGGTGTTTTTCCGGCATATAAGATGTTGAACCATAAGCGCATGGATATTCCAAGGACTTACTTTCAGGTATCCAATATCGTTCCTTTGCAAATGGATAGGTGGGCAAAGATATACGACTGGGTTTCATATCAGGATAAAGCAAGTTCCAGTCTATCTCTATTCCGGATACCCAAAGTCGGGCTAATGTTGCAATATCTCTCTCTTTTATGATTACTTCAAAAAATGCCTCTCCTGCTTTTCCTTTCAGTAACAGATCAGATCTGTTTTTATCCTTCTTTGCATTGCCTGAATACAAATCCTCTATCCCTGACTTGCCCTTTCTGTAATCTGTCAGCTTTGTAATAAGCTGATTTTTGTTGTCAACGATAAGGGCAAGACGCTCCTCCATTGCTTCTCTACCTGTTTGCAATGTGTAGGACTGATCATCCAGGGTTAAATCACCTGTCATATTCAGTTCCAAAAATTTCAGAATTTTCTCTATATATACATTGAGCCTCTCTTTATTTCCTGCGGACAAGACAATGATATACTCTTTTTTAGAGGATACTTTCCTCTCCGAATCATCCCTCTCATACTCATCGATAATCACATGGGCATTGGCCCCGCCTGCGCCAAAGGAGCTGATCCCCGCGCGTCTGGGATATGGACGTCCCTCTATTTCAGGTTTTTTCCACTCTGTAAGATTCTGTTGAACAAAAAAGGGTGTTTTACTGAAATCTATGTGAGAATTCGGAGAAGAAGAGTGGATCGACGGGACCAGGGTCTTGTGTTTCATCTGGAGCAACACCTTTGTCACCCCCGCAATCCCGGCTGCCGCGATGAGATGGCCGATATTTGACTTGATCGATCCGATTGGGCAGTATTGTGTCTTATCCGTATATTTCCTGAAGGCCTTTGTGAGTCCTTCCACCTCTATAGGATCTCCAAGTGTTGTGCCTGTTCCGTGAGTTTCGATATAGCTGATGGTAACAGGATTTGTCTTTGCATCTTCCAGGGCATTTATAACGAGGGATGCCTGCCGCGCCGGATCGGGTACTGTATACCCACTGGTCTTCCCGCCTGAATTCATGGCTGTCCCCTTGATAACTCCATAGATATGATCTCTATCTTCAATCGCTTTTGACAGGGGTTTTAACAGGATAAGAGCCACACCCTCACTATCTACAAAGCCACCCTCGCCTTGTCCAAAGGGATGGCAATCCTTGCCGGGTAACAGCATATTCTTTTGGCAGAATTGAATTACCCTGTTGGGGTGCAGTGTTAAACTGACGCCACCTGCTATAGCCACATCGGATTCCTTGTTTTTCAGGCTTTTCACCGCCATATGAATGGCGCTCAAAGAAGATGAGCAGGCTGTATCGATGGCGACACTGGGGCCGTGAAGATCAAAGAAATAGGATATCCTGTTAGGTACATCATAATTATCCGTATCAGGGCAGTAGGTCTCCTCTGATTTTAGTGATGCTTCCAATCCGCATAATCCATAGGTGTTGGTTGTAACGCCGATAAAGACGCCTGTATTTCTCGGAAGGGCAGCCCTGGTATATCCCGCGTCTTCAATGACAGCCCAGGCTGTTTCAAGGACAATCCGCTGTTGAGGGTCCATCAATTCCGCCTGTCGGGGTGAGATATGAAAAAAGGGGGCATCGAATTTGTCGTAGTCATCCAGAAAACCACCATACTTTGTATAGCTTTTGTCAGGTCTCTTACCCGTTTCATCATAGTATTTTCTGTAATCCCATCTGGTTTCAGGTACTTCTCTGATACAGGATTCCCCATTTTTTAGATGTTCCCACAACTCATTGATATCTTCCGAAAGAGGAAAACGACCGCTTAATCCGATAATGGCTATATCTTCACTTTCTGAAGCATCTATTACTTCTGATTTATCCTTATGTGGATATATCTCTTTTTCTCCTTTATCTTTCACGGGGGAGTGAAGAATTGGCTCATTCATATTGACCGGATTAGAGCAAATACCCGATTCCGTCTCAGAAGATTGTAATACTCCGGATTGCATTAAAACCGTTTTCCTTTCTTCAGGTAATTTTTCAACTAAAAAGCTTGCAAGCCGGTTTATGTTGGGATACTCAAAAAGCAGTGTAACAGGTAAACTATTGTACCTGCTTTCAAGAGCTTCCATTATTTCCTGTGATGTAAATGAATCAACTCCCAACTCGAAAAATGATTCCTCCTCACTTATATCCTCAGGTTTTACCTCTAATTTGGATGATATGATCTCTGATAACTCTTCCTTTATATATGAGATAAACTGATTCTTATTACCGGTCACATTATCTGTCTCACTTGGAATGTGGGTACTATCTTCAGCTTGCTTGTTAAAACTTTCCGGCGTCTTACTAAAAAGAAGATTCTCTATCCTCGCTACTCCCGCCCCTTTTTCATCGTAAACAGAAAGAGTGGAAAGAATATTATCTTTTCTTTTTTTCATATCATGCCTGTTTATGACAACAAAACAAGGTGACTGTATGGTTGAGTAGATATGAAAAGTTTTAATCATATGTGGCAAATATAAGCTTGTGTCCTCTGTTTTATCTATATATTGAACTGCCAATACTGTTTGAAATATACCGTCTGTCAAGCATGCCCAAAGGTTACCCGTCTCTTTGCCCTCTTTTATTTCGGGTAGTTTAACTTCAAATATAAACTTATCAATCTCTGCCCAGGCTCCTTTTATCAGTTGAAGCTTTTCACCGTAATTGTAACCACTGTGATAGAAAAACTCATATAATCCGGTTATATCAAGGCTCTCTTTTCTCGTATACGATGACAGGTTTATTGGTGGCAAAGGTTGTTCTTTATCTTCTTTCATGAATATTCCCCTATGCATAATTCGGAAGATTCAGTCTTTATGAAAAACATCTTTTATGGGCAAAATATCTATATTGAGTTGTAGGGATTAATAATAGTAAGTTTATTATTAACAATTAATCTTTCCTGAAAATCTTCAGAAAGAAAAAATTGACAATTTTGCTCTAATGCACATTGAATATGGATTGCATCATAAGGAGAGAAATTATAATGATCACACAATTTATCTGATTTTAAGATGAGTTCAGGAGTAATTACTAATGGTTCCCAAGCTTCAAAAAGACGAATAAAATTTCTTCGAGCTTCTTTACTTACAATCATAGAAAACTTCTTGATCATAATATTTCGCCATTCTGAAATCACTTGAATTGAAATCCGACCATTACCTGTTTGTAGAAATAATTTATACAAATAATTAGAAATATCCTTTTTTTCAGCCTCATTCTCGTCATGCATGTATACAAAAATGTTGGTGTCCAAATAGCAAATAGAGTGAAAAAATTTATCTTTCATTGATTTCCTCACGAGTAAGCTTGTTTTGTGACCAACTTAAAGGAAAAACAGGGTGATTATCTGCATACTTTAAAGCTTCAAGCTTTAATTGATCAATTGATGGAAGATAACTTTCAACATCATCGTGATTAACATTAATGTTTGAATTTAAATTTCCCTGCTTTGGTATTATAATCATTTCTACCTCCTGAGCATTGAAATTATCAGGTAACTCAATAGATATCTGATTCCCTTTAACTTTACTATGTATTCTCAAAATATTAATTTTCTGAATTTGTTCCATAATATCTTTTCTCCTTCATTAAACGCTCATGACTTACAAAGTCACCACAAAACATGAAAATAGTAATTGTTCACCTGTTATGCCCTTACAAAGTGTCATTTCGAACGTAGTGAAGGATCGAGAGAAATCTTCCCCGGTTGGATTGAAACGACCGTGGAAGATTTCTCCTTTTGGTCGACATGACACTTTGCGGTTTGGGATATACCCCTGGTTTCAAATAAATTGCTCCATTTATTGTATCTCTTTTTGTAAGCACCTCGCAATTCAGTTGTCATTATATAAAACTTCATGCCATTTCCTTAGAAATATTTGTTGTATCAACAAAACATTGTCATAATGCAACCCATCCTCCCTTTCATGAATATTCCCCTATGCATAATTCAGAAGATTCAGTCTTTATGGTAAATGTTTTTCTCTCAGGATTAACCGTTATTTCCAAGGTCAGTTCTTTTTCTGCTACACAGGGATTTTTGAATACAATATTCTCCAGGGTTTTAACAGGGCTGTTTGTCGCTCTCTCTATCGCCTCTATTGCCGATTCTATCATGGAAGCACCGGGAAGGATTGCTTTGCCTCCTATTATGTGACTAGCAATTATGGAATCGTCTTTTGTCTGTACCTGTTTATATTTAAATCCATGATTATCAAATTGCCGTAATCTACAGGGAAACTGAGGATTGTTGCTTCCTTCCGTTTTTTCATTGACAGTCAAACTCTCTTCCTCCTTATTTAACCAAAATGAGAGACGGTCAAACCCATAAACAGGCAAAGCAATCTTATTAAAAGAACCATTCCGATAAAACAGGTCCCATTTGATATCAACTCCCTTTAACCATAAGTTCAGCAATAGATTTTTTAAAATAGAATCATTTTTTTTCTTAACCTCTTTCGCCGTAAGATAAACCACACGATCACTATCCTCTTTTGATACACCACCCACTCTCAGACAGTTATATCCATCCAGTTCAGGTATGGAAGCATCCATTACCTTATGGAACCAATCATCCCGTTCTGATAATGTCGGTATTACTCGGCTGTGTCTCTTTAATAATGTATAAGGTTTTTCTTTATTTAAATGAACCAGCCTCTCATTTAATACAGAGGCAATAACGTATAGATCAGGTTCTTTTTGAGTAAACAGATCAATCAATGCCTCCTGAGTCATCACCCCGTCCAGAACCAGATCCAACAGCTCATTGAATATCTTGTCACTTATCTCCTTTACTTTCGATAGATTCCATTTTTGTTCTACATAATGATGAGAAGCCGCCAGGATAATTACCAATAACAGTCTCTCCTTTCGATTAAAATCATCTCTGTTAAAAAGGAGTCGATCATCATATAACAACTCCTGTAAGTCCATATGGGATCTTTCCTTCAGCTTTGAGTTCCACTCTTCCAGGTATTTTTTAAAGGTATGCTGATTCGCATGCATCATTCGTGATTTTTCTATAAAGAACTGAATTTCTTCCTCAGAGAGGGCGGCATCATTTATCAACGTTGAGAGATAATGGGCATCGATCAGGCATGTCATCAGTATCTCCCTGCTGACAGGATCATAAAAAGAGATATCAGGGTTGGAAATGGTTACTTCTCCAAGGCTCTTAATGTTTGCAAGAACACAAAGGACGTCTTCCGTCTTTACCATCCCGCTCAACGTCAGGGCCTGCCATATTCCGTCCCCTTCGCCGGTTATTATATCCGGCTCAAAACCCTGCTCCGTCAACGTCAACAGTAGGGCATGGTTAACAAGGAATGAATATAATGGCCTTACAGTTTCCGGCCAGGTAGACCGGTAAAATCCTTTTTTTACCTCTTCCTCAATCCCGGTATCCCACATTTCCCTAACAACCCTGTCCAGTTTTTCTTTGTATAAAGGATGTTCATTTACCATTCCTTCGACATGCTTAAAACCTTCCCAAATCACCTCAGCCGTTATCAGGAGCCAGAGATTTTCAGATTGCCTTAAAACAGGAGTAATCTCTTTTAATAATATTTCCTTTAGCTCATCTTTAGTGGTCACAACAGATCCGAAACCAAAGGCCCATGATTCTCTCCCTGTCAGGGCTGTGGCGCAAACATCTTTCAGAGTACAATGTTTGTACGTCACACTATTTACAAACTCACGCCACCTCTCCAGTGTATTTTTGAATCCACTAACAGACTTTGCCGATAAAACAAATAAATGACCAACCTCTCCCTCTTCAAACTTCTTATCTTCAACTCTTAACTCTTCAATTACAGCATGAGAATTGACGCCACCAAAGCCAAAGGAACTGATTCCGGCGCGGAGGGGATTCTTTTTGTTCTCACTATTCCACTCACCCGTATCCGTTGCCACAACAAAAGGGGAATTCTCAAAGTTGATCACCGGATTCAGGATCTTTACATTTAAGGTTGGCGGAATCTTTTTATGACCTATCATGAGCAATACCTTGATTACACCCGCTATCCCGGCAGCTCCTTCCAAATGGCCGATATTGGTCTTCACCGATCCGATCTTACAGAAATGATTTTTATCGGTATACTCCCGAAATGACCTGGTCAATCCCTCCACTTCTATGGGATCGCCTAAAGATGTCCCTGTCCCATGGGCCTCCACATAGGTCACTGTTTCGGGGCTTACGCCCGCCTTTTTATATGCATCAAGAATGACCTCTCTCTGGGCATCGACGCTGGGTGCGGTGATGGATGCCGTATGACCCGTATGGTTTACGGCAGTTCCTTTCAGAACACCGTATATATGGCACTTATCTCTTAAGGCATCCTCTAAAGGCTGCAATAAAAGCACTCCTACTCCGTCACCGGGTACATATCCGTTTGCATCCTTATCAAAGGTCTTGCATTGTCCGTCTGGACTGAGCATCCTGGATTTGGAGAAGGAGATATACTTCCGGGGATGAATGTTCAGGTTTACACCGGCAACAATTGCATAGTCGCTTTCACCGGATAACAGAATGGTTCGTCCGTGATGGAGCGCTGCCAGAGAAGCGGCGCAGGCAGCATTAATTATGAGGCTGGCCCCATGAAAACCAAAGGTGTAAGATATTCGATTGGCCAATATGGATTCATACTCCCCAAGGGCGGTATAACTGTCTGTTATCATTCCGGACCTCTTTAAATGATAATCACCGGCCATGACGCCTACATATATGGAGGTCTTCTTTTCTTGTAGTATCTTTAATGATATCCCGGCATCTTCAATACAGCGCCAAGTCTCTTCAAGGAGGAGGCGCTGCTGAGGGTCCATGCTTTTTGCTTCACGAGGAGAGATGGAAAAAAAGCGATGATCGAACTGATCGATACCATCCAAAAGTCCGCACCACTTGCTTATGCTTTTATTGGGTTCATCAAAGTCAGGAGAGTAGTGTGTTGAAATATCCCAACGCTCAGGCGGGATTTCCCGGATGGAATTTACGCCATTAATAAGATTGTCCCAAAATGCATTATAATCCCCGGCTCCCGGAAACCGGCAGGCCATGCCGATAATCGCAATCTCTTTACTCTTTTTCATTATTTCAAATTACTTGTTTTACTTTGTTTGACAGGATTAACATGATAAAACCGGATTTTTTCCTGTAGATCGAAAAATAAACTCTGAGGAATTATAAAAGACTAATATAACACATTACCTAACAGGATCTACGTTTTGATTAACAAGATAAAAAACCTGTATTTTTTTGTTAATCCTGTCAAAATATTTTAACGCTGAACAGCGACTAATCAATAATACTTCTCAATACCGCCAAAACCAATTTGTTTGTTTTCTCTTGTTTTGTTGATGAAATTTTTTAAGCGTTTTTCGAATTCTTCAGGACGCACTCGCACGCTATCTATATAAGCTATACGAATTCTTTTGTATCTGTCAGAAAATGAATTGTAATTTTTCCACACCACCTTGTCTTTCTTTAGAATATCAATAATATCTTTTGGAAACACAAATTTTTCTGCTGCGATTTCTTTTGCTTTCTGAAGCATTGAGGGATGAATCATGTTATGTTCTAAAAGCCATTTTATTCTTTCCTTGTTCTGCTGAGAATAGGCGCTTTTTGGATTTCTTGGAGAAAAACGTTGAAGGCTATTGTTTTCGTCAAGAGATTTAACCGTGCTGTCGATCCACCCAAAACAGAGCGCTTCTTCAACGGCGTTGTTGTAGATAATTTTTGGCCTGCCGGAAGATTTTTTGGGGTAAATCAGCCAAATATCTTTTTCTTTATCAAAATTTTTTTCCAGCCATTTGCGCCAGTCTTTTCTGTTCTTTACATAAAGCGTTTTAAAAGTGTTCATATCTGGCATAATTATTCCGGAACAACAGCTATGGCTTTTCCAGGCTTGATTGCCTCTTATTTTTAATTTTCTGCCAGATGTCTGGCTGTGTTTTCATTTCTCACTGTCATGAGTTGATACAGTTTGTGGCCGATTATTTTATTATGATGACTTTTATTATAGTTTTTCTGCTAATAGTCCAATCGATTAAATTTATAATACCCAACGCTAATTTTGTTCACTCCTCAATTACTTCAAACGACTTTTTTACAAGCACATTGCCATTTATTTGAATTGCAATTTGGTGTTTGCCCGGATAAATGGTACGCGTTGTCATAAATTGGCGTAAAAGATGCTTTTTTGAAAGGGTGAGCGACCTTCCTTCATTAAGGGGAAACTTTTTCAGCTTAAATACTTTTTTGCTGTTTGATTTCCCGGACTTGTTTCGAAAATATAGGATATAATCTGCAACAATAGTCGTATCTTCTTCTGCTTTTATCAGAAACGAAAATTCAAGATTAGTATTTATGACTACTTTTGCAGGCACTTTGAATCGAGATATTTGTACTTTTGGTTTATGATGGATGCCTAAAAGATTGAGAGCCCGTGGATTACCTTGTTTCACTAATGTTCGTAATGAATGACGAATGATATATTCCATTTCTTCCGGTTTTTGTTTTTCTGATTTTTTCCACTTTGCCAGTTTGTCTATGGCTACATCAGGCTCAATCTTTGAAATGTCATTAATGTGGTTTGCAACCGAGCGCGTGACAAATCGTGTGCGGTCAGAGAAAAGATTCTCTAATATGGGAAGCGGGTCGGTTATGGGAATATTAATTTTCTGCGACCAAGGCAATTTTGGACGTGTGCCCTCACTGCACAATCTTCTAACATGGTAATGTGCATCTTTACTCCATATCTGTAGCTCCTTCATCGTTTCTTTTGGAAATGCGTTTATGAAATAACGAATAGCATCTTCTGCTGAAAAGCGGGTTGTCATTTCCCTAAGCGCCTTGAGTGAAAAAGCAAGGTTTTCTTTAGTGCATCCGTATTGGGCGACAAAATCAGCATAAGGAGCGTAGATGAAGTCGCCAAAGTCATCGTCAGAAAGGTTCGGGTTGTTTGGTTTGGGCAATGCCTTAAGGATTATAGCAACAGCCTCTCTATACTCGTTGGGCAGGTATTTCTTTAAACATTTGGTCATCCACGCAATGCGGGCTTTTAGCTCTAGCTCCGGAAATTTTTCAACAATTTCAAGTACAAATTTTATCTTTTGGAATAGAGGAAATGCTTCATGCAACTCATCAGAAAGGAGGCTGACTTTTTGTCGGTTGAAAAGCTGGTCTTTAAGAAGAAGTTTTTTATCCATATTACTGACTCTTCAATGTTTATTATAATATAAAGCAATAAAAATCAGAAAAGATGGATTTGCACTCCGGACAGATCTATAGACAGAAAATATTTTTACATGGTTCTAAGGTTTTACTTACTTTTCTACCAAAATTCCGTTAGAATACTTAGCTTATAAAGATAACGAATACAAAAAGCTGAGTTTTTTGTGATTGAAGATCGGTTTAAGGTGTGCGGAAGTTGAGATGTTAAATGAGTAACTTATTTCCGCCCAGCCACTTAGCCGGGTTTTATGAAAGAAGAGGAGTGTCATGACCAGGTACCCTAAATCTCTGGCGAAGAGATCGGAACTTTTTAATGAGCTTAATGACGAGGAGCTGGACAATATTCTGGGTCTCCTTGTGTATCGTCACTATAAAAGAGAAGAATTGATCCTGGAAGAAGGAAAGATGGATGATGATATTTACCTGATCAAATCCGGGGTGGTGGAAGTGGTGAAATTCACAGGAAAAACTTATCAGGTGGTGACGGAAATCAGCGGTAATACATTTTTTGGAGAACTATCATTTTTAGACGGCAGCCCACGTTCGGCAACCATTAGAGCACAGGTAGATACGGAACTGTTCATTTTGTCAAAACGAGCGGTTATGGACCATCCTGATAGTGAAAATTTGTTGCATAAATTGTATATGAATATAGCCTTGGTCACATCCTCGCGGCTTAAAAATTCTGTTACCAACTATGCCGTGAGCATGGAAAAGGAGATATCTCTCCTGAAAGAAAAGGCCTATTTTGACAAATTTTTTATTGCCCTTTTTATCACTTACTCCATAGCACAGGTTATAACCGCTTTGATCCATAACATGTTCAAAGATATTGATGTCTTTTCACTAACTTTTGGCTGGATATACCTGAGCTTGCTGGTGGCGCCCTTTGTCTATTTTGTTTCCAAAAGCGGAGAATCCTGGCAGACTTTCGGAGTTACATTAAAAAATTGGAAAAGGTCCATGATTGAAGGAGTCCTGATTAGCTTGATTTTGCTTGTTATTTCAACTTTTGGTATGTTGATAGCAGGACATATGGGCTTGTTGAATCTGAAGCCGGTGACCTGGCATGGGATTGCAAAAAATTTTGGATTTGGTGGTTTTCTCTATTTTCTTCACAGCTATGGTCAGGAGTTTGTGAGCCGTGGAGTTTTCCTGACAGCCTTTCAACGCTATTTAAATGATAAACGGGGTTTACGTTCCGTGACGTTGACTGCCTGGTTGTTCGGTTTATCTCATATCCTTTATGGGCCGGAACTCATTATTTCATCCATAATAGCGGGGTTTTTCTTTGGCCTTATTTATTTACGTCACAAAAATTTGCTTGGAGTTACCATTGTTCATTATATACTGGGTTTCATGGCTTTATCTATCGGCAGTTTGTTCGCTAAATAAATTTCCAGGAATGCCTAATATAGGCTTAAAACGTTAAGGAGTTGTTATGGATAAAGTAAATTTGTTGTTAGTAGAAGATGACAGGGCCGCTGCCTACCAACTTGGGGAGCTTTTGGAAGATATGGAGAAGTTCAATGTCTCCCGGGCCATTGATGGCGAGGAAGCTCTGAAAAAATTAAAGGAACAGTTTTTTCCCATTATATTGACCGATCTTATGATGCCGAAGATGGACGGGTTTCAGCTAATCGAGGAAGCAAAAAATTCCTCTGAAGTTAAGAAAGTTGAAAATATAGAACAGATTTTTGTCGTTGTTTCCTCTTTGGAAGAGAAAAAGGATATACGACGAGCCATTAGCCTGGGAGCTTATGACGTTATGCCCAAACCGGTAGATAGCGAACTCTTTAAAGCAAAAATGAAAAATTATTATGGATTGTATCAATTAATGCAGCAGGCTGAAACAAGGTACCGGAATCTAAAGAAACAAAACTCAGAATTAGTGAAATTAATTACTCAGATGCAAAGTATAGAGAAGCGTATTGAAGTTAGGGACTAAAAACCTAACTTCTCAATAAGTTGAGGTATATCCCGAACCACCAGGTGTCATTTCTCCCTTTGGTCGAAATGACACCTGGTGGTTTTAGGTGCATATAAACACATTAAAAAGTAATCTATTTTCGGGATAATAAATATGAAAGTTCCGGCAATCCGTTTTTTACCTGCATACATCATTTTTCTTTTAGCTTTTATCCTCTGTGGTAAATGCTTTGGTGAAGTAAAAAATAAAAACACCACCTCCTCCTTCGAGCTCTCAAAACAGGAAAAAGCAGGATCTGAAAAACATACATCATTCAGGATACTTACGGAAGAGTTTCCTCCCTATAACTTTACTGAAGGTGGAGAGATCAGGGGCATATCCACTGAGATCGTGCGTGAAATCCTTGGTAAAATGAACTATCAAGACAATATAGAAGTCATGACATGGTCGGATGGGTACAACCTGTTACAAAATGAAGATAATATCATTCTCTTTTCAACTACCAAGTCTCCTGTGCGGGAAAATCTTTTCAAGTGGGTTGGGCCCCTGGTGCCAAACAATACAGCCTTTTTCGCCAGGAAAGGCGCAGATCTCTCTATATCCGGCATGGATGATGCGAGAAAGGTGAAAAACATAGGTGTATATAAGGATGATTTTGGCGAGCTTTTGTTAAAGGAAAAAGGGTTTACCAATCTCGACTCCGTGAAGGATAACAAGCTGAACGTAAAAAAACTTGTCCATGGCGATATAGATCTATGGATTATTAATGAGCTTACCGGTAAACATATGGCCATGAAAGCCGGTTTTGCCGATAAGATAGAAAAAGCTTACGATGTACAAAAAGATTATATGTACATAGCATTCAGCAAGAGCACTCCCGATTCTCTAATTCAAGAGTGGCAAAATGTTCTTGATGAAATTAAAACTGATGGCACATTTGCCCAGATTTTCAGCAAATGGATCATGTTTTCATATTCAGAAGACCTGAAGCCGGGTATAAAGCTAACTGAAAAAGAGAAGAGATGGATCAAGGATCATCCCATAATAAAGGCCGCCTTTGATCCAAACTGGCCTCCCGTGGAATGGATAGATGACAATGGAAATTATGTTGGTTTGACAAAAGATTATGTTGATCTTATTCGGAAAAAGCTTAACATGGATTTTGAAATCCTCCATCAGGATAACTGGTCTGAAGTTATAAGTAAAGCCAAAAACCGTGAAATCGATATAATCATAGCAGCCGCTCCAACTTCAAAGCGTAAGGATTTTTTGCTTTTCACTGAACCTTACCTTAAGCTGCCCTCTTTAATTGTCGTAAATAATAAGGATAGAAAATCCTCGGGCTCTCTCACAATGGATGATCTGAAAGGAAAGAAGGTTTCTGTTGTTTCCAACTCTACTTTACAGGAATTTATTGAGCAAAATTACCCCGAAGTCAAACTGGATCCGGTTAACGAAACATTAGCAGGACTGCTTAAAGTCTCTTTTGGTAAGACCTATGCCACGTTGGTCAACAATGCCGCGGCTTCTTATTATATTGAAAAAGAGTTCATTCCCAATCTTCGCATAGCCGGAAAATCAGGTTATGTTTTCAATCTTTCCTTTGCATCCAGAAAGGACTGGCCTGAGCTAAACAGGATCCTGCAAAAAGGTGTGTCTGCCATCACTCCGGGAGAGAGACAGGCAATATTCCAAAAATGGGTGTCTCTGAAAGAGGAATCCTGGCGACCGAGTAAGGAAATAATAATCGCAATCTCTGTTGTACTTGGACTTTTGGTAACAGGGGCTGTTATCGCATGGTTTTGGTCTCTTAAAAAGCAGGTTATTCAACGGACAGAAGAACTGAATAGGGAACTTTTGGAACATAAAAAGACAGAGGAAGAGCTTAAGCGGGCTTATGCTAAAGCAGAAGCTGCCAATATTGCAAAGAGTGGTTTCCTGGCGAATATGTCCCACGAGATCCGTACGCCGATGAATGGGATTATCGGAATGGTGGAACTGCTCCTAAACACGGAAATGACCGCGCGTCAGTATAAATACGCCGGCTCAATTGAGAGATCGGCGCAATCACTGCTTACCGTCATCAATGACATACTGGACTTCTCAAAGATTGAAGCCGGAAAACTCGATCTGGAGCCTATCCCCTTTGATCTACAGGCGGCAGTTGAGGATGTGGCCCATTTTCTAACAGTTCAGGCAGAAGAGAAGAAGTTAGAATTGCTGGTGCGATATTCTCCGAATGCGCCTAAAAGGGTGGTAGGTGATGCCGGAAGGATCAGGCAAATTTTAATGAATCTTGTCAGCAATGCTATCAAGTTTACCGAAGATGGTCATGTAATGATAGATGTTCAGACCAGGTCTATGGAAAACCAAAAAGCGACTTTTCAGTTCTCCGTTGAAGACACCGGAATAGGCATAGCCCCGGAAAGGAGGGAACACATTTTTGGTAAATTCTCCCAGGAAGATACTTCTACTACACGCAAGTACGGTGGAACGGGATTGGGGTTGGCTATCTGCAAGCAATTGGTACAGTTGATGAACGGTGAGATCGGAGTCACCGGCAAACCAGGTGAGGGAAGTACCTTTACTTTTTCTCTCTCCCTTCCAATAGACACCTCTCCCGGAACTTTTGAGAGGATGTCAAAAACGGATCCGATCAGTCAGCAGATACCGGACAATATTAAGGCCAAAGAAAGTTCCCACTATGTAAAAAAAAGAGAGAGTCCCCTCAATATCCGGTCAAACATTCTTCTTGTAGAGGATAATGTGGTCAACCGGGATGTAGCAGTCGAAAACCTGGAACAGTTGGGTTGCAAAGTGGAACTGGCCGGTAATGGACGTGAGGCAGTTGATTTAACGGAAAAAAACAGCTATGATCTTATCCTGATGGACTGTCAAATGCCTGTTATGGATGGGTTTGAAGCAACAAAACTCATTCGCGAGCAGGAAAAAACAGAGAAACCACATACAACGATTGTAGCAATGACCGCCGGAGCCATGAAGGGCGATCGGGAACGCTGCATGGATGCTGGAATGGATGACTACCTGGTTAAACCTGTCCGTCAAATAGCTCTTTTGGATATCCTATTGAAATATTGTAAAACAGAAGACTCCTCCGCCATGGACCATTTTATTGAATCGTCTTCAAAAGGGATACACAATGCTTTTGCAATAACTGATCCATCTACTGCGGAAGTTGAGTCTAATAGTTCGGGTGAAGTGGAGAGTAGCGAGGATTTGACAGCGAAGACTCCTGAGTTGTCCCGGAATCAGGAGTCAAGTGTATTCAGTATTGCCGATACTTTGAGTGTAGTAGGCGGCAAGGTAGAACGGATGAAACGTCTCATTGAAATTACACGGGAGGATTCTCTGAAGCAGATGGAAGAACTGGGCAAATCACTTGAGGAGGAAGATATTCCCGTAATAGAGCGGACAGTTCATACCCTCAAGGGACAGGCGGCTAATTTAGGGGCCGAACCATTTCGTAATCTTGCCGCTCAACTGGAGCAAGCAGCAAGAGGCGGACAACTGCAAACTGTCCGTGATATGATGGATGATTTTAAGGCAGAGTATGAGAAATTGATTAATGCTCTCGATGAAATTGACTGGAATCTGGTACAAACAAATTGACTTGTTCATCTTTTTGAGGAAATATTGCATGTTAAAAACCATTAATATACTTGCCGCAGCTGCCTACCCATGGAAAACCGGTACTGCTATCCTGGCATTGAACCGGGCTTTCTATCTTGCTCAAAGGGGATTGGATGTGAGACTGTACGTACCCTGGATACCACCTGACAAGCAGGAACTTGTATATGGGCATAATAGGCGTTTCGATTCCTTTAAAGCACAGGAAGATTGTATGCAATCCTATTTGCCAGGGGATTGCCCTTCCCTGGGGATTGAATTTTATCCGGCAACATATATCTATAGATGGGGATCAATAGTTCCGACATGTACCATTTCCGGGAGGATACGCAACTGTGATTGGTTGATTTTGGAAGAACCGGAACATCTCAACTGGAAACATCCATGGAACCGTTATCATAAACGAGCCTCAAGAGTTACAGGTATAGTGCTCACAAACTACAGCTATTATTTCAAGTTCAGGTTTCGTTACAGACCTCATCAAGCCTGGTTTTTGAATGCTTACAACCGGTGGTTGATCCGGTATCACTGTGATGATATCATACTCCATGGCAATGGTATTCCTCCTTTAGCAAATTCTCAGAACCTGAACACAAGCGGAATACACCATTCCTTTTTCCAATTCCCGATAGAGCCCGACTCGAAAAAGATCTACTTTATGGGAAAACTAATTTGGGAGAAAGGGTTTCGAGAGCTCGTTGATCTCCTCTCTACTACCGAAATTCGGGAAATCGATATTTTTGGTAGTGGTTTTGAAAAAGAGCCTATAGCTGCTTATGCCAAAAGTAAGGGGATCTCATTTCACTATAAGGGGAATTCAGTCAATCCGGCTGAAGATTTAAAGGGATATAAGATTTTTATCAATGCATCCCGGAGTGACTTGAATTGTACTACAACTTTCGAAGCTTTAGGACAGGGAAGATTTGTTATTCTTCCAGAAGTTGCAGGCAATGATACATTCTATCAATTTAAAAACTGTCTTGCTTATTCCTCTCCCCGGGAATTCAAAAAACAGTTGAAATATGCCCTGGATCATTTTCCCGAAAAGGATGAACAAATTAATAGTCTAACCTGGGAGGCAGCGACAGAGCGTTTACTTCAATATTACGAAGGGACATTTAGTAAACGTTCCGTCGCAGCTCCCCATGTCAGGCTGTAAACTTCCAAATCTTCTTCAGGAACGTGTTTCCAGGCGAATTATAATTGATTAACAAATTCTTAAGGAGAAGAATAAACTAGACAGTTCTTTGATCTGTAAAATTCATCATTACCGGGAATAGCCGGAACTGCCTGTATTAACTGAGCTACCTCTGGTTCCCGGGAAAATTTCCTATGTGCATTACTCCACATATTATTTAGTAAATTTGTCAAAACCAAAATAGTTGAAAGATACTTCTCTTTTTATTTTATGCAGTTTTGAGAGCCATAAGCAAAAAATGTAGCCGCAGGCTTTAGCCTGCGCGAACCGTTGGTTAGCCGAACCCGGGCGCAGGCTGAAGCCTGCGGCTACATTTATGAAGTCCGTCCGAATGACGTTAACTCGACTGACTCGTAACGCCTGATACATCCAAAAAAGTTTTCAATATTTCCAGTGCTTCATCAAACTCATAATCGTTAATCTTCAACTCCATCTCTCTCAATTCTTCTATCTCGGGCAGATTGCAAAGAATCTCTTTCAGAACTTGTAATTCACTCGAAGAGGCGGAATCTCCTTCCTCAAGAAGGTTCATAAGTCGATTTACAACGGGAGAAAGTTTTTCAGCGGTATCGGGATCGATATAAATCTTTTGACCGGACTGAGTCCGTTCCGGTACATTGAAATCTTCGGTTTTAAAAATCGATAACCCTCCCACAACGATATCCAGAGAAATTTTAAATTTTTCCAAATACGGCCCGAGGTTTCTATCCTGTTTAAATGACTCCTCCAACTCCCTTGTCGACATATGGAGTTCTACTGCGCCTATCGTACCTGAAACGCCTTTTAAAGTATGTATAAGTCTTTGTACTCCCGCATCGTCACCGCTTTCCAGACCCGATTCGATCATTTCATGGCAATGCATATATTTACTACGGAATTCCCTTAGAAGCTTCAAATAAAGAGTGCGGTTTCCGCCGATTCTCTTCAGGCCGGCTGTGAGATCGATTCCCGGCAGAAAATCGGGCAATGAGGGCTCCGGCCCGCCTCCACTGTCTTGGAAACGACATGAGATCGGTTCTTTTTCAACGATATCTTCAGGTTTGATCCATTTAACAAGCGCCTTATAAAGAATTGCAGGATCTATCGGTTTTCCTATATGGTCGTTCATGCCGGCTGCCAGGCACTTCTCCATCTCGCCTGTCATGACATTGGCTGTCATTGCCAATATCGGTAAGTCTTTATTACAGGGGTCTTCACGTATTACTCTGGTGGCCTCATACCCGTCCATTTCAGGCATCTGTATGTCCATAAGTACGGCATTAAAATGTTCCTTCCTGACAATCTCCACAGCTTCAAGACCGTTAAGGGCGACTTCGACTCGGAGCCCTGCGCTTTCAAGAAGCTCCAATGCTACCTGACGGTTGATATTGTTGTCTTCTACTACCAAAATTCGTACGCCCCGGAGAGTTTCGATTCCGCTTATATTCATTTCTCCTTGCGGCGAAAAGAGTGTTTTGCAGGAGACTTTCTCACCTACAACGGCCAGAATTGTTTCAAACATCATTGACAGACTGACAGGTTTGATTAATACGGAGTCCAGCTCAGCTTCACTTGCCGCCTGTAAAACCTCCTCCCTTCCATAGGCCGTAACCATAATTATCTTTGGAATCTTCTCCAGATAACTCAGCTTATTGATCTCCCGAGCAGTCTTTATACCGTCCATTTCAGGCATCTTCCAGTCAAGAAAAACCATATCATAAGGGTTGTCCTTAGTTCTTTCCAGCTCACCGAGGGCTTCCATACCCGACGCCACAGGCGTTACTTTAAAAGAAAATGATTCCAGGGCGTATGTCAATATCTCTCTTGAGGCCTGATTATCGTCGGCGACAAGAACTCGCAGACCTACATATTTCCTTGAAGGCAGTCGGAAACGACGTCTGTCGCTGTTTTGCCTTGCGAAGCGCGCAGTAAAATGAAAAGTACTCCCCTTCCCGGGCTCGCTCTCTACACGGAGACTTCCGCTCATCATTTCTACAAGTCGCTTACATATCGTCAGTCCTAATCCCGTACCACCATACTTACGCGTGGTAGATGTATCGGCCTGGGTGAAAGGCTGAAAAAGAGCGTCGATCTCTTCCTTTGTCATTCCGATTCCTGTGTCTTTAACCGAAAAATGGATTCTCACCTCTTCGTTCGTAAGGCGGTCCAGCCCTATGTGAATTATAATTTCTCCACTGGATGTGAATTTAACGGCATTGTTCGAGAGGTTGACCAGTATTTGGCCGAGGCGCAAAGGATCTCCCACAAGGGCCAGGGGGACGTCTTTTGTCACGGAGAAACAGAACTCCAGTCCCTTTTCTTCGGCCTTTATGGTTACCAGATTGGAGACATTATGAAGTACTTCGTCCAAATGAAAGGGGATAAACTCCATGTCGAGCTTTCCTGCCTCTATTTTGGAAAAGTCGAGAATGTCGTTAATTATACCTAATAGCGATTGGGCCGATCTCTGTATTTTATTTAGATAATCGAACTGTTTATCGTTTAACTCCGTTTGAAGCGCCAGATGGGCCATGCCGATGATTGCATTCATCGGAGTACGTATTTCATGGCTCATATTGGCAAGAAAATCTCCCTTTGCTTTATTTGCACTTTGAGCCATTTCCTTCGCTATTTTCAACTCCTCTGTCTGATCACGAAGGAGCTGCTCGCGAGACACGGTATCGGTAATATCCTGAATACGAATGACGCAGCGGAAGGTTTTATCCTCTAACCGAATGCCACTGATAAGCACAACCTGGCTCAACCTCTCATCCTTTTCAGGATTGGCAGTTGGTGAAAAGAGGGGGAAAGGTCTGTTTGTCAGTTTATGTGACAAAGTCGTCGGGAGACCCTGGGAAAGCGCATTCTCTATACCGCGGGCAATACGGGAATCCGTGAGCTCCGGGAAAACATCGTTAAAATATTTCCCTCTCACTTTTTCTATAATAATTCTGGATGCTTTTTCCATCCAGCGATTCCAGAAAATGATGCGCGTCTCGGAATCAAGAATAATTATACCCTGAGGGCTTTTCCCAAGTATTTTAAGTAAAAAATCGGCAGTAAAATCAGTCATATTGAATAAAAAATCTTATTTAAACTAAAAAACAGAGTAACTGCTTAGGTGTATAAACCGAAGGTTGAAGACGATTAGGCAAAAAATACGTTATCGAAAAACTTTGCGTTTTTTATTGATCACCAATCAATGTCATTAACATAAGGAGCAAAGCACCTTCCGCCTTCAGCGGCTAAACTCGAAGGCTCCGCTTCGCTGCGCCTTCTCAAACATGACCCGCTTCCGTCGGAAAGTGCTTCACCCCTTATGTTAATGGAATTGAATTATTTCAAATTTGAATATTATCGATAATTACATGATCAGAGGGGTTCATTGAGAGGATTCTCTGTTTAAAAGATTGTTAAAATATTGTTTGAGGAGCCTATGTTATCTCAGAGATTAAAAAAAAACCTGCAGACCAGGTTTTACAACCCTGTCGATCTGCAGGTTTATATCTTTTACTTTACCCGCAACCGCAACCTGAGCTCGGACCACAACTTGATTGGTGATGGGGTGTGCATTCCACGCCCGGGCCGCAGCCGCAACTGTTAGCCGCAGCAAGTTCGGCGGCAGTCGATTCACGGACCTCAAGCACTTTGACATCGAAGTTAAGACGTTCGCCGGCCATCGGGTGATTAAGATTCACTGTTGCTGTATCGTCATTTACGGATTGAATTTTCAACATTAACGGGCCTGACGGGCCTTGCGCCTGAAATGACATGCCGGGCTCGACTTTTTGTTTATCAGGAAAGTTGCTTAAAGGAATTTCCTGGATCAGCTCCTGATTGACAGGCCCAAAGGCGTCTTCAGCCTCTACGATAATTTTTTTGGCGTTTCCTGCTTCCAAGCCGAGAAGCTGTTTTTCAAGACCCGGGATTACCTGCCCGAGACCTGTAATAAAACTAAGTGGTTTATCAGGTTCTGTTTTGTCAACCTCTTCACCTGAATCAAGTGTAAGAGAGTAGTCGATTGCAACATAGGAATGAGGCTCCGTGGTTATTTTCATAAATACCTCCGCTTTCTTAAGATACATTGAATATAACACAGAGCAAATGAGAATCACAAGATTTTACAAAGCATGCGGTTCTTACAATTTTCGTGAGGCATCTTTCTCTATTACCACTTTTTCTGCTCCTTTACATTTCCTCTCTTCTTTGTTTAACCTAAAAATATTTCTGACGATTCAGCCTAAAAACAGCAGTCAGCTATCAGTGGTCAGCCTTCAGCTAAAGAAAGAATTGATGTTATGCCAATAATAAGCTTCACCTTATGGGTGAACCTGTTTTGAACCATAAAGTGTTGCAATGAAAGAGCTGACAGCTAAATGCTGTTTTAGGTTCAGTTGAGGTCACCCTACTTACATGCCGAATCCAAAGCCTTATACAATAGCCGACTATTTTTCTCTGTACAAGCAGTTTCATCATGAATTGTTTAATGAGGATACTCCGGGGAAAAAAAGAGTAAAGATCGCCGTTCTTTCGAGCTTTAATATTCGCGGGATAAGAGAGATACTTTTTGTTGAGTGCTATCTGGCGAATATTTTAGCAGATATCTACGTGGGCGGTTATAATCAGCATGTACAGGAGATTATTGACCCTCACGGCAATATGTCTACTTTCGCCCCTCAGATTATTTTCCTTTTTATTGATACAAGATCAGTCGCCGGAGATTATTATCTTGATCCCTATGTTCTTTCAGAGGAGAGACGAAGGATATGGGCGGACCAAAAAGTTGAGGAAATTAAATATCTTATGCAAAAGGCGAAAGAGAGATTCAACGCCTCAATTATTGTACATAATCTTGAAACGCCCGTTTACTCCTCAATGGGAATACTTGAAAATAAACAGGGATTTGGTTTTCAGGAGTCAATAACTTATATAAACAGCATGCTGCGAGATATCTGTAAGCAGGACTCCTCAATATTTGTCTTTGATTATGACTCCTTTTTGTCTCGATTGGGTAAAGACAGGGTTTTTAACAGCAAGATGTACTACCTTGGAGACATGAAGCTTGACCTGCACTATATGCCTGCTTTGTGCAAAGCCTATCTGGCATACATAAAGCCCTTTGTCGCCATTTCCAGGAAATGTCTTGTTTTGGATCTCGACAATACGTTGTGGGGAGGGATAATCGGCGAAGACGGCATTGAAGGTATTCAGTTGGGACCCACAACAGAGGGGCGACCTTTTATGGAGTTCCAGAGATATATACTCTCCCTCTACAAAAGAGGGATCATATTGGCGATTAACAGTAAAAACAACAGAGACGATGCCTTGGAGGGCATTCAAAATCATCCCTATTCAATACTTCGTGAAAAGCACTTTGCATCAATCAGGATTAACTGGGGCGATAAGGTCACCAATATGCTGGAGATCGCTGATGAACTGAACATTGGTATCGATTCGTTTGTTTTTATCGATGACGATGTAATAAACAGAGAAATGATTAAAAAGGCCCTCCCTGAGGTGGCTGTTATTGATTTGCCTGACGACCCTGCATTGTATCTTGAAACACTCATGGCAGAGAATCATTTTCATACGCTTCAAATCACTGATGAAGACAGAAAAAGGGGACAGGTTTATGCAGATCAAAGGAGAAGAGAGGATTCGAAAAGTTGTTTTACGAATCTCGATGAATTTCTTGCCGGCCTCGAAATGAAGGTAACAATAGAGAGGGACAACCCCTTACATATAAGCAGAATCTCTCAACTGACAATGAAGACAAATCAGTTTAATATGACTACAAAGAGATATAGTGAAGAGAAAATCAGGGAGTTTACGGAACATAAGGAATTTATTGTTTTCTCCGTTGCTGTTAATGATAAGTTTGGCGATAACGGAATTTCCGGTGTTGCGATAGTGGAAACATCATCCCTGCAATGGCGATTGGATACTTTTTTATTGAGTTGCCGGGTTATAGGAAGGAGGGTTGAAGAGGCGGTTCTTGTTTTTATATGCGATCTTGCAAGGGAGAAGGGGGCGGAAAGAATAAAGGGGGAATTTATTGAAACCGTGAAAAATCAGCCTGCCCGTGATTTTTATGGAAAGTTTGGTTTTTGTTGTTCTAACACCAATACCATTAACTTAAGGGGTGAAGGACCTTCCGACGGAAGCGGGTCATGTTTGAGAAGGCGCAGCGAAGCGGAGCCTTCGAGTTTAGCCGATGAAGGCGGAAGGTGCTTTGCTCCTAAAGTTAATGACATTAATTCTAACACTGAAAACCCTGTAGAACTCTGGGAGTACGATCTTTCAGTTGTCAGAGAGGCGCCTGAATTTATAAAAATTCAAAACTCCTCAATATAGTCACTTGAGAAAAGCAGCCTGCTTTCAGCAAACAGGATTTCCGATAGTATCGGAACTCAATTAGTTATAACAATCACAAGTTAAAATTAACCAGACCACGAATTTAAAAAAGCTTTTCTTTTTTCTTCGTGGCTGACCTGATCTTTGTGGTTATAAAATTAGTTATCTTTTTTAGGGATTAAAACCCGGATCGTGTGATCTAAATTGAAAGTATGTTTAAGCATTTGTAGTCTGGAAATAATTGAAGAAGAAATTTCCGCGCCCTTTGCAAGGAGCAGCATTTTTGACTGACCGTCAGGATGTATATACAAATTTTCGTCAATAATCATACCAAGCCTCATATCACGAAGCCTAATTTCTTTAGTAAGGCGGCTGCTCTCTTCCCTTTTTACGACATCTCGTAATATCCTGACCAGGGTTGGTTCATAATCGCCAATATCTTGACTCATCTGTTTTAGCGCCATATTCGAGGTAATCCCCTGAGCTGTCAAATTGTGATAATCATTTACTACTTTTAAAATATGAGCGCCTAAAATTTCCTGCCTGCTTTGCAAAAATTGTTGATCGGTTTTAATCTTAGAGTAAGGGAGCAACTGGTTTTTTATCATTTCCGCCACACGATCTAAACGTGGTATTTTACTCACCAATTCATAACCTATTTGAGGAAATCTCATATATGTATCCTGCTCCTCCAGTGTTAGTTCATCCCCGTTATGTACTTTATTTATTAAGTTATCGGGAAGGATGATAAATCCGATATGCGATAACATCGCCGCCAGTTCATACTGCCATGTTTCCCTTAAATTTAAAAATTGAATGATTTTTTTTACATGTCTTTGAATAATGGTTACCTTGGAATAAACATCCGGTTTGGCCAGAGAAAGAATGTCGCTCAATGTTTTTATACTTCCAGACAGGGTTTTGTCCAACAGTTGCTGTAATTCCGATCTCGTATTCTTCAGAGCCAGATGAGTACGTATGCGAGCTTTAACAATAACAGGATCCACAGGCTTCCTTATATAATCGACAGCGCCCGTTTCCAGTCCTTTCGCTTCATCGGCGGCTTCTCCTAAAGCTGTAACAAATATAACGGGAATTCTCCTGGTAATTTCATTTTGTTTTAGTTTATGACAAATCTGATATCCGTCCATGCCGGGCATCATAATATCGAGCAGGATAATATCGGGCGGGTTCTTGGACGTAATTATTTCAAGCGCAGCTTCACCATTTGTCGCGGCCTTGGTACTGTAGTCCTCTCTAAGTATGTCCACCAACACATCGATATTAACGGGATTATTGTCCACAATAAGTATAGATGGTTTTGCTTTTTGCTTATCGATGGTCATTCGCTCCATTTCTATTCTATCCAATCAAAGTTGTCAGATAACCTTATAAAATTTAAACAGAGGATAACAAAAAGAGAAGCAAAAGTCAATGAGTATGATTTTAATATATTGTGGTCTGAACGAACTCGCATATTTTTCGATCATGCAGTTGGTTTAATTTAAAAACAGTAAAGTAAACTGAAGAAAATAGAGTGGAAGTCTTTGGGAGGGTTTATTTATAATAACAGAATCCAATCACCTGAATTTTAAACCTAAAAAAATATTTAGCTGTCAGCCATCAGCTGTCAGCTTTTTAATAGCAACACTTTATGGTTCAAAACACATTCACCCATAAGGGGAAGCTTATTCTTGACATAACATTCAGTACTTTCCCGGGCTGAAGGCTGACCGCTGATAGCTGACGGCTGTTTTTAGTTAAAATATGATGCAGAAACTCAGGTATACCATACTTGGCTTTTTTTTTCTGACGGCTGTTACGGTTTATTTAAATAGCTGTGGAGGCGGCGGCGGTTCCGATGGCTCATCGGCGATTATATCCACAGCCTCTGCTGTTCATGAGCACGATTTTAGTGAGAATTCCGGTATTTTTGCAGGCATGGATCATACAATTGTCTTTGACCTTGAAAGCAGCAATGCAGAGCAGGTTCATGAAAATGATTCCGTTACTGCCGGGCATGATAAAATTCCTGTTAAACATATGAAAACATCGGATGTGACATACTGTTTCTATGACGATGATGACGAAGAGCACGACATGAAGTTAATAAACGAATCGGGAGAGGTCGTGGTGCATGTTAAAGCAGATCACGACTGTGTGACCGAGTCCATAGAAGAGGGCCTCTATTCAATGAATCTCTATCACGGAGGCGAGGATGAGGATGAAAATCCCGATACTGTCTTTGTTTACCCCTCTGAAAAAGCCGGCGAATTAAGCCCCGGCGGAAATGGAGGTTCTTCCATAACCATTACCACCAATAAGTGCCTCCAATGCGATTTGAGCAATATGAATCTCTCCTATGCCCAACTGAGGGGGGCTGATCTCAGCTATGCAAACCTTAGCAACAGCAACCTGAGTTTTGCAGATTTTTCACAGGCAAATCTCAGCTATGCAAACTTCTGTAATGCCCTGGAGACAGGTGCAATATTCAGAGGCGCCAATATTACAAAAGCCACATCGTCAAACTGCATTGAACAGACAATGTGCGCCATACAGTCAGTGGAAACGCTCTCCCCTGTCTGGTCTTCTCCATACAAACTGCCCGGTACACCATGTGATACGGGCTCTACTGTGAGGAGAACAAAGATAGCCAGAGGTGAAAGAGATGGCGACTTTCTGGCTTTTTATTCGGCTACAAATAACAAAGATACTATTCAGGCACAGGCATTTTCAATCTCCCAAAGCGGCGTTGAACCTCTTTGTGAAGGAAAATCCTTTTTGATCATAGATGGGGGGAAGTCGACAAAACTATTCGATTTTAATGTTATCCGAAGAGACAGGGAGCAAACGGACAATTATTACCTTGCCTATGAGTCTTCGCCGGCAGGCTCCGATGCCCACTACAAACACAGCGCCATGCTGAACTTTGATAGAAACAACTGCACCATGACTCTTATGCAGGATATTATAATTAACAGTTATAATGATTTCTATTGCGACAAACCGGACGAGCCCTTCACCGTTGACAGGGGAGACGGGATTTTAATTAATGATTATTGGGAGGAGGAAGTAAGTTTTTGCGATTATAAAGACGGAGACATCGGGTTGCGCTATACAGTCTACGATTATGATATGAGCGGGTCAACCGGCGTTACAATTACTCTGTCAAGCGGTCTTCCTTATTCGTCGAATTACCGCCCAATCTTTATGAATGACGGTGTATACAATCCATTTACACGAATATTTCACGGTGTTTACAGACCTGAGGGCTACTATATATGTTACAACGCCACGCCTGACGGAAAGGGGGAGATGGACTACAACACAACGACAAAAGGGACCTTTATGAATATCTACTGCGGAAAATATGACCTTGATGACAGGGGAACTCTTTACAACGCCCCGGAATGCAGTGTCGATATAGTCGATGATCGCGGCCTGGACGAAATATTCCTTCAGGGAGTTACGCTGCTTCCCGGAGGCAGTGAGGACCAGCCTCTATTAACATTATACTCCTATGACAACGACGGTGTTGTGGAGTGCCCTGACGGTACGAACAACTGCTTCGATGAAATAAGACTTACAGACATGACTGAAAACCACATTACAGTATTCCCACACACAGACGCTTACTCCTGGGGTGCATCGGAAGACGGTTTCACTGACACAATAGAAGCAATCGGTTCAGTGGCTGTCGTAACGGCCGTAAACAAATACGACGCCTGCACCTATGTTAATCTGGTGAAGATTGCAGTAACGGATTAAAAAAAATCGGGCCGGTCACGACCTGAGGATTTCAAATTTTGGATTGTGAATTTAGGAATAATGAGACAACGATATTTTAATACTTCAGGACCAAATATACTGAATGAACATTATACCTTAATGAGACAGGGCCTTGTTAAACAAGGGCTGGAACTGGTTAGCAGAAGCAGGTATTTCACTATCTGGTCCCCCAGACAAAGCGGAAAGAGCACATACTTCAGACTTCTTGCAAAAAAGTTGGAGTGTGAAGGATTTAGAGTCACTCACATTAATGTTGAAAATTTCCGAGATGCGACAAAGCAATTCTTTCTTCAATACCTTTGTAAAGAATTAAAGAAGGGATGTGAAATTGATTTAACAGTTCATTCATTTGCTGAACTCTTTGGCAGTATAAATGACTTAAGGGATACAAAATGTGTTCTCATTATAGACGAGATAGAAGGATTACAGGAAGAGATATTTTGTGATTTCCTTCATACTATCAGGAATCTTTACCACTCCAGGGATACACACTGTTTAAAAAGTGTGATACTGGTAGGGGTAAGTAATATCACGGGCATCATAGAAGACAATGCTTCACCCTTTAATATAACAGAGACACTGGAAGTCCCCTATTTTACCCTGGATGAGGTGTATGAACTCTTTGCCCAACATGAGTCTGAGAAAGGACAAAAAGTTGAGAAAAAAGTAAAGGAGAAAATATTTCGTATAACAGCCGGTCAGCCGGGTCTGGTAAACGGATTTGGATATAAACTGGCTGAAAGATGTGAAGGGAAGGGGATAATCGCTTATGATGATTATCTAAAAGTGGAAAACTGGTATATTAACAAGGCTATAGATAAAAATGTATCAAATATAATCAATAAGGCGAAAAAGTACAGAGATTTTATTGAGAGGATGCTTTTCTCGGATGAGAATATAGTATTTAAAATTGATAAGGAAGAGATAAAATTCTTACATGTAAACGGCGTCATACATGAAAATGACCAAGGGAATGTGGAGTTTTGGGTTCCTCTGTACAAGAAAAAACTCTATAATGCCTTTTATCCTCATAAAAATGGTGAGGGATCGCTATTCTTCAGGAGAATCGACTTTGATGACCTTTTTACGGAAGAGGGACACATTGATTTTGATAGTTTTATCAATAATTTCAGAGATTATGTAAAGAGGAGAAGTTTTCGTTATTTTAGAGAGAGAGATGAAAAAACAGGGAGATACAAGCAGATTAAAGAGGCTGCATTGGTCTATGCTTTTGAGGCCTATATTCAATATTTCTTAAATACTATAGGTGGAAAAAGCTATCTTGAGGCTCATGCAGGTCTTGGGAGGAGCGATCTTATAGTAAACTACATGGGATATGAGTATGTCATTGAGGTGAAGATATATAGAAACAGTTTTCAATACAAAAAGGGAAAAAAACAACTTGTTTATTATTGCGGAAGTATGGGTATACAGTCAGGAATATACCTTGTTTTTGTTCCTGTTGAAGTGGAGAGGGTGCAAGAGGGAGAAGAAGAGATTGACGGCGTTTCGATAAAGACATATGTAGTAGAATATGATGAGGAAAAGGATTTTTAGAGAGAGCTGAATCTGTTGTATTTATGGCATATTACTTACAGATGTCTTATGAAAGCATTTCTATTGAAATTCTCTAAGGAATAAAAAACGATCAGCCAAACGAAATATAACCTGAATCCGAGAGTCAAAAACACCAAGTTATTTTTTATTCGATCCTTACTTTGCATACACTTCGGAGAGGATTTCCCCGGCGCCGCGGGAAAGAAGTTTTTCGGCTATTGCTATGCCCATTGACTCCGCCTGATGAGGTGAACCTTTCATGGAATCTCTTATTAATGTCCCGCCATCTATGCTGCCCACCAAAGCGTCGATAATCAGATCGGTTTTCTCGATATAGGCATATGCCGCTAAAGGCACCTGACAACCGCCTTCGAGTTTTTTTAGAAAAGCACGTTCCGCAGAGACAGAAATCCGTGTTTCTTCATGATTTAACTTACCTGTAATTTCGTTAATAAATTCATCGTCGCTTCTGCATTCTACTCCAACAGCACCCTGTCCGATAGCAGGCAGGCTTATTTCTGTTGAAATCTTCTCGGTGATGCGTTCTTCCCGGCCAAGCCGTTTTACACCGGCTACGGCCAGTATAATTGCGTCAAACTCTCCTTCATCCAGTTTCCTTAATCTTGTATCCACATTGCCGCGCAGTTGCATGATATTCAGATCGGGTCGCTTGTTCAATATCTGGCAAATCCTTCTGAGACTGCTCGTACCGACACGTGCTCCCTTTGAAAGCACTGTCAGGCTTCCAGTATTATCACTGACAGGTGTAATAAAGGCGTCGCGGGGATCTTCGCGTTCGCAAATGGCAGAGAGATGAAGGCCTTCAGGCAATTCAGTGGGTACGTCTTTCATACTGTGCACTGCCAAATCGGCCTCTCCCCTGAGTATTGCCTCCTCTATCTCCTTTACAAATAAACCCTTGCCTCCGACCTGAGCTAGGGGTACGTCCAGAATTTTATCACCCGTTGTTTTGATTTTCATGAGTTCCGTCTTTACATGGGGAACAATGCTTTCTATCCTGGACTGAATCCATTCAGCCTGCCACAGAGCAAGCATACTTCCTCTGGTGGCGATGACTATTTTGTTCTTTTTTTTCATTTAGAGACTTCCGTAACTGTGCAATCCGGAGAGAAAAAGATTGACACCAAGGTATGTAAATATTACGGCGATGAAACCGATCACGGCTACAATGGCGACTTTTATACCTTTCCAACCTCTCATTAAGCGGGCATGCAAATAAAAGGCGTAAAAAAACCACGTTATTAAAGACCATGTTTCTTTGGGATCCCAGCTCCAGTATACACCCCATGCCTGATCCGCCCATATGGCGCCGAAAATCAGGCCTCCCAATGTAAATATGGGAAATCCCATTGCAATTGTCTTATATGTCAGCTCGTCGAGAAGATCGGTAGTCAAATCGAAAGATTCGATTATTTTTTTCAGCACATGCCCATATCTCCATGTTACAAAAATTAAAAACAGAGAAGCTATCCAGCTCACAGCCGTTACTGCGCCTGAGGAACTTCTCAGCGTTGCTTTAAAGAGATGGTTTCTAATAAGTTCTTCTGTACTGTGGGCAAGGATTTTGAATTTAATAAAGTCCAGCCCCATTGCAATCAGTATAATAGCAAAGACTCCGCCTGCTATTGTCCAGAATATATAGGCCGATTCATTTCTCTTGTCAGTCTTTAGTACGAGATACATCATTGCCGATGCAAATGAAAGGCCGAATGCCGAATAAGCAATAAAGCTCATTGTGACATGAGCCAGGAGCCAGTTGCTTTGAAGGGCCGGTACTAATGGTTCGATCTCCTTTGACAGCCCTGTTAAATCTATAAAACCCAATGCCACTCCGGCTATGGGAGTAATAAAGGCGCCGAAAGACCTGTTTTTGTATTTAAATTCTATAATCAAATAACCCAGTATCAGACACCACACAAAGAAAACAAGAGATTCGTACAGGTTTGTCAGAGGCGCTCTTCCTATTCCCATCTCATAGGACTCTACCCATCTCAGTATAAAGGCGATCGTCTGAGATATAAAACCGGCTGTCGTTATTACTGTTGCTGCAACCCCTATTGAGTTATTTCTGAAAATAAGATACGCTATATAGGCCATCATTGCGATTATGTAACCTATTGTGGCCAGTCCAAAAAAATCGGAATTACCCATATTCCCTCCGGATACTCTTGAATGGTTATTGTTTGTTTATCAATACTATTAACTTAAGGGGTGAAGCACCTTAAGTTAATAGTATTGGTTTGTTTATATCTTTTCCAGGGACTCAATGGCCTTATAGATATTTCTTTCAAAGGCCACTTTGTTTTTGTTTGTATTGGCCGTAAAATTAACGGTTATTTGTCCCTTTTCCATCCTTATAAGGGCCCATATCTTCTTATGACTCATAAAAAATGTTGCATATAAGCCGACGGTTATCATGAAACATCCGAAATACACCACCCACACACCGGGATCTTTCCTGACCTGCAATCCGGTGTACTGCTTTCCCCAGTTGTCTACAAGTTCGACGATATGCCCTTCGGGAAGCAACCAGGTTTGTGGATATCTCTTCGCCACCCACCCCGAATACTTCTCCTGCCCGTCTTCAGTGAATTCTATATAAACTGCGGGATTATTCATCATCTCGGTATATGTATAAGGTTGTCCATCTTTGTCAAATGCCAGAGCGGGACTAAAGTCGGTTATATGTCCTTTTAAACCGGCGCCCTCTATTTCAAATGCATCTCCGACTCGTAATCCGACATCGTCCACAGCGCCGTCTTTTGGCTTTACCCTGAAGATCAGGATTCCTTCGCTGTCAGGCACGGGACCGTAACTGGATTGATAAAAGGTATACCCTTCGTACCTCAAAGGGTCGTTTACCTCAATGGCTTTTTTTAAAACCTCCTTCCCGTCCTTCAGAACTGTAAGCCAGCTCATATATTCGCTGGGTTTGTCCGATGTTCCATAAAACTGAATACTGAAATCGTCGCATCTTACAGTAAAACCCAGAGGGTGGCCCGAGCTGTCCTTTCTCGCATAAGCGACATTCGATTCCGTTCCTTCGGGCAGACTCAGATAACCGTCGAAGCCGAAGAGTATTCCGATTACGGCGCCGACAAGTATTATTATAACACTAAGATGAGTCATGTATACGCCATATCTGCTGTATGCCTGTTTTTGTGCAAACAACTGACATCCGTATGCCGCATCGAGAGTTTCCGGTCTGAAACCGAGTTTCTTCATCAGGGAAATGACGGAATATTTGATATTGTCATAATCGCCTTTCAGTTTAATCTCTTTTCGTATGGAGAATTTACCGAAGGAGTCGGGATCAAGAGGTTTTACAGGTTCCGATGCTATCCTGTATATCCCCGGAAGTCGGTCTATGGAGCATATTACCAGATTAGAACAGAAGAGGAACAAAAGAGTGAGAAACCACCAGGAATGATACATATCCATAAAACCCAGGGAGTATGATATCTTAAATACCTGGGGCGCCAGTTCCTCTCCGAAAATTTTTTTAAATAAAACAATATTTTTTTCGGGATCGAGGTTTTGCTCTATAACCGTACCTATAATGGAGCTTAAAGCGATAAAAGAAAAAAGTATTACTGCTGTTTTTACAGATGAAAATATCTTCCAGATTTTATCAAGCATTTGCCTCTAAATTCTCCGTTGTCATTTAAATTGCGCAGATCCTCTTTTTTCCCAATAATAAGGGGGTGAAGAGTGTTATTTACCTTCGCTTCTTTTATGAAGTTACAAAATTGCTTTGTTTTCTACTTTAAAAAGTCTTCCTCCGAAGAGTTGTCCGATTACAGCGGCGAAAATGAAAATTGGTATAGAATTGACAGAGAGCTCCGCGTATATTCTTGCCGCAGCAATTATTGGAACGGACAGATGAATAAAGATAAACCACTTAAATGAATATTTTTTTTGCCTTGATCTTAAAAGACCTAAAGGCAGATTTATGCTGAAGGTTATTAATATAATTATTAAAGACCATAAAACATCTTCAGGGAGTACATCAAAATAATTTTCCATAACTATAGCGGATTTATGCAGAGCTTAAGAAAATGTCGGTGGTCCGTGAAAAATCTATAGTTTGTCTGATAAAAAATTGTGATAATTCTATAGCAGGTCTCTAATTTTTCATTTAGACGTAAGCAGTAATTCCGTAATTATAATAAAATATAGTAATTCCAAATAGCAATAGAGTGTAAGTTGTATTTCAATGGATTGCAGAGATTTCCAACAATAGATAATCTTGTATAAGAACGACGTCCGATGGCTGAGTGGCCGGGGCTGTATCGTTCTGTTTTGAGAAGGACGGTATCGAATTATTTTTAAAAAGACCAGGAGTTTTGATATTAAGCGAAGGTTAAAATTCGATTAAGTTTTAACTGCTGCTTGCAAAAAAAAAACAAAGTCCTGTAAAATACTGACGACTAAAGAGGTGCTTTTCAGGATTGAGAGAGTGTAAACACGAGAATCGGCAAATTGAACCACTTTTCCTGCCATATAACTACTTTCCCTTAAAGAGAGGCTCATCGTCTGTTTAATAAGTATGAAACAGGATATATCCTGACGTTTGCTCTAAATACCGCACCTATTGATTTTTTTTTTAATGCAATAACTATGTATATTCCTGAGAATATATAATTTTCATAATTTTTTTTACGGAGGAATCTATCAATGAGAGTAGCAATGCTGACTTGGGAGTCGCTTCATTCAATTCTGGAAGGAGGAATCGGTGTTCATGTAACCGAACTCGCTGCAGGCCTTGAACGGAGAGGGCATGAAATCCATGTAATCACCAGACGTAAGGGTAACCAGAACCACTATGACATTATCGACAATGTACATTACCACAGAGTCGATCATGGTATAAGCGAAAATTTTGTAGAAAGCATGGACTATATGTGTAAGGCCATGGCTCACCGATTTCATGAGATAACATCTTTAATAGGTAACTTTGAACTGATTCACGCCCATGACTGGCTGACAGCCAATGCAATGAAATACATTATGGACGGTTTTAGTACAAAAGGAATCCTGACTATGCACTCCACTGAGTACGGAAGAGACGGTAATGTCTTTTACGACGGATTCGCACGATGGATACGGGACGCCGAGGCTGCGGGATGCCATAACTCCAGTACGATTATATCGGTCAGCCACTTTCTTGCAGACGAAGTAAAGCGAATTTACGAGGTGCCTGACGAAAAGATACACGTAGTGCCCAACGGAGTGGCCTATCATGCCTTTGACGGAGGGGTTGACCCTGCCGAGGTTAAAGGACGTTACGGTATCGGGCCTATGTCGCCGACAATATTCTCGCCAGGTCGTATGACAGTACAGAAGGGTATGGATTTATTGGTGGAAGCAGTGCCTATGGTTCTCAACTCCTATCCTGAGGCGAAATTTATAATATCCGGTACAGGACCGGAAAGGGAGAGTGTCGTACGTAAGGCCCATGAGACCGGAGTGGCCGGTTCGATAGTATTCCTTGAGGCCATGCCGAGATGGCAGTATATAGATGTAATAAGAGCCGTGGATATCGTTGCAATGGCCAGCAGAAACGAACCTTTCGGCATCGTAGCACTCGAGGCCTGGTCCGCCGGTAAGCCTGTTGTGGCGACAAACGCCGGAGGAACGAAAGAATTCATATGGCATGATGTAAACGGATTTCTCGTTAACGCCGACCCCGGAGGCCTTGCCCACGGTATAGGTTCTCTCCTGGCTGATCACGACCACTGTCGGGCCCTTGGAGCAAACGGCCGCAAAGCTGTAGAAGAAAAATACAACTGGAACACTGTCGCCGAGTATACGGAAGGCGTGTATAACGCTGTATTGAATTACTAATATTTCTATGACAACAGTCTCATTTTGAGACTAAACAATGTAACCGGGAGGTTAACAATGGCAAAGGACGTTACAAAAATTTTTAATGATTTAATCGGTTTATCGGGAAAGTTCGTTGACAGTCAAAAAGGCGGATGGGATCAAAAGGCTTGGGAAAGCTTTTTGTCAGATGTTCAAAAGCAGGGTCTTGACATGAGAGACGAGATGCAATCGTCACTCGGATCGGTACTTGAGTCCATGAAAAAGGTTTACACCTCTTCAATATCGACAAAGAATATCGACAGTGCAATGAGCGACTTAACAAGCTTAACGGCAAAGTTCGTATCCGATTCAAAAGGCGTGTGGGATCACGCGCAATGGGAGAAATATTTAAAGGATGCTCAGGACAAGGGAATAAACTTAACAGAGGTAACTCAGTCATATATAGGCGGTATTCTGGAATCTGCAAAGGACCTTTATAACTTTTTACCTACAAGCGTACAAAGCACTTCGTCCAAGTCAGCCTCGAAATAACAGAATTTTAACTGACTATAGGATTAGGGAAAGCTCATATAGGGCTTTCTCATTATCCTCAAGGCGCCACTGTGAAAATAATTACGAAACTGTAACCTGTGCGGTAAATTTAAACAAAGAGGTTAAAAAAAACGGATTACAGTTGACAGTTTACAGAATTAAAGACTTAAACCGTAAACCGTTAACTGTAATCCGTTAACTGTAATCCGTTTTATATGCTTACATTTCTGAATGACCTGCTTCTGGGGCAGGATATTCATCCCAATACGGTTCTCTATCTTGTCGCTTCTATTAAGATCGTCCTAATTCTGCTTTTCTGCATTTTAGCTAACTTTATCGCCAAGCGTATTCTTTTAAATACCCTTCGAACCATTATTTTGAAAACCAAAAATACTTGGGACAATATTCTGTTGGAGAAGCATGTTTTTGACTCTCTCTCCCACCTGGCCCCTGCTTTTGTGGTTTTCTTTCTAGTTCCCCTCTATTTCCCGGAACATGATGTACTCCTGAATTTGGCAGCACGTTTTACACTTGTTTATATGCTGTCAGTACTGCTTTTTGTGATCAATGCAGTTTTGAACGCTGTTTACGAGATATTGCAACGGATGAAACGTTTTCAAAACAGACCTGTCAGGGGCTATGTCCAGGCATGTAAAATAGTCGTTTTTTTTCTTGGAAGCGTTCTTGTCATTGCAACTTTGCTTGAACGATCGCCCTGGGGGCTGCTGAGCTTACTGGGAGGACTGACTGCTGTCTTGTTGTTGGTTTTCAAAGATACGATTTTAGGATTTGTGGCCGGTATTCTTATCAGTGTCAATAAAATGGTATCTATCGGCGATTGGATAGAAATGCCGAAATACGGGGCTGACGGAGATGTTATCGATATTTCCATCAATACGGTTAAAGTAAGGAATTGGGATAAAACCATTACAACGATTCCCACATACTCCCTAATCTCTGATTCCTTTAAAAATTGGAGGGCCATGTCAGAGTCCGGCGGTCGAAGAATTAAGAGGGCCCTTTATATAGATATAAACTCCATTCGTTTTTGCGACGAAGAGATGCTTACGAAATTTTCGAAAATCGACGCTTTAAAAGACTACCTCACAGATAAAGAAAGAGAAATCGAAGAATACCACAAAAAATATCCCTTTACCCCTGACTCCGGTGTCAATGGCAGACGCCTTACCAATATTGGCACTTTTCGCGCCTACATCGTGCAATATCTGAAAAGACACCCCCAAGTACATCAAAATATGACATTTCTTGTGCGACATCTGGCGCCTACACCACAGGGTTTGCCAATTGAAATTTATGTATTCAGCAGGGATGCGGTATGGGCCAATTACGAAGCCATTCAGTCCGATATTTTTGACCATATACTGGCTGTTGTGCCTGAATTCGGTTTGAGAGTGTTTCAACAACCATCGGGACATGACATTCGATGTTTTAGGGCCGCTGACAAAGTAAATAACGGCAGCCAATAAACACCTCTTTTAACCACAGATTGCTCAGATTTCGTAAATTATGACATAAAGTCAATGCCTGCCGTGGTTAGAGATGGTGATCATTTTCTCCTATCCTTCACGCACAATTTCTCTTCTTTTTTCTTTTACAGACATTAAGGTGTAAATATCCATAAAGGCGATTTTAAATACATCGATTATTCCCTTAATAATATTTCTTCTGTCTGCAGGTTTTCTCTCTCTGTTTATAACCCTCTTCATGACAACCCTCCTGTAAGGTTTAAAGTTCTTGTTTTATTAATCTATCAAAAACCATGCCTTTACACCTTTTATCGGTTTAAAGGCTTTTTTTGTTTACATTTGGATTGCATAAGTTGCACAGAGAGGGCAAAATTTTCCTACTTCCGCCCCTGTTAGTTATAAAAAACAGCAGTCAGCTATCAGCGCTCAGTCATGGAAAGTATTAATGTTATGCTAATAATAAGCTTCACCTTACAGGTGAAAGTGTTTTGAACTGTAAAGTATTTCAATTAAAAAGCTGACGGCTGATGGCTGACAGCTAAATGCTTTTTTTAGATTATGTACTCCATTACCTGCAATTATGTAGTTGCTTACCCTTTCACCCGGGAATTTAAGGCTTAATATAATCCGGAGAGCCGGAATTGCTTCTGTTATCGTCTGGCATGATTTTAGCATTATATAGAAAAAGAGTTGAAGGAAAAATAATTATGTCTACGAGTACAGAGGTGTTAAGAATTCAACGAGAAGGATACAAAGCATCTAAATTCCACTCCGCGGTGGTAAACACTATCATTCTGTTCTGCTGGGGATTGTTAATAGCCGCCTTTTTCGCCATAGAAGCAGCCAGGCCGGAATTTGACAGCTTTTTGGACCGCTTCCTCGGTTTTAATGTACGCCGCACCTGGGATTTCTCAATGGTGAAGACAGGTTTTTTCATGATGTTTACAGTATTTATTCTCTCTACAATCGCCTTGCTCTTTGATGAGATAAACGTGAATAGAAATGCTTCAAAATATAATAGAAACATCCTATCCATTTTATTTCTCTCCTTTATATCGATGAGTTTTATTTTCTTTATTTTCCTCTTCTAAATCGATCGATAATCCATATTATCCATAACGTCGGAGATCGTCACAAGTTTTGTAATTCCGTTGTATTATGTGTTATATTTTATATTACAGTCTATCCACATAAGGATCAATAAGATAATTATGGATCGTACAAAAGTTGATGACATTATTAACCATCTCGATGAAAAACTGAATGAAGTAACCGAAGACGTGGCGTTATTAAGAAACGAGTTTAATCTTTTGAGAAGTGAGTTTAATGTTTTAAGAGGTGAATTCAATGTGTTAAGAACCGAGTTTAGCGAATTAAGAAGTGAGTTAAGATTAGAGATTCAGAAAGCGATTAATACCAATATGAGATGGAGTATCGGTATAATCGCCTTTATTGTGACTTTCTTAAAAGTAGTCGATATGATCGTTAAATGAATTTAATACATAGGGAGCGATTATGAAGAGAAGATTGGCTATAGCTGTAGGCGGCGGCCCTGCACCGGGGATTAACGGCGTTATAGAGGCTGCTACGACAGAGGCGATTTCATCGGGTGTTGAAGTCCTCGGAGTAGTCGAGGGTTTTAAATGGCTCTCAAATGGAGATGTCAGTCATATTAGAGAACTTACACTTCAGGATGTGCAGGGCATTCGTCACAGAGGCGGGTCAATTCTCAGAACGTCGCGGGACAATCCGACAAAAGACGCCGAAAAGATGAAAGCCCTTCTTGAGTCCCTGAAAAAGCTCAATGTAAGTTATCTTGTTACAATTGGCGGCGACGATACATCTCATTCAGCCAGGAAAATAGCGGAACAGTCAAAAGGCGCCGTCTCTGTGGCTCACGTTCCTAAAACCATAGATAACGATCTGCCTCTGCCTCCGGGCGTGCCGACATTCGGTTTTGAAACGGCTCGCGATTTGGGTGCTCAACTGGTGCACAATCTTCTGGAAGACGCCGCCACTTCAAGCCGATGGTATTTCGTTGTTTCAATGGGAAGATCGGCGGGTTTTTTAGGTCTTGGAATGGCGACTGCCGCAGGAGCGCCGCTGGCAGTCGTTTCAGAGGAGTTTCCTTATAAAACGCCGCTGAAAAAACTGCTGGACATTATTGAAGGCGCGATTATTAAAAGACTTTCCCTTGGACTGGATTATGGCGTAGCTGTTGTTTCCGAAGGAGTAGCAGAGAGAATCGATCCCGAGGATTTCTCTTTTATGAATGAAATAGGAAGGGACGAGCACGGCAATTTAAAGCTTGCAGACGTGCCCCTCGGCCAGGTGCTAAAGGAGATGGTAACGGAACGTTTAAGCAAAAGGGGTATCAAGATGAAGATTATACCTAAAGAAATAGGCTTTGAACTCCGGTGCTGTCCGCCCGGGGCCTTTGACAGAGCGTATACTGTTCACCTCGGCGCAGGGGCTGCAAGGTTTTTGATTACTCAGGGAGGCAGCGGTGCGATGATTACATTTACTGAAGGCAAGATATGCCCTGTTCCATTTGAGGATTTAATCGATCGGGAAACGGGAAAAACGGTGATCAGAACGATTGACACCTCTTCCGACGATTTTCTTCAGGCTATGAACCTCTCGGATCGTTTGAAAAAGGAAGATTTTCAAAACCGAGACATCCTTGAAGCCCTTGCGGAGGCAGCAGGTGGGAGTACCGACGATTTTACGAAAGATTTTGCTTATTTGACAGACTAATATATCGATTCATTAAAATGGTAGCAATTAAACTTCAAGCAGATTGAACTTTTTCCAGGCGTAAACAACAGACATTTCATTTACTTCTTCTACCCATTTTAAAATCCATTAATCTATATCCAGGCTGTCAAGGAAAAAGCCCTTATCCGACCCATCACTTCTGAATGTCCATGAAGAACGATAACCTACACCATCTATCATCATGTCGTATATCTCCAACTCGTTGCCGTTCAGCTTTATATAGGCCCTGCTGAAATCCGCTCCCTCCACGAGTTCGACAATGCAATCCTCTTCAATATACATATAGGAAAGGGATTCACTATTCAGGCAAAAGGCCAGATTATCCAATTCCTGAGCACCTGTATAAATGTCGTTTATAAGCATTGTAGTGCCTTGGAAAGACGCTGTTCCCCTGAAAGTTTCATAATTCCCGAAATTGACAGGCCCCTCGCCCGCGTTCACACCGTTGACGGTAAACCATCTGGCATCGTGATACTCATTGGTCGTTACAGTCATAATACCATCCTTATAACGGTTTTTGATTTTGTGGATTCTTACAGGACCGATTCCCTTTGACAGGAAGAAGTGGCGGTGATCGTAATATGATCCTAATGACGTTCCTCCATTATAGGAATACATGATTCCGGTAAACTCCACCAGGACCATAAGAGAATCCTCGAATGTCCCGGCGTCCACTGTCACGTCTGTGAAGCGCTCCAGCGATATAATTACATTACCTTCGGCATAGAAGTTTAAATCGCCGTCCCTGTAGGTGTTAAGAGCGAAATCCTCGGTCAGCCTTTCGCCCTCTTTCAGTTGATTCGGAATCAGGAGTATGGGATACAAGGGGTGTATCTCCTCAGTATAGGCCGCGTTGTTTTCTGTCTCGTATTTTTTAGCGCCATAGAATTTCAGGCCATCGTCGTCCCAGGTCAGGAGGTCGTATAAATAATCGCCGTCCGGCTTCCAGTCGCCAACCCTGTTCACGGAGACTCCGTCTATCATCTCCGTTTCGGATACGGATATAACACTGTTTTCAGAGAATATGTTAATGTCGCCTGAGGTAGGGGTTATCTCTCCAAAGTAGGTCCAGGAGTTACCTTGCTTTAATGGATAATAGTCCGGCATAGTATAATACTCAGGATTACCATCATCCGAGTCGTCGTTGTTTCCATCGTCTGCAATTCCACCGGCAGCACCCTCGTCTATCCAGTCTCTGATCAAATCGATCTCATTGGTGCTCAGCTCTCCGCCGACAGGCATTTGAGTACCCACACTGCTATCGCCGGTCACCTTCAAATACAGTACGCTGCTGCTTGAATCCCAGGGAACGACTCTGATCATTCCGGGATACCCCCGGGCCTCTACGTTTACCAGATTTCCATACGATACCTCTTCTTCCAAGGAGAGTCCGCCGTTACTTCCATGGCACGCAACACAGTGATCATTGAAAACAGGCTGTATGTCGTCAATGTAAGACACCTCCGACATTGCGGAATTATTAAACACGAAAACCGCTACCGCTATAATAAATATGTAAATTATTTTCTTCATCTTGGCCTCCTTTAATTAACTAAAAACAGCAGTCAGCTATCAGCGGTCAGCCTTCAGCTAAGGAAAGAATTAATGTTATGCCAATAATAAGCTTCACCTTACGGGTGAAGCTGTTTTGAACCATAAAGTGTTGCGATTAAAGAGCTGACAGCTAAATACTGTTTTTAGTTAATTACTTAAATTTGATAAAGTAGAAAAGGATAATTTTTTTATTATACCACAATCCATAGAATATCTTGTCAATTCTTTTAGTCTGCTGCTATTATATGCACTATCATGTCTTTTAAAATCAAACTTGCCGATACGACAGACTTGGTGGATAACTCTTTTAAACTGCGTCATCATGTCTTTGCCGAGGAAGAAGGTCTGCTCAAGGCAACTACAGAGGGCAGACTCTTTGATCGGTTCGACGCCTATCCCACAACCAGGATATTAATATTAACAACAAAAGATAAAGTTGTAGGAACATTACGTATGGTTCATGATTCCTCTGAAGGATTACCGGCGGATGAGTATTACGATTTTCGTAAGCACCTACCTGAAAACAGCAACTTAATGCATATCGGATACTTTTGCATATCAGGTGAGCATCGTTCTTCCAGGTTGACGGCGGGACTGACTTTGATGAGCGCATATTACGCAGTTTCACAGGGAGTTACTCATATAGTCGCCCCTATTAATCCAAAGATCGCCAGGTTATTAAAACGCATCGGATTTGTAGCTCTGGGCGATGAATTTATTGAACCCCACACAGGAGTTCCGATGCTGCCGTTGTTGTTGAATGTCATTGATTTTAATGATTTTTTTTCTACAGTTCATCAAACAGAACCAGATTTTTGATTTCATTCTTGACTATGAACGTTGGTTTTACCAGGAAGGAGAAACGATTATACAGGCAGGAACAATCGGACAGGAAGCATTTTTACTGATTGATGGAACCGCTGAAGTCATAGCAGCCAGAACAAATCAAGTAATCGGTAAAATAAGTGAAGGGGATATATTTGGAGAACTTGCATTGCTGACCGATGAGCCTCGTTCAGCGGATATTGTAGCTGTGACGAACGCGCAGTTGATGGTTTTATCAAAAAGCGCTTTTCTCACCAGGTATCTAAACCAGCCGGAACAGGCCCTTAACCTAATGCGATTGTTAGGTAAGCGAACTCAGTCGTTGATTCATCAGCTTGAAAAATCTTACCTAAATGAAAACCTATGACAGCGCCCTTAGTGGTAGACTTTTATTGGTTTTACTTCAAAGGTTACAAGATCATCTATGCCGAGTATTTTCCCATGAAAAATGTTCCTCCGTGTCCTCTGTGTCTCTGCGTTAAAATAAAAACGTTACGTACATCGATACACGATCCAAAAAGACTTTTAACGCAGAGAACGCGGAGAGCGCAGAGAAGAGAAGGTGAAAGAGAATGAGATAATGCAAAAAATCATATGAAATATAAAAAGGGTAATTTATTTCTGACTCGACCTTAGGGCAACCATTTCTTCCTTAAATTCTTATTTTTACTATTATAAAGAAGTAGCAGTCGTATGCCTTCCTCTATGTGCCACAACCGGTTTGCCGTTATCTTTCCGGCCCTCTCAGTTAAAAATGATTTATCGATAGTGATTATTTGAGAAATATTTGCAACTGAATTTTTTGGAAGTCCGGTATCTTTAGGAAGGTAAGTATGCATTGCCCGGGGCTTTTTTAAGTTGAAGATTTGTGGTGATTACAATAGCTATCACCGTATTGATTAAACTACGGTTAAAACCATCGGACTGGATAATTAGCAGAGGACGTCGATATCCGGGTTCCGAGCCTACAGGTTCCGGCAGCGACGCCCACCAGATATCGCCTCGTCTGATTACCATTCATCTTTTGCCAGAGAAGCAAATTGTAATTTTTGAATGTCCGAATCGATTGAAGACGATCCGGTATCGTATATTTCATTTAAAATCTCTGTAACCCTGTCTCCCCGATGTTCTTTGATATAAGCGGATATCGCCTTTGTATACAGCTCGCTCCTTGATATGCTTAAACGTTTCGCCAGCTCTTCTGCTGACTCATAGGTACTATCCGGAATCGATATGGCGGTTTTCATAATACAACGGTATAACTTTAGTTATACTGTTGTCAAGTAAGCCGGAGAATGATCAGCAATTCTCGGTAGCTATCAAAATTAACCTGAAAAAAGCCGGAGCAGTTTTTTTACAAGGCAAACATTATAACAAGATCATGCAAGCGGCTAAAATTCGCCTCCTTTAGATCGAAATTATTTGATTTTCAGTAAAGAATTTCAATGGTACAGTTGCATGATCACATAACTCCTCTAAACAAAGCATGGATTGAACTGCATAAGGATGAACAGGCTTGTCTTTGCAGAGAAACCTTTGATCGATAAAAAGGAGGAAGAGGAGTGAGGATTTGAAACGGCTCGCCCTGACGAGGTATTTATGAAAAATAAAGTTCAATGCTTTATAATTAAAATAAAAGGAAGAAATATGCAAACAATCACTTTAAAAATTGATGACAGCATAAAGGAGAAGTTTCTTGGCTACTCAGTCACTTTTCCACAGAAGAAATCAAAATTTTAGAACAATCTCAGTATATAAGTGATGACGATTATTTGAGAAATATTAATGGTATGGTACAAAGCATCAAAGACGCAAGAAATGAACCGATTGATCATGGTGTCACTTTAGATAAACTGGATTGGTTATGTATACCATCATCATTTTTATGACACAAGCTCAAAAAGATGCTAAAAAACTCATCAAAGTTAACAGAATGTGGAGCCATTACGAATAATTTAAGCTTCTATTCCTTAATATCATACCTTTCATTAAATATCACCGCAGCCTCATTGGGGGAGATATCAGCGGATTTAACATCTATTATCAAACGGTTGATTTCATCATCATTTCTTTTTTCGACTATCATTTGTCGGGTTGTGAATTCAATAAAACGTACCAGAGTTTCCCCCTGATCATTTACTAAAGTGATATCGTATTTCCTGATCTCCTTACTCTGTTGACTCTTACTGTAGGTTACATGGGCGTAAATCGGGTCATCCATGATCGGCTTATTAAAAATTTCTATCTCTTTAAGTGCATATGGCACATAAGGTCCAGTTTCTTGAAGTCCGTCAATCCCTAACCCTATACAGGCCTGTAACGCACTGTCCAATAGACCGGGGTGGAGATAAAAAGAGTCTGAGTTTTCTAATTGCCCTGCCTGTATCATCGCCAGAGTTTCATCGTCGTTGTATACAAGTTCCCTGATTCCCTGAAAACCGGGACCATAGGTGATACCTAATTCCTGGAAAGTCCGATAAAAGGTTTCAGGAGTGAAGGTGTTAGAGCAACGTGCCTTAATTGCCGGGATGTCAATATCAGGCGGACTTGTTTTGGATTCTCCAATAATTACTTTTCCCTGGCTGTGTAAGGTAATCTCTTCATCTCCGGCAACATCGGTTTTCTCTGTGATCACTTCATAGGCAATTCCGTCAGGCTCGGGATAGAGGTTGATGCTTACTCTTTGAGGATCGCAATTCACCTTTACAGGAGTGGTCCATACAATATCTTTCAGTTTATGGACTCTCATATTATTGCCGGATCGTTCGACCGCGGCGCGAGCCATTTCTAAGTAGATTACACCAGGTAAAACGCTTTCATTTAATACTTGATGGTCTTTTAGATAGAATTCCGTTCCGGTGAATGTGGAGGTAAATTGCTGTTCTTCCAGGGTTGAGGTGTTTTCATGTAAAAGCGGGTGAATCTGTTTTATGCCTGTTTGTATCTTATTGTTTTGAGCAGTCTCCGGTATCCAATACCGCTCTTTGGCAAATGGATAGGTCGGCAGGGGGATCCTTCCGGGTTTGACTTCTTTATATAGGAGATTCCAATCAATGTTGAATCCTTTCACCCAAATTTCGGCAAGTTTATTGATTTTGCCTTTGACGATCCACTTGTCTACCATTTCCCGTGCATCTTCGTCCACAGAGAGGACGGTAACGCTATCTGGTCCGGTTTTCACCTCACCTTGCCAGAAATCGGCGATGTTTTGCTCACCCTTCAGATATTGGGCCAGTTTTTCTTCGAGTTGGTTAAGGTTTTCAACCCAAAATGCGATGCGGCTTTCCATTGCTTCTCTACCTGTTTGTAATGTATAGGCCATATCACCTAAATCTTTTTTGTTTTCTTTATGATGAAGGTAATCAATGAATAATCTGGCATAATCTTGCAGTTGCACCCTGTTTTTTGCTGAAAGGGGAATGACCACCCTCTGATTTACCCCCGGTCTCTCTATGTCCAGACCTTGAGGGGTAAGGTATTCCTCAAGGACAATATGGGCATAAGCACCGCCAAAACCAAAACTGCTGACACCGGCTCTTCGGGGCAAAGTGTTGCCCCGGCTGTCTTTAAGGCTTGTCCACTCCTGTTTTTCACGGGCAATATAAAAGGGTGTATCTTTGAGATCAATATAGGGATTGATGGTCTCACAGTGCAATGATTCAGGTATGGTTTTATGCCCCATTGACAAGATGACTTTCAGTACGCCTGCAATCCCTGCCGCTGTTTCTAAATGACCGATATTGCTCTTCACAGACCCCAGGGCGCAATGGGGCGCCTCAGGGAGGGCGAGATGACAGGCCTCATAAAGCGATGTAAATGCCATTTTTAAGCCGTTAATCTCAATGGGATCCCCTAATGCGGTTCCTGTACCGTGGGTTTCAATGTAAGTAACGGTATCAGGAGGCACATCCGCATCCTGATAAGCGGCCTTTAATAGATCGGCCTGGGCCGTAGGGTTGGGTGCTGTAAGGGAATTTGCATGACCGCCATGGTTTTCCGCACTCCCTTTAATCAGGGCGTAGATTCGATCTCCATCTTTTTCCGCCCGGCTCAGGGGCTTCAGCAGGATCGCTCCTACACCCTCTCCTCTGACATAACCATTGGCCTTATCTGAAAATGTCTTGCATCGGCCATCTTCACAGAGCATGCCTGCCCTGCTGAAACTGATGGATAATTTCGGGCTCAGAATCGCATTTACACCGCCTGCAATGGCCTGGGTACAATCGCCCTGGCGAATCGCCCGAACGGCCCGATGGATCGCTACCAATGAACTGGAACAGGCCGTTGAAATCGGCTCACTGGGGCCGTGGAAGTCCAATAAAAATGAGATACGGTTGGCTACGATGGAAAGGGCCAGGCCTATTGCTACGTATGCCTCGGTTTGTATTTGGTTTTGGATCAACAGATCCGCGTAGTCCTGGGTTTCCACACCCACAAAGAGACCCGTTTGACTGCCTCTCAGTCCCCTTGGGTTGTAGCCTGCATGTTCAATGGTATGCCAGACGCATTGGAGAAACAGCCGCTGCTGGGGATCCATCAGTTCTGCTTCAAGGGGTGAGATGCCGAAAAACATGGGATCAAACTTATCGATATCCTCAATAAATCCTCCCCACTTAACATTGGTTTTCCCCGCTTCTTGCATTGGATCGCCATAAAGAACTTTCCAATCCCAACGGTTCCCGGGGATTTCTGTGATACAATCTTTCGACCGGTTCAGATTTTCCCAGAATTGGTCCAGATTTTCTGCTTGTGGAAGGATTCCCGTCATTCCGATGATGGCTATGGGTTCTTTCCAAACCAATGGATTGGTCTGAGGAGAGGTGATAAAACGTTGACGCCTCAAAGGCTTTTTATCTGTTGCCTTGATGTCTATCCTTTGATGAGGCGTCTCCCTGACATCATGATCTTTTTTGTATTTCTCTTCTATCTCCCCTTTATGCGTTTCTATCAGATAGGTTATGAATGAGGTAAGGGTGGTGTGTTCATATAAAATGGTCGGAATCAAACTTAGTTTAAAGTGATCATTGATCTTATTTACAAAATCTGTTTCCATGATTGAATCAAGACCGTACTCACTGATATCGTTTGTTATATCAATATCTTCAGTTTTAATTTTCAGAATATGGCTCATTATGTCAATTATTTCAGATGTGAGCACTTCATTAATTGTTTCGTTCCGGCCTGTCAGAAATAGATAATGGTCTCCTTTTTCCGATGACTGTAACAGATCGATCTCTTTTATCTCCCGGTTCCGCCATTCAGGGCTTTCATATAACCGGCCCTGACGTTCTGTTTCGTCTTCATCACCTCCGATCATCTGTCGGGTTGTGAAGTCGACGAAACGTATCAGGGGTTGCCCCTGGTCATTCAGTAATGTGATATTGTATGTCTTAATCGCCTTATTTTGCTGTTCTCTGCCATAGGTTACATGGACGTAAATCGGATTATTCATGGGCGGTTTATCGAAAATTTCTATCTCTTTCAGTGCAAATGGCACATAAAGCTCTGTTCCTTTGAGGTGATCCATCTCTAATCCTATACAGGCCTGTAACGCACTGTCCAATATACCGGGATGGAGATAAAAAGACCCTGTATTATCGGATTCCCACGCCTGTATCATTGCCAGTACCTCATGATCATTATAACGAAGCTCTTTGATCCTCTGAAAACCAGGACCATAGGTAATGCCGATTTCTTTAAACCTTTGGTAACAGGTTGATTGATTTAACTCCCTGGTACACCTGGTCTTGATCGCCTCGATGTCCATCACAGGCGGTCTTGTCTGTGGTTCACCTATCATAACCTTACCCTGGCTGTGGAGGGTTGCCTCTTCCTGAATATCGTCTTCTCCGTCACCATCGGACTTCTCTGTGGTTACTTCATAGGCAATACCCTCCGTCTCCGGATACAGGCTGATGGTTACCCTTTGAGGCGCATCCTTTACTTTGATCGGACTGGCCCATTGGATATCTTTCAGTTTATGGACTTTCTTGTCAGGACCGGCGATCTCAACCGCTGCACGCGCCATTTCCAGGTAGATTACCCCGGGCAAAACCTTTTCATGTAACACCTGGTGGTCTTGCAGATAGAATTCCGTTCCAACAAAAGTTGAGATATACTGTTGTCCTTCCAGGGTTGAGATATTTTCGTGGAGGAGTGGGTGGATCTGCTTTACGCCGGGTTGCATCGTAAATGGATGCGTTGCTGGCCTTATCCAGTACCGTTTTTGGGCAAACGGATAGGTGGGCAGGTGGATTCTTCGGGGTTTGACTTCTTTGTAAAGGAGGTTCCAATCAATGGTTACTCCTTTCACCCAAAGTCCGGCAAGTTTATCGATTTTGCCTTTGGCTATCCATTTATGAACCATTTCCTGAGCATCTTCGTCCATTGTAATCATTGTCATGCCATCGGAATTGGATTTTGTCTCACCTTGCCAAAAATCGGCGATATCTTCCTTGCCCTTAAGGTATTGACTCAGTTTTTCTTTAGCTTCTTTCAAGTCTTTCACCATAAAAGCAATGCGGTGGTTCATCCCTTCTCTGCCTGTCTGTAGGGTATAGGCCATATCATAAAGATCATCTCCATTATTCTCTTTTAAATAATTCAACAGCAGGCTGACGTAACGGGTTAAAGATTCCGATGTCTTTGCTGATAAGGGGATAATTGCCGGTAAAGACGGCAGGACTTTCGTGGATTCCTGTTGATATTCTTCTATCACCATATGAGCATTTGTACCGCTGAATCCAAAAGAACTTACCGCAGCTCTTCGAGGGCTATTCTTGTCTGTTCTCCAGGTTTGCAATTGGGTGTTCACATAAAACGGACTCCCTCTAAAATCGATGTGCCGGTTATGGGTTTCCAGGTTAAGGGATGGGGGGATCTGTCTGTTTTTTAACGATAGAAGCACCTTGATCAGACCGGCCACGCCAGCTGCGGCTAATGTATGGCCAATATTGGTTTTAACGGATCCGATGGCGCAGTAGGATCCTTTGTTTGTATACTTTTGAAAAGATTCGGATATGGCCTGAATCTCTATGGGATCCCCCAATTTGGTTCCTGTTCCATGGGCTTCAACATATTGAATTTCTCCGGGGTTAATATGGAACGATTGATAGATATCCAGTTCTAACTTCTTTTGAGAGAGAACATTGGGGGCTGTAATGCCGCTGGTTGCCCCGTCCTGATTAATGGCTGTTCCTTTTATTACACCATAGATCGGGTCCTGATCCCTGATTGCGTCTTTGAGTCTTTTCAGCATCACAACGCCAACCCCTTCACCCGGTACAAAACCGTTTGCACGATCATCAAAGGTAAAGCATTGACCATCAGGTGATAACATGCGGGCCTGGCTGCTTAAAATATAAAATTTTGGGGTTGTTTGGATGTATATGCCGCCTGCCAGGACAAAGTCTGTCTCTCTGTTCCATAAGCTTTGGCACCCGAGATGAATGGCAACTAATGAACTCGAACAGGCTGTGTCAATGGCAACGGCCGGGCCTTTTAGATTGAGGAAATAGGAGATACGCGCCGCAAGTATGGAACCTGCATTTCCCCAAAATGATGAAGGCTCTCCCTTATCTTCCAGGCCGCGATGATAATCACCGTCACCGGCGCCCACATAAACACCCACTCGACTTTCCCCTAATGCCTTTGGGTTATATCCGCTGTCTTCAATCGCTTTCCAACATTCCTGCAAAAATATACGCTGCTGAGGGTCGGAATTTTCAGCTTCAACACCGGATATACTAAAAAACCTGGCGTCAAATTGATCGATATCGTTTAAGAAACTACCCCATTTACTATAACTTTTTCCTTTAGTTGGCTCAGGATGAAAGAAGACCTCAGGATTAAGTGACGGACATAGCTGAATACGTTCTTCAGGTACTTCCCTGATAAGGGAACGTCCCTCTTTGAGGGCCTGCCAATAGGCTTCCTTTGATCCGGCATCGCCGAATTGACAGGATATCCCGATGATGGCAATCTCATGATCTTTTTGGTCTATCGGATCTGAATCCGGTTGGGGGGATCGCACCTTTCGGGGAAGTTGTTGATCCATGAACCCTATTTTGTTCGAAATCTGCTCTTTCTCATTTACACGGTTATCCTTTATTATTATTTCTTGAACCTTTGATAGTCCAAAATGGTGGAAAAGTTCCTTTTCATAGGTTGTGGCAATATGATCCGTTAATCGCCCGATATTGGGATAATTGAACAGATCCGTGCTATGTAGATGTATAGCGAGTTCCTGATTAATGGTACTGACCATTTCCACACCAATAATTGAATCTACACCAATATCAGCAAATTGCTCACTTGGGTCGATATGCTGTTCCGCTATTTTCAGAGCCTTGGAAGTAATACGGGTTAGAGTCTGTCGGATACGCTCTTTAAGTGTCAATAGGGATTGGGTTTGGTCGGTTTTTATCTGCTCAGATGTTTTGTCGGATTCCGGCAGTTTGGTTGATAGTTGTTCAGATTGTCTTGTTTCATTAAACTGTCTGACCCATCCATGATTTTCCGCCACGATAATTTGCTGCCCCAGTTGACGTGTATCGGTGTCAATATATTCAATCGGATAAAACCGTTGCTCCGACAATACGGTCCGCCACTGTTCAGACGACAATCCGGGTGAACCAGGGAGGCGAACTTCATCATCTTCAAAGAGCCACCAACCATCTGTTAAACCAAAGGTTACTGTAGCAAAGACCATGTTTTGACTTAATTCATTCAACAGGAGCAATCCATTCTGTTTTAATACGGCCTTTACCTGCATTAAGGTGCTGCCCATGTTTTTTGTGGCATGGAGTACATTTGCAGCCAGGACCATATCGTAATGATTGACCTTTATACCTTGCTTTTCAGGGGGCGCTTCGATGTTAAAGAGGGCAGTTTTCAGGTAAGGCGCCTTTTCTTTATAGTTTTCTTCTGCATAAATTAAAAAACTCTTAGAAACATCTGTATAGGTATATTCGATAGACTCCTTAAACGGCACAAGTCGCTCAAATATAAAGGTGCCGGTTCCGCCTGTACCTGCGCCGACTTCAAGGATACGGATCTTTTGATCAGGAGCTAAATCTTTTTGTCTGAGCCTGACAAATTGCTCCACAATGTCCGCCACCCGGTTATTAAAGAAATCTGCTATGGGATTGTCTTTATAAATCCCCTCTACCCCTTTCATCGATCCCTTTGGAAATAATATATCCGTGGCAGGGACAGCCCCTGTTAATATCTCACCCAGATGTTCTAAACAGGCTGCTGCCAGTTCTATCCGTCCTTTCATAAAAGGATAGTGCTCTATCAGATCAACAGACTGTTGTTTCAGGTTAAAATCGGGTGAGGATCCTTTTACTGAGGAATTCAGCTTAATCATTTCTCCCGATGAGTCGACCCGACCCTGCTCTTTAAGGAGCCTGATGATTTCATGAAACCATCGGGTATATGGATCGATGATGTTGAATTGCTCCTGAATACTTGAAAGGGTATCTTCAGGTGTTGATGAATCCCAACTCAGCCTGTTTAAAGTTTGGATAAGTGCGTTTAAAATAAATTCTTGAAAGGCTGCATCAAATATCCGGTATTCTTCAAGAAGGTGTTGGATATCAACTTTTTTATCCTTTACCTTTTCAGTTAGAGATGTTAGATATGAGGGCTGACGTACAGGGAAAATCGTTCCGGTCTCTGTTGTTCTGATCTTCATGGTTTTCTTTGCCGGGTCATCCGGTTTCATCGGAATCAGTTGCGTAATTTGATGGGAAAACATTTGTTCGAAAATATAGGTTCCCTCTTCAATTGTGAGGGAGTGTATCCCCTGATTCGCCATGGCTTGACGGTAAAAATCAGTGGCGACAATACCGATATCTCCCCAATATCCCCAATTGATGATGTGAACCGGGAAGTCAGCCACACTTCTCAGGGATCTGGCGATGGCGTCTTTAAAGGTACATCCTGCTGCGTAGTTGCTCTGTCCCGGGGCAGACAATATCGATTGGGCTGATGAGAAAAAGCAGAACCAATCGAGGGGTTCACCCCGGAAGGTCTCAATGAGATTAATACTGCCTGAAACTTTAGGCAAAAAGGCTTCAATGAATTCCGTTTCATTCATCATTCCCAGGGTTTTGTCTTTCAGGACAATGGCTGAGTGAATCACCCCATTGATTGAACCATACGCTCTTTTTATCTCCACAACAGCCTGATACATCTGTTCCGGGCTCCCGCCATCTGCCTGAATATATAAGGGGGGATAGGTTCCATATTGTCTCAAACGTTCGATATGGTCACTAATGGTTTTATCAACAGCCCGGCGTCCCAGCCAGACCATCCTGGCGTCATAGGTTTTAATGAAATATTCACTAAAAACCAGACCCAGTCCGCCGGCGCCGCCGAGGATGACATAGACGCCCTGGCGGCGGATATTCGGCTTGTCAGGTTTAGGCAGAGATACCGGATAGATCTGTCGCGTGTACCGATACCCCTGTCGATAGGCAACCGGGATGCCTTCCGGGTCAGGCCCTTCCTGACGTATCCGGCTCAGAATAGCCGGGTGATGGTTCCGATCTTTTAAGTCCTCTCCACTTAAATCTATATGGCGAACATGCCATCCGGGCTGTTCTTTGGCCAGGGATTGGGTAAAACCACTTAATGCGGATGAGCGGGGATTGATCCTTTGACCTTCAAACAGGGGCTGCACATCCTGGGTGAGAACCACGATATGAAGGGGTTGACGGTCATATCCAACCTTTATCAATGCCTTGATACATCTAAAAAGGGTGATTACTGTCATTTCCTGCTCTTGTTGTAGAGGCGGAAAACTCTGATCCATGTGTTGCTTTGACAACCCTCCTAAAAAATATAGAGTTGAAATGGGGGGACTCTCATGAATAATCTTCTCCCACCCATTCGGGTCTCTAAAGTCAATTTCCCACTCCTTGTCACTTACCTGTCGGATCTGACCGCCAAGTCGGATTGTTATAGAATCTTTATAATTAGATACAATGGTCTGTTCGAAATCAAAACCTTCCGGATTAAAGACAACTAAGTTGACACGATCCGGTTTTTCTTCTTCAGAGACCACCTGTTTATTCCGACTGCGCACCCAATCGGAGATATAGGTAATGGTGTCACGTTCCGGTTCCTTTGTCGCCATGGTTGGCGTTAATTTTTGGGAGGACGTCGGTACCCAGTAACGCTCTTTTGCAAATGGGTAAGTGGGCAATGATATCCCTCCGGGCCTTTCTTCCATGCTTCCATATAATAATTCCCAATTGATTTCTACGCCTGAGACCCATAACCGGGCCAGTTTGGTGAGTCTCCTGTCTCTGGCAATAATTCTGACAAATTCTCTCCCTTCTTCTCCTTCAATTAAAAGATCATTTTGGGACTTACTCTTCTTAGTATTTCCACTATAATAATTCTCTATATCCGTCCGGCCCTCTTCGTATTGACTCAATTTTTCTTTCAACTCATCATGGGTTGACACAATCAGAGCGAGACGCTCCTCCATTGCCTCTCTACCGATCTGTAAGGTGTAGGCGATCTGCGAGAGAGGTATAGCAGGATCAATAAACGTTAATAGTCTCCTCACATAGACTTTTAGCCGCTCTTCATTTTTAGCGGAAAGTACAATCAGAACAGGTTTATTTGTAGTCGGTGGATAAACCTCTCTACTATCCTCAAAAGAGGCCACGATTACATGGGCATTTGATCCCCCTGCGCCAAATGAGCTAATCCCGGCTGTTCTTGGCTCTCCCGGGTTCAAAGGCTCCCACTTTTCAAGGGTCTGTTGAACCTTGAAGGGGGTTTTTAAAAAATTGATATTCGGGTTTAATGTCCCTGAGTGAATGGAAGGGACGATCTGACGGTGTTTCATCTGGAGGAGGACTTTTGTCAAACCTGCAATGCCGGCTGCAGATTCTAAGTGACCAATGTTGGATTTCACTGATCCGATGGCGCACCGGCCTGTATCCTCGTAATCCCCCTGAAATGCCTGATTATAGGCCTGTCCCAGACCGGTAATCTCGATGGGATCGCCCAGTTGCGTACCCGTCCCATGGGCTTCCATATAGGTGATCGTCTTGGGATCTACTTTCGCTGACCGGAGGGCCCGGGCGATCACATTGCCCTGGGCATTGGGATTTGGTACGGTAAACCCATTGGTCTTACCGCCATGGTTAATGGATGTACCCATAATCACACCATATATCCGGTCTTTATCCCCAATGGCCTTATGCAAGGGCTTTAATAAGACGGCGCCCACTCCTTCCCCCGGTACATATCCGTCTCCTCCCCGGCCAAAGGCTCGACACCGTCCGTCTGAAGAGAGGAAGTTGCTTTGGGCTAAGAGGATATATTTTTGAGGATGGAGTAACAGGTTGACTCCGCCTGCAATGGCCATCTCGCTTTCACCCTTTTGGATACTTTCACAGGCCAAATGAATGGCGGTAAGAGAGGAAGAGCACATGGTGTCAATGGCTATACTCGGTCCTGTAAGATTAAGGAAATAGGATACCCGGTTTGCGATGGAGGAGAATGAGGCGCTCGATGCCATGAGGTTTCCCTTTAGGGTCTCTTCTGCGCCTAATAACTGGTACTCCCCATACATCACCCCCACATAGACACCGATACTTCTTCCCCATAGAGAACTCTTTGTATACGCTGCATCTTCCAGTGTATGCCAGACCGTCTCTAAGAAAAGCCTCTCCTGTGGATCCATTAGGTCCGCTTCTCTTGGTGATATATTAAAAAACAGGGGATCAAATTTGTCGATGTCATCAATGAACCCTCCCCATTTACCTTTGACAAAATCCGCGTATTCACGATAATCCCACCGCGTTTCAGGGATCTCGGTAATACAGTCTCTTCCGGTCTTTAGATTTTCCCAAAAGGCTTCCGGATCGTCCGCCTTTGGATACCTTCCACCCAGTCCGATGATGGCGATCTCCTCTGCCTTTGCTCCTTCATCTCCCGCCCTATCTGCTGCTCTATTGCTTGATAAATAGGTGAATCTTGGTCGAAAACCTCTGTCTGATCCGTCATGGCGCGCCTTAGCAGGCGGCTCTGTCCCCATCTCTTCCAATAACTGTTGGCTATGATTTTCTACAAAATATTCTGACAGGGCCTCTATGGAGTGGTATTCAAAAAAGAGGGTCTTTGATAACTCCCCAAAGCGTTTTTCTAACGCCCTTGTCAGGCTCATGATCATCACAGAATCTATGCCGTATCGATCGAGAGGTTCGTCTGCCTTTATCTGGCCCGGGTCTAAGTCAATCTGTTTCGACAGGAGGGTCTTTAAATATCCCCGGGCCTTTTCTTTGAAATCAGACACTTCCTCTTTTGTTAACTCAAGGGATGCCTGTGGATGATCGGGCTGTTGATGACGGATACCCTCCATGGTCTTTGTAATCTTATTTTTATCTCCTGAAAGCACAATGATCTGGGGGTGGGTCATGGTGAGACCATCAAAGAAAGCCTTCATTCCCAAAGAGGTTTCCAATGGGACAAATCCCCGCGTCCCTTTCATCCAGGCCATTGTCTCCCGGCTGACATGCATCCCCCCCTCTGCCCATAGCGGCCAATTGATGGCCAGGGTCTTGCCCTTGCGATGCTTTTGCCGCCATATGGCAAAGGCATCGATAAAACTGTTGCCATAGGCATAATCAGCTTGTCCCGGATTGCCAAGGATGGCTGTAATGGAGGAAAAGAGCACAAAGAAGTCAAGGTTTTCGTCTTTGGTTGCCTGATCTAAATAAACCGCGCCATAGACCTTTGGTCCTAATACAGTCTCCAGGTCTTCCTTTGTTTTATTAACCAAAAGGGAATCCCTTAATACCCCGGCACTGTGAATAATGCCATTGATCGAGCCGTACCGGGTTTTTACCTCTTTTATGAGTGCTTCAGCACCGGCCCGGGTGGATACATCCGCCTTTATATAGACAGCCTGTCCCAGGCGTTGAATCGCTTCTGTTTTTTCATCGCTCAGGTCTGAACGGCCTGCTAAAACAACTCTGGAATTGGATGTGTTGATAATATGTCCGGCAAATAACAGCCCTATTCCGCCTGCACCGCCTGTAATAATATAGAGTCCCCTTTCTTTCAGGTGGGTGCCTTGTTCCGGGATCGAATCAATCTTTTTAAATCCTTTTTTAACAAATCTCTGATCCTCTGTATACCTTACCTCGATCTCTCTGTCAGGTCGATTCAATTGGGCTATAATCATTCTTGACAGGTCCGGCGCCTTCAGTTGAGGCAGGGCTAAGGTTTTGCATTTCAGTTTTGGGTTTTCCTCTATTAATGTTCTGGCAAAACCTCCCAGACCTGCATAACATGGCCGGATATCACCCAATGCTTCTTTATATACCCATAGGATCTCAATTTCCCTGGATATTCTTTGGCCTGTCAAAGATTTGGTTAGATGAAAAAGAGCATAGATACCTGTTTCCAACTGTTTTTCTATATCTCCGGGATGAAATAAGCTGTCTTCTTCATAGGCCCAAAGATAGATGATCTTTTCAGGCAATTCTCCAATAGATGATAGTAATCGTTGATAATCCTCAATCTGTTCCGAGTTGATTTCATAGGTGGTTTCATTCGGCTTTCCATACCGGGCGCCGGGCTTGACGCGGATCACCCGTCCTGATAGCAGATCCCTTAATACAGTATATATCTCATCATTTAGATCAAATAATAAAGTTAATCCTGTTATATCTTGAGGGGTTGTATCGACTTCGAAGGTTTCCCATACCGTCTGATAGTACAGAACATTTAGAGATTCGTCTTTGGGGAGGATTGAACGTACCCACAACCCTTTTAAGTCGATAAGCAGATCGCCGGTCTCATCGATGATCTGTATGTCAAACTTTCGATCCCTTTCATTTTCTTTAGAACTCCTCTTCCTGACATAGGCATAAACTGTTTCTGTAAGGGGATTGACAAAGGTTAGTTCTTCCAGTAAATAAGGTACATATACCCCTTGAGGGGTTTGGGAGAAATCGATGAGGCCAAGAATCGACTGGAAGGCGCCATCAATAATAGAGGGATGGAGGGTGTATTGAGAGAAGTCAGGGGAGAGATTTTTGGGTAACATGAGCTTGGAAATCGCCTCACTACTGTTTATGTAAAGTTCCTCTATGACTTGAAAACCAGGGCCATAAGAAAGCCCATAGTCTTTAAACAGCTTGTAGCATTGCGCCTTGTCAAGGGTTTGGCGGCATCGATCCATAATGGACTGTCTGTTTACCCTTTCCGGGATCTCCGGGGCGGAGATATCTTTTATATATTCCAGAGCCCCCTGGCTGTAGAGCGTCCTTTGGCCATCTTCATTGACAGAAAAGACCTCAAAACGGACGTCCTGATCCCCCGGATAGAGGCCGACTTTTACGGTTTGAACGTCTTTGCTGACCACCAATGGCCTGAGCCAGGTGGTGTTTAAAATCCTGTTAACCGCCACCTCTCGATTCGATAAGGACCCGGCCGTTATCGCCATCTCTAAATAGGCTGCCCCCGGGAGGATTTTGTCGTCCTTTACAATATGATCCTTAATATAGAAATGGTCTGCCTTGAGTGTTTTTTGGAAGCATTGCTCTTGCAGGGTGGATTCATTCGTGTCCAGTAAAGGATGTAGGACAGAAACAGGGTCTGTTAAGGCCAAATCCTCTTTTTTCTCTACCACCCAATACCGCTCTCCGGCAAAAGGGTACGTGGGCAGGGAAACGGTATGGGGGCTTTTATCCGGATAGAGTTGATTCCAATCAATCTCTGCACCGGAGATCCATAATTCCGCCAGGGCCTTAAGGTCTATGGGATGAAGAGCCCTTTTGAGATGATCTTGTCCCTTAGGGCCTTTTCCCTCCGGGGCACCATAATGCAGACCCTCTACATCAACGCGTCCCTGATGAAAGTGAGTTAACTTCTCTACAACCTCAGCGGGTTCAGAGACAACCAGGGCCACCCGTTCTTCCATCTCCTCACGCCCTATTTGGAGGGTATAGGCCGCATCTACAAGGGAGATTTGGGGATTCCCGGAAAAGAAGGTGATAAATAAATCGATATAAGCATGGAGACGTTCTCTGTTTTTAGCTGAAATCGGGATCAGAACGGGTCTCATTACTTGAGAAATGGAAGAAGCAGCAGGATCTTCCTCAAAGGATTCTATTATGGCATGGGCATTCGACCCCCCTGCGCCAAATGAGCTGATACCCGCTTTTCTTGAACCTTTGTCCTCTGATTTCCATTTGATGGTCTCATTGACTACATAAAAGGGGGTTTGACTAAAGTCAATGGTAGGATTTTTCTCCTCACTGTGCAGGCTGATAGGGATGGCTTCGTGTTTCAAGGCCAGAAGGATCTTGATCAGACCGGCAATGCCTGCCGAGGCCTCTAAGTGGCCGATGTTTGATTTAACTGACCCGATTGGACAGAATTCATTTTTATCCGTATACTTTCTAAATGCGCCGGTAAGGCCCTGAATTTCTATAGGATCTCCTAATGAGGTGCCTGTCCCGTGACATTCGATGTAGCTCAGATCCTCGGCCGATACATTCGCCCGATGAAGGGCCTCCTGAATCAAGTCTGACTGGGCCTTTGGATTGGGCACGGTAAAGCCTGCGGTCTTGCCGCCGTGATTGATAGACGTGCCCCGGATAATGGCATAGACAGGATCATGATCCTGAATCGCCCGGGAGAGCGGCTTTAACAGTACCGCTCCGACGCCTTCGCCAGGCACATACCCGGAGCCTCCTCTCCCAAAGCTCCTGCACCTGCCGTCTTTAGACAGGAACCTCCCCTGGGCTAGATAGATATACTTTTCAGGATGGATAGACAGATTTACCCCCCCGGCGATTGCCATATCAGACTCTTTATTCAAGATACTCTGGCAGGCCAGATGGATGGCGGCCAGGGAGGAGGAGCAGGCTGTATCGATTGCTATACTGGGGCCTTTAAAATCCATAAAATAGGACACCCGATTGGCGATGATCCAATATAGAGAACCCGGCCCCACATAGGTATGATTCATAAATCCCTTTTGGGTGCTGATCTGAGAATACTCATTCCACATCATCCCCACATACAGACCCACTGTTTTATCGCTATACCGCCTTTTATTCCCGTATCCCCCATCTTCCATGGTGTGCCACACACATTCGAGAAAGAGCCGCTGTTGGGGGTCCATCTGCCGGGCCTCTCGGGGGGATATATTAAAGAACAGGGGGTCAAATTTATCCACATCCGTCATAAATCCGCCCCACTTTCCATAGGTGGAATCCGGTTTGTCAGGATCAGGGTCAAAGTACAGGTCATGGTTCCACCGATCAGGGGGGATATCTTCGATACAGTCCCTCCCAGAGATGAGATTGTCCCAGTAGGCCGCCAGGTTCGGGGATTTTGGAAACCTCCCGCTCACGCCGATGATCGCAATGGCATATCCTGACTGCTTCGGTTCACTCTTCGAAAAGACGATAGGAGAGTCGGCATTTTCGACAACCGGCTCATTCACCTCTATGGATTGGGGAGTTGGCGGCTCTTTCTTCTCTTTTGGGACGTTGGCGGCACCAAACTCACTGGTCAAACGATCGATCTCTTTTGGGGCCAGCCTTTCTTTCAAATACGCAGCGAGTTTGTCAATGTTCGGGTACTCGAACAAGAGGGTGGCGGGCAGATTGTCATATTTCTTTTCAAGAATCCCCATCGTTTCCTTTAACAAAATGGAATCAATCCCCAGGGTGAAAAAGGACTCCCGGTGATTGATCTTGTCCGGCCTGGTGTCTATTTTTTGTGCAACAATGGCTGCCAGTTCCTCTTTGATACGATATAAAATAAACTGATCCGGCCGTTCACGCTCATCATGCGTCCACACAGTATCCGCTTTTACGGTCTGTTTAAAGACCACACTATCTATTTTACAGAGACATTCACCTCTTTCATTGTATGTCCCAATGGTTACAATGATATCCCCTCCCTGCCTCAGGATATCACGCTCCTTAATCCGGACAAAGCAGCGGTCAGGTAAGTAGGCGCAGTTGAGATGTAAGGCCTTAACCATGTAGGGGAGGTGCAAGGAATCTGTATGGTCATAGGTCTTATTCACCACATATTCGATCATTAGCAGGGCCTGGAGCATACCATCCATCTGAGCGATTTGAATCGCATTAACATCACTCTCCCTAATGTTTTCGGATGCGGCCAGTTCAAAGATCCATGAATCGTCATGCTGCCACAGGTTTTGAATCACCCGGAGCGCCTCACCATAGTGATATCCCTTCCGGTTGAGCGCCTCATAGAGCTCTTTTCCCCGCGCCGTTGGCTCTCCGGTCATCTCCATTGTATCGATTGATGAATCGATCAATATGGCCGGATATCTATATTCACCCTCGCACAGGTCCAACGCCCCTGACTTTAAGGTAAACCGCCGGTTTTGCAGGTTTATATCTAATGTGATATCCATTGTTTTATCCACAACACCAGGGTTTTTAAATACAATGTTCTTTAGGGAGTGAACCGGGTATGAAATCGCCCGTTCCAGAGCTTCGATCCCAATTTCGATCATATAAGCCCCCGGAATCAGCGTATGGTCCCTTATGACGTGGCTGGTAATAAGGGGAGCGGTTGGGGAAATCGTCAGGGAATCTCTTAATCGCTGTCTCTTATCCTCTTTCTCCTGGTTTACCTCCCTATTTAACCAAAATGATGCCCTGTCAAATTCATAAACAGGCAGAGAAACCTTTTCAAAAGATCCCTCCGGGTATACCATATGCCAGGCAATATCCACATGATTGAGCCATAAGTAGAGCAGGGTATCTTTAAAAGTATGGATATGGATCTCCGGTATTTTTAAAGATTTGGCGGATTTTACCGGTTCACTAAATTCCCCGAATTCGATACACCCCATATGCTCCGGAGACGGTAAAGAGGGTGTTTTCATACTCTTTATCTGATGAAACCATTCATCCATATCAGGTATGACAGAGAGGTTTTGGTGCTCTTTCCTGATCATCCCATAGGGGCGGGTCTTGTTAAAAAAATGGTGGTTTCGATTCATAGACTTGGCAATGGTATCCAAATTATTGTCTTTGCCCTCGCAAAGGTTTATAACATCTTCCTTTGTCAAAACCCCGTCTATGAGCAGATCCAACAATTCATGGTATCCGGGATCAGCGATAGATTGTTTCCTTGTAAGATCCCACTTCCTGTCAAGCATGCACCGGCAACTGTCAATAATCAACATTAACAGGAGTCTTCCTTTTTCGGGCAATGTATCACTTTGGGTTGCTAATGCATCTTTATTGAGTAATGAATCCATATCACGGCCTGCACTTGTATTAAGGGGCAGGTTCCATTCATTGAGAAATTTTTTAAATGTAGGTTGACTCTCTTTAAGTAACAATGCCTGCATTTGATTCGCCCGGAATACTTCATCAGGGAGTTCCAAGCCTCTAATCAATGATTTCAAATAATCACCGGTAAAGTGAAAAGGCATTATATTTTCTTTTGACAGGGGATCATAAAAGGGGATATCCGGCGGCTTTAGCTTTATTTGATGTAACTTTTTACTGCCTTCTAACAGGAAAACAACATCTTCAACACAAACCATGCCGCTTAGGGTCAGGCTGAGCAATAAACCATCTCTTTCACCGAATATGAGACTCGGTTTAAAGCCTGTTTCCATGATAGTTGCAATAGACGTATAGGCCGTTAAAAAGGAGAATAACCGTTGTTTATCCTTGGGCCAGACCGGTTTTTTAAGGTTCTTTTTTATCTCTTGAGATAGTACCTTATCGAATCGATTTATTGTTTCCTGTAGTTTTATATTAAACAGGCTGATCTCATGGATAAATGGCAGAAATCCTTCAAATCCATTAAAGGTCATATTGCCAAGCCTGAGAGAGCAGGGTATTTCTTCAATAGTTTTGTTCATTACAGGGGGTGTGTTTTTTATAAAATCGATCAACTCCGATTTTGTATGGATTCTACAGCCATGGCGACAGGCATAGCTCTCTCTGCCTGTCATTAGGGTAGCGCAAATATCCTGCAGGCAAAATTCATAGAATGAATCCCTTTCTATAAAGCCTTTCCAGGCATCTATCAATTGCGACAGGGCCTTTGGTGTCTTTCCGGAAATCATAAAGAGGTAATCCGGACTTCGCCCTTTATGATCAGAGAAATCACCTGAGATGCCATCACCGGCAGGAAGCATAAACATCTGCCCCCTTTTCGCCTTTTTTCTTTTCTCCCGCAATGCCCGCGCCTTCATAATCGGAAAATCCTCCACAATGGCATGGGCATTCACACCGCCAAAACCAAAAGAACTCACACCGGCCCGTAAGGGTAGTTCCTTTTCTCTTGTCACCCAATCCTCTAATGTAGATGCTATAAGAAAGGGGGATTCGTCAAAGAGGATAACGGGATTGAGGGTTCGGATATTCAGGGTAGGGGCGATCTTTGACGCCTGCATCATTAAAAGGACTTTAATAATTCCTGCTATGCCGGCCGCACCCTCTAAATGGCCGATATTGGTTTTAACGGAACCGATATAGCAGAAATGTTTTTCCTCTGTATACTGCCGGAAAGCCCTGGTTAAGGCTTCCACTTCTATGGGATCTCCCAATGATGTACCCGTACCATGGGCCTCAACATAAGTAACCGTTTCAGCACGTATTTCAGCATCTTTATAAGCATTGAGAATGACCTCCTGCTGGGCTTCCACCTTTGGGGCGGTTATGGTTAAGGCCTGTCCGCCATGGTTTACGGCGGAACCTTTGATAATGCCATAGATATGATTTCCGTCCTTTAAAGCATCTTCCAGGGGTTGTAATAAGACCACCCCGATACCGTCTCCGGGAACATAGCCGTTTGCATCTTTGTCAAAGGTTTTGCACCGGCCGTCAGGGCTTAACATTCGAGCCTTGGAAAAGGAGATATACTTTAAGGGACTGGTATTCAGATTCACCCCTGCAGCGATTGAAAAATCACTCTCCCCTGTTCTCAAAGCAGCCTTAGCGTTATGCAAAGCCACCAATGAGGCGGCGCAGGCCGCATTGATAGTCAGGCTCGTACCATTGAAACCAAGGGCATAGGATATTCGATTAGACAGAATGGCGTCATAATTCCCGATCGTTGAGTAGCTGTCCGTCACCAGACCGGCCGCAGACATGCCTTGGGAGTAGTCGCTGCTCATTACACCGACAAAAACAGAGGTTTTATGGGACTGCAAGGTGGTTAGCGAGACACCGGAGTCCTCGATACAGCGCCAGGTCTCTTCCAGCAAGAGCCGCTGCTGAGGGTCCATGCTTTTGGCTTCACGAGGGGAGATGGAGAAAAATTTATTATCAAAGAGGTCGATCCCCTCTACTATGCCGCACCATTTACTGATACTGCGATTCGGCTCTTCTATGTCTGGAGAGTAAAAATCCTCTAAACTCCAACGGTCAGGCGGTATCTCCCGGATGGAGTTTTTACCTTCCAATAAATTCAACCAATATTCATGGTAATTACTCGCACCGGGAAAACGACAGGCTATGCCGATGACTGCGATATCTTTTTTCATTATTTTTTAGTCTTCTGAACTCTGACGACTGAGTAGTTACAAAAGCACTTTGGTATATAAATATAGAATACCAAATGTGTTTGGAGATTTTATACGGAAGTCGTTCCCATCTCTCTCTGCGTTCTCTGCGTTCTCTGCGTCTCTGCGTTAAAAGTCCTTTGGATCGTGATCAATATACGTAACGTTTTTATTTTAACGCAGAGACGCAGAGAACGCAGAGGAATAGTTTTTCATATGATACTATTTTGATTGAATAAAACGAAATATGCTTTATATTGTAAGGAGAGGTTTACATGAGGAACCACAATCGTTGAAGGAAATACTCGCGGGATACCGAATGAAAGTCATTTTCTTAAATAATGCCAGATTTAAGTTAGAAGATACAACACGATTTATGAACTTCAATATAAATATATAAGGATAGCAAAATTAATCCTCTATTACAGCAATGCTTACGAATACCTGATCGGACAGTTTGCCGCCGGGTCCGGAAAGAAGGCGGGCGAATTTTACATACCTCAGCAGATTTCGAGCATCCTCTCCGGGATTGTGATCCTTGACAGTCAGGAACCGAAATTAGGCAAAAAGAAAAAACTGGACAAGATAGTGGACTTTGCCTGCGGTTCAGGCTCTCTCCTTCTCAATGTACGTAACCAGCTTGGCAAGGATGGAATCAACAAGATTTACGGCCAGGAAAAAAACATCACCACCTACAACCTGGCGCGCATGAACATGCTGCTCCACGGAATGAAAGATTCGGAATTCGTGATTCATCATGGCGATTCGCTGTTCAATGACTGGGATATTCTCAATGAGGCGAATCCTGCCAGGAAACTGCATTTCGATGCCGTAGTCGCCAATCCGCCTTTCAGTTATCGCCGGGACCCGAATGGGGCGCTGGAAGATGATTTTCGCTTCAAGAATTACTGATTGGCCCCTAAATCTGCTGCTGACTTTGCTTTCCTGCTACACGGGTTTCACTTTCTCGGCAGGGAAGGTGTGATGGCGATCATCCTGCCCCATGGGGTGCTGTTCCGTGGTGGCGCCGAGGAACGTATTCGGCGCAAGCTGTTGGAAGAGGAAAATATCGACACAGTGATCGCCTTGCCTGCCAATCTGTTTTTCTCAACAGGCATTCCTGTCTGTATTCTCGTTTTGAAGAAATGCAAAAAGCCTGAGGATGTGCTCTTTATTAATGCCGGCGAACACTTTGAGAAAGGCAAGCACCAAAACCGATTGTTGCCTGAGCACATCGAAAATATCCTTTCCACCTACCAATATCGTAAGGAAGAAGACCGCTATTCCAGAAGGGTGACAAGATGGAGGAATTCCGGATAGGTAGACCTTCTGATTCGGGACGTTAACAATCAGAGAGCTTGCCGAACGATATTTATATTAAAAATCAATTTTAAAGCATATAAGGAGAATTGGATTCTTATTACTGGAGAATTGGATTCTTATTACTAATGATAAGGATTTTCGATGAGACAGTAACTTTTTTCTCGTGGCTCCAGGCGCCTTAAAGTCAGGTGTTCTGATATTATGGTATAATGATTCTTATTAAAAAGACAGTCAGTAGGAAATTACGGCTTCTTTTTTATGGCCGATAAAAAAGTCTATTATCTTAAAATGCATAGGATTTTTCATTTTTCTTGAAGTCCGCCGAAAACGTCGACTTGAACTGAAAACTGACTACAGATCATTATGAACAAATACCTATTTAGGGAGGATTTATGAACGATACATTTATCAGAGCATGTGGCGGGCATAGTGTGGATTATACGCCCATATGGATAATGAGACAGGCCGGGAGGTATCTCCCGGAGTATAAAAAGGTTCGATCTAAGGTTGATTTTCTCACTCTCTGCAAAACTCCGGAGCTTGCCGCCGAGGTAACGATCCAGCCCCTTGACATATTGGGCGTGGATGCCGCTATTCTGTTTTCAGATATTTTAATACCTATAGAGCCAATGGGATTGGATTTGAAATTTCTCGAAAAAGAAGGGCCCGTTTTATCAAACCCTGTAAGAGACTCCAAGTCAGTGGAAAATCTCAGGGTGATAAATCCCGACGAGGATGTTCCATATGTATTGGAAACAATCAGGATTCTTTCTCGTGAATTATCGACCAGAGTTCCGCTTATAGGATTTTCAGGCGCTCCTTTTACTTTGGCGACTTATATGATCGAAGGTGGCAGCTCGAAAAATTTTATGAACACCAAAAAGATGCTTTTTCAACACCCCGGCCTTTTTAAAGAGCTTATAGAAAAGATTTCTAATATGGTGATTTCTTACCTCTCTGCACAGATAGACGCAGGAGTGAATGCTGTTCAATTGTTTGATTCCTGGGCCGGAGTACTCGCGCCGGTCGATTATGAAGCTCATATATTCCCCTTTGTAAAAAATATAATTAAAAAATTAAGGTCAAAAAATATCCCTGTAATATATTTCGTAAATAATTGCGCCGGTTTGCTTCATATAGCAAAAGAGTCAGGAGCAGACGTAACCGGTGTGGACTGGAGGATAGATATGTCGGCAGTAGCAGAGGAAGTAGGAAAGACCACTTCTGTTCAGGGAAATTTGGATCCCTGTTTGCTTTTCTCGACAAAAGAGCACATCAGTGAGGCAGCCAAGTCGGTGTTAGACAAAGCATCCGCTCTTCGAGGACATATATTTAATCTGGGCCACGGCATATTGCCGGAAACACCGGTGGACAATGCAAAGGCTCTGGTTGACAGGGTGCATGAGTTAAGTTCCAAATAATTCTACTGATGATTAGGAAGCGACCACTTTCAAGCTATTATAGGGTCAGGTCAGAAATAAGTTGTATATTTAAAGTGACAGATTGGCATTAGATTTGGTTAAACCAAATGGATAAAACAAAAAAAACAGGCGTAATTTTATTGAATCTCGGAGGGCCGGACTCCCTTGATTCTGTTCGACCTTTTTTGTATAACCTTTTTTCGGACAGAGAGATAATCAAGCTTGGCCCCTCTTTTTTCCAAAAGCCGATTGCCAGGTTGATTTCGATTTTGAGATCGAAAAAGAGTAAAACAATGTACAGCCTGATTGGCGGTGCTTCTCCAATTCTTGAGATTACAGGCAGGCAGGCAGTTGTACTGGAGAGGTTTCTGAACGATCAATCGGAAAATGGCGGTTATGAATTCAAGGTATTTACGGGGATGAGATATTGGCGGCCATTTATAGAGGATACGGTACAACTGATAAAGGACTCTTCCATAACCAGGTGTGTGGCTCTGGGGCTTTATCCCCATTACAGCAAAGCGACTACGGGCTCTTCTTTCAGAGAATTGAAAAGGGTGCTTACGCACTATGAAATCGATTGCAGATATATAAAGTCATGGCCGGAAGAGCCGGCTTACATAGAGAGCCTGAAAGAGAGAATAGAAAGTGCTCTGCTTGAATTCGGCGGCGATTGCGATCAAATTATTTTCAGTGCTCACAGCCTGCCCGTTGAATTCATAGAAAGCGGAGATCCCTATGTGGATGAAATTTTAATGACTATCAATTGTGTTAAGTCTATGCTGCCGGAGAGTTTGAAGTTTCATCTTTCTTACCAGAGCAGAAGCGGGCCGGTGAAATGGCTCGAGCCTCCTACTGAGGAGATTATAAATAAGCTTGCCAATCGCGGTGTTAAAAAAGCTCTGGTTGTACCGATCAGCTTTGTTTCTGATCATATAGAGACTCTCTATGAGATAGATATCCTTTATAAAGACCTTGCAATGAAACAAGGACTCGAATTAAAGAGGACAGAATCCTTAAATGACCATCCCCTATTTATAAAAGCATTGAAGGATATAGTAATGAAGGCGCTGTAATAATTTAAAAGTGACTTTAAAAAACAAGTTGCTTGCCTTAAAACTATCGCCTTATATCAATATGAACCACGATTCTCTGATTAAAGGTCTTTGCGAAAAATACAGCGACAGATGGATTAATGTAGAGCTTACCAATCGTTGTAACCTTAATTGCCCTCTCTGCAGTACCGGTTCAGGCTTTAATAAAAAGCAGCGCGGCAACATGGATTTTGATCGATACAGAAGTTTTATGGATACCTGTTCTCCTCTTTTCGACACTGTAAGCTTCATGGGCAGCGGTGAACCGACCATGCATCCTCGTTTTTTAGACTTTGTTAAATATACGGCAGTCGAAAAAAATTTGTATACAACATGTTGCACCAATGGGACATGGATTAAGGATTTTAATGCTATGGTAAACTCGGGATTAGGAGAGATTCATTTTGACATCGAGGGACTCACATCTGAACAACATCGAGTCTATCGTAGAGGTGCGGATTTGGATGTTGTTTTGAATAATTTGAAACTTCTGGTAAAAACAAGAGACAAAGAAGGCTTGAATCACCCATTGATCTATATTGATACATTGATAAGTAAGTTTAATGAAAACAGTTATGAAGGCTTCATAAAGCTGGCAAGGGAAATTGGTACGGACGGTATATTCATCAGAGGAATCAATGAGGATCTATATGATTCGGCAGATTGGTTTCCTGTTACCGATAAATTTAAGCATGTCAAAAGAGATGGGGATTACCTTTGCAGGTTTAAAAATCTCTTGGCAGGCGTCCTGTCTTGGGACGGAGATATTTTTTTATGCTGTATGACCCCTCACCACGAATTTCCCGTAATAAAGGCGAATGTATTTGACAACGACAATTTTCTTGAGTCGATTGACAGTGATGACTTTTACAATATAACAATAAAGGCCGGAGAGTACGATTTCTGTCATAACTGCTTTTTTAAAAGATATATAACCTATGATGAATCAATATTGTTTTAAGCTAAGTACAAGAGGGTCGGACCATAGAAAATCATTTAAAAACACTGATGAAATGGTTTTAGATGTAGCAGAGGGCAAAATGTAACAGTCAAAAGATGTTTGAAGATGCCCTTGCCGAAATACCGGATGTTGAGACGGAAGATTATGATAAGTTGTAAGATACAACCAGAAAACAGTTCCATGGAGGGACGACGATGAGAAGTCGTAAAAAGCAAATGCCATCCGTAACGGAGTGGAAATGAAATCATGAATGAAATAACGCATAACTTAGAGGAGCTTGGTTTTGATAAACGGTGGCGAGACAAAATCCATACAGAAAATTTGGAAGGGCTCAATATAGCCAGGGTGACAGCGGTACACAAAGACAGCTATATGATAACTAACGGTGAAAGTGATGTGTTAGCTGAGTTACTCGGTAAAGTAATGTATAGTGCAAACTCGGCTCTTGATTATCCGGCAGTTGGGGACTGGGTTCTGGCCAGCTACTATGATCATAATACTTTTGCAATAATTCATGAAATCATACAGAGAAAAACACTGCTTAAACGAAAAGCCGCCGGCAAAAAAATAGATTTTCAATTGATTGCTGCAAATATTGATGTAGCATTTATTGTCCAATCTCTGGATGATAATTTCAATGTCAGGCGTCTTGAGCGATACCTTACTATGATAAATGAGAGTAATATCAAGCCGATCGTATTACTAAGCAAGAATGATCTTCTCTCTCCTGTGGAAGTTGAAGAACGAATCGTTGAAATAAAAAAAATTATGCCTAATTTAGACGTTCAGTCATTTTGTAATACAAAGGAGTCAGGATTTAAAAACGTACAGGAACTTCTTAATTCAGGGATAACATACTGTTTATTAGGGTCATCAGGTGTGGGAAAGACATCATTATTAAATAATCTCATCGGAGATAATAGATTCAAGACTAAACAAGTTAGGGAAAAGGATAGCAAAGGAAGGCATGTCACTACGCACAGGCAATTAATAATGTTAGATTGCGGCGCAATGATAGTAGATACTCCGGGGATGCGTGAACTGGGAAACTTTTCAATAGAAACAGGACTGAAAGAAACATTTACAGAAATAACGGAGCTGTCAAGAAACTGTCTCTTTAATGATTGCACCCATGTGGTTGAAAAAGGTTGCGCCCTTTTGAGTGCTGTGAAAAATGGTAAGCTATCAGAGAAAAGATACGAAAATTTTTTAAAAATGAACAAAGAAAGTGCTTTTAATGAAATGTCATATCTTGAGAAGAGAAAGAAGGAAAAACAGTTTGGGAAGATGTGTAAGACAATAATGAAGGAAAAGAAAAATTTGAAGTGAAAAAAAGTGTGATCCAAATGAGGCTTGAACCAACAAGTCATTGAATGATGAAACTTGTCATGGATGAAAATCGGAGGATTTTGTATCAAGTTAATTTTCTTTTTTTCGATTCTTTTAACAATTCCATATTCATTTTATAGGAACACATAGTGTCTTTAGACTTTTCAATTAAACCCAAGGCAGAGTTATTTATCGCATATCATTATAAATTGGACCGGTTACAATTAAGGTTTTGATATATCTATCTGTTTAAGACTTCAATCAGGAATACTTCTTAATTAAATCTTCGATAGCTTCCGTCACCGGCCCGGATTGGTCTCGATTTGTCTTTATTGCGAGGTATTTTAATTCGGTAAGAAAGGTGGGTTTTTTGATGTAAAATGTAGCCTTCTTTGGCCTATCCGCCTCATTATTCTTTTCATTCATAAGCTACATTTTTGCTACACTCAAATGCCGGAGGCCGGACTCGAACCGGCACGAAGACGTGCTTCGAGGGATTTTAAGTCCCTTGCGTCTACCAATTCCGCCACTCCGGCATTGTTGTAAATCCTTGATTTTTAAGGATTTTACGAATTATCAAAGGTTACCATAAAAGGTCATAGGAAGTCAATTTTGATGTCAAAGTGGGAACAGTCGTATATATCTAAAAACAGCAGTCAGCCTTCAGCTCAGGAAAATATTGACATTGTGTCAATAATAAGCATGACCTTAGGGCTGAAAGTGTTTTGAACAGTAAATCATTGCAATTAAAAGGCTGATAGCTGATGGCTGACTGCTAAATGCTTTTTCTATGATAAATACTCAACTGTGGATTAAAGGGAGATTGGGAAAAATAGTAAAAAAATATATTACAATATTTCAGCATTTTACATAAGTCATATATTTTGATAGAAATGCCCTGAGGGCCTTATTTACATTGAACCGGCGCCGTGATATGCAGACATTACTTTGTTTTATAATCAGGATGATCCCCGATTGAGTAATAGTTGCTTATAACTGAAATTGTACGCAAAAAAAACCCAATATTTTTTAACTTATGCCTTATGACTGTTGCCTTACGCCTTGAATCTTGTTCGGTGACTGCTTGCCGGGTTAGGAGTAATAAATATGGATGATGCCGAGAAGATTTTTCGGGAACTTGCAGCAGGGAATATAACGGAAGAACAGGCCGGAAAGGCATTGAAGGCGTTATCAAAACGTGACTCCTTAGAAACAGGCCCCTGGAAGCAAAACCACAATAATAAAACAATCGATTCTTCTATTGAAAGTACAACGACGAATCAGGAAAAATTCCTCTCCAAAACCATTCATTATTTTAAAGAAGAACTGTCAGGTACATTAAAACTGCCTGTCTCACATATCGATGAGAAAGCCTACCTGGAGACATATGGCGTTGATTCCGTCCTTGTGTTGGCCTTAACAAGCAAGTTGGAAAAGAGATTTGGTCCTTTATCGAAAACTCTGTTTTTCGAATATCAAACGATCTATGACCTGGCGCAATACTTTACAAAGGCCCATAGAGACAGGTTAAAAACTCTGTTAAGCCGGGATATGCAAAAGAACTCAATCCGAAAACCCATCACAGAGAAACCTGTTACAACAACACCCTCAGTAAGGTCCAGCAGAAGGCGTCGCTTTTTCATCCCAGGAGAAACAGACCATCACAGACGCTCTGATGACATTGCCATTATAGGACTTAGCGGACGCTTTCCACAGGCAAACAACCTCGAGGAATTCTGGCGAAACCTCAAAGAGGGCAGAGACTGCATTACTGAAATACCGGAAACACGCTGGGATTACAGAAAATATGTCTGTACCTCTGAAGAGGGAAAGATGTACAACAAATGGGGCGGATTTATGGACCGCATTGATATATTCGATCCCCTCTTTTTTAACATATCCCCCAAAGACGCGGAATTAATGGACCCCCAGGAAAGAATTTTTTTAGAAACGGCATGGCATACATTTGAAGACGGAGCCTATACAAAAGACCATGTATGGAATAAGCATATAGGCGTCTTTGTCGGTGTTATGTATTTGGAGTACGATCTCTTTGGTGCTGAAGAGATATTAAAGGGAAACATGCTTGGTCCCGCCACGGCATACGCATCCATAGCCAACCGGGTATCTTATTTCTTTAATCTTAAAGGCCCCAGCATGGCAGTGGACACGATGTGTTCTTCTTCACTCACTTCAATTCACCTGGCCTGTGAGAGCATCAAAAGCGGTGAATGTGAAATGGCCCTGGCCGGTGGCGTTAATATCTCAATACATCCCCATAAATATGTCGTATTAAGTAACTTACGGTTTGCTTCTACAGACGGGCGGTGCCGCAGCTTTGGTCAGGGAGGAGACGGGTATGTACCTGGAGAAGGCGTCGGGGCGGTGCTGTTAAAACCTCTCTCCAGGGCGATTGAAGAGAGAGACCACATCTATGCCGTCATTAAGGGGAGCGCCATTAATCACGGCGGAAAGAGCACCGGCTATTCTGTTCCGAATCCCGCAGCCCAGGGGGAAGTTATATCAAAGGCCATGGAAAGGGCGAAGATAAGCCCGCGCACCATAAGCTATGTTGAAGCCCACGGCACAGGCACACCTTTAGGAGACCCCATAGAAGTGGAGGGGCTCACCCGGGCATTCAGGGAAAAAGGACAGTACTGTCCCATAGGCTCGGTGAAATCAAACATCGGCCATTTGGAATCAGCGGCAGGTATTGCAGGGATCGCTAAAATAGTGTTACAAATGAAATATAAACAACTGGTTCCTTCCATACACTCCGATAAGCTCAATGGAAATATAAATTTTGAGGACTCCCCTTTTTATGTTCAAAAAGAGCTCGCCACGTGGCCAAGACCGATTATAAATGAAGAGGGGCAGGATAAAGAGTATCTCAGAAGAGCGGCGATTAATTCCTTTGGCGCCGGCGGGGCAAATGCCCATGTCATATTAGAGGAGTTTGAAAAAGCGGAACCGGAACCATCAAAGGGCATGGAACTTATTGTGTTGTCTGCAATGACTGACAGGGAATTGACAACATATGCAAAATATCTGGCCCACTATTTAGACAATAGTATCCCTGTTCCCCTGTCCCATATTGCCTATACACTGCAAAAGGGCAGAGTTGAGATGGACAAACGGATTGCCATTGTAGTTTCCGATGTCGATGAACTAAAAGAGAAATTAGCCGTTTACTGTGACAATCAAACAAATATTGACAGTCTTTACTATGGGGAAGTGAACAACACTGCCGGGCAAAGAGCCGCCCGGATCGATGTCGGCAATAAGTCCCTTGAACAATTGGCGAGTCATTGGACAAAGGGGGAGGGCATTGACTGGAAATCATTATATAAAGACAAAGATGTTCAAACCGTTTCCCTGCCTTTATATCCCTTCGGTGGCTCTCGTTACTGGCTTCCGACTACGCCTGATGATTTTGTAAGTACAGTTAGACTCCATCCTTTAATAGAGCAAAATACTTCCACACTCAAAGAACAACGGTTTATAACCCGACTGACAGGACAGGAGTTTTATCTGGCAGACCATGTTATTTTTGGCAAGAAAACCCTTCCAGGCGCCGTTTATTTGGAAATGGCCCGGGCGGCAGGTGAAATCGGAGCGGAACAAAAAGCTCTAAGGCTTGAGAATGTACAATGGGTCAGACCATTCATCATAACAGACAAACCTCGGACCATACAGATTAGTTTATATCCGGAAGAAGGAGGCATTGACTTTGAAGTTACGTCGGCGGAAGATAGAAGTAACCGTATCGTTTACAGTACGGGGCGGTTAATCTGTGGGGAACCGGTTGTTAAAAACAATGATACAATTCATGTAGACGATATCAGAAAGCGATGTACAACAGCGGTTGACAGAGAGGAATACTATAATCGATTCAAGTCACAGGGTTTTGCTTACGGCCCTGCATTTAAAACTATCCGGCGCCTCTATGTAAACGGCAAAGAGGCGCTGTCTAAACTGCAAATACCAACACAGAGCCAATCAGGGTATATGCTTCATCCATCCGTTATTGACGGAGCATTCCAGACAGTAATGGGAGTATTGGACAAAAGCGATATAAGAAATGGAGCCTGTCTGCCATTTGCCATAAAAACTCTGGAGATCATGGCTCCTGTCCCGGAAATCTGTTATGCCCATGTCATAAACGATACAAATGATAAAGGGCAGGAGACCGGAACATTTACGATTCACATAACAGACGGGGCAGGACAATTGCTGGTCCGTATCCGTGAGTTTACCCTTAAAACGATAAAATTCCGACCAATGGAAAGCTCCGAAAAATGCGACCTTAAATATTATCAAAGTCTCCTGGAAAACATTCGCGTCCCCAAAAATAAAAAACCCTTAACAGGAACAACGATCCTGTTTGACAGGAGAGACGCTCTTTATAAGGAGATGAAAGGGCGAACAGAGGCGCCTCTGATTTTGGTTAAACCGGGCGGGGGCTTTACTCCCCTTACAGACCGTGTTTATACCATGAATAGAGAATCGGCCGAGGATTACGACTTATTAATAAATGCAGTAAATGAAAAAAACGGAATGCCTGAAAATATTATTTATCTTTGGCCTCAACAAGACCATTTTCTAAATGTATATTCTCTCTTTTATCTCACAAAGGCGCTCATGAAACATGATCTTAAAGACGAAGTCCGACTGTTATACATATATACGGAAGAGACTCAATCGATTGGTTCGGTTTTTAATGCCGCCATATCGGGATTTGCAAAGACCGTTTCCCTGGAAAATCCAAAGATATTTTATAAAACCATAGCCATCCCGAACAGGGAGAATATATTGGAAATAGTCGTAACCGAGCTAAACACAAGAGGCCCTGTTGAGATACATTACGAAAACAACCGGCGCATGGTCAGGCAGATCAAAGAGATAAGCACCATGTCCGCCGGCGGACAGTCGGGGCTCAGGCAAAATGGCCTTTACATAATAACAGGCGGTACCGGCGGACTGGGGCTTTTATTTGCGAAACACATCATGACAGAGGTAAAGGCGACCGTCCTGTTAACGGGCCGATCGGAACTTTCTATGCTAAGTGAGCAAAAGGCGAATCAGATAAAGGCGCTTAATCACAGAGGAAGAAAAACCGGGGCAAAAGTCCTGTATATGCAGGGGGATATTTCTACAAAGGAAGGTTCAGAGGCCCTTATAAGGGAGATAAAGGAAACATACGGTTCGATTAACGGCGTTATTCACAGCGCCGGTCTTATAAGAGATTCATTTTTAATTAACAAGACAAAAGAGGATTTTGATGCTGTAATCGAACCGAAAATCTACGGTACACTCAACCTGGACTATGCTTTAAGAGATGAAGAGTTGGATTTTTTCATACTCTTTTCTTCCCTTGCCGGTGTTGTCGGCAGTATAGGCCAATGTGATTATTCCTATGCAAACTGCTTTCTTGATTACTTCGCCTTTTGGAAGGAAAAACAAAAGAGTAAAACCAAAAAGATCCTGTCTATCAACTGGCCTCTATGGGACCGGGGCGGTATGGATGTAGACCATAAGATAAGAGAGTGGATGAAAGAGACAAACGGAATGACGCCTTTGGAAACAGAAAGGGGTATAGAGGTGTTTCATATCAGCTTACGCACGGCGGTCAATGAAATTATCGCCATACAGGGAATAGGGGACAGGATAGAAAACACTATAAATAAACTCAATGGTCTGCCCGTGAAATTCTCCTCTTCAGAGAGCGACCTGACAGAGGGGCAGGATATTGAACAATTAAGGGGAAAAGCAGAGACCTACCTGAAAACAATACTCTCAAAGGAGTTAAAACTGGACCACACATGGATACGGTCCGATAGTCCAATGGAAAATTACGGCATTGAATCGGTTGCTGTAATGAATCTCACCATGGAGTTGGAGAAACATTTTGGAGAACTGCCAAAGACCCTCTTTTTCGAGTATCAGACAGTAGACGCCCTGGTTGAATACTTTATGGAAAATCACAAACCCGGCCTGACAAAACTCCCTGAACCGACAAAAAGCCAGGAACAGACGACAGGAAGGCATGAAGGAGTAGACAGTCAGAGAGAGGTAAAAGAGCAATCCATAGAGCAGATGGAAGAAGTGCCGCAGGTGCGAAGCAGGTTTCTTCCGCCGTTGGTTCACAGAAATGAGGAAGATATCGCCATCATAGGAATCAGCGGCAGATATCCCATGGCAAAGGACCTGGACCAATTTTGGGAAAATTTAAAATCAGGCAGAGACTGTATCACAGAGATACCGCCTGACAGATGGGATTACACACAATACTACTCCCCAGACAAAGGGGGGCAAGGCAATATATATACAAAATGGGGCGGATTTATAGATGATCACGACAAGTTTGACGCCCTCTTTTTTAATATTTCACCGGCAGAGGCCGCGATATCGGACCCCCAGGGGAGATTGTTTTTGGAGACAGTGTGGCACGCCATAGAAGACAGCGGGTATACGAAAAAAGTCCTTTGGGGTCGAAAAATCGGCGTTTTTGTCGGTATTATGAACAGTGAGTATCAGTTATTCGGCGCAGAAGAAATTCTGAAAGGCAACACGTTTTTACCGGGCTCTTCCTATGCCTCCGTAGCGAACAGAGTCTCCTATTTCTTTAACTTTACAGGGCCAAGCATTGCATTGGACACGATGTGCTCATCCTCTTTAACAGCCATACATCTGGCCTGTGAAAGCATGAAACAGGGAGAAACGGAAATGGCCGTTGCAGGTGGTGTCAACCTGTTGATCCATCCCCATAAATATCTTACATTATGCCGGGAAAGATTTTTCTCCACAGACGGCAGATGCAGAAGTTTTGGTCAGGGCGGAGACGGGTACGTACCCGGGGAAGGCGTTGGCGCAGTACTCTTAAAGCCTTTGAGCAAGGCGATAAAAGAGAGAGATCATATCTATGCTGTTATTAAGTCCACCTCTGTCAATCACGGCGGAAAGACGACCGGATATTATGTTCCAAATCCGAACGCCCAGGGGGCGCTCATATGGGAAGCACTGAAAAATGCGAAAATCGATCCTCGAACCATAAGCTGCGTGGAAGCCCACGGTACAGGCACTTCTCTTGGAGACCCCATAGAAATACGAGGGCTTATGAAGGCATTTAAAGAAAAGGGGAAATCATCTGAGGCAGAGGGGCAGTACTGTTCCATCGGCTCTGTTAAATCAAACATCGGGCATCCGGAATCAGCGGCAGGTATTGCAGGATTAACAAAGGTGCTTTTACAGATGAAGTATAAGCAGTTGGTTCCCTCTTTGCACTCAGACACATTAAATCGAAATATAAATTTTAAGGACTCGCCCTTTTATGTTCAGCAAAGCCTGTCAACGTGGAATCCCCTTGTCATAAACGAACGCCCCCAACCCAGACGGGCGGGCGTCAGCTCCTTTGGCGCAGGAGGCGCTAACGGGCATATCATTTTGGAAGAATACAGAAGACCGGAATCGACTTATGAAAAAAATCAGGGAGAGCATATCATTGTTCTTTCTGCAATGAGTACACAACCGTTGAAGCAATACGCCTCAAAGCTTCTAAAGTATGTAGGCAGTACAAATGACTCTATTGCCAATATTGCATATACCCTTCAAACAGGCAGAGAAGCGATGGATGAGCGTATGGCCCTTGTCGCATCGGACAGAAATGATTTAAAAGAAAAACTCCTCTCCTATATAAACGGAGAAAAACCTGTACAAGGGCTGTACACAGGCAGCATGAAAACCACTCAGGCAGGTTCACGGCTCTTGATCGACAGCGAGGAGGGAAATGTATTTATTAAGATGATCATAGAGAATAATAACCTGATGAAACTTGCCGAACTTTGGACATCGGGAATTGACATTGATTGGAATTTGCTGTATGCAGCACATAGGCCTGACAGAATCTCATTGCCAGGTTACCCCTTTGCCAGGGTCAGACATTGGTTTCCGCAAAGCCGGCGCAGTGAGGGGCGTTATTTATACACAACTATAGATGAACCCCCTGAAGAAAACACCGAAGACCATAAAAAACAACTATTGATCGAGACTCTTGACGCATCAGCAGCCATATTGCAGACAGAGAGAGAACAACTCGATGCCGATAAGGATTTAACAACATACGGCTTTGACTCCGTACGCTTTACAGAGCTTGCAAATGTACTGAATAGTAAATATAACATCGATATCACGCCCGATATATTTTATGAGTATCACACAATAAACTCTTTCCTGGATTATCTTGGAAATGAATATAAAGACCGTCTTTCAGATCACTACAATATAAAACAGGAGGAGCTGTCACAGGTTACAACAACCGGAACGGCGCTCAGAAGACCTCCCCGGACAGGGACATTACGCGGAAACCGGGGAGTTGCCATAATCGGCATGAGCGCTGTAATGCCTCAATCGGAAGATGTTAACGCCTTTTGGAGAAACCTCAAAGCAGGCCGTGACCTCATAACGGAAGTGCCTGAAGACAGATGGGATTGGAGGGAATACTATGGAGATCCAATGAAAGAACTCAATAAAACAAAGGCTAAGTATGGCGGATTCATAAACGATATTGACAAGTTCGATCCTCTCTTTTTTGGCATATCTCCTAAAGAGGCTGAGTTCATGGACCCTCAGCAAAGACTCTTTTTAGAGTGTGTCTGGAAAACCATAGGAGACGCCGGGTATAAGCCCTCTGACCTGTCAGGCACGGAAACAGCCGTATTTGCGGGAGTGGGAATTCCAAATTATGCAGAGGTTGTTAACAAAAGGAGTTCCGTTATAGAGGCTCAAATGTCAACGGGAAACGCCTTTTCCCTATTAGCCAACCGCGTCTCATATTTACTAAATCTCCACGGTCCCAGTGAACCTGTGGATACGGCATGTTCGAGCTCCCTTGTAGCGGTGCACAGAGCCGTAGAGGCCATGGAAAACGGCAATTGCGAGATGGCTATTGCCGGAGGAGTGAACGCTATCTTAACTCCTACACTGGGAATCTCTTTCAGCAGAGCCGGAATGCTCAGCGAAGACGGACGATGCAGGACCTTTGATAAAGAGGCCGACGGATATGTCAGAGGCGAAGGCGTCGGTGCTGTCATGCTTAAACCTTTGGATGTGGCCATAGAGGACAGAGACAACATCTATGCCGTCATAAAAGGTACGGCAGAAAATCACGGCGGACACACGGCATCTTTAACGGCGCCCAACCCAAAGGCCCAGGCGGCGCTTCTGATCAGGGCTTATGACAAAGCAAACATAGACCCTTCTACAGTCACATATATAGAGACTCATGGTACGGGAACTCCCCTTGGCGATCCCATCGAGATAAAAGGCTTAAAAACCGCATTCAGTCATTTATATAAAAAATGGGGAAAGACGATAAACAGCGCCCCCCACTGCGCCATTGGTTCGGTGAAAACGAACATCGGGCACCTGGAAACAGCAGCAGGCATTGCAGGTCTGATTAAAGTACTCCTTGCCATGAAATACAAAACAATCCCTCCCCACATTCATCTTAAGGAACTGAACCCCTATATAAAATTGGAAGAGAGTCCCTTTTATATTGTTACAAAGGCAGAAGATTGGAAACAACTAAAAGATGCAAATAACAACCCCATACCCAGACGCGCCGGAGTCAGTTCGTTCGGCTTTGGCGGAGTCAATGCCCATGTCGTCCTGGAAGAATATAATAAATCATCAGATCATCCGGAAACAGAGATCACTGGAGACCAATTAATCGTACTCTCCGCCAAAAACAAAGACAGACTCATAGAATACACGAAAAGCATAATCGAATTTCTCGATACAACGAATGAATCTCTCGATAATATAGCCTATACTCTGCAAACAGGGCGCGAACCAATGGAGGTTCGCATTGCTATTATTGTTACATCCCTTGAGGAAGCAAAAGAGAGGTTACGTGCATTCATAGAGGGAAAAGATCATAAAATTACTCTTTACCAGGGGAATGTAAAGGATATGGATAGCTCTGTAACAGAAGGGGAGGTTGATAAGAGAAACAGTAGAGCAATAACTCGTGCCGGAGAACTCGAAAAAACAGCTCAACTGTGGGTTGCAGGCGCCAAAATAGATTGGGAGCTTCTATATGAGTGAAGAAATTTATGACTCAACGGACAGTGTCATTCACTTAAGGAGCAAGGTACCTTCCGCCTTCAGCGGCTAAACTCGAAGGCTCCGCTTCGCTGCGCCTTCTCAAACATGACCCGCTTACGTCGGAAGGTGCTTCACCCCTTAAGTGAATGGTATTGACTTAAGGAAAACTAAAATTTCACATAAAGAATTATAAGGGCTACAATGGAACAGGCAATCATCAGGAATACGGAGATGCTGTAGTGATCGGTTTTCCTTTTATTTCTGGTGCTGTTTATAATCAGACCGACAGAGGATACCGACAACAAGGTAAAAAAAAGATACTGCGCCGTCTCGATCATCCTCTTGTCCCAAAATTTGCGTATTTTAAACCCCATCCACCTGTCAGTAACCATATCGAATTCAGGACTTGCCTTGTGAACCGTTAACATGGCGGCAATAAACAAAACCCAGCATACAAGTATAATCACCTGAAACACCTTTGTCAAAGGATCGGGTCCTTTACGCCTGTCCTTTCCCTGCCATTTCCCTGATTTTACCTTGCCTTTTGTTTCCATTGTCTCGCCTCGGATTTAATATCCTATAACTAAAAAAAGCTGTCAGCGTTCAGCGATCAGCAGTCAGCTTAGAAAAAACAAAGCGTTGCGTTAAAAACAGAGAGCTGACTGCTGAATGCTTATTTCTTCTGCTTGATTCTATTTTATCATGTTCTGCATTGAAGAGGCGAAAGATACGACGTATCGCTCTATCTCTTCTTTTCCGGATAGAGCTCCAATACAGACTTTTCATCGGCCCCGCAAATACCTCGCTCTGTAATGAGCGCAGTCACAAGACGGGACGGTGTTACATCAAAAGCATAGTTTGCGGCAGGGCTCGATTCCGGAGTAAGAAGCAACCGTCCCTGTTTTCCCTTTTCATCGAGCCCCTCTATCCATTTCACTTCATTATCGCCACGCTGCTCAATGGGAATCTCTTTTACGCCGTCTCTGATTTCCCAGTCAAAAGTCGAAGAGGGAAGGGCCACATAGAATGGAAGATTATTATCGTTTGCACTTAGAGCTTTCAGGTATGTTCCAATTTTATTCGCCACATCTCCTGTGTAGGTGGTGCGGTCGGTTCCTACAATAACCATGTCCACCATTCCCTGCTGCATGAGATGCCCGCCCACATTATCGGCAACTATTGTGTGGGCGACGCCTTGCTGACCGAGTTCCCAGGCCGTCAGTCTGGCGCCCTGGTTCCAGGGACGCGTCTCGTCAACCCATACATGCACATCCAATCCTCTGGCAGCCGCTTCATAAACCGGCGCCGTCGCGCTTCCGTAGTCTACAAATGCCAGCCAGCCGGCGTTACAGTGAGTTAGAATATTTACTCTGCCTCCTCCCTTTCTTTTTGAAATTTCTTCGATAAGAGAGACGCCGTGCTCGCCGATCATACGACAATAGGAAGCATCCTCGTCGGCAATCTTCCGGGCTTCATCCAGGGCCGTGTCGATCTTCTCGCTATTGCTCTTTAGATCCTTTACTTTATTGTAGACGCGATCTACGGCCCAACGAAGATTTACGGCAGTAGGTCTTGTACTTTTCAGTTTCTCACCGATCTTCAGCAGAGTTGCATTAAAACCTTCGGAAGTAGACTCTCCGGCGGCTTCCAAAGCACCGAGATACATTCCGTACCCTGCTGTAGCGCCTATAAGCCCTGCGCCTCTGACGTGCATGTCACCGATTGCAGCGGCCGTCTTATCGGTGGTGTCCAAATCCTCTATAACGAATGAGTGCGGCAGATGACGTTGATCGATAATCTGAACGACATTCCGATCTCCTTCTTTAAGCCAAATTGTTCTGTAATGTTTTCCATCGACTTTCATGAACGGGTCTCCTCCTTTATTCTCCTGTTCCATCTTATCGCCTTATCCATAATTTCATCCTCCGATTTCTTCACCAATACACCTCTGTCCTGCACAACTTCGCCGTTAATCATTACACTCTCTACATCGGATGATCTCATCGAATAAACAATATGGGAAAATATATCGTATATTGGTAAAAGATGGGGTTTTTTCATGTTGACTATCAGTATATCCGCCTGTTTACCTTTTTCTATACTCCCTGTCTTATCGCCCAGCCCAAGGGCCTCTGCCCCTGACAATGTGGCCATTCTCAGGGCCTGTTTTGCATTTAATGCCGTAGGATCGCCGGCAGCCGCTTTATGCAACCTGGCGGCGGCTCCCATCTCTGCGATAATATCCAAATCGTTATTACTTGCCGCCCCGTCGGTGCCTAAACATACTTTCACTCCTCTGTCAAGCATGGAAACAACAGGGGCGAAACCGGATGCAAGCTTGAGATTGCTGTCAACACAGTGAGATACGCCTGTCTTTCTCCGGGCAAGTAAGTCCATCTCACTATCCGAGGGCCACACACAATGAGCAGCCAACACATTATTATCCAGTACTCCGATATTTTCCAGATGATCTATAGGAGAACGTCCATAACGTTTACCGATTTCATTAACCTCCCACTCTGTTTCCGACAAATGAGTATGAAGTATTGCATTATACTTGTCAGCCACTTTCTTCGCCTTTTTAAGAGTATCGGGACCACAGGCATATGGCGAATGGGGAGCGATAGAGGGAGATATCAACTCATCTCCGTTCCACTTTTTAATATACTCCTCGGCGCTCTCTATGTATTCATCCGGCGTTTTGGCCGAAACAGAAGGGAAATCGAGTACTCCTCTGCCCAACACGGCCCTCATTCCGATTTCCTTTACGATTACGGCGGCGGCATCTTCAAAAAAATACATATCACAAAAAGTGGTTATTCCGGCGCGAACCATCTCAAGGCAGGCCAATTCCATGGCGTCGGAGACAAATTCAGCGCTGAGCCATCTGTTTTCTGCAGGCCATATATACCCTTCCAGCCAATCCCTGAATGGCATATCGTCGGCAATACCTCTGAAATACACCATTGCCGCATGGGTATGCGTATTGATCAGCCCCGGTAATATCAGGCGAAATCCCCCTCCTATATAGTGTTTTGCATTATATTTTGTTGCAAGCTCGGTATAATTTCCCACATCGATAATTTTATCGCCTTTCACGACAGCAGCGCCATCTGTAAGCGGCTCTTCTCCGTCTGCCATTGTGAGCAGATAATCTCCGTGAATCATATAATCGGCGTCAATCATTTTTGCCTCTCTTTAATGCATTAGCAATAAGGTCTTCCACCATATCTTTGATTGTAGCCTTTTCCGGCATTATATGCACTGTAAGTCCCGACTTTTCGACAGCTTTTTTTGTGACAGGCCCTATCGCTGCAATGGTTACGTCCTTTAAAAGGTCTGTCACATCGCCTTTAATTATATCAACAAGATTATTAAATGTCGCGGCGCTTGTAAAGGTGGCGATAGTGATTTTGCCTTCAATTAAAAACCTTTCCAGTCGCTTACTATGGGAACCGGGGCCTGATGTGCGGTATGAGGCGGGAGTGTCTATTTCTCCTCCCAATTCTCTCACTTTTTGCGGGAAGACCTCTCTTGCAACTTCCGCTCTGGGAAGAAGAATTCTGATACCCTTGAGATCGCCTCCGGTCTCTTTCAAAAAAAGATCGATAAGGCCCTCTGCATTGAATTCATTGGGAACGATATCAACTTTCATTCCGTAACTCCTCACTGCAGAAGCTGTTTTTGATCCTATTGTACATATTTTTATACCTTTCAGATCCCTGATATCGCGCTCCTTTTCCGTGAGCCTCTCCATAAATGTACGAAAACCGTTGGCGCTGGTAAAAACCAGCCAATCATAGGATTCGACCTTTTCTATTGCACAATCGAGATCATCATAGCTTCCGGGAGGAACCGTTGTTATTGTAGGAAACTCGAATATCTCAGCGCCCATACGTTCCAGAATCTCATACTCTTCGTTATACTGCCTGGTTATCAGAATTCTGTGACCAAAGAGCGGTTTGTTTTCATACCACTTCAGTTTATCCCTTAATAAGACCGTGTTACCAACCACCATTACGGCAGGGGGGCGAATTTTGCTTTCCGTTACTTTATCTGCAATCTCATGAAGAGTACTGACAATGGTTTTCTGATCGGGTCTGGTTCCCCACCGGATTACGGCAGTCGGAGTTTCGGCAGGTCTGCCGTTTTCCATAAGTTTAGATGTTATAGAGGAGATATTCTTAATACCCATTAGAAAAACCAGGGTATCGTAACCGCGTGCATATTTTGACCAATCGATCATACTCTCAGGTTTAGAGACCTGTTCATTACCGGTAATCACGGCAAAAGACGACGAGTAGTCTCTGTGAGTCAGAGGTATGCCGGCATAAGCCGGGGCTGCAACAGCAGAACTGACTCCCGGAATAATCTCGAACTCAAGGCCTTCTGAAGCCAGAATCTCCGCTTCCTCTCCTCCCCTTCCGAAGACAAAAGGATCGCCACCCTTTAACCTGCACACGATCTTTCCCTCTTTGGCTTTTTCCACGAGAGTTCTGTTTGTTTCGTCCTGAGTCATTTCATGATGACCGCCCCGTTTCCCGGCGTAAATAAACTCGGCTTCATGATTTATGTAATTCAATATCTGGGCGTTTATATGAAAATCGTAGATCACGGTCTCTGCCTTCTGAAGGCACTTCATTCCCTTTATGGTAAGCAGACCGATATCTCCGGGCCCGGCGCCGATTAAATAGACTTTTCCTTTCTTCATAAACCTCCAAAAATATCTCTACAAACAGCAGTCAGCTTTCAACGGTCAGCTTTCAGCTAAAGAAAGAATTGATGTGATGCCAATAATAAACTTCATCTTACGGGTGAAAGTGTTTTGAACCATAAAGTATTGCAATTAAAAAGCTGATGGCTGACAGCTGAATGCTTTTTTAGTATTACTCATTAGAAAAAATAAACAGCATCGTTGATTGACCACAGAGGCAAAAAGTAACTACTCGGGTATTCGGGCTGAAGTCTGAAGGCTGTAGCACATAATCAAATGATTTGTGAGGGTTGGAAAAAAACGAAAAGTTTTATCGATAGCGCATGTTTTATCTAATAGTCTTCAGCCTTACCCCCTCACCCCAACCCTCTCCCCCTTCAAAGGGAGAGAGGGAGTTAAAAAATCGAAGTTACAGCCGTTTAACCGGATGTTCAGGAATCTTAAAATAATAACGAACCGAAGGACAGGTGTCACGCCTGTCCTTCGTACCGAAATCCATAGTCCGTCTGAAGGACGTTAACGTGAGTGATTAAGAAGACTTAATCACTGTCGTAACTATTTTATTATATCCATACCCATGTAAGGTCTGAGTGGTTCCGGAACAACTACCGAGCCGTCCTGTTGTTGATAGTTCTCCAGTATGGCCACCAGAGTCCTGCCTACGGCAAGGCCGGAACCGTTAAGAGTATGTACGAACTCCGTACCCTTCTTGCCGGTGCGTCTGAACCTTATACCGGCTCGTCTTGCCTGATAATCGGTGCAATTGGAGCAGGAAGATATCTCCCTGTACTTTTGCTGACCGGGCAGCCAGACCTCTATGTCATAGGTTTTGGACGCCGAAAAACCGAGGTCTCCGGTGCAGAGTGAAACCACTCTGTATGGAATATTCAACCTCTTAAGTATATCCTCGGCGTCTGAAGTAAGCTTTTCCAACTCGCCATAAGAGTCTTCCGGTGTAACGAATTTAACGAGTTCTACTTTATTGAACTGATGCTGCCTGATGAGACCCCTTGTATCTTTACCATAGGAACCGGCTTCTCTTCGGAAGCATGGAGTAAAAGATGTATAATAGAGGGGCAGAGCTTTTTCCTGTAATATCTCTTCTCTGTGCAGATTCGTTACAGGGACTTCTGCCGTGGGAATCAGATAAAACTCCGGATCGGAGACTCGAAAAAGCTCCTCGGAAAATTTCGGGAGTTGTCCGGTGCCTGTCATTGTATCTCTGTTGACAAGTATGGGGGGGATCACTTCCGTATATCCTTTCTCTGTATTCAGATTGAGCATAAAATTAATTAAAGCTCTCTCGAGCCTGGCGCCAAGGCCCTTCATAAGGGAAAACCTTGCACCTGCTATCTTTGCGGCCCTGTCGAATTCGATAATTCCCAAAGGCTCCCCGATATCCCAATGATTGAGGGGCGTAAAATCAAACTCTCTCGGATCGCCCCATGTCCTGACCTCGACATTCCCGCTCTCGTCTTCCCCCACAGGAACGGACTCATGGGGGATATTCGGTATCATATAAAGAATATCGCCGATTTCCGAGTCGAGCCCTCTTAAGTCGTCATCGAGACCTTTAATGGTTTCAGAGACCTCCTTCATCTCTCCGATAATTCCGGAAGCGTCCTTTTTTTCTTTTTTCAGTCTCCCGATCTCCTCGGAAACGACATTTCTTCTGTTTCGCAGTTCTTCTGATCTCTGTTTCAGTTCCTTTCTTTTACCTTCGAGCAAAAGAAGTTTATCCAAAGCGATTTCATAATCTCTCTTTTCCATCGCCGCCTTGACACTGTCGATATTGTCTTTTATATATTTTATATCCAGCATAACTTACTATGATAAAATAATTATAGTTAAAATATGAAGTCCTGTAGATTAATTTTTCTGATTGCCTGAGGAATTCAAAGTGTGTTATATTTGTGACGAATTATGGATTTTTTAGAAAGATTAACTGACAACAGATATATCATCTCCCTGGCTCTCTTTCTTTTCTTTCTCTCCATTGCAAAACTGACTGACGTTATTTTTACAAAAATACTTAAGAGACTCACGAGAAAGAGCAAATGGCAGCTTGACGATAAGATCATTGACCTCTTTCACAGACCGGTCTTTTACTCTGTCATAATCTTTGGAACGTTACAGTCCCTTCACTATATTGCATCGGACAGCGGTAAAGTGATCTTTTATGTCAGCGGGGTTGTTAACACCTCATTGGCCGTGATATGGGGATTGAGCCTTACAAGGGCAATGAACCTCATATTGGAAAACGTCATGTCGAGCAAATCGGACTCCACCGGTCTTAAAGATAATATCGTTCCTCTTATCGGCAATATTCTAAAAGTAATCCTACTTGTCGGTGTTACTGGCATTATTTTAGCTTCATGGGAAATCGACATCAGTCCCCTTATCGCCTCTGCCGGAATCGCAGGCGCCGCAGTCGCTTTTGCAGCAAAGGATACGATTGCCAACTTCTTTGGCGGTCTCAGCATATTCGTAGACAAACCATATAAAATAGGAGATTTCATCCTCCTGGAAAGCGGAGAGCGTGGAGAGGTCGTTGAAATCGGAATTCGCAGCACGCGCATTAAAACACGTGACGATATATTGATTACCATTCCAAATTCATTTATGGCCAATACAAAAATAGTCAACGAAAGTGCTCCCATACCAAATTTCAGAATAAGGCTGCCTGTGGGCGTGGCCTATGAAAGCGATCTCGATCACGTTGAAAATGTACTTCACGAAGTAGTAAAAGTAACTGAAAACGTGATTTCAGACCCTGAACCGAGAATCAGGTACAGAGGGTTCGGAGATTCTTCCATCGATCTCGAACTCCTTTGCTGGATCGATAAACCTGTCAATAAGGGAAAGACATTGCATCACTTAATTAAAAACATCCATAAGAAATTTCAAAATGAGGGCATATCCATCCCCTTTCCGCAGAGGGATGTAAGTATAAGGAGGGAGAACTGATGCCTGAAATTGACTCGCCCGCTTTATTGATATCAGGCATTGTACTCTGCTTTGCCGGATGGTTTTTATTCAGAGTTTCGATTTACTTTATCGCTCTTCTTCTGGGAACGACAGTGGGATACTCTCTTACCGTTTTCATTGCCGCAGAGTCTGGAGAAAAATTTATAATAGCCAATGAAATCTGGTTGATTGCAGGCCTTTCACTCATATTTTCGATTATTGCGGTAATTCTGATTAAAACGTTGATAAAGACAATCATCTTTAGCGGAGGATTTATTTTCGGAGCCCTTGCCACTTCTACGGTTATGGGTGTATACAACAAGACAATTCACTCCTTCAACCTCCATTTAATTCTTCACAATATCTCAATTCATGCCATTGTGGCAGGTCTGATTTTCGGAATTATTTTTATTTTTTTCGAAAAAGTGTTTATCGTTTTATACTCGGTTGTCGTCGGTGCGTTGTTAATTGCTCTGAGCCTGGATGACAATCAGTACATTTTTCCGGCAATGATACTTGCAGGAACAGCAGTACAGTTTGCATTAAGCAGAGGCAGACGAGTGAGAAATTTGAAGGTTGAGTAAAAAAGCTCAAAGATAAAAAGAAAATAAGCAGACTCTGTTATTTAATCATTTATATATAAGGCAATAAAAAAACTCCTGAGTTTTTTTACCCCCTTTTACAGACCACCGATCCCTGACCTCTGTGAACAGTTTTTACCTGTTTTTTAGAATATCCGTCAATTCTTCAAAGCTGTCCGATCTTTTTATATATTCCTTTATTGCTCTCAATCTTTCTAAATCCTCTATCTCCATAATCTTCTCTCTTAATAATCTGCCCTGACCTTTAAACTTTACTTCCAGCAAATCCTCTATCGACTCATATAATCCTTTTAGCATCCCCTTTTCCATCCCCTTTTCCACTCCCAATTGCATCCCCTCCTCTTTTCCCAACAATATTCCTTTTTCCATCCCTATTCTTTCTGCTGTTGTTATAAACGGCATCTTTCTATCCTCCTCATGTTTTATGATTGCTTCATGAAACCTTACAGACAACTCATCGGGCAGTCCCATTATCCAGTCTATGAACCTGTACAGATTCAGAATGTCCTCTTTCTCATATCCTCTCTCATAGAGCGCTTTTACCAAAGTTACTTTCCAAAACAACCTCTTCTCACTGTCCCTCTTTGTCTCCAAATTTCTCAAATGCGCACATGTGATTATCTCAAAGGGATTACCTCTCCTGCCTGTGTTATTTTCCATGAAAAATCAAATAGAGAGAGTAAGAAAGTAGCGAAATAAACAAGCCAAATAGTAAAATCTTCCATAAAAAAGTAACCTGAATCATTCCGGTAAATCCCTCCCCAAAAAAGCTGTCAACAGGAAGAAAAAGTCGTAGTCTATACAGAAGTCTGTCTGGTTAAATTACAGGAATCCGGCAAAGATTATCCCTGGCCGAAGCCTGCAGAATGCCCTGAATGCAGGAGCACAAAGTTGTGGTGG
>JAREWP010000033.1 GCA_029001845.1 Candidatus Magnetocorallium paracelense | reverse complement strand
CAACACTCCTCTCCGATTCAATTCAGCCAATGCTTTTCGGCAACTGCCTTCCTGAAAACCTCCTTTGCTTGTTCGCCAATCAAGCCATTTACAGACTTCTCTCGACAACGCTCGTCTCGATATATCCGGTTTTTCTATTATTTTATTGTTTATTTGCTCTATTATATTATTCGTAAATTCTTGACCGCATACTCGCATCTCTTTAGTATACTGATTATCGATCGCGGAGTCAAGTGTGTATTATGTTCATCCCCTGGGGGAGAGGGGATCTTTTTTCTTTAAAACCTCCTCTCCCCTGGGGGAGAGGATTGAGGTGAGGGGGAGAATTACCTCAACTTTTTGAGATGTTGCGAAATATGAGGCGTTAAGAGCATTTTTTTATGAAAAGCAGAGTGCGGCTGAGACAGCCGACAGGTTTGGTTATGAATTAAGCGCTTTTTATTCATTAACCAGGGATTTCAGAAAGAGTTTAAATAGCACCGACATCGGGGAAATATTTTTTAATGTACGTAAGGCCGGCAGAAGAGGCAGAGAGGAAGAGTTTAGACAGATCAATACAATAATTCAACTGAGGAAGCAGTACCTGTCAGTGCCCGACATAAAGGGTGTGGTAGTAAAAGTTTGCCTGTCCCTCCCGAGTTTCATACTGTCCGATTCAGTTTCTAATCATTGCGCCTTAAAACCACCCGAACTTCCATAATTTGTCCCCATTACTCAGGAAAGCAGATACGCCTATTTTATCATTTGATTCAGTTCGAAGACAGGCAATAAAACGGCGAATACAATAAGGCAAACGATAAAACCCATTATAAGAATTATTGCCGGTTCAAGCATTGACAGATATCTCCTTACCTTCATGGAAAACTCTTTTTCATATAAACTCGCTGACTTCCCAAGTGCTTCTGTCAGAGTTCCGCTCTTTTCGCCGGTAGCAATAATCGATCTCACTGTTTGAGGAAATACTTCGAGAGCCGAGGATAATGAATTCCCCTCAGCTACCAGTTTTTCCGATCTTATTATATTATCCTCGATAAATCTGTTCCCCACACTCTTTGCCGTTAATTGCAAAGCCTTTGTCATAGGAACACCTCCTTCAAGCAGAAAGCCGCATGTCCGTAAAAATCTCGATACATATAAAGTGTTTAAGAGAGGTATTCTGTTTAGCAAAGAAGAAAAGAAGGACTCCCTTTTAAAGTAGATTTTTTTTAGAGACAATCTGATGACTGGAATAGATAGAAGCAGAATCCACCAGTAATTATGAAATATATTGCTTATAAAGATCAGAATCTTTGTTATTAAAGGAAGTTCAGAGCCTGAATCGGCAAATATTTTAGTTATTCTCGGAACGACATAGACAAAAACAAAGGAGATAACCACAAATGCCACTGAAAGCATTATAACAGGATACACACCTGCCGACCTGACTTTTGATTTAATATCCTCCTGGTCTTCCAGATAGTCTGCCAGTCTTTCCAGTATTATATCGAGTTTTCCACCGATCTCCCCTGCTTTGACCATATTAATATAAAACTCGGGAAACACATCCCTATACTCCTCCATTGCCCTGGAAAGAGTCACTCCCCCTGACAAAGACTCGCGAAGGTCCGTAATGATTTTCAGCCACTTCCCGCTATACTGATCGGAAAGAGACTTCATCGACTCCACTAAAGGTACTCCCGATATCAAGAGAACTGACAACTGCCTTGTGAAATGGGGCAGACCTGCCAAGTATTTATTCGATGAAATAGAAAATCTCCGTCCGAAAGTGCGTTCTTTAATTTCATCGGGAAAAACGCCCTTACTCTTCAATCGTGCAACAGCGTCACTGACACCATCGGCCTCTATGGACCCCTTAGCCCTTCCCCCATTACTGTCATAACCTTTATAAAGAAATATAGGCATTAAGAAAAATTTAGGAATTATAAATTACGAATTTAGAGATTTATGGAATCCTTTAATTTCAAATTTCTGGTAACTACTCAGTTATACAAGGCTGAAGACTGAAACAAAAAATCAAATAAATTTGGTGCATTGATCAATAAAAAGCTAAAACTGTGATATTCAAAAATATTGGTGCTTTTTTGCGTACAATTTCATTTATAAGCGACTAAGTAGTTACAATTATTAAATAATTATTGTTCCTTTTAGATAAACGACGGCTTTCCCGGAAATTAGCACCCTCTCTCCCCTTACCTCGCATCTTAAATCACCGCCTCTGGCTGATACCTGTCTTGCTGTGAGCCTTCTTTTTTTTAATCTCTCAGCCCAATATGGTGCAAGAGTGCAGTGCGCAGAACCTGTTACCGGGTCTTCTGAAATGCCGAATTTGGGAGCAAAGAAACGACTGACAAAATCGTAATCCACTGATTCGGCAGTTACTATGACACCACGTAAATCGAGTTTTTTTAAATATTCGATATCAGGAGTCAGTGAGATGACATCTTTTTCGTCGTTGAATACAAAGAGATAATCATCCGACTTTAATACTTCCCTTGGGAGTTTACCAAAAAACTTCAATATTTCCTGAGGAATATCGCATGACACAGGAGGAAGCGAAGGAAAATCCATTACTATCAGTTCATTTTCTCTCTTCAGGCAAAGCACGCCGCTTTTAGATTCGAACTCAATCACATCACTGCAACAATCAAGAAAATTGAATACAACATAAGCTGCTGCAAGAGTCGCATGACCGCATAGATCCACTTCCTTTACAGGAGTAAACCACCTTATATGAAATCTGTCTCCCTTAGGAACAAAAAATGCCGTTTCAGAGAGATTATTCTCTTCCGCCACTGCCTGCATTACATCATCGGGCAGCCACGTATCAAGAGGACAAACGGCTGCCGGATTTCCCTCAAAGGGCTTGTTTGCAAATGCGTCGATCTGAAAAAGAGGTAATTCCATACAGTTTTTATCTACAGATTATCGTGGATAATCGCAGATTAATACGATGTAAGTAAATCTCTTTGCACCATCTCAATTAAGTTGAGGTTTCTTTAATTCCCATATTAAAGGGAGCTTATTGAGATGAAGCAATTTTTTTGTAAAAAAGTATAACACAAATCCAATAAGTTCTTCTCAGGCAGGCTGCGTATAATCATATAACCATTAAAACTGCCGGTCAGCAAACCAGGATAAAAATGAAGGTTATGTGCATTTAAACTACAAATTTCATGTATAATATAAAACGATGAAAACATATCTCCCTTTATTGACATTACTCTGTTTACTTTTCCTTGCAACTACAGATACCGGAGCCCTGTTTGCCTCTTCGGGAAGAACCGAGTTTGACACAGAGACCAATGTCCTTAGTATACATGCTGCAACGGTGCCGGAACTCGGTACATTCGAGTTGACTATGAGCCTGCTGCCCGATAATGAAGCCATATTATTTGAACTTACAGAGACATTAACGATTAACGAGAGTTATGACAATATGGCCCTTTACGATAATGACAGGTTTTTTCTCAATATTCCCGACGTATACATCAGCGGAACCGAGGACCACTATGAGGTAAACATGCTCCATGAATCTGACATCGATCCTGCCGGGTTTAAAGTATTTACAACGGAATATAAGGAGTGCCTTATGGAAGAGGAGGAAGCTCTGGCGTCGCTGGACCTTACAGATGAGCGAACAAAGGAGATACATGACATCTTGTTGACTGTCGATCCCTTACATGGATATGAGGTTTTTATTCAGGCCCCCGACGATTTTATGTTCTGGCTTAATGATCTGAATACTTCGCTCACAACTGCCGTTCATGAAACCAATCATTATGTAAATGGTTATGACTGTTTTTCATCGGATTACACATATCTCTTACTGGGCAACGGATATCTGTCAAATCTGGAATTCGACGATACGATGCATATAAGCATTGTAGAGGAAACGATCCCCGATTATCTAAAAGAAGCAATCCGATACGATATATATATCGTTGACAGCAAATCCGCCAATGGTAACGATTTGAGAATTCTACTCGACGAACTGAGCGCCTATGCCGGAGATGCATGGTTTCAGATACAGTTTCAGGAATCGGGTTTACCTGCCGAAACGGAATATTATCGCTTAAATCAGTTTCAAATTGACGGAGTTGTAAACTTTATGGTCTACCTTCAGTATTATCTTAAGTCAACAAGACTGAATTATCCCGACAAGTACGAACTGATTAAATCCCAATATAACACAATGGGGTATATTCAGTGGTTGTGGATAAAGGCGGAAGATATCGTAAGAGAAGCGTACCCCTTTTTAATCTCTGACTTTTCAGTGGAATATATCTTTTTCGATATGGCGGGAGACGCCTCAGGTCTGGGACATCTCAAAGAGGCCTATTCTGATGATCTTTTATTTGAACTCGATAATCTCGGAATTCGCCATCTCCCTGCCGACGCCTGGAACGACACATATTTCACTCATGGAAGCGGTTCATCCGTTACAGGAAATGGCGCAGGTAAGTCCCATATGTTACACAATTATTTTTATGACCGTAATTACTGGAGACAAAACTCTTTGCAGTAAATTCCGCCTGTTTCATCGTATATCTCGAACTTCACTCTCTTTACAACTATCGAAACGTCACTGTGAAATTTCATATCGCAGGCAATGTCGAAATCGTCTCCCTTTCTCTCTACTTTGATTTTTATTACAGAGTGTTTGTCCTCTTTGTATGCATCTGTAACACCATCGTCATCATAGTAATCGAATACAGCTCTGTCTGTAACCAGACCTGTCACAATAAGTTCTTCAAGCTCCTTTTCTCCTACATAATTCATCGGAGAAGACATAACGATCAGAGAATTTTCTTTGATGAAAATTGGTATCCTGTTAATGGGAGCATTTATATAATAGTCACCACGATCAAAAACCTTCATCTCTCTCTCATCATATCTGCAGACAGGCCAAAAAAGCCATTTCGATTCCGGAAGGTGAACAAAGCGCCCTGTTACGTTGGCAGTACAAACAGGTGCAACCATAATCGAATTGCCGAACATAAACTGATCCTCGATTTCCTTTGTTCTCTCATTATCGAAGAAAAGCATGAGATGGGAAACAAAGGGCTCCAGCTCTCTTACAGACCTCATAAATTCCGAATATATATATGGAAGGAGCGCATATCTCAGCCTGATTGCATCTGCAATTATCTCCTCTGACATGCTGTCAAAGGCCCATGGTTCCTGGTTTCTTGTTCCAAGAGCAGTGTGGTTTCTGAAAAAGGGGGTAAACACACCGAGTTGTGTCCATCTGACAACGAGTTCAGATGAAGCATTGCAGCCAAACCCGCCAATATCCGCACCTGTATGAAAATAACCGGCCAAATTAAGAGATATTACCATACTTATATGGAGAGGCATATGTTCCCACCAACTCATATTGTCTCCTGTCCAGATTGTGGCGAATCTGTGTAAACCGGTATAGCTGCTCCTTGACAATAGAAAATACCTCCTGCCGGGCAAAAACTCTTCAAACCCTTTTACAGCAGACATCGCCATATAAAAACCGAAGAGATTATGGATATCGTCGTGCATTACGACATCTCCGTTGTCAGTGCTGTGAAAAAAGCTTCTGTAATAGGCTCTTTGTTTTGAGAGATGCTTTACCTTGGATTTAAAACTCATGATTTCGATACCCGATTCAGGAGTCAGTTGTTGACTATCCTTGGAAATCTCATTAAGAGAGAGAAGCGTATAAAAGATCGCCGGTTCGTTCATGTCATTCCAGATTCCTTCTATACCTGCGTTTAAAAACTCTTTATAGCACCCTGCCCACCATGTCCTTACATCTCGGTTGAGAAAATCAGGGAAATGAGTAAGTCCGGGCCAAACAGCGCAGACAAAATCCCTGCCATTTCCGTCTTTACAGAAAAATTCACCTGCCCGGCCCTCTTCGTAAACACTGTAACCCTCCTCTATTTTTACTCCCGGATCGATTATAGGAACGATATTGAAACCATCATCCTTAAGTTGTCTGACAAAGCCTTTAAAATCAGGAAATTTATTATCGTCAACTGTAAAACATTTATAATCTTTCATATAATCGATATCCATATATATGGCGTCACAGGGTATACGACGGTGCCTGAAATTCAAGGCCACCTCTTTTATGCTCTTTTCATCGGGATAGCTCCATCTCGATTGATGATAACCAAAGGCCCATTTAGGAGGTACATAGGGAGCGCCTGTCAGTGACAGGTACTCTTTTATAATCTTTCTTTTATCGTTGCTGTTGAAAATATATATATCCAAATTACATGAGTTAATAAAAATTTCCATTACATCGATATCGCTGAAGCCTATATCGAATTCTATTTTCGAGGGATAATCGATCAGCAAACCGAAGGTTTGCCTGCCGTCGACTATGATAAAGGGGTGTGATCCGTATAAAGATTCTTTTTCAGGGGTGTGGAGCGGGTCGTCGGTAGAGTAAAGAACATATCGCCTCCCTCTCTTGTTACACCCTCCTAAGGATTCTCCAAGGCCATAGACTCTGTCTTCCTTTGAGAGGGTGTATTTCAAGAGGAATGTATCGTTAGTGATATTAAATTGAAAAAAATCAATATCCCGACACTCTTCAAAATGCTCCGCTTCAGATATATGGAGAACTGCACCGGTGAAGAAGGGATCACCACTTCTGTAGAGTGTCGCGATATTTAAAATATTTGTTCTTTGAAGCAATTAGTTCTGTCCGGTATTTTGAGGCAGTGTTCTTGTTGCAAGCTGTCTGTCAATCATATACAGTCCGCTGCCGTCGCTTCCTACAAGTTTCAACTGCTGAATAATATCGTTAGTAGTTGCTACCTCCTCGATCTGCTCGGTAACAAACCACTGAAGCATAATGGAAGTGGCGTGATCATTCTCTTTGGCTGCAAGCTCCACTACCTGGTTAATGGCGGCTGTAACCTTATTTTCATGATCCAGAGTTTCCTCAAAGAGATCAATAGGGGATTTGAAATCTGAAGGCGGCTTATCTATGGCGTCTAAAATAACCTTTTCCCCCTGATCAAGGACATAGTGATAAAATTTTTGAGCATGCAACATCTCTTCCTGCGCCTGAATCTCAAACCAGTTGGCAAACCCCTTTAAACCAAGCGTGTGTGAATGACTTGCCATTGACATATAGAGATAAGATGAATAAAGTTCCTCGTTAATCCTTTTGTTTAATGCTTCTGTAATTGATTTACTTATCATAATTGGCTCCTTTATGTTTTTAGTCGCTTACAAATAAAATTGTGCTCAAATAAGCAGCAATCTTTTTTACTTATGCCTTGTGTCCTAAAATGTGTTTGGTGACCGCTTGTCGGGTTAGGTTCTTGCTATACTCTGATATCGTCGGAATAGCTGTAGACCTCAATTGAAAGCGTTTTTGCCACTGTCTTTGCACTGTCATCCGCCATTGGAGATATTATAATCATCCTGGCGCACTTCCTGTTATGCATGTTCTCATAAAATCTGACCTTTCTCTCAAAATGATACACCTCGGATTTACTTACCGAGGACTTCAACTCGCAGATTATCAAAAGCCCGTTTTTTATTAAAATATCAAGTTCCACCTGGTCCGGTCTTCCAAAAACTACCCCCTCATCGTCCCATTCAGTCACATGTATCACCTCAACGTCGAAAGACTCCTCAAGTATCGCTTTCAATCCGTTCCTGAAAGACTCTTCCGAGTGTATTCCCCATCTGGCCCCCAATGCTCCTATCGTGCTGTTATACCTTTTGTCTAATTTTTCGAATTTTTCGTTAGTATCCTTTCGACTCTCATCCCATCTTCTGTTTTGCTCCTCCCATTTTTTATCCTGTTCCAGTTTGTTTTCCTCCCATTTTTTATCCTGTTCCCGCTTGTTTTCCTCCCATTTTTTATCTTGATCCCGCTTGAATTCGTACCATTTTTTGTTCTGTTCCTCCCATTTCTTATCCTGATCCCGCTTGTTTTCGTCCCATTTTTTGTTCTGCTCCTCCCATTTCTTATCCCGGTCCCTTTGATTTTCATACCACTTCCTGTTTTGTTCTTCCCATCTCATGTCTTGCTTCTCTCTGTCCGTCTTAAGCTCTTGCAGCAGCTTGTCGAAACGGTCGTAGGTCACTGTTTTATCGGCGAACCGATCTTCTGCTAACTGCACTATAAGCTGCCTTATCTCGATATCTTCTTTAAATATTATTGGCAATTCTTGCTTTATAATGGTTTTTACCTGCTCTTTTTCCATAACACTACCCACTATTCGATCCTAATCTTTAATACTATCACAAAGAGATAAAAAATATAAACATCGTTCTCACACACTCTTATGCCCAAGGACATGAACAATTATAAACAACAAATGCATTTACTTCTTTTTTTTTCTTTTCCTTTTAGAAGGAATAATCAGTTTACTTAAAGCCGGCGCGAACTGAGCGAATAATATGCCTACAAATGACACGGTAAGAATATAGATACCTATTGCAGGTAACAGGTGGGGATGGGCATACCCTGACATAACGACTGAAAATTCGCCTCTGTTAATTATCGAAAACCCGGCTACCAGCGAACTCCTTTTGGAAAGGCCATATATCAGCCCTCCAAAAAAACCGGTTAAAAACTTTCCTGTTATAGAAAAGAATACGGCAAGAATTACAGCTGTTATTATTTTACTTCAAATACTCCGGAAAAACTAATGGACGCCCCAAATACAAAGAAAAAGACGGCGACAGCAATGTCCCTTATGGGAAACATAATCTTCTCCACCTCAATGGATTTCTCGGATTCGGCGATAATCATGCCCATCAAAAAAGCGCCCAAGGCTTCGGAAAGCCCTATGATTTTGGTAAAGCCTGCAAAAAGTACGACACCGCCAATCGAAAAGAGGGTTAAAATTTCCTCGCCAAGGTAGCGGTCAATAAATACGTTTAGTTTATCTTTAAAAAGAAATATCGTTGCACCTACAATAGCGAATACAGCAATCACTTTTCCAAGTATTGCAGTAAAGGCTAAGAAAGTCATTTCCTCTCCGCTTGACATGCCGGCCAAAACAGCCAGCAGAACAGGTGCAATTATATCCTCAAAAACCATCAGGCCAAGGATTAATTCTGTTTCAGGATTGGCTATCCTGTGGTTATCTATGATTATCTTAGATGAAATTGCAGAAGAAGAAGCATATGCCACACCTCCCACAAGCAATGTTGTGTAAAGATCGAATCCCAATACTTTCATCATAATGGCGATAACGCCGAAGCCCAGAAAAAAATCGATTGCTCCTACTATCCATATTTTTTTGGCAGTTGCAAAAGCTCTCTCTATATTAAACTCAATGCCAAGATAAAAAAAGAGCACCACAATACCTATCTCACCAAAGGCTTTAACAGCCTCCTCTTCATGAATATAGTGACCAAAAAGAATTCCAAAGAGGATATAAAAGATAATCGAAGGAAATTTTATTGCTCTTCCAAGAGCATTGGCGAAGAAAAGTATTGTAAGTAATATGCCAAAGAGGAATAAAAAAGGAAAATGAGCACCATCCATAATTAAATCCTTTTCAAATCATTATCTTTGTATTTCACAAAAGGGTTGAAATTCATGGTAAAATTTCTCGATCTCCTCTCTTTTCCCGGCCATAACTATAGTATTCCCCTCTTTTACGAAAACATCGGGGCCGGGATTATTTATTGTGCTCTCTTCCATGATAAGAGAGACGACATGGATATCGTTTTTATTCAAAAGTTCTTTTATCGGCCTGTCCTTTAATCCGGAGTTTTTGTCAATTTTCACCCACTCAATGACAAGGTCTTTAAAGCTCAGTTCGGTTTTATTGTCCTGAACAGGCTGAAAATAGGTTCCCATCAATACAGAGCCAATCTGTTTTGACTCTTCCTCACTTAAAACAATATCACATAAAGGCTCGTCATGATAGTCTGCCTCAAAATAGAAAATCTCTCTTCTCCCTGAAATATGAACAATAACCGATATGATATCGCCCGATGAAGTAGTGACCGAGAACTTTTTACCGATACATGGCAGGTCCGCTTCTCTAAATTCCATTTCCTTTCCTCGTCTTTCCGGGGACATAAAGAGCCCCTCTGATGGTTAAAGATTAGTACGACAGCGACACTTTAGTTATATACAACGAACCGGTTAGGCCACAGGCGCAAGGTATAAGGTTGGATTTTTCTTATGCCTTGCGCCTGTGGCCTGAATAGCGATTAATACAAAGTGTCGCCGTCGTATCAGTTACAGGCTATTATATCCTGACAGCATGAAACGATTGCAAGAATTATATCTTATGGTAACAACTTTTACCATAGGCAATAAAACCCCACATAGGCCAAACAGACCTATTTAATCTCCAGTGGCCTAAACACAAACATTTTCACTATTAAATGTATTTTGCAACTCTTTTACAAGTACATCATTTTTTCGTTTAATAGGTTGTAATGGCCCGGTATGAAATATAGTTATGTATCCTTAATCATAAAAAATCCTTGAAAACAGTGACTATATCGATCGGGCATGGATTTTGTAATACATTAAGACGCATGGCACCTAAAACAAAAATTGTAAAAAACCATAAAACAGGGAGGTAAAAATTATGTTTATAACAAGAGATTACAACGGATTCAATTTATGGAGCGATGTGGAAGACCGTTTCAGACACCTTCAACATGAGATGAACCGGATTTCGGATAAATTTACATCTCACTCGCCCAAGAAATTTCCAAAAGTAAATGCCTGGGCCGAAGGAGAGGATGAACTGGTTTTCACAGCTGAATTGCCTGGCGTGAACTCAGACGATGTAGAAATAACTGTCACAGGCAACCATCTGACTTTGTCCGGTTCACGTGAAGGGGAAAACGGAAAAGATGGCGAATCATATCACCGGAGAGAACGTTGGAACGGCGAATTCTCCAGATCTTTCAATTTACCTTTTAACGTAGACAGCGATAAGGTAAATGCAAAATTCAGCAAAGGAGTTTTATACATTACTCTGCCTAAGGCGGAAAGTGAAAAGCCCAAAAAGATATCACTGAATTGAAATGATAATAGCCGGTTTCAATAGGTTGCAAACAACAAAAAGGAGGTACAGAAAATGGCTGATACAGGAGAAATAAAAAAGAAGGAGTCAGAGATTACACAAAAAGCAGAGAGGACAAGATCTGCAAGAGTATATACACCCTATGTCGATATCTTTGAAAAGGGCAACGATATAATCATGTATGCAGATATGCCCGGCGTCGATGAGAAAGCAGTGGAGATAACACTTGAGAAGAGAGTGTTGAGTTTGTACGGAAAAGCGGACTATGAGCTGTCCGGCGACTGTGAGCTTTGTGGCGGCGAATACGGAGTGGGAGATTACAGCAGGTCTTTTACTCTTTCCGATGAGATTAACAGAGACGGAATTCAGGCATCATTGACAGGCGGGGTGTTAAAACTTACTCTACCCAAGGCAGAGGCGGCCAAAGCTAAAAAGATAGCTGTCAGTGCAGGATAAAACAATCCCGGTCTTGTCCGGTTTACATAGCAGAGCCCGTGCGGAACAAAACTTCCGTACGGGCCCTCCGAGGTCTTCACTGAATCATACTCCTCATATAAAACAATCTTACGTTCTGTTATACTTAATCATACTTCAAAAAAATATACACGAACTTGTTTCTTAAAGTCGTCGATCTTTTTTAAATATCAAAGTCATAAACTTAAGGAGCAAAGCACCATCCGCCTTCAGCGGCTAAACTCTAAGCCTCCGCTGTAGCTGCGCCTTCTCAAACATGACCCGCTTCCGTCGGAAGGTGCTTCTTATGGTATTGATGCAAATATTGTAATTCCTCGCTCTAATGTGCTATCCTCAAGCACTTTTAAAGTAATAGTCAAAGAAGTTTAAACTTTTTCCTAATCCTTTGTTTTCACAATTGAAAATTCCACCGGGAGGTATTCAATGGAGATCGTAACACCTGCAGCTATTCAGACACAATGCAAAAGATGCGGCGAATGCTGCAGAAAGGGTAGTCCCACTTTGCACGTTAAGGACAGCAACTTAATAAAGAATAAGACACTGACTTATGCCGATTTATACACAATAAGAAAAGGAGAGCTCGTTTACAATAATATTGAAGATGAATTAATTACAATCGATATTGAGCTTATTAAGATAAAGGAGAAAGAGGGCTCAAGAGTCTGCTTTTATTTAAAAGAGGAAACCAATGAATGCACTATTTATGAAAACAGGCCTGTTCAGTGCAGGGCCTTTGAGTGCTGGAATACGGATAAACTTCTTGAGGCCTTTGCGGAAGAAAAAATCAGCAGAGAACCTTTGGTAGAAGGCGATAAAACAATAAGGCAAATCGTAGAGGAGCATGACGAGAAGTGCTCTTATCTTATTTTAAAAGAACTCTTCGCAAGAATACAAAAAGGCGACGACCTTGTTGCTAGCGTACTCGATATTTTGAGATATGATACGCAAATCAGACCATTCTTAAGAGAAAAACTGGGGATCCCCGAAGATTTCATGCCCCTCCTCCTTGGAAGGCCCCTGGTTGATACTATCATAATGTTCGGATATGTTGTGGAACATGATGAAGATGGAAATTATATTTTAAAGGCCATAGAGAAAAAAGAGAACAAGGAGGAGAAAAAGGAAGAGTAGGAGCTGTAATTTTAGTACCCTTTATCTTGCTCCTCTCCTTTCAGAGGGTAAGGAAATATGGCCCCTCCTGAGGGGAAGTTATATTATGGGTTCCGTGGCTAAGCTCTAATTCAGGCATTTTCTATAAGTTTTCTGAATCTCTTAAATAGATAGCACGAATCATTCGGACCGGGCCCGGCCTCAGGATGATACTGTACCGAAAAGAGAGGCAGCTCTTTATGCCTCATTCCTTCTTCCGTATTATCGTAAAGGTTTCTGTGCGTTAATTCAATCTGATCTCCCAGACTCTTGAAATCTACACAATAGTTGTGATTCTGAGATGTAATTTCGACCTTGCCTGTTGTCAGATCCTTAACAGGATGATTTCCGCCATGATGCCCGAACTTAAGTTTATAAGTATTCCCCCCCAGAGCCAATCCGATTATCTGATATCCCAGACAAATACCGAATACAGGTTTTTTCCCAATAATCCTGCGAGCACTCTCTATGCCATATAAAACTGCGTCCGGATCTCCCGGGCCGTTACTGAAAAAAACACCGTCAGGATTCATTTCGAGAACTTCCTCGGCCTTTGTCATGGCGGGGACTACGGTTATATCAAAACCTTCTTCAGCCATATTCCTTAATATATTGAATTTCACTCCGAAATCGTATACTACAACGCTTTTATTATCTGCATCCCGCATTTTATTAATGCCTTCACTTTTGATAGCTCCGTATTTCCAGATTTTTTCACTCCACTTATAAGGTTTGTCCGTAGTTACCTCTTTGACAAGATCGACTCCGCCAATGCCTTTATGGCCTGCTATTTTCTTAAAAAGAGACTTCACATCCCTCTCTTCAGTAGAAATTACGCCCATTTGAGCGCCATTGTCCCGTATATGCCTTGTAAGGGCTCTTGTATCGATTCCGTATATACCTACAATGCCATAATCTTTGAGATAGTTTGACAGGGAGTCTTCCGAACGCCATGCTTCGGGGCTTTGGAAGTGCTCCTTTACTATAAATCCCTCTACTTTGGGACCGCCTGAGGATTCAATGTCCTCTATGTTAATTCCGTAATTGCCCGTCTCGGTATATGTCATTGTAACAATCTGACCTTTATACGAAGGGTCCGTCAATATCTCCTGATAACCGGTCAACGAGGTATTGAAAACAACTTCTCCTACAGCCTCGCCGGCGGCGCCAAACGATTCTCCTTCAAAAACGTACCCGTCGGCAAGAACGAGAACAGCCTTTTTCATTAAACCTCCTGTAAGAACAATACACAGTGGCGGGTGATCGGGGAGATAGTACGGAACTCCGATCTTCGACTACTGTGTACTGTTATAAATACTCTAAAATCTTATAATAGGTATCTCTTTGTGCAGGTTTGAAAGCTGCACTCTTTATGGCTCTGATAAGTTCTTCCTTTGTAACTAGATAATTCACCCCGGCTGCTTTCACTACATTCTCCTCTATCATTGTAGAGCCGAAATCATTCGCTCCGAATCTCAAAGATACTTGAGCCATCTTTATCCCCTGTGTAACCCATGACGCCTGGATATTATCTATATTGTCCAGATAAATCCTCGAAAGAGCAAGTACCTTTAAATAATCTGTTCCCGTGGCCTGGTCAAAGGGATTGTTACTCTTCGATTTCTCTCCAAGTACGGTATTTCCAGGTTGAAAACTCCATGGAATAAATGCTGTGAATCCCCCGGTTCTGTCCTGCAAATTCCTTATAACATCAAGGTGTTCTACTATATCCTCGGAATTCTCCACTGAACCGAACATCATTGTCGCCGTAGTCCTCATACCCAGACCATGAGCCTCTTCCATAACATGAAGCCATTGAGAAGATTTTATCTTTTTCGGGCTCACTATCTCCCTGACCCTGTCAGAGAGAATCTCGGCGCCTCCACCCGGAATTGAGTCCAGGCCCGCCTCTTTCAACAATATAAGAGTATCCTTAATCGAAAGAGAGGATTTGCAGGCAATATGTACGATCTCAGGTGCGGAAAAGCCGTGGACATTTATTTCGAAGCGATCCTTAATCGAGCGCAGCATTTCTCTGTAAAAATCAAGACCAAGATCAGGGTGAAGTCCGCCCTGTATTAATATCTGCGTACCGCCCTGCTCGATTGTTTCCTCGATCTTGCAAAAGAGCTCCTTTTTATCGAGTATATAGGCGTCGCCGCTATCGGGCTCTCTGTAAAAGGCGCAGAAATTACATTTATTTATACATACATTGGTGTAGTTAATATTTCTGTCTACAATAAAAGTCACGACCTTTTCGGGGTGCCGCTCTTTTCTGATCTTATCAGCCTCTCGTCCGAGCTCTTTGAGCCCTGCCCGATTATACAAATTCAGTGCATCCGACTTACTTACTCTGTTCATTATAAAATGAATCCCTTTCAACAGGTCTCTTTCCGGCTCGCTCTATTAAAAACCTTATTTGATCAACTGTAAGGCTCTCGCCGGTTACCGCGCCTGCCGAATGGGTAATCCTCTCCTCAATAACGGTTCCGTCCAGATCGTCTGCACCGAACAACAGTGCTGTCTGAGCCATTTTTTCTCCAAGCATAATCCAATAAGCCTTTATATGGGGAACATTATCGAGCACCAAACGGCTCACTGCAATGGTCCTGAGATCATCGATTCCCGATGGTCCGCCACCGCCTGTATCCGTATTTTTCGGATGATATGATAAGGGAATAAATGCCTGTAGTCCCTTGGTTTTGTCCTGTAATTCTCTGAGTCTGAAAAGATGATCCACCCTGTCGGCGTAGGACTCGATATGGCCGTAAAGCATCGTTGCATTGGTTTTAATACCGACATTGTGGGCTGCTTCATGAACTTCCAGCCAGCGGACAGCAGATATCTTTTCCGGGCACAACCTCTCTCTCACTTCTTCGGAGAATATCTCCGCCCCACCGCCGGGCATTGCGTCCAGACCATGGTCTTTAAGTTGTGTCAAGGTCTCTTTTAAGGAGAATCCGCTTATATTTGAAAAATGATCTATCTCTACGGCGGTAAAGGCCTTTATATGCGTTTTTGGGAAAGCTCCTTTTATCGAGGAAATCAGCTCCAGGTAATAGTCGAAAGACCATTCCGGATGCAAACCTCCAACGATGTGAAGCTCCGTATATTGCTTTCCAATCTTATGGAGTATTTCTTCGATCGAAAGCTCATATGCACCCTCCTCTCCCTCAGAGCGGCTGAAAGCGCAGAACCTGCACCTGTTAAGGCAGATATTTGTAGGGTTTATATGATGATTTCTCACAAAGTAGACATTGTCTCCATTGTGACGCAAAGCCGCTGCTTCGGCCATATCACCAAGAGCAAAAATGTCGTCCCACTCAAAAAGCGCAAGGGCGTCCGCCCTGTCAAGGCGCTCCTTTCTGTCCAATTTATCTGCAATATAATAAAGCATGGTTAATTATACAGATCCTCTTTGAAACTTCATTGGCAGCCTCTTGAACAAAAGGCGTTTATCTTGGCGCCGGATCCGGCGTCCGGTATCGGGAAGGGGGAAAAACGGGCTCTTGTTGCTCTTTCTTGTTATATACTGATTATGGCTTTCCACTGAAATGGATATTCCGGAAAATGAGATTATTAAAATTTGGTTTCTGACAGGGACGCAGAATTCTTTTGAGAATGATTATTAAGTTGTAATTGAAAAATACTTTCAAACGATAAAACTATTCCTGACTATCCAGGATTATTTCGTTTCACTGAAAACCCCTATCCCCCTGAACTTTTCCATTCTTTTTGAGGGGAGTTCGGAAATATCGATTGTTTTTAATTCCTTTAAAGTTTCCAGTATACACGTCTTAATAGCAGAGGCCATTTCGTCGGGGTTTCTGTGAGCACCGCCCAAGGGTTCTTCTATAATACCGTCTATAATCTTAAATTCCATGAGGTCATTGGCAGTCAGTTTCAGAGCGGTGGCGGCCTTTGAAAATTCGTTTTGCGTCAAGTTGTCGTTGCTTTTTTTCCATAGAATGGCAGCACAACCTTCAGGAGAGATGATCGAATAGACGGAGTGCTCTAGCATATAAATTCTGTCTGCAACACTGAGGGCAAGCGCCCCTCCGCTGCCGCCTTCCCCAATAACGATCGATATAACAGGAACTTTTAAGGAGAAAAGCTCCATCAAGTTTGTGGCTATCGCCTCGGACTGACCTCTCTCCTCGGCGCCGACACCCGGGAAAGCACCGGGAGTGTCTATAAGCGTTACAACGGGCAGTTGAAACCTCTCCGCCATCTTCATAAGCCTCATGGCTTTTCTGTATCCTTCGGGATGGGGCTGGCCGAAATTTCGATGTATTCTCTCCTTTGTACTTCTGCCTTTTTGATGTCCCACAATCATGAGACTCTCCTCTTCAACAGAGGCTAAGCCGCCAATGATAGACGGGTCGTCGGCATACCTTCTGTCGCCGTGGAGTTCTATAAAATCATTGGCGATCCTTTTAATATAGTCCATCGTGTAGGGTCTGTCCGGGTGTCTGGCAGTCTGACACTTCTGCCAGGATGTGAGGTTGGAATAGATATCCTTTTTGAGTTTTAGAGCGCTCTTCTCCAGAGAGCTTAGTTCAGGGTCGTTTTCTTTTTCACCCTGACCATACTCTTCGATCCGAAGCTCGATCTCTTCTATGGGCTTTTCAAAATCAAGGTATACTCTCATGATAAATAGACAAAATAATTCAGGAATTCTTTAATTAGTAATTCAGGGATTTATGTCTTTTAAATAAACTGCTGACTACGACAACGGTTTTTATGAATACAGATGTACTCAGTTTTTATTTCTCATAATCCGATGACATTGTCTCATAATCTATAAAATTCGTTCATTCTTTGGTTATGTTTTTTTATTAAGGCTGCCTTCCGAGATGTACGGCGCCTTTACCTGCGATCGACTCTATTTTGCCCATAATATCGGGATCGTCGGATATTTTGAAAGGGGTAGCTATCGTTGTCTCATAGCCGTCACAGAAGAGTTTTAAAAAAACGGGAAAACTGCCTGTTGATATATCGATTGCAGTTTTAATATCCATAAAAGTCTCTGTGTTGCATAAAGAATTTTCCAGGTTTATTATAACCGATGAATTCCTGATTCCGTTTACAACCGTGTTTACCGAGTCAGGAGCCGGGGCAGGTCCGGGTTTGGGCGCGGCTCTTTGCATCGGTTTCGGTACGGGCTGATTACCAAATGCTTCTATCGCCTCTTTGAGATTCGTCACTATCTGGGACTTTACCGTCGCTCCTTTCTCAGATGTATCTACAGTGCCTTTAATATAAAGAATCGCTTCTTTTTGTACAATATCTTTGACCTTTGAAAAGAGATCCTGGAAAATAATAACTTCCACCGTACCTTCGTCGTCTTCAACCCATACCCTCGCCATTGTTCCTTTATTGTCTTTAAGCACTTTCTTTTTAACGGCAGATACAATGCCGGCGATTTTTACTTCACTGTTATTAACGGTTTCGTTAAGTTTGGATGTTTTGGTTGTACCGATACTGCGCAAATCGTTTTCGAAATGCTTCAGAGGGTGACTTGTAATATAAAAACCAAGAGACTCCTTCTCATATCTCAGAAGTTCTCTTTCTTCCCATTCTCTTACCTCTCTCCCTGATACATCGTTACCGAGAAAGCTGTTGGGTCCAAAGAGAGAAGGCGTTGAACGACTGTTGGCGATAAGGTCATTTATGTCTTCTGCAGCCATTGCTCTTGTCTCCGTTATGGCGTCGAATGCGCCGGCTTTTATCAGACTTTCGATGACTTTTTTGTTTACTTTTCTGGAATCGACTCTGTCAATGAAATCCTCCAAAGATTTATAAGGAGCGCTTTCTCTTGTCTTTACTATCGATTCCAGAGCCGAGGCTCCCACGCCTTTCACCGCCTCCAGTCCGAACCTGATGGAAGAGCCTACTACGGTAAACACTTTGTCGCTGAGATTAATATCAGGGGGAAGAATATCTATGGACATCTGCCTGCATTCTTTGATAAATGTAACTATTTTGTCTGTATTATCTTCTATGGAAAGGTTGGCTGCAAGGAATTCGACAGGAAATTGAGCTTTCAGATAGGCTGTCTGATAGGCAATAAGAGCGTATGCTGCAGAGTGGGATTTATTAAACCCGTACTTAGCGAACATCGCCATCAGATCGAAAATTTTTACTGCCTTCTTTTCGTCCAGATTATTCTCAACGGCGCCTTTTACAAACTCCTCTTTTAACCTCTCCATCTCTCCGAGGATCTTCTTACCCATCGCTTTTCTCAAAATATCGGCCTGGCCCATGGAAAAATTGGCCAGTTTATTGGCGATTCTCATAACCTGCTCCTGATAGAGAATGACTCCATAGGTCTCGTCGAGGATTTCTTTTAGCTGAGGAAGTTCATATTTAACTGCTTTGAGTCCCTTTTTCCTCTGAATAAAGTCGTCTATCATTCCGCTTCCGATCGGACCCGGTCTGTACAGGGCCACAAGGGCGATCAAATCTTCGAACCTGTTAGGAGACATCTTTACAAGAATATCCTGCATGCCGGAACTTTCAAGCTGAAAAATGCCGGTCGTATCGCCGGAGCTCAGGAGGTCATAGGTCGTTTTATCGTCAAGGGGGATATCCTCAGATTTCAGGGAAACATTTCTGTCAGCGAGATAATCTATTGTTTTCTGAATAACGGTTAATGTTTTCAAGCCGAGAAAATCGAATTTCAACAGGCCGATAGATTCAACGGATTTCATGTCGTACTGAGTAGTAATCGTATCTTCATTAGGGCTTTTGTATAAAGGAGCGTAGTCAGTCAGAGGCGTTGGTGAAATCACGACTCCCGCCGCATGAGTGGAGGCATGGCGGCACAATCCTTCGAGACGCATTGCAATATCCACCATATTCTTTATTTCATTGGATTCTTCACAGGTTTTCTTTAAATCCTCTTCAGACTCCAAAGCCTCTTTTATCGTTATGTTCAGAGTATTGGGGATCAGTTTTGCTATTTTGTCCACTTCGGCGTAGGGCATTCCCAGAGCTCTTCCTACATCTCTGATGGCTGCTTTCGCCGCCATTGTTCCGAAAGTAATAATCTGAGATACATGATCCTTTCCATATCTTTCGGCAGTATAATTGATTACCTCTCCCCTTTTGTCTCTGCAAAAATCGACGTCTATATCGGGCATACTGATTCGCTCGGGATTCAGGAATCTCTCGAAGAGGAGGTTATACCGAATAGGATCGATTTCAGTTATATCCAGAGAATAGGCAATCAGGCTGCCTGCTGCGGAGCCCCTGCCGGGACCGACGGGAATATTCTTTTTTCTCGCATAATTTATAAAATCCCATACAATCAGAAAATAAGAAGAGAAGCCCATGTTTTTAATCACATCGAATTCGGTCTCCAGCCTTTTTACATACTCCTCAGGGGGATTCTCTCCGGTCTTTCTCAGCAAACCGTCGTGTGACAGCTTCCACAAATACTCGCTTGGGCGCATATCGTTGTCAATGGTTATCTTTGGCAGAAGAAAAGTGTCGGATTTAAACTCGAATCCGCACTTTTCCGCTATCTCTCTGGTATTTAGAATAGATTCGGGCAGTTCCGAGAAGGCGACTTTCATCTCATCAGGAGATTTGAAGTAAAGCTTGTCTGTGCCGAATCTCATTCTGTTTGGATCGTTTACGGTTTTTCCTGTCTGAATACAGAGCAAAATATCGTGGGCTGCTGCGTCTTCCTTTCTCAGGTAGTGGCAATCATTGGTGGCTACCAGCTTCAGGTGGACATCTTTAGAAAGTTCCACCAGCTGTTTATTGACCTCTTCCTGTTCTTTAAGGCCGTTGTCCTGTATCTCAAGGTAGAAATTATCCGGCCCGAAAACAGATTTGTACCAGAGTGCGGCTTCCCTTGCCTTATCTGTCATTCCCCTGTGGAGATAATGGGGTACTTCCCCTTTAAAACATGCAGACAGCGCGATCAAACCGCCGCTGTATTGTTCCAGCAAATCCTTATCGATTCTCGGTTTATAATAAAAACCCTCAGTATAGGCTTTGCTGATCATGGCGACCAGATTTCTGTAACCATCGGCGTTTTTCGCGAGAAGAATAAGGTGGAAATGCAGAGGAGCGCCCTCGACCCTAGATCTGTCGGTTCTGCTCCTGTATGCGACATAGGTTTCGCAGCCAATGATAGGCTTAATTCCCGCTTTTGAAACCTTTTTATAAAAATCCACGGCGCCGAAGAGATTACCGTGATCCGTTATAGCCACGGCAGGCATTTTGTACTCAAGAGCCTTTTCAGTGAGTTCGCTTATTCTTATAGCGCCATCGAGCAGGCTGTATTTGGTGTGGATGTGTAACGGAACGAAATCGGAATGTGTCATAATAAAATATATACCTCTTCGCCTTTAACTTAAGGCACTTTGTTCCTTAAGTCAGGGGATTAATTGTAACTTTATCGTAGATTCGAAGTCAATGGAATAGTTGCCTCAGAGCCTGGTGCAACAAAACAGGCTTATTCGTTTGCAGAAATAAAACACTCTTTCATCTTTACTGATCTCTGACTTCAGATCACAGTAAACAGCTGAAATACCGTTTAAGCTTTTAATGCTTCGGCGATTTTTCTTCCCAACTCCCTTGCCGAGTCCGTTGCCAAAGGCTGATCTTCATAGGTATGAATTCCTACTGAATCAGTTGTGGCTTCCGGCCCGAATATCATCTTAAGACCACTTAATTTACAGTCAGGTTCACCACATTTTACACAGGGAACATTACCGAGAATCTTAACGGACCCCACGAAATTCATTCCCTCTTCCATCATATAATACATTATGGCGTTCGCTGTCAGATCGCCGGCAGGAGGGAGAGCCTCATTACCGGCAGGTACGCTGTTAGTGACAACTGCCCCGCCGGGCTTCCCGACCATATAGCCCTTTCTGTGCCTTAAGGGGTAAAGCCTTTCGATAAAAGCCTTTGTTCTCGAATCTATTGATGAATAGGGAGTATACGCCCCGATTATCAGCGCATCGGCCTTTTTCGCCTTTTCAGCAAGCAATATACCGTCATCCTTTTGAACGCAGACATTGGTTTTCACACACCCCAGGCAAGCCTTACAGGGTGAAACAGAATAATCGGTTAATTTTATGAATTCAGTCTCCAGGCCGGTTGCATTGAGCGCGGATTTTACTGCCCTGTCGGTATTACTGTTTTTAATTGGAGAACCTGAAACGCCGAGTACTTTCATAATAATATCCCCCTCTATATATAATATTCATTTATTTTGCTGCAGATTCACACAGACACTCCCAAGTCATCAGATTTTTTTGCTTCAGTCCTCAGTCTTGTACCAGAGTAGTTATCTAAAATGTATCAATTGCCCTTTATAAGTGTATTGATAAGATGAGGAGAAATGGTTAAAAATTAAAGGAGTCTGACTATGGCGGATATGACAGCGGCTTGGGCTAAGAGCATACCTGCAATCCATTTAATTATTTCTACTTTAAGCTCCGCCTTTGTTTTTCAACGCAGGCATGTGTGTCAAAGTAGTCGTTGTCATAATATTTATTATACAATCAAAGTAGTAATGAAAACAACAGGAAAGCATGGTGCTGTCTTGTATTCAATTTTGTAGCCTCAGTTAATGTAATTTTTATGTCTGAGCAGATGATTGATATTTGTCTATAAAGAGTTTTATATGTTTAAATATTGGTGCTGACTATGACGTCCAAAGAGTATATAAGCAGGATTATTGAACTGCAAAGGCAGAGAGATTACAGAGCTGCATATGAACTTGTAAAGGAAGCGCTCGATGTTTATCCCGGGAATCCTTTTTTTTTGAGAAGCGAAGTATTTATTCTTTTCAGGCTGAATAAGATTAAGGCTGCAAGAGATAAGGCTGAAGAGAGGATTAGTTTACTCAGGGATGATGAGTTTTTTTTAAAGACCTATCTTTCTATACTTGAAAAGAGGAAGGCAAAAGATGATATCGAGCAGATTCTGGAAAGGAATATTCTTAACAGGAGATTCGGAAGCGAGGATTTTTATGTTTTTCTGTTTAAGCTTACATCCAGAAATTTAGGCAAAGAGAAAGGTGATGAGGTCTTAAAAAGAGGTCTTTTTCTCTTTCCGAAAAGCAGGAGTCTGATGGAATTTTCGGACAAGCTTGAAAAAACAGGCTCTTCCGGATCGGGTTACAATTTTTATAAGGAGAAGTTCAAAGGGAAAAAACCGAATGAGGCGATCGAAGAGATTGAGAATATCAGGATGCTTCCAAAGTTCGAAAATGATCATCAACTGCTTATTTACCTTGCCGAACTGTATAAAAAAATCAACGATGTAGATAAGGCGATAGAAGTATATCAGTATCTGTTAAAGGTCAGGGACGATGAGTTTGCAAGAAAGATGTTAGGGTACGCATATTACAAAGTCGCCGATCATGATAAAGCCTTGTTATATCTGAGAGATATTTTTTTAAAATATCCGGATGATCATTTTTTGAGTTCTACTATTTTAAAAATTTTCGAGAGGGAGAAAGATTTTACGGGCTTTGAAAATATTATTAACGAGGCCCTTGGCAGAAATCCCTCAGCAAAGCATCTTCATGGATTACTGAAAAAAGCCAACAAGTGGAAAGGGCGGGTAAGTCAATGAAAAGCAATGTGATGATAGTCGAAGACTCCAAATCTCTTGCTATTCAAATAAGGGACTGGATAGTGGAATTGGGTTTTGGCATTTATGCGATCGTTAACTCCGGCAATCTGGCGTTAAATAAAATAATGACAGAAAAACATCCTGATATTGTATTAATGGATATTAATCTGGAAGACGACACAAGCGGAATCGAGGTGGTTAACAGAATGCATAATAAATCCGTGGATATCCCGATTATTTATATGAGCAGTACCTATAATGAGTCATTGCTTGCCGAAATAAAGGCTACAAAACCTTTTAATTATTTGCTGAAACCCTTTACGAAGAGAGATTTACATGTTGCCATCGAAGTCGCCATTGAGTTGTATGCAAAAGAAAAAGAGCTTGAACGACATAAAAATCACCTTGAAGAATTGGTGGAGGAACGAACAAAGGAGCTGAAACTTGAAATAGACCGGCGTGCTAAAACCGAAGAGAAATTGGAGGAATTAAACAAAGAGTTAAAAAAGAAAATAAATAAAATTCACGATTCCGAGAGAAATCTTAGAAGCTTAATGGAAGCGATTCCCGATATTGTGTATAAAATCGACGACAACGGCCGTTTTATTTACATTAACGGCGCCATAAAAAAGATAGGATATGAACCGAAAGATTTAATTGGCGAGCATTTCAGTAAATTGATCCTGCCTGACGATATAGAAAAGGTCAGCCGCGATAGAGTTCTGCCAACAATTCTTGGAGTTGGAGGAAAGGATAAAGAACAACCCAAACTTTTTGATGAGAGAAGAACCGGGGACAGAATAACACAGGGACTTGAAATGAGAATAAAGCCCGGAGATGAAAACAATGACATACTATCGGAAAAACACAAGGAACCATTAGTTGTTGAAGTAAACAGCTCAGGCGTATATGAAACTTGTTCCACCACCAATAAGGATAAATTTATCGGCAGTTTGGGGATAATTAAATCCGACTGTGTAGATTTAACGGGGTCGGTAGGAGTGGTAAGAGATATAACCGAACGAAAGCAGCTTGAGGAAAAGTTAAAAAATCAAAACGATTTTATGTATAACATTATTGAATCCTTAAATCATCCCTTTTATGTAATTGATATATCGGATTATACAATTAAATTAGCGAACTCGGCGGCATCTTCAGAGAGGTTATCGGAGAATGCAAAGTGTTATGAGGTGTCTCACGGAGAAATAAGTCCATGCTCCGATACTCACCCCTGTCCAATTGAGGAGATTAAGAAAACAGGAAAGCCCGTTATTTTAAGACATACTCACAAAGGCGGCTTGGGAGAAGAGATTCAGGTCGAGGTCAACGCTTATCCTGTTTTCGACAGCAAAGGAGACGTGGTAAGAATTATAGAGTATTGTCTCGATATAACCGACAGGTTAGAGAAAGAGAAAAAACTGGAACAGAATTATTTATTCCTTGAATCTTTAATAAATGCAGTTCCCAATCCGATCTTTTTTAAAGATAGAGAGGGTAAATATTTGGGTTGCAATAAGGCCTTCAAAGAGTTTACAGGTAAACCGGGTAACGAGATAATCGGAAAAACAGTTTATGACATGGCGCCATTAAAGATAGCAGAGGAGTATTATCGAAAGGATAGAGAGTTACTTGAAAATCCGGGAACACAATCTTATGAATGGGTGGTTAATGATAGTAGAGGAAAGAGAAGGGATGTAATTTTTAATAAAGCCACATATGAAGACACAACCGGTACGGTAGCAGGGATTATAGGAATAATCGTCGATATTACAAAACGTAAGAAAATGGAAGAAACTCTAATTGAACTGAATAAGAACCTTGAAAGCAGAGTTAAGGAAGAGATAGATAAAAGAAGACAACAGGAACAGTTATTAATCCAGCAATCGAAGCTTGCCTCCATGGGAGAGATGATCGGAGTCATCGCTCACCAGTGGAGGCAGCCGCTGACTGCTTTAGGGTTAATCGTTCAGGACATCAAGGATGCTTATAATCATGGCGAACTGGACAGAAAATATCTGAGTAATAATGTACAGGAGGCCGTGGCGCAAATACATTTTATGTCAAAAACAATAGATGATTTTAGAAATTTTTTCAAACCGACGATAGAGGAAACATATTTTCCTGTAGACACTGCGATAAAAGAGGTAATCGCTTTGTTGTCGTCTCAGTTGGGAAGTGCGGATATCAACGTAGAGCTTGTTATCGAGGAAAATGTGAGCCTCGGGATTAAGGGATATTTAAACGAGTTTATGCAGGTTATAATGAATCTTTTACATAATTCGAGAGATGCTGTATTAGAGCTCAAGAATCGGAGGCGACAAAGTTACATTAACAAACCCATAACCATCAGTGTCTGTAATAGAGGTAATAAGATCGTTGTTTCAATTGGTGATCACGGCGGTGGCATTGCCAAAGATATTATTGACCGTATTTTTGAACCCTACTTTACAACAAAGGAAGAGGGCAAAGGAACAGGTGTCGGGTTGTATATGTCAAAGGTTATTATTGAAAACAATATGAGAGGGAAACTCTATGTAGATAATATAAGCGACGGAGCCCTGTTTACTATAGAGCTGCCTCCGGCCGATAAAGGTTCATCATCACCTGGCCGGTCGTCAGAAATAAATATCATAAAATCTTTGTAAATCTCAAATTTTATGGCTTTTACCTGCCCGGATACTACATTATCATTCACTGCTATTTGCTTCCTCATGATAGAATACTCCTTGAATCTTGCCGACTGATTAACTCTACATTATCTTGATAAAATATTTTGTATTTTCAATAATCCTAAAACGGCCGTTAAGCCGTAAAATAGCTATCAGCTGTCAGCCTTCAGCTAAGGAAAGAACTGATGTTATGCCATTCACCTTACAGGTGAAAGTGTTTTGAACTGTAAAGTGTTGCAATTTAAAAGCTGATAGCTGAAGGCTGACAGCTAAATGCTTTTTTAGATAATTTAAAAAATAGAGCGTAGAGCTGTTAATAAAAGAATGCATCTCTGCAATTGAGAAGTTTAAATGGATTGCAAATATGCAATTATGGATGTGAGCGTAAAGCTACATTTGAATTTGTTCCTGTCTTTGTTTTCACTTTCAGTTTTTATATTCAAGCATCTAATCCGTTAAAGGAGATATTGTAGAAAAATTCTTACTCTGGAATATCTTTTGCTTATTGATAGAGAATTGTACATACCTTCACATTTGCCCGAATAACTAATATTAAAAAGGATATCTACACAGAAGGAGGGAATCATGTTTCGATGGAAAGACATTAGGCTAAGCGGGAAAATGGCAATAGGAGTCGGCAGTATTCTTATACTTCTGATTTTTGTAGTTTACAGATCGGTAACAGGTTTGGGCAGTGCCGTTGATGACGGCAAGGAAGTGGCATCGGGCAACGGTCTTAGAGGAGAGCTTCTTCAAAGAGAAATTGATCATTTAAACTGGGCCGGAGCCGTAAGCAATTTTATCAACGAAAAAAATCCTGATAAACAGCTTGCAGTCCAGCTCGATCATACCAAGTGCGGCTTTGGTAAGTGGTTTTACGGTCAGGGGCGAAAAGAGGCTGAAGAGCTGTTGCCTTCCCTTAAACCTTATCTGGTTCAAATTGAGGAACCTCACAAGCAACTCCATGCATCGGCAGCAAAGATAAAAGATGTCTATGTTCACACAGATGCGGATTCAGAGTTGCCCGGCTTTTTGTCTCAAAAGGAGATCGATCACCTGATTTGGAGTGATAAAGTCAAAGACGCTATAATTGATGGAAAAGACAACCTTGGTGTACAACTGGATTATACCAAATGCGGTTTGGGACAATTTCTTTACGGTGATAAAGTTAAAAAGCTCATGGAAGGCGACGCAGATACGGGAAAATTAATAGAAGCAATGAAGATTCCCCACAAACACCTCCACCAACTTGGCCATGATGTTGAGAACTATCTGAAAAACGGAGATCAGGCTATGGCAATGGAGCTGTACAGGAGTCAAATCGTCCCCGCTCTTAATGAGGTAAGAGGCTTTCTGTCAGAGATACATACACATGCAAAGGAAGAACTGAATGGCAAATATGAAGCAGAGAGCATTTTCGCTACGGAAACAACTGCCAATCTCAGGGATGTACAGAAGCTTCTGAAAACAATGATTCATAAAGCGGCTTCAAGTATTTTGAATATAGATCAGATGGTGAATAATGCCCAGAACACAAGAAATCAGGTTATCTATTTCAGCTTGCTGGCAGTTATCGTAGGTATTGCAATGGCAATATTTATTTCTAAATCCATAACAGAGCCGATTAGAAGAGGTGTCGATTATGCAAGAAAAGTATCTAACGGAGATTTAAGCAGTAAACTTGACATTCAGCAAAAAGATGAAGTTGGAAAGCTTGCCGAAGCAATGAATTTAATGGTATCAAATCTTGAACGTATTGTAGCTGAAATCACCACATCCTCTCAGAATGTGGCAGGAGGCAGTCAGGAGTTGAGCTCGAGCTCTCAACAGATGTCCCAGGGCGCCACGGAACAGGCCGCAGCAGCAGAAGAAGCGTCCTCCTCTATGGAGCAGATGGCCTCAAATATCAAACAGAATGCCGATAACGCCAACGAGACCAACACAATTGCCAATATGGCTGCTGAAAATGCTCGTGAGAGTGGTAAGGCTGTTGTAAAGGCTGTTGAGGCCATGAAACAGATTGCGGAAAAAATATCTGTAATCGAAGAGATTGCCAGGCAGACCAATCTCCTGGCTTTAAATGCCGCCATAGAGGCTGCCAGAGCCGGAGAGCATGGCAAAGGATTCGCAGTTGTAGCTTCTGAGGTAAGAAAGTTGGCGGAGAGGAGTCAGTTGGCAGCAGGCGAAATCAATGAGATATCAGGTTCCAGCTTACAGGTGGCTGAAAAAGCCGGAGAGATGTTGCATAAACTGGTCCCCGATATTCAGAAGACTGCAGAGTTAATTCAGGAAATCAGTGCATCCAGTAATGAACAAAATATAGGTGCAGAGCAGATAAACAAAGCTATTCAACAGCTCGATCAGGTAATCCAGCAAAATGCCGGGGCAGCCGCGGAGATGGCCTCTACTTCAGAGGAATTGAATGCCCAGGCCGATCAGCTTAAAAAGACAATTTCTTTTTTCAAAACAGGTGATGCAGGGTAGGAGATATGTGGGGATAGTCAGGTGGGGTGGTGAAAATATCAAAAAACCCCACTTTTTTTACATTTTTACAACTAACCTGGGGTAGTCAGGAGTTGTGTTGACAGTTTGTGACCTCTTTTCTGAGAGGAATCGTTTTTACTACTTTATATTTGACCTTCTAAAGGATGTCCCTTTTACTTAATATTGCAGGTTGTTGTTTTCTTCAATGCTTTTTACTATTCGAAAACCTATGGCAAAGCTTTTAAAAGACGGGGTTATGTATCTCCGGTTTGAGGAGCGTACCGTTTTTGGCTCATCTAGCCAGGAGCCTCCGCGAAGACTTCTGTCGTTTAAAGGGTGAGTCTTAAATGAAGCTTTAAGGGAGGATTTATCAAAAGGATATGTCTCATACTTATCATAGACCCACTCCCAGACATTGCCCAGCATATCATAGACACCGTAAACATTTGGACGAAAGCGCCCGACAGGGGCGGAAGCGGCATACCCGTCCTCACAATGATGGTGGTCCCATATCCAGTTGAATGTATTTTTTGCTATCACATCATATACATTCGCGTAATTACACGCCTCAGCAGAATCGTTCCCCCAGTAACGGCTCATTTCGTTTCCTCCTCTGGCTGCGTACTCCCATTCAGATTCCCTTGGCAATCTGTATTCTTTGTCTGTTTTTTGAGAGAGCCACTCTGCATAAGCTACAGCGTCATCCCAGGAGACATTAACGACAGGTTGTTTTTCCATGTTCAATAAATAATCCCCGTATTTTTCACTATCATGATTGGGGCGAAACATTTTGTAATCTTTATTCGTCACTTCATATATACTAATATAAAAATCCTCTAAACAAACTTCATGTACCGGCCTTTCATCATTTTCACTTTCCTTATCCCATTCCGGACTTCCCATTTTAAAACAACCGCCTTTAATGTAAGCGAACTCCATGTCTGTTAAAGGTTCCCGGTAAGTTTTCAGGTCATGTTGTTGAGGAACGATACTCTTTTTATAGGAGACCGTGGTTTCCGGCGATTGTTTGTTGTCAATACAACCCCAAATAACAATAGAAAAGAATAGCACACTAATAATTAAAATTATGCGATATTTGTTACACAACACTTCCAATCGGGTACAAATTGAACGGTTCATCATCGACCATCTTCCATTACATCGGGCTTAGGGATTACAAAAATATATTACCATTTTTGTTTTCATAATAACACCATCTTCAGCCCGGTAATTCTCGATATCTATCGAAAATTGCTGCTTTTCATTGATTTTTTTTATTTTTTGTGTTATCTTTCAGGCAGATTGTCAAAGAGATTTTAATATGAAATTCGAGGTATAAATATGAAGGTAATTTTTCATGAAAATTTTTATCATGTTTATACAGCCGATCCGGCGGCTTCGGCCGGTCGGATGGAGGCTGTTGTAAAAGTTATCGAACAACGAACGGAATTTTTAAAAGCCGAACCTGCCTCAGAAGAGGATATTCTGGCGGTACACTCCCAATCTCAGGTGGATTACGTGCGCAGAAACGATTTGTATGATATTGCGGCATTGGCTGCCGGCGGTGCTTTGCAGTCTGCCGAAATCGGACTGAAGGAGCCATGTTTCGCCCTTATCAGACCTCCCGGTCATCATGCTTCAAAGGAGTCTTCATGGGGATTTTGTTACTTCAATAACATGGCCGTTGCAATAGAGTCACTTAAGAGAAGGGGTATGATAAAAACGGCATTCGTGTTGGATATCGATCTGCACTATGGAGACGGAAATGTCGATATCCTTGGAAACAGGGATTATGTAACGGTACGTAATATTGATACCCATAATCGGGTCGAGTATTTAAAAGAGGTAAAAAGCGAGTTGGCAAATTGTAATGCCGATATTATTGGAATTTCTGCAGGTTTTGACAACCATGAAGAGGACTGGGGAGGTGTACTGAAGACTGAAGATTATCACGAGATCGGTGAAATGGCCAAAAGTGCTTCAAAGCGCATCGGCGGTGGGTGTTTTGCGATTCTTGAGGGAGGCTATAACCATGATGTTTTGGGTCAAAACGTTATGGCCCTTATCGAAGGTATGGATTTATAACGCATTATCGTGAGTCCTTCTCTCACTATAAATGAGATGCCTCTGTGTATTTTCAACTTTAAGCCGCAGATTTTTAACGGGATATCACTGATTCCCACCAAAATCTGAGAGTATCCTCGAAAATCTGTGGCTTGAAAAGTAATCGATTTGCCTGGAATACTCTAAACGACAAGAACTTCCTCTCCGGATTTTGCTATTGCTATTTTTCCTTCCTCGTCAAGTCTCTTGGCTACTCCGATAATATTAAGCTGCGCTTTTTCGACTTCAGTGACTCTCACAGGTCCTTTGCCTTCCATCTCTTCCTTAAGTATATCCGCCGCTCTTTGTGACATGTTGGAGAATATCTTTTCCTTCAGCATATCCGATGCCGTTTTCATTGCTATTGTCAGGTCCTCGGTGCTGATCTCCTTCATAATCATCTGGATTCCTCTGTCATCGATCTTATTGAGGTCCTCAAATACGAACATTAATTGCCTTATAGAAGAAGCCAGCTCACCGTCCTCTTCTTCGATTTTTTCCATAACTGCTTTTTCAGTATTTTTGTCAGCCTGGTTGAGTATTTCCGCTATTATTTTTTTACCACTCACTGACTGACCTTTGGTGAATATGCCCTTGCTTTGTTCAAGCTCTTTTAAGACGATTTCTATCTCCGCCACGGCGCTTTCAGGTATGCTCTCCATGGAGGCTACTCTGTATGCCACATCCTTTCTTAATTCCATAGGCATCAGTCCGAGAACCTCAGATGCCTGTCCGGCATCGAGTAATGAGAGAATTAGTGCTATTGTTTGCGGATGTTCGGTTGAGAGAAATCCGGCTATCGTTTTTGGATCCAAATATCTCAAGGATTCGATAGGACTCTCTTCTGATGCCTGTTTCAGAATTTTGTCGGCGTTGTCCATACCGTAGCCCTTTGACAATACCTGCTTCACATAATCTTCACCCCTCATGTGGATATCGCCGGTGGATATATTTCTACTCGCCTCTTCGAGAATCTCCTCTTTCTCCTCCTCTTTGATTACACTAATTTTAGTCATCTCCTGAGTTATCTTTCCAAGTTCTCTCTTATCGAGTAATTTCAACACCTCAGAAGCTGCCTCATCTCCAATGACACTTAAAAAAAGCGCTGATTTTTGGTAACCTGAAAGACTTTTTAATCCGGCCATTTCAGAACCCCCTGTTAAAAAATTTATAATTACCTGATAGTTACTCTTATTATAATAAATACAAACCCCGGCCTGCAACATCAAAAATTCGGTGATTTAAATAATGGGAGTTCTTTGCTGCAAGAGCGCAAAGAGAAGGCTGTTTCATTTATAATAATAGTAACTACTCCGGTTTTTAGGCTGAAGACTAAAGGCTGAAGGAAAAAATCAAATGAATTTGGTGCGTTGATCAATAAAAAGCTTAAATTTTTATTGATCAACGTATGTTTTACCTAATAGTCTTTAGCCTTCAGTCTTCAGCATAATTACCTGAATAGTTACGAATTATCTTATAATCCTGTCAAAGAATTTAAAGTTGGACAGATATCGCAAATGTTATTAAAACTGTTAAAAGGTAATGCAGACAAAAATGAGTTTACTCTCTCAGACAACTCTGTATATGTGATCGGTCGCTCGGATAAGTCGGATATCGTATTGAAAGATAAACGGTTGTCCAGAGAACATTGTAAAATTGAAATAAGAGAGGGTGTTCCCATCATCTACGATATGTCCAGCAGTAACGGAACTTATATAAATAAAAAAAAGAGCGTAACAGCAGCGCTGACTGATGGGGACAAGATACATATAGGCCATACGATATTTAAATTCTATAAAAACGACATTTCGGAAGCACCGACTAAAGTGGGTACGAAAATCAAGAAAGACAAAAGAGGCGACAATCATACATCGTATCTGCAAAAAAAGAGAAAAAAACGCTTTTTTAAACCTTCCAGGCACAGCTTGACGCTGGATCAGTTGAGGCTGATAATAGCCAGGGCGATTGGTATTTCAGGGACGCTCTCAAAGGATGCAGGTGTGGGAGACAGAATCCTCGATTCGGCGATCGAAGTGTTAACGGAAAGAACTCAATTACCTCAAATACCGGATAATGCATTGTTGACCGACTATGTCGCGGAATGGGAAAAGTATTATAGTGTCAGGAAAATTTCGGAACTCTCGTTACAAACTGCTTATAAAAGTGTAGACAGATATTTAAAGAAACAACTTATGAAGTGTAACGAAGAGATTTGTGTTTATTTTTTTTATCACGACAGCATAGCGAAATCGCTGAAAAAGAAAGAGTTTATTCTCGACGAATTCATAACACCTGTAATTCAATTTCTGTTAATTCATACGATTTCTGTCAGAGACAGTGACGAGGCGATATCCAAGCTGTCCCGCATTCTGAATTATCTGCCCGGAGACTTTGCCGCCATGCTTCATGGCAGGGAGTTTTTAATTCCTGCAAAGAATCTCACAAACGCCCAGGTGCTGGATATAGAAAGACTCGATCTGCCGGGAGTGTATATTGAGAGTAAGGCGCAAACTTCGCCGGCTGAAATGAAAGCCGGACATAAGCAGGAGTTCGATTTATATGTAAATAAGGGACTGATCCTTATGTCCGAGGAGTGTTCTCACGCCTGTTTTCTTAATACCTCCTGGCCGGAAATGGCAGCCATTGAAAAATCAGGTAAAACACTGCTCTTTTACCCCTTTCTTTCCGACGCTTTAAATGACGGCAGAAAATTATTTATCCCTCACATAGAACTTGATGAGGTCATGAACTGGGAAATGCTTTTTGCATATATAAGACATGTCGGTATTATAAATATGGGGAGCGATCGATATTTCCCTAAAGATATAATTAAGGCTATCGACGACAAAGTAAACAAAAGAGCAGGGGCAGTTAAATCTCCATTGCTCGGATTAAAAGGCACCGCCTTGGAAGCCTTATGGGAAAAAGCCGGTGAGTTGATGATGGGGCAGGAGAAGGAGCTAACTTACAATCAAATCGATGATTTAATTAAATCGCAGGAGATCGACCAGGCTGAGGAGTTTTTCGAAGAGACGATGAAAGAGGGCTTTATTGAGAACCTGAATAGCGATGAAGAGTCTGAAGCAAGCGAAAGAGAGAAAGAGCTTGTGGAGTCTCTCTCCCAATTTTTTGAAAACAATCCCGGTATAAGTGCGGAGAAAGTACTTTCCAACAGAGTTACAGACGATATTAAGCTGTATATAAAACGTGATCCCAATGAGATTCTGAAGGATATTTTCAGCAGAGTAAAGAAAGACGCCAGAAACATACTTGCCAACGAGATCATTCGCATTGATTATGAACTGGAACAAGGCGCGGAGCTTATACTCACCAATATTAAAAATATATCGCTAAACGTTTCTTTTTGCAAAGCCGAAAAGGACAGGGTATGGGTGGAAACAAAGTCCGGGGACAGAGGATATTATATTCTTGCAAATTTAAAAGCAATGGACATGCCAAACAAAGATATAAATACTCTGCCTTTCCAATACGCCGAGGCTTTCAAAGAAAACGTAAAGAGTCTTTTTAGCAAGGAACCCGGCAGGCTGGAGGAAATTCTGGAAGAGAAGAGCAAAAATACGGGATTCGCACTCTATATCAGAGAGCTGATCGGTGTAGAGCACAATATTTTACGGAAAGACAGAGTCCTTGTAAAACGAATAGAGAAAGAGCCAACTGAGTATATCTATAATGGTATCGTCGAAGTAAAAAGCGGGGGAAAAAGGTTATATAAAATAGCGTTACAGTTGCCTGACGAAAAGCAGGAACTATTCAATCCCGAAGAGATCGATGGCTTTGAGAAGCAATCCGCTGGCACCGGGAATGAGGATTATGCTTTTTACAGAGGTTACAGACATCCCGACGATATTAAAGTTGTAATAGAAGAGCTTTTGAATAGCAAACCCTTAAGGCTTTTCAGGCGAATGGAGGATGATGAAAATCTTTCCTTAATCGAGAGGGAAGGCTTTACCACAATGAAGGGAGACGGCAGTACAGCCTCCAAGCCGGTATTGTTCGACTTAATGCCGCCTGCTCTGGATACGCTTGGCATAGATGAGCAGGTTTATATAATGATAGAGGGATTCAGGGTATACGACGGTTCGAATATTGCCGAAAACAAGCTTCCCCAGGACTACCAACTTATAAAACAGGGTTATGACGCTGTTTTTTTCTATAAGGACACACGATTGGGTAGCAAGGAACAGGTGAAAGTATTCGATGGCGCCGCTTTAAAGGGAGATACCATAAAAAGACTTATTAATCTTTACTGATTAATGTCATTCACTTAAGGAGCAAAGCACCTTCCGCCTTTCCACCTAAGTAGTTATAAAGAACGGAAGTTTTACGAAAATTAAAAAAGGAGGGATAATTTGAAGTTTCTTTTTATATCTGTGATAGTAGTGTTAATGACGGCCTGTTCGTCGATTGAGACGCGTAATGAATGGACAGGTTATAAAACATCAGACGAAGCCTGCGCCGGTGTAAAGGTTTCTCCTTGTTATAAGTCAATTTTTTATTTAGATTACTAAAAGAGTAATTGTTCGCAATAGTCAGGGATTGATCGTTTGCTTTAAGACTTTTTAAACACGGTACTGACTTCAGATCATCGTGAAAAATACAAAAGGGATGTCCCAAGGTTGGGACATCCCTTTTTGTGTCTGAATGGAAGGTTTTATCGCCGATAGAGTTTAAGTTCCGCTATCGGGAGTTACAAGTAAATTCGTTTATACACAACCGAATTCCGCATCATTGGTGCAGGAACCGTCAGGGCAAAGGATAGGTGCATTGTCAGGGCACTCTTTGCATTCATCGGCGCCGGTTGCACAGGTGTTGTCGTCACATAAATAAGGCTCCGCTTCCGTGCAATAGCAAAATGTTTCATCATATACACATGTGCCCTCAGGGCAGAGATAAGGTTGGGCGTCGGTGCATTGGCAAGAAGACTCATCGGTGACACAAGTGCCTTCGGGACATTGGTAAGGCGTTCCTTCCGGGCAGTTACAGATATCGGGATCTTCAACGCATCTGCCATCACCGCATTTGTAAGGTGCGTCTGAAGTACATTTTCCATCGTCACATTGGTCTTCACTTTCTACACATGTGCCGTCGTCACATTCATAAGGCGTATCCAAGGGGCATCCGCCGTCGCATAACGCTTCATCTTCAACGCATCTGCCGTCATCGCACATTACAGGCGCATCAGACGGACAAGCATCACCATCATCTTCACAGAGGGATGCATCATCCACACAAGAGCCGTCTTCACACATTACCTGAAAAAGCGGACATTCGTTTCCTCCGCCGTCACATAAAGCCTCATCGCTTACACAAGAACCGTCATCACACATGACAGGCAGTCTAGGCGGACATTCGTTCCCTCCGCCGTCGCATAAAGCCTCATCGCTTACACAAGAACCGTCATCACACATGACAGGCAGTCTAGGCGGACACTGATCCTCATTATCGTTACAGCCAAACTCCGCGTCAGCCGTACAGGTGCCGTCCGGGCACTGTTCCGGTTTGTCCAGAGGGCAGTCTCCTAGAAGGGTAATTTCCAGACGATTAAAGGGACCCTTTGCAACCATATTCGTATGAACCGCTCCGCCGTCAATCAAGACGCATGGCGCATCCAGGGTATCGGTTGAACTGGTGTAGTTGGAAAACTTTCCGGTGCACTCTTCCATCGAGACTTCACCCAGGTCGGTAATTTCAAAACCGTTCACACGTGCGGCATATACTCTGTCGGTATTATTATTGGCAATGACACATGGAAGAAAGATATTAAATTCCTCAGGCGGGAATGTTGTCAATTCGGCAGGTCCGCAGTCGCTCTCCTGCACTCCGAAACTGTTTTGAATAAAAAAAGTCAGGGTTAATAATAAAAGAAAAATAGTTAAGATGCCTTTTTTCATGTCTCCTCCTCATAAAAGATATTGCTCCGCTTAGCAGAGCGGATTTGTATTTCCTGCCACGCAGGATTTGTTGTTGAGCGGGTGGTATGGAATATAGTTTAAAAAGAGTGCGTATTTAGTGTTTTTCATTGACGAAATTTTCGACGAAAGCTCATCTATTTTAAATCCTTAACGCTGTGGGGTAAATCTTTTTGCCTATAATCATTTATTCTGTGATGAATATGAAGTAGAATTGTACTGTCATTTTGAAGGATAGATATTGATGAAATATAACATTTGTATCCCCAAAAGTCAACTATTGCAGAATAGTTATTCATATTACGATAAATCAAACGATCGCTTTAAAGATGTATCCCAGGATACATTAATTGCTTAAAAAAATCACACCAACAACAGAGATTCTCAAAGTCGTACCGATAACGGCATAAAGCCCGAACATTCCGATGAAAGAGATACAAATACAGCGAAAACATCATTCCCACTGCGTATTCAGACCCTTTCCAATGGAACCTCGATCGTAAAATGCTCAAAGGAACTTTGCTGTTCCTCTGTTTCTACTCAATCGGTTCTGTTTAATATGGTATAATTCCATGCGCTAAAAACCCAATTTATTTTTAAGCAGATACTTAACTGCCTGAGCTGTTACCTCTTTTTTTATGGTAACTACTTAGGCATACAAGGCTGCAGACTGGATGCTGAAGCAAAAAAAAACAATATTCCCGGTTCGCAGGCCAATAAAAGCCTAAGATTTTGTTTATACGCATATTCCTGCCTGACACTCTTCAGCCTTCAGTCTATTCACTGAGTAGATACATTTAATGCATAAAAACGTAAGTGAGCGAATATCTGTTTTTTTTACTCTTTCTTTCGCTCCGGGCTTGTTTGATTTGTTTATCACTGTTTTTTTGTTACCTGCTGCGTTACTGTTTATTTCTTCCGGTTGTGAGCACTATCAGGTAAAGGACTCTTTTAAGCCGAAGGTGGAAATGGGGGATGGGGGTTTTTCAATTTCCATTAAAGAGGATGGAGTCATATCGCCATGGTGGGAGTCTTTTAAGGACAATCGTTTAAATAATCTGATAATGTCAGCGATGTCCGGGAATTTTACAATAAAACAGGCTGTTGAAAGGATCAGGCACGCTGAAGAGGTCAGGAAACAGGATGAAGCTGACATGTTACCCGAAATCACAGCAGGCCTTTTCGGTGACAAGGAATGGAGAAAGGGTGATGAAAATCGCGATTCAGTTGAAGCAGATTTGAGGCTGTCATGGGAGATCGATCTCCGGTCGCGGCTGACACATAAAAAAATGTCCGCTTTCTTTGACGAGTTGGCGGAAAGAGAGTCCCTCATTGCAATGAAACTAATCGTCTCCGCCGACATAGCAGAGACATATTTTACTGTTATTGAAGATAAACAGCAACTCGCTCTTCTTGAGAGACAAATCGCTTCGAATCAAACACTTCTTGAACTTATTGAATTGCGTTTTGCTTACGGAGAGGCGTCGCCGGCGGATGTTTATCAACAGAGAGGTCATCTCGCTTTCCTTAAGACGCAATTGCCCGTGATACGCGCGCAAATCAGGACTTTGGAGAACCGTATCGATGTTTTGACAGGAAGGTCTCCGGGAGTATATATGTTAACTACATCCGATAATTTCCCTCAATTACCGGAGATTACAGGTGTCAGTACTCCTTCCGATCTTCTTACAGGAAGGCCTGACTTGAGGATAATGCATGCAGCCTTACGCTCGCTTGACCATAAAGTCGGAGCTGCTGTTGCGGAAAAACTCCCCCTTCTCATTGTAGGAGGGGGAGTAGGGGCCAGAGGCGGTAGTTTTTCTGCTGACGGTATATTTATATCTCTCCTTAGCGAAATATCTCAATATATTATGGATCACGGCAAACGGGAAGCAGAGGTGCAAAAACAAAAATCCCGTTTAAGGGAGGAACTTTACAAATACACCCATGCCTATCTGACAGCTTTCGAGGAAGTTGAAAACGCACTTTGGCTCGAGGCGGAGCAGATTAAGCTGATAGATATTCTTAAAGAGCGCACGGAAATAGCCAGGGCGAATCTGAGAGAGACGAGGAACCGCTACCTTCAGGGTCTTACCGACTATCTCCCTGTATTGAATGCATTACAGTCATTACAGGAACTGGAACATGATATAATCAAAAGAAATAAGGAATTGATATCGATTCGAATCATGTTTTATAAAGCTATCGGCGGGGGATTATAAAATTATGCGATATTTTATAACATTGTTGTTACTTATTCTTGCCGCAACGGCTGTGTATATCTTGTATGAAAAGGCCCCTGTAACAGGAAAATCAAGACCTGAGCGGCTAATACCCCTTGTTGATACGATTATCGTCGAACCTGACGATGAAGAAATATTTATAAAAGCCTATGGAACGGTAATACCCGCCAAAGAGGTCTCTCTTCAATCAGAGGTCGATGGCAGAGTTATCGAAGTCAGTAGTAATCTTATACCAGGCGGATTAATTAAAAGAGGCGAACCAATCCTTCGAATCGATCCTTCAGATTATATAATGGCTGTAAAGGAAAGAAAAGCCGATATGGAAGAGGCTCTATATGAGTTGGAGATCGAGCAGGGGAGACAGGTCATTGCCAAACGGGAATGGGAATTGCTGGGAGAGGAGGTCCGCAGCTATTCCTCAAACCAGAGACTTGTATTGAGAGAACCCCATTCAAAGAGGCTTCAGGCCAGGCTTGAAGCTGCTGAAAACAGGCTTCGTCAGGCGGAATTGGACCTGAATCGTACGGAATTGAGAGCCCCCTTTAACTCTCTTGTTATAGACGAATTTGTCGATGTCGGAAAGATTGTGAGCAGACAGTCTGTACTGGCAGTACTGGCCGGAACAGACCATTACAGGGTAAAAGCCTCAATTTCCGCTGACAAGATTTCAAGGATTTCCTTCCCTGACAGCAACAGCGGTTCTTCATCTGAAACAAGAATTGTTTTTGATCATGAAGGCGACAGGGCAATAATATATAAAGGAAGGGTTCTTAGTCTTCTCGGCGATCTCGATCCGAAGGGAAGGATGGCCAGGGTGCTTATAGAGATAGAAGACCCTTTGAACCTCGATATAGATAACAGCGGACACAGAATACTCCTTAACAGCTATGTTATGGTGGAGATATCGGCAGGAACGTTACATGGCGTTTATTCGATACCAAGAGAGGTTGTGAGAGAGGGCGCCGTATTGTGGACAGTAGATGAAAACAGTACGCTTAAGATTAAAAAAATAGATATTCTCTGGAGAAAAAAAGAGGAAGTGCTTGTGAGAGGGGATTTAACACCTGGTCTAAAAGTTATTTCCGGTAAGCTCAGGTCTCCGCTTCCGGGAATGAAGGTCAGGATTGCTTCACAGGCAGGTTCCGGGTAAGGCAGCTATATTCCGATGAGCAGGTTTGGAAAAGACTTTTGGACATAATTTTTCAAAGTTCATTCTTACGGTGTCTACATCAAATCCAAGAGCCAACTGCGCAGCAATAAGCGCGCCGGTGCTCGTTCCACCGATCAAGTCAAAATACTCAGACAACACAGCATTTTCCTTATTACGCTGTTCCCGTACTATATCTTCTATTCTTTTCAGGTATCCAAGTGTTAAACAGCCACGAATACCACCGCCATCAATGGAAAGGATACGTTTGGGGGAGGTTTCTTTAGTATGGTTTTTTGTTGAGTTCATTTGAAAACCTAAGGTGAAGTTTATTATTAACATAACATCAATACTTTCCATGGCTGAAGGCTGACCGCTGACTGCTGTTTTTAGATGAATTTGCTTCTGTATGTGTTTGCGTTGTAAAATAGTGAATGCAGGGCAAAATAAAAGACAAAGGAGGAATTTGTTGGAAATGAGCGACAGGTTACTTGCAAAGATAAAATTTTTGAATGTTTTTTAAAAGAAAACACCTTTGTGGAGAAAATAATGACAACTAATAAAATTTTTCAGGTAAAGGCGCTATGGGACAATGAAGCACATGTCTGGGTTGCAATGAGTGACGATATACCCGGCCTCATAACAGAATCGGAAACTTTTGAGGAGCTTGTAATGAAACTAAAAATAGTGATTCCTGAATTGCTGGAAGCCAACGGAATGATGAGTGATAGTCATCAAAAAGAAGTTTCTTTTCAACTGCTTAGCGAAAGAACTGAAACAGCAATCTGTAGTGCTTAGCAATGGCTGATTTTACACCGGAGTTGAAAAGAATACTAAGTCAATCAGGTTGCTATTTTGAACGTCGAGGTAAAGGCGATCATGAAATTTGGTATAGCCCAATAACAAACATTCGGTTTCCTGTTGATAGCAAAATTAAATCCCGTCACACTGCAAATGGTGCATTAAAGCAAGCAGGATTGTTTAAGCGATTTTAAGAATATGCATGTTAAACGGTTAAAAAAAATTGAAATCCTTCAACAACCGGGTCCGCCTCCGCACAATTTTGCGTCTGTATCGGAATACCACCATTCGGCAAAGCTGTAACCAAGCTCCGATGACCATCTGACAACGGGGTTTGCATCACTGCTTTTATCTTTTCCGACCTGGCTCGAAATTACGGAACTGTAGAATTTTTTCTTTCTGTCATAAAAGGGGCCGATTTCAAGGGGATTTGCTCCGGCGGCGCCTAAAAGAGAGTATACTTTGTATCCGCTTTCTCCCCATCCCTGTTCAGAAGCCTCGATAGCGTTTCTTATTCCGATGATTTGCTGCAATGTGTCTGCTTTGAGTTTACCGTAAATGTCGTTGGGGTCGTTCATGAGCTTTTGAATCGTTTTCTCAGGCTCCGGTACGCCGAGGTCAATTCCCATTCTCGCCAGCGAAAGAGGGGTTATAATCGTGTCTCTCACAATACTTCCCGGCATGTTCACAATGTTCTTAAATGATTCATCCATATTGTCGCCAAAATTTTCTACTGCATTAATCGCCTCAGATGACCCGGGAGTAGGCGCTGAAAGAACTTCGGCGATAAATCGGTTACTGTCCTTGCCTGAAGATTTATCCATCGCTGTGCCGACGGTGGAGCCTGTTTTTGAAGCACCTTTACCGGTGGCCTTGAGAACTTTCGGGCCTTTTTTAGCTGTATTGATCAGGACAACAAAGACCTCCTCCTTTGAGTTTCCAGTAATATCTATATATTTAACAGGATTTGTCGTATAGATATAGGGATTAAGGCTCTCCAGATCGTAGATATTGGCGGCCTTACTGTCACGGGAGAGAAATCTTCCTCTTTTACTGTCATAATAGCGGTCTCTTATATGATACATACCGCTGTCGCCCTCCTGTCTGATACCATGTCGGCCCAGGAAAGTAAAGGGCTGTGTTGAACCGCCAAGATGGGAGACAAGTTCGCCGTATGGCAGATACTCATATTGATCAGTAACCGTTCCGTTTTTGTCTGTAAGAAAGGCAGTGGACCCGAGACGATCGAAATGATAAAAAGAGAGGTCATTATCCTTTTCCGCATCGATCATATAAAGCAAATAACCATTGGGACTCCACACATAATATTTGGAAAAGCTTCCTGTTGTCTCGTTCTGTTCAGCCATGGGCGGTTGGCCGTTAAAGGCGTAATTATAATAGTAGTGTATTGCGCCGTCTTCCTGTGTGCGGGTTCTTAATTCTCTGACACCGTTGTATGTCATTGTTGCTTCATTTATAGTTACGGGTTTACCTGTCATATCCCAGGCAAAGCTGTGCTCAGGCGATGTCAGTGTATTTCCAAGGCGATCGTAACTCCATTGAGAGCCGCTTATCTGGTTTGCAGAGTCGAATGCCGATTCTTCACTCTTTGAGCTCAAAGCAAGGCTGTCTCCAAAAGGAAGGCTCGATGAAGAACGAATCACTTCTCCCTCACTGTTTAATATATATTCCTGTGAAGCAACACCCTCATCGTAAACAGCCGTGATTCTTCCTTTGCTGTCCCGTATATAAGTCGTATGAATACTGTTTGACCGGATAATCTTTGTTAATTCGGCGTTTGCATTGTAGATAAACTCCATTATTGTTCCGGTCAGGTCATCACTTACCTTTGTCAGCAAATCTCTCTCATCGTATGAATAAGTTACCAAGAATTCGTTATTATTATAGGATGCTTTATGGAGTCTTCCTCCGCTGTCATATTCCGCACCAAAGAGTATTTCCCTATCTATGGTTCCCGTTATATTACCGACTGCATTATACTCCAGGGACAGGCCCTCTGTAGATGTCATCCAGTCCGCATCATTATAGGTATAGTGGATCGTTTTGCCCGTTGAATATGCAATCTCCGTTATATTATCGGCAAGATCGTAGGTATATGTTTCCGATGCGCCGTCAGGGAAGACGGTATTTGTAAGTCTCCCTTTGCTGTCATAAGAATAGGACCATTGGTTACCAAGGGGATCCGTATTTTCCAGGGCTCTTCCCCATCCGCTTATATTATAGAACCAATGGTTCCCATTCGGATCTGTTATACCGGTCAGTTTTCCATTGGAGTCCCATATATAGGAAGCTGACAGTCCTTCATCCCAGGAAATTGCAGAGAGGTTTCCTCTCGGATCGTAAGTATAGTAAGCGCTTCTTCCCAGGCTGTCACTCATTGATGTAAGGGCGCCGTTTTTATCGAAGCTGTTGATCCATTGATTGCCTTCATCGTCACTTATTCCCGTTCCCCTGCCCAGAGAATCAACGGTTTTTGTTTTCCTTTCTCCCTCGGGTTTAGTTAGGGACAGCGGTACGCCCGAGGCATCGACATCATATTCCCATCTGTTTCCTCCACTGTCCGTCATTGAAGTTAAATAGCCTGTGTTGCCAAATTGAAAACGTGTCGTTTCTCCGGTGGGGAAGGTTATGCTTTCCATTCTTCCCATGTTGTCATAGCCGTATGCAGACACTTTGCCAAGATCGTCTGTTGCAGTGATCTTCCTGTCCATTGCATCATAGGTATAAGTTGTTTTCCTGTTTCCGGCGTCTGTTGCGCTTATCATATTGCCGTTTTCGTCATATGAGAATAAAGTGGTTCTGCCCAGGGGGTCGGTCACTTCCGTCAGCCTGTCATTCAGATCGTAATTCAGACGCAATACGCTTCCGTCAGGCGATATTTTTTGGATCGGACGTTTATATGTGTCATATACGTAGGTGGATAGGCCGGAATCCGAATTTTGCGCCGTTGCAAGGGCGCCGTCGTCATTATATGTGAAGGTCAACGTATCTCCACCCGGTAAAGTCATAACCAGGGGCTGTCCCTTTTCGTTATAGGTCTGTGTATGGACATTTCCGGCAGGATCGATTTTTTTTATGACCCGACCGGCGCTGTCCGACTCATAGGATTCGCTTTCTCCGCCTGGGAACATCTTTTTCGCCATATCGTGAAAAGTGAAAGTTACTTCTTCAAAGGTCTGGTCTGTTGTGTTAAACTCATTGGTCATGGTGTCTCCCAGCGGATTTGACGCAGATGTCTTTTTCCCTGAATTACTGTCGTATGAGACCTGTGTAACGGCCCCTGTCTGATCAACAAGCTCCGTTCTTCTTCCTGCTTCATCGTAATCCAGAGAAACAACCACTCCATTCGGATCCGTTATGGAACGGAGAAATTGCTCATTATAGTGCTCATGAACAGTCTGATTGGCGTCGGGATAGGTGATTACTGTTTTGTCTTCCATATAATCGATTGTCATTACATTACCAAAGGCGTCAATCTGAGCAGAGACTTTGCCGTCAGCATTATATTCCTGTACATAGTGGTGGTTTCCCTTTGGTAACGTTATCTTTTCGATCAGCCCGGAATCCTCGGAATTATATGTATAGGATGTGACGTAGCCCATTGGATCGGTTATGGCAAGGAGCGAACCGTTATCAAAAGTCAGGTTGTAGCTTCTGCCGTATCCGTCGCTTATCGTTGTTAAACGATCATCGGAGTATGTAAAAAGGATCGTTCTTCCCAAACCGTCAGAAACCGTGGAAAGGTTTGCATTTGCATCGTAAGACAGCAACAGGGCGTTTCCGCTTCTGTCCGTGATCTTTTCCAGAGTGAGATCGGTAGAAAACACATACACATAAGCCTTTAGCGGGTCAAGAAGGTAAAATTTCCCGGAATCGCCTTTTTTCAGTTGAAAAGGATTTTGTTCCATTGTAATAAGATCCCACTCATCGTCATTGGATTCAAAGGTTAAAATTTTACCGTTGTCATAGAGAATATCCACTCTGGAATCCGTGGCGGAATCTATTTTTATATGGAAATTGTGGACCAGGTTTTTACCGAGATCATCCCCAAAGGCCGTGGTGATTGCCTGTTTATTGGAGGTTCCGCTTCCATAATAAATATCCAGAGAGAGATTCATGGGGCCTCCCAGGTCAAAGAGGGGTTGAACAAAGTAGAACTCTCCTGTCGCCGTGTTAACCGGGTCTTCAGTTTTCCCGTGTTCTTCTTCTCCCGACGGTGGCGGGGCCTTGAAAAAGGCTGTTACCAATTTATCGCTGTTCATTGGAAATGATGCTATGGCGGACATGGCATCTCCGTTATCGATGCCGCTCCACTTTGAAAACTTATATCCTAATGTGGATGTGGCGAATAGTGTTACATTTTCACCTGCATAATACTCTGTTTTATTTGGCGCAACAGAGACAAAATCCGAAGCCTCCTCCGGTTTGACCGTGAGGGATAACTTATAGGTTTCCAATGCGCTAAAATTAGCCGTAATATCCAACAAACTTTTCATCCTTATAGTGATTGTTGTTGAATCGCCTGTATAGTCGCCTGTCCACCCGTTAAACACATACCCTTCATTTGGGGAAGCAGTTAATGTAACGGTTTCTCCCAGGTCATAGACCTCTTTTTCAGGGCTAATCTGTACCGTGCCACCCTCAGGCGGGTTTATGTCAACATGTAAGGTGACGTCACAATTATCGCCAACAATAAAAACGCTTCCATTTATTGTTGAACCCTGAAACTCGAGCTGTGTATTATCGTCTTTATCAAGACTTTCGTATTCAGCATTTATTTGACCGTCAGGAGAGATACTTGTCGTAATCTCATTACAATACCTCTCCTGTGAAATATTGGCATAGAGGGAATAACATCTCACTTCACCCGGCTTGAATCTTTCATCTATAGGATAAAACTCCAGGTATTTACTGTGGTATATTTGACCAGTTTTAACTAAATCTAAATTCTCTCCTGCTGTACAGTACGGATCTCTATATAAAGACAATTCCATTCCGTGCGGGTATGTCTCAGATGAGAGAGAATCCTTAACCGTAACTTCATAAAGCATATCATTAATGATGATTGTATCTTCATTTGTATTGTTAGCAGCAATTTTCAAATGGTTAACAAGCACCATGTTCTCACCTTCATTGTCTAAAAGTACGGGAGAGTTATTGGGATTCCCTTCACCCTCCGATACTTCTGCAACTTGAGGATTAAAATAAGCCGTATAGGTGCTTGTATTCGCGCCGGTTGCTGTAAATGTTTGTGATTCCAATGAAGATATCGGAAGCCAATCATCGAAAGCATACCCTTCATGTGCAACAGCCGTCATGGTTACGGAATCTCCGCTTGCCAAAGTGAAGTCCTGATTCGTTGAATAAGCACCACTGATGTCATTCGATACCTCTGTCGCCCTGTCTGCCTCTATAATGACGGAACCTCCGCTTTCCGGTATGGTTCGAATCTCTAAAGTAGAATAGACGGGAGTTACTTCCATTGTTGTTCCACATGCACATTCCATATCATCGAAATCCGAGTCAAGAGCTCCATAACAGGTGAACGTACCATATGGGTTATTTTCCGAGGAGGGTCCTTTGTATTTGTCGAGATTATTGAAAAACTGTATATGCCATGAAGGATCGGATGGGCAATCATAGTTTTTATGACTGATATAATCACACCAGCCATTGCAACTACTCGTACCATCATTATTGCACCAGTTAACGTTCAACAGCAGGTCAGAACCTGAAAAACGACCGTTGTCATTTTTCAACATAATTTCTTCGCTATTGCAGGTTACATATAAGTAGTAGATTTTGTCCATATCGACCTCTGCCTCCAAATTGAATATTGGTGTAAAGAGAGCGATTAAGCAAAAGACGGATGTTATTATTTTACTTTTCATTAGTCTAAGTAACCTCCCGTGAAATTTATATTCGATTTTTTTATTTTTCTGTAATGTGTTTTTACTTTGCTCTGTAAATAAACAAATGCGAACCGGAAGTAGCAGCAATGTCCTGCCAAAACAAGCTGAAACTCGTAAACTCAAACACCACCTTGTTTTGGCAGGACATCACTGCTACTTCCAACGATTTTCATGCTTTGCGGTGAACAGAAGGTTCATGGACGTTTACTCAAGAATCTCGAAGGCGTCAATATTGACAATAGTATTTTGGGATAACTCGCTTTTTGTTCCCGATACTTCAATCCGGATTGTGTGCCAGTCAGGTTCAAGACCGCTTATTACCGTAGATGACCTGTCTTGAAACTCACTGCTGTAGAGATCGACAGTTTCATGCAGGGCGCTGTCTATATAAATATTGGCCATGCCTGCTATGTTGGCCTTTGTATAAACCCAGGTTATATCGGCGCCATAAAATCTGTAACCGACAGTTTGTCTAAAGACAACCTTAATCCAAGCACAAGCTGCACAACTTATTTATGCTTACTGACTTGGTTTATTTTGACTGTTTTCCGAAACTTCTTTGTTATAACCGGTGTTTGTCAGCTATCGTTTTTTAACATTTCATGTTAACCGGTAATTACATTGTTGATAATATAGTTTAATCAAGAAAAATTGTCAATCCCACTTAGGGTTGACTCAAAAATAAATTCGTAATTAAAAGAGACAGATTTGCATTATATTTGGTTGCACTGAATGAGCAAAACCGCAGGCATAGCAGCGCTATGTTGAGGATTTTGCGATTGAAGTGCAATCAAAGATGATGTGAAGGTGTCACCTTTTAATGCGAATTTATTTTTGAGTCAACCCTTAAGTAAGAATTTTAATTTCTTATTGTTGTAGAATATGGGGATTTTATAAAACTTGATATTTCATATAAAAAACAGCAGTCAGCTATCAGCGGTCAGCCTTCAGCTAAGGAAAGAATTGATGTTATGCCAATAATAAGCTTTACCTTAATGGGTGAATCTGTTATAAACATAAAGTGTTACTATTAAAGAGCTGACAGCTAAATGCTGTTTTTTTTTAGATGAATTCAACACATAGGAATTTTCATAATTCCCATGTGCTATCTTTACAAGACTTTCTTAAACGGCTCAATGAAGATTTTAATGACAGATGTAAATGGCCCTGTTTCGGGGGCTCGCGGCGCGAATCTTATTGCTGCTTTGTTGAAGCGTTGCGGTCATGAGGTGGTGACCGTAACTTTGACCGACAACTTCGGATATTCTCGTGACACAATATATAAGTTAAAGGGATTAATAGAGCAAACCGAATTGGTTATGATCTCTGTTTTCAGCTTTTACGTAATCAGAGCGATCGATATAACGAAAATGGTCAAAGAGATTAAACCGGACATCAAGGTTGTCTGGGGAGGCCCCCATTGCTTTGCAGAGCCTGAATTGAGTACAGAGTATGCAGACATCGTTTGTTACGGTGAAGGGGAGCCTGTTGTGTGTGATTTGGCGGAGAGGATTGAAAGGGGTGTGAACTACGACGACATTCCCAATCTCGATTATCACGGTAAAGATAAAAGTCGTGAAAGCAGAGCCGCACCTCTAATCGACGATCTGGATTCCCTGCCCTGCGCCGACAATGACCTTTTCACTCATTATATATTAAGCGATGATCTGTACAGAGCGACAGATATCGATATGGGAGGGCATTTTTCTCTCTATCCCTTTGGCGAACCAACTCTGACAGTTCTTACCTCCAGGGGGTGTCCCCATAAATGCAGCTATTGTAACAATATCAGATATATTAAAATTTACGGTAAAAACACGCTCCGCTTCAGAAGTGTCTCTCACTTTGTAGGAGAATTGAAGGCGCTTTTAAAGGTCTATACCTGTTGCAGTAAAATTCTCTTTGGAGACGACGACTTTTTAATCAGAAAAAGCGAGGATTTAAGAGAATTCGCAGATATCTACAAAAGAGAAATAAATCTTCCCTTTGCCATAGAAATGAGTGCGAATACATTTAATGCCGAAAAGACAGATATCCTTCTTGATGCAGGTTTAAAAGTTATAGAGCTGGGGATACAGAGTGCAAGCGAACGAGTACTCAAAGATGTTTATAATCGTAACATTTCAATCAACAAAGCCAAAAAGACTGTACATCTCCTGGCGCCATATGTAAAAAATTCGCAGCTAGATGTATTGGCCGACTTTATTGTTGATAATCCCTATGAAAGGGAGGAGGATATTTATTGCACCCTCTCTTTTATGCTCGACCTGCCGGAATCTTTTAAACTCAACATTTTTAATCTGGCCTTTTATCCGGGTACTCCCATATATACCCGCGCAGTGAATGACGGTTTCATTAAACCCCAGGATTACAGCGCCTATAGAGCCTATGACAACACTCCCGATATCTATCAGAATAATTTCGCCACATGGCTGATCAGAAAATTTCAGAAACATCGCAATACTCCGGGGTTTATGAAATTTTTGATCAGATTTTTGGCCTCTAAAAGAGTTTACCCCGTTGGTTCCGTCCTTTTTCCTCTGATAAAGCGGTTAATCGCAAGAATTGGTTACTAATTAGGTCTATAGACTGAAGGCTGATAAACAATTCTCTGGAACAGATTTTGCTTTACTAAACCGTGTTTGCTTCTTCCCTGTTGTCTCACTATGCATTGAAAAGCCGGAGAAACACCACTATAAAAGCGGAAGTCCATTGCTATTCATTGTTTTCTAATATTATTTTCAGGTATTGAATGCCTCTTTTAAAGGCATTCAATGCCTGTTTTTTAAGCAATAATGTTTTGAGGTGCAAATTTCCCGGTAATGTTTTACATTCTTTATTCGTAACTGTTCACAGGGATATGAGGTCAGAGGTCAGTTGAAGGTAAAAGAGATTTTTTATGAATTTCAAGAGCATAATTGGCATTTCCACACTTTTCGGAGTCTTTACCGTGAAGAATAAGACAAATCTCTGTAAACAGACCTCAGATACCCGATCTCTGTGAACGGTTACCTTTATTTTTCATAATGGAGGTTATATGCAATTAAGAGTCTTGGCAGGTTTTATTGGTTTTGTTTTTTTGTTATTAATTCCTAATTTATTAATTGCCGCAGAAGGGCAGGAGGTGGATTCCGGTACGACTGCCTGGATGTTGATTTCCACGGCGCTGGTTTTGTTTATGATTCCGGGACTTGCCATGTTTTACGGCGGTCTGGTAAGGACCAAGAATGTTCTTGGAACAATGATGCACAGTTTCGCCGCTATGGCGATAATCGGAGTGCTTTGGGTGATATGCGGTTATTCCCTTACATTTGGCAGTAATATTCTGGGAGGTTTTGTTGGTTGGAACAGTGATTATTTTTTCCTGAAAGGTATTGATGACATGATAACAGACGGGGTGCCGGAATATGTTCTTGCCATGTTTCAGGGTAAGTTTGCTATTATCACGCCTGCCCTGATAAGCGGCGCGCTTGCAGAGCGTGTTTATTTCAGAGGGTATTGTTTCTTTATCTCCCTTTGGTTTTTATTCGTTTACAGTCCGCTTTGCCACTGGGTCTGGGCTTCGGACGGGTGGTTGTTCAATGCCGGCGCAGCCGGTGTTATCGACCTTGCCGGCGGTCTTGTTATCCACGTTTCAGCCGGCGTCAGTGCTCTTGTGGTCGCTCTTTTTCTTGGCGCCAGGCACGGTTATCCCAAAACCGCCATGCATCCCAACAATCTCGTTATGACTCTTACGGGAGCGGGTTTTCTTTGGGTCGGCTGGTACGGTTTTAATGCCGGTTCTACAGTTCAAAGCGGTCTGGATACGGCTCGCGCCCTCACTATGACTCAGATATCAGCTGCAAGCGGCGCTTTGACGTGGATGTTGATCGAAGGGGTAAAATTCAGAAAAGTTACTTCCTTAGGGTTTGCCTCAGGAATATTGGCCGGTCTGGTTGTGATTACTCCTGCCGCCGGTGTTGTTTATCCTACAGGAGCGCTTGCGCTGGGAGCGATTTCGTCTTTTTTGTGTTTCTATGCCCTGGCTGCAAAAAACAAGTTTAAGTATGACGACAGTCTCGATTGTTTTGGTATTCACGGCGTGGGAAGCGGCGCCGGAGTGATTTTACTTTCCTTTTTTATTCGAGAAAGCTGGATGAACGATGCAGCCAAGGCAGCAGGAAGCGCCGGCTGGACCATGTGGAATCAGCTTCTCGTTCAGTTAATGGGAATGGGAGCGACAATTGTGTTGGCAGCTCTGGGAACATTGATTATTTGTATAATTGTAGAAAAAACTACGGGATTCAGAATCAGTGATAATGAGGAGTTAATGGGCCTTGACCAGTCGCTCCACAGCGAACACGGCTACGGGCTTATACATTCCGATTCGAGGTATTAACTAAAAACAGCAGTCAGCTATCAGCGGTCAGCCTTCAGCTTGGGAAAGTATTGATATTCCGCCAATAATAAGCTTCACCTTATAGGTGAATGTGTTTTGAATTGTAAAGTGTTGCAATTTTAAAGCTGATAGCTGATGGCTAAATGCTTTTTTGATAAATCCCCGGGGCATAAAAGGGACTTATATATTAGTTTTTGCTAACCTCCTGAAAATTTATCTTAAAGAGCGATTCCGGATTTATACTAAATCCTTTTAATTTAACGCCCATATGAAGATGGGGGCCCGTGGCGCGGCCTGTAGCGCCCACATAGCCTATCGTCTCTCCTCTTTTTACCGACTCTCCGGCCTTGACCCTGAATTTCGAGAGATGCATATAATATGAATACAATGCGGCGCCGTGGTCTATGATTAAGGTATTCCCTCCAAAGAAAAGGTCTCCTCTAAACAGGACTCTTCCTGCGTTAATGCTTTTAACGGGAAAACCTGTTCGTCCCTTATAATCGATTCCCTTATGGATGCTTCTCTTCTTCCCGTTCATTATTCTCACAAGGCCAAAGCCGGAAGATATCGGAGTATTCATAGGAGGAAGAAAGTCGTCCTCCTTCCATTGCAGTTTTGTCGATTTTTCCCAAATCATAGAGAGAACCCTGCTCTCTCTCTCCGCCCTTGCTTCATTTTCAGGGCTGAGAAAAACCTTCCCCCCAGGCAGGGAGAGATTTATTTCAGGGAAATTTTGTGGTGAAACGGAAATTGTATGATGATTTTTTTTGTTTCCGTAATTTATTAGAAGTGTATACGATCCCGGCTTGGTATGAAGACTTACAGGAATAAAGGCAATGAATGTTTTCTCTGTAAAGGGATAAAAGATGATTCTGTCACCTTTGAATTCCCCTGTCGGTCTATGAGGGGTTGTGATTTCCGAGATGAAGGCGTCGCCCGGAGAGACCGTGTTGGAGGAGAGAGAAGAGAATATTTCCGATGCTTCCGTGTCGGGAAAGCAGATAGAGAGGATTAGCCACAGCACTATGGGGAAAGCTGTCAAAAAGTGGGAGCGTAATGAATTTTTGCTGCCTGGATTTATGGTTGCATTTATCATTGTTGTTTCAATGTCATTAACTAAAAACAGCATTTAGCTGTCAGCTTTTTAATTGCAACACTTTATGGTTCAAAACAGATTCACCCGTAAGGTGAAGTTTATTATTGGCATAACATCAATTCTTTCCTTAGCTGAAGGCTGACCGCTGATAGCTGACTGCTGTTTTTAGTTAATTGTTGTTTAAGATAGTTGAGAAATGTACGATATAATATATATAGTAACAGATAGAGGTCATATGAAATTTTATATCAGATTCTTTTTCTTTCTTGTTCTTATAGTTTTGGAGATACCGGATTTGCCTGATCTTGAATTTCAAAAAATGGAGGATATGGCTGAATTATTGTTTGTTGAGATACCTGATATTCCCGATATAGAAAAAGGAAACATACCCAATGCGCCGAACCTTGTTTTTCCTGAAATAGAAGATATCCCGGATTTAAAATTCGAGAAACTGTAAGGCGCCGGCATTCTTAATCCTCACATGCAATCACCTTGTTTCTCCCACTGCCTTTTGCATCATACAGAAGGAGGTCTGCTGTCTTTATCATCTCGTCGAGAGAGTCATTAAACATATGGCACAGGCCAATACTGACGGTTATGGAGAAAGCGTTATCTCCGTTGGTTATGATCTTGTCCTGCACGCTTGTTCTCAACTTATCGAAGAGATCGAAAATATTTTCTCTTTTTACACCTTCCGTGAGTATGCAGAATTCCTCTCCGCCAAATCTTGCAACGATCCCTTTGCCTTTGAATTTTCGACTCAAAAGATAAGCGATCTCTTTTAACACCAAATCTCCTATGTCATGACCATAGGTATCATTAATTTTTTTGAAGTGATCTATGTCCAATAAAGCGATGGCAAGGTCGGACTTCTCTCTCTTTGCTCTTTGGTAGAGTTTTTTACCCTCTGTGAAGAAATATCTGCGATTATAAAGCCCTGTTAAAAAATCCATGTTTGCAGCGTCTTTGTTTGTTTGTATTTGATGGAGCATTTCGATATTTTGTGTTATTCTGCAGTAGAATTCTTCACTGAGAAAGGGTTTTTTAATGAAATCGTTGGCGCCTCTCTTTATAAATCTTGCCGCCAGAATGTTGTTACTCTCCCTATGAGAGGAAATACCGATTACAGCCAGCTCCTCTCTGGAGTATTTGGAACGTAACTCTTTCAGTAGTTGAAAGCCGTCCATTTCAGGCATATTAAAATCCGTTACCACCATTTTAATATCTTTATGCAAATCGATTAGTTGTAAAGCCTCACGACCATTGGCCGCTTCAAACACAGTATATCTGTGAACTTTGAGAAGATTGGAAATATACTTTCTAGAACTGACAGAGTCGTCTACTACAAGGACCTTTAAAAAGCTGTTCAGATATATACGCTTTATTAGATAGAGTATGTACTCGACACTGTGTATATCCTCTTTTAAAACATAATCGACAACCCTCTTTGACCATATTTTTTGCCTTATATCGTCTTTTATATCGCTTGTAAAAACGATGGATGGGATATCGTTGGAGATAGCCAGGTTCACGATCTCTCCATATTGAGCATCTGGCAGGTGGTAATCGAGGAGTGCGATAAAAAAATTGTCGCTCTCTCCATGAATAAGCTCTGCGGCCTGAGCATAAGTATGTGCAACAACCGTATCGAACCCGAGAACGGATCTCACCTTGCTGTCAATGATAGAGGCAACGGATTTACTGTCTTCTACAATTAATACAGTTGGCATGAATAATAAAAGATTTATAATTACAGTAATAATTACCAATTGAGGAATTAAGGAATTGAATGATAAACTTTTGAATACCTAAATCCCTAAATTGGTGAATCCCTAAATTGGTGAATTCCTAAATTGGTGAATTCCTAAATTAATTTTCAAATCCCTATATCTCAACGCAGCCTCTATTACCCCGCTTGCCCACTCCTTACAACCCAGTGAGTGTACATGCGTGTATGTGGCCAATACATTTTTATAGGTTATCCCGTCATATCCGTCCGATATTCCCCGGCCTCGATTCATTTTGAAAACGAATTTTGTATTCTCCCTCTTTTCGATTGTCACTACTCTGGAGTAATGAAACTCATGCCCCCTGATGTTGGCTCCCTTTACATAAAAAGGGTTGTCTTCCGTGACTTCAAGGTTTGTATAACCGTGGGCGCTTGGTTTGTTTTCCAGAACAAAGTCCATAGGAAAGATATTTACCATTGCGTAATCGCGGCCTTCATAACTCAAAGTCCTTCCAAGAAACATAAGTCCGCCGCACTCCGCATAAACGGGCAGGCCCGATTCAATGGCCTCTTTCAGTTCTTCTCTTAAGCCTTGATTGGATGCAAGATTTATAGCGTTCGTTTCAGGAAATCCCCCCCCGATATAAAGGGCCTCTATATCAGGAAGTTTGTTATGTTCAAAGGAACTGAACTCTACAATTTCACCACCAAGATTCTTCAGGCTTTCAATATTTTCGTGATAATAAAACTGAAAAGCCCTGTCCCTTATAACGCCTATTCTGACCTTTTTCGGCTTGCACTTTACATCTCTCTCTAATTCGGTATGCTCTATAGGCGGGGCGGATTGCGCAATATCCCAAATCTTCTCATAATCGATGGTGTTTTTCAATTTTTCGGCGATAAAGGAGATATTACCCTCTACATCGGGATATTCGTAGCAGCTTACCAGCCCCATGTGTCTCTCTCTTGACATTGGTTCACGCTGTTTTTCGATTATACCCAATACGGGAATTCCTGTATAGGACTCTACAGCCTCTCTTATGACCCCTTCGTGTCTCCTGTTCGCTATGTGATTGAGAATAACACCTGAAATCCTGACATCTTTGTCAAAATCACAAACACCTTTAATAACAGACGCCATTGTTGTCGTAACCTTTATGCAGTCGGCAATCAAAATAACGGGCGCATCCAGTAGTTTTGCAAGAGAAGCAGTGCTGTAGGTACCCTTTGAGTCCATGCCGTCGAAAATTCCTCTGTTACCTTCAATAAGAGAACAATCAGCAGAATGGGATCCGGATATAAATGACTTGATAATGTCTTGTTCAGGTATGATGTATGAATCGAGGTTATAACAGTTGTTTTCCGAGGCCAGGGACATCCATGCGGCATCAATGTAATCGGGACCTTTTTTAAAAGGAATAACGGAACGTTTCTTATTTGTCCAAAGCTTTAGAAGGGAGAGTGAAAGGGTGGTTTTTCCTGAACCGCCTTTTAGACCGGCTATAACCACCCTTGGTCTGTGATATTTCATATATAAAAGTCCGGAAACGGTACTAACAGATTCCGGTATTACTTCGGAGGTATTTCTACATAGCTTCCGCCTTTATAAGAGTATACCAGCTTTTCTTCGTCTATCAGCTCTTTTAAGGCGTTTTTTACCTCTTTTTTATCGATACCATTATCGGCTGACACCTTTTTAAATACGTCACCAGGTTTCAGCAACTTTTTTCCCATGGATTTCTCCACAAGTTCGTATATGGCTTTTTTGATATCTTCTGTCTCCATTTAGCTCCTCTCTTACTCTATGAAAGTTGTAGGGGCGCGGCAGTAAACCGCGCCCGATATATAAATTGATTACCACTTAAATGTAGCAGCCGTTCTCCATGTTTCACGAGCAAATGTAAAGTCGTCAACATGTTGTATCATGAACTCGAATCCGGTTACCTCGAAGAACTTTTCCCAGCCGATTCTGTCTACCCATTCACCTACTCTCTCATGCTTCTTGGCACCGGCTTCATATGCTTCTAAAACGGTTTTGACAGCTTGCACCACTTCAGGCCATCTTGGGGCGTTATTGGGAAGCCAGGGCACTGCGAGTTTCGAAAACTTCGGGGGTTTTCTGAGATTGGCGACTTTTCCGCCTACCACAACTGCAACACCGTCGTTTTTGGCGTCTGCAATAGGCATGGAAGGACATACGGAGTAGCAGTTACCGCAGTACATGCACTTTTCGAGCTTAATCTTAACGCTCTTTTTGGCTGGATCTGGGCTGATCGCCGTTGTAGGACAAGAGCCAATGGTGGAGGGAACCTCACAGAAATTCTTTATATTGTCATGATCGATCCTCGGAGGAGTCTTATGAACGCCAACGAGTGCTATATCGGAACAGTGAACTGCGCCGCACATATTCACGCAACAGGCAACGGCAAGTCTTACTCTGTTAGGAAGTGTCTTAGCTCCTGTGAAATACTCGTGGAATTCGTCCATAAGAGCTTTGGTAAGACCCGATGCATCGGTAGCGGCCGAATGGCAGTGCACCCATCCCTGTGTATGGACGACATTACTGATACCGGGCCCTATGCCGCCCACTAAAAAGCCACTGTCTTTCAGACCCTTTACGAGGGGAGCGACTTTGCTTTCGTCATCTACCATAAATTCTACATTATTTCTTGTTGTAAAACGGAGATGTCCGTCGCAATACTTTTCTGCTATATTGCAGAGGTCTCTTATAAAATCGGTTGAAATAAGCCTTGGAGAAGCAACTCTTACGGTATGCACTTTATCTCCGGTCTCGGAGACGTGAACCATGTGACCTGCGTCTATCTCTTCATGATATTTCCACTTGCCATAGTTATTTTTTATTACAGGCGGTAAAAACTGTTCGTAATGGGGTGGTCCGATATCTGTTTGTCTTTCCGGTAAATCTGACATAATACCTCCTATATAATAGAATTTTTAAAATCGTTATTACTTTATGATATCTTCTTCAGACCAGAAGAAGAAAGGATCTCTTCTCGGTTCCTTGATCATTTGAGGATGGAGATCAAGTTCGGTAGCCTTGATAAATGCAGGGAATCCGAGTCTTTCTATGAGTTCGCCGATTCTTTCACGGTTCTTTCCATGGTCATCCCACCATTCCCATACTCTGTCAACGAGATCGAAGAACTCGTCGTATGGGGGCTCCATTTTAATAAAAGGTACGATTACCCATGACAAAAGAGCACCGGTTACGATCGGCGCCTTACTGCCGAGCAATATGGTTGCGCCCTTTTCTTTACCCGGTCTTAAAGCCTTTGGCATCTTTGCGATACAATGCATGCATCTGCTGCAGTTCGAATTGTCTATTGTGAGGCTGCTGCCGTCCCAGGTGATACATCCTGTAGGACAGAGGCCTGCGATCTCTTCGGCAATATCCATACCGCCTTTGGCGTAGTTCGTGACTTCTGCGGCGTCTATCTGTATATCGCCCTTCCATGTTCCGATAACGGACATGTCGGCGCGTGCGATGGATGCGATACAGTCGACTGCGCAACCTGCTATTTTAAACTTAAACTTATAAGGGAAAGCAGGTCTGTGCATTTCGTCCTGGTAGTGCTGTGTAATCTCGTTTGTAATGGCCATTGTATCGATATTGGCCCATTCGCATCTGGCCTGACCTACGCAGCAGTTAGGTGTTCTCATTGCCGAACCGGAGCCGCCGAGATCCCAGCCCCTTGAGGAGAGTTCGGCGAAAATTGGTTCCAGATTTTCTGTTTTTGTGCCAAGGAGAATAATGTCGCCTGTCGAACCGTGCATGTTGGTAAGTCTGCTTCCGTATTTATCCCAGATGTCACAAATTTCTCTGAGAGCGTCTGCCGTGTAAAACCAGCCTGAAGGTTGGTTTACTCTGACCGTATGGAAGTGAGCGATTCCGGGGAACTGATCGGGAATATCGGAATACCTTCCGATAACGCCTCCGCCGTATCCTCTGACGCCGACGATACCGCCATGCTTCCAGTGGGTCAGATTCTCTTTAAAAGAGAGTTCCAACTGGCCCAGCAGATCGTTTGCATATTCGGATTGTTCCGCTGCTCTTTTCATTTCAGTGACAAAGCTCGGGAATACACCACTTTCAAGATCGTCAAGCAAGGGTGTGTCATACTTTTTACCCATAAGTACCTCCTGGATTAGTGTAGTTTAAAAAATAAGTTTGTGTTTAGATATAGAACGTTAAGGATTGAAAAAGTAAATTGGACTTTTCAGAAAGCCGTTGGCATATATATTAATTTATCCTATAGAATTAATTCAAGCAAAAATTTATTTAATCGGCAGGTTGTATATTATTTTCGTGCAGGAGTATAATAGAGAAAACTGACCTGCAAACGAAATCGACTCCTAAGGTCAAAAATCGGTTATTGATCATAACCCTACCTTCCGGCCCGGTACAGTCGGGACCAAGTAAATACAGGTTCGACAACAACTTTTATATTAAGAATAAATCCTTGCCTGCACCGCTGACACGCTTGCATCGATTACAGAGCGGACGGCCCATTGCAAAAGTTTTGCGCATGCTGACAAGCGTATGTAAACAATTCGGTTTGGGCGATTTGTGCAGGGACTGAAAATTTACTCGGAATTTACAAGGACGATATAGCATAGAGAGTATCAGCCAAAATCGTTAATTTACAGGATGACAGATAATACCATTAACTTAAGGGGTGAAGCACCTTCCGACGGAAGCGGAGCCTTCGAGTTTAGCCGCTGAAGGCGGATATGGTGCTTTGCTCCTTAAGTTAATGACATTGGGACTACATGAGGAATTCCCGGCACAGATAATGAAAATTGAAAAGCTCGTATTAAACGGATTTAAATCCTTCGCCGAAAAGACGACATTCTCTCTCCATCCAGGAATGACTTGTATCGTAGGGCCCAACGGATGCGGAAAGAGCAATGTTGTTGACGCTTTCAGGTGGGTCCTTGGCGAGCAAAACGCCAGGACTCTCAGGGGATCGAAAATGGAGGAGGTGATATTTAACGGAACGGCCGGCAAGAAACAGAAGGGAATGTCCGAGGTTGTTTTACATATAAGCGGAATGAATCACATCGAGTCCGAAAACGGCAGGAACAGGCATCAGATAACAACGGTATCGAGAAGGCTGTACAGATCAGGCGAGAGTGAGTATTATATCGATAAGCAGAGAAATCGCCTGAAGGACATTAGGGACCTCTTTCTCGACACAGGTCTAGAAGTGAGAAATTATTCCATTATCGAACAGGAAAAGATCAGCGAGGTTTTAATAGCGAACCCGACGAATCGCAGATTTTTAATAGAAGAAGTCGCCGGCGTAATGAAGTATAAAATAAGAAAACACGAAGCCCTTGGTAAGCTGGAACGTTCAAGAGACAATCTGAACAGGATAAATGATATTATCCATGAAGTCAGACGCTCCATCAACTCTCTGGACAGACAGGCCAAAAAGGCCGAGAAATATAAAAAACTCACGGAAAGGCGAAACCTGATCGAGTTAAAGAGCGCCAAAAAAGAGTTTACCGACCTGCTCACCCTTTATGAGTCTCTTGAAAAAGAAAACGCCGAACTCTCTTCCCTTATTACAGGAAAAACGGCAATTATATCACAAATGGAGAGTGATACCGAAGGCGGCAGGCTGGAATTGCTGGATAGAGAAAAAACGCTTGAGGAGAAGACGGCGGCCCTGCAAACAGCTGAACGAGAGATCGCAGCCATTGAAAAAGATATCGCCCTGAGAGAGGCTGAAATCAATAATATTAAAGGCCATATAGAGAGGCTGAACAGTCAGAGGGGGGAGTTTCATGAAGAGTTGGATTCAACGGCATCAAAAATGGAAGCATTGCAAAAAAGCGAAGCAGAGCTCGCAGCAAGTATAGAAACCCTTACAACAGAGATAAGGAAGGAAGAGGATCGTATTCAGTCGGTGGAAAAATTTATAAAATCCGCTGAAGAGGAACTTAGAACGAAACATCGCGAATTGTTCAAGGTCTCTGAAGATATAAGTTCCATTAAAAACGAGATATCTCAATGTGAAACGCATATAACTTCATTGAAAAACAAAAAGAGTTCCTCTGAAACATCAATGTCCCTGGCTTCGAATACATTAAAGGAACTGGACGAAAGACTCGATACGATCGGGAAGGAACTGAACGAAAAGGAGAGGGCGATCTCTCTTTCAAATGAGGAGAGAGAATCTCTTGCCTCCGATATAGACGAACTCGATGACTCCGTAGAGGAACTTAGAAACACTATATCGGCAGCAAGGGAGGAGCTGGCGTCTAATAAAGCGAGGCTGAAATCGTTGCGCGAGATTAAGATGAATGAAAGAGGAACCTTCTCTATGCCCGACGATATAGAGGTCGTTGCCCTTATATCCGAGATTATGGATGTGCCTGTAGAGTATGAAGTATCTGTGGAAAGCGCCCTGGGAGTCAGACTCAAAGGCGTAGTCGTAAAAGACAGGGAAGCTCTCAAAGCGGTTGTCGGCTACTCCAAGAAGCATTCCAAAGAGAGAAGAGCTTTTACCGCTCCCGATATGGCGGCTGAAAAAAGAGGAAATGGTTCATCGCCTTTGGGAGTAAAAATCGGGGACAAAGTCAAAGGCCGGTTTCCTGAAATTATCGCCTCTATTCTCGAAAACATCAGAATTGTCGACAGTCTTGACGAAGCGATCGAATTTCATATGGCCGGCTCGACAAAGGGGAATTCCTCCTTATGTTATGTTACAACAGAGGGAGATGTCATCGAGCCGTCGGGAATGGTTTTTACCGGAACAGGAACCAATATATTGAGACATATCAGAGAAATCAGGGAGCTCGAAGCCGCTGTTACATCACAATCCAAGGGAGTTCAGGAGATAGAGGAGAAGCTTGCGGACCTCCATTCCGAAAGAGATGACAAAAGAGAGAAGCTTCAGGAGGTGGAGACGAAAAGAGCCGTTATTGTAAAAGAGGCTTCCGGGCTCAAGGTGAAGATGGACAAGGAGTCAGACGAAAAGGGGAGGCTGGAAAAAAAGATCGGATACCTTACCATAGAAATCGGCGAGGCTGAAAAAGATATGAACGTTTACAGCGAAAGGAGGAAAGAGAGAGCAGCAGCCCTTGACAGAATCGGAAAAAATAAACTGGAAATCGAGAATGCCTCTGAAAAGCTTCGCAACGATATTTCGGAAAAAAGCGCTCTTGCCGGAAAGTTACGTTCCGCTTTTACTGACATAAAGATGACACTTACCAAAGAGAAGGAAAGGTTGAGGGCCGCCGGAATCGAGCAGACATCTCTAAACAGGAAAATCGATTTTACCAGGGAGAGAATCGAGAAAATAGATATGGAGACAGAGAGCTTAAAGAATAAGTCGAAGGAAAACAGAGAGGTTATCGAGGCGAAGAACATAGAAGTTAAGGACCGAATAAAGGAGGCAGACAATCAAAAGAGTACAATAAAGTCCGAGAAAGAGTTCCTCGATAACAAGTCTACGATTCTTTATGATAAAGATCAGAACATAAAGAATTTGCGAAACGAGACAGATACATTGAAGCAGAAGGCCAACGAGGTCGAAATACACCTGGCCGAAGCCAGAGTCAGAATGGAAGCTATAGAAAAAAACGTGCAAGATCATTTTGGTCGGGAGATCGCTTCTTTTGAGGTTCCTCCCCTTGAGGAGGGTGAAGAGGAAGAGCTGGACGAGTTGAAGAAGAAGATAGACGCCATGGGGCCTGTCAATATGGCAAGTATTCAGGAGTATGACGAGCTAAAAAAGAGATACGACTTTCTCCTGACCCAACAGGAGGATATCTCAAAATCTATTGCAGAACTGGAAGAGGCGATTGCAAAGATCAACTCCACCACGAGAAAGAGACTTAGAGACGCCTTTACGATACTCAATGAAACATTTGGCAAGACATTCCAATCGCTCTTTGGAGGCGGTAAGGCTGAGCTGGTGCTTTTGGAACCTAACAACATTTTGGAATCAGGTATCGATATCGTCGTTCAACCGCCGGGGAAGAAGTTGCAAAATATAAACCTTCTTTCAGGAGGTGAAAAAACGCTCTCCGCTTTAGCGCTTATTTTTTCCGGCTTCTTGATAAAACCGACTCCACTGTGTATACTTGACGAGGCGGACGCCGCCCTGGACGAATCCAACACACGACGATTCAAAGATATGTTAAAGGAGCTTTCCAGGAACATACAGTTTATTGTGATAACGCACAACAGGATAACGATGGAGGCGTCAGATTACATATATGGGATAACGGCCGAAGAGTCAGGCGTGTCCAGTGTCGTCTCCATGGAGATGGCTGAGGAGGCAGCATGAAAAGATTGGGGAAAATACTTGCACCGGACAAGTTTTCAATGGATAAAGAGGATCTCCTTTGTTACGGTTATGACGCATCGGGAATCAATCTCTCGCCTGCTGCCGTTGTGTGGCCTGCCGATGTAAACGATGTCTCGGCAATTTGCGCATTCGCCTATGATAACAATTTCAGGCTCGTACCAAGAGGCGCCGGCACGGGTATGACCGGAGGTTCCACGCCTTCTTCAGGTAAGTCCATTCTTATAAGTATGGAGAGAATGAACAGGATACTGGACATCGATACAGGAAACCTGAATGTCGTTGTCGAACCGGGTGTCATTAACGGGAGGCTTCAGAAGGAACTGGCGCCATTCGGGTATTTTTATCCGCCCGACCCGACGAGCATGAATTATTGCACAATCGGCGGCAATGTGGCCGAAAATGCAGGAGGCGCAAGATCTCTGAAATACGGTGTTACAGGAGATTATGTGATGGAACTGGAAGCCGTGCTGCCCGACGGGAGGGTGATCAAAACCGGTATAAAAACAGCCAAAGGAGTTGTCGGATACGACCTGAAGCGTCTGCTTATCGGCTCGGAAGGAACGCTTGCTCTGATTACCAAGATAAGACTAAAAATACTCCCAATACCGGAATCGGTTGTCGCCCTTCTGGTCTTTTATAAAAGTCTGGAAGACGCCGGCAGGAGCGTGTCTAAGATAATTGCATCGGGCGCAATTCCCAGGACCATGGAAATTATGGACAGGACAACCATACGTGTGGTGAATCAATACAGACCGATCGGTCTGCCCTCCGACGCCGATGCCGCCCTGTTGATCGAGCTTGACGGAAACAATAAGGCCATCATGCAGGAAGCCGAGAAAATATCCGTAATTTGTAATGAGCTCCGGGGAAGTGTAAGGCTGGCGGAAGACGAGGCGTCAAGGGATGTACTTTGGGAGGCGAGAAGGGGTATATCGCCGGCCCTTTATAAAATCAGCCCTACCAAGATCAATGAAGATATTGTCGTGCCCATTGGTAAAATCCCCGACGCCCTTATGGAAATATCCAAACTATCAAAATCGAGCGGAATTCCGATCGCCTGCTTCGGTCATGCAGGAGACGGAAACATACATGTCAATATACTAACCGACAAAGATGACTCCGAGGGCTTTGAAAAGGCGGAAAAGCTTGTAAGAAAGGTTTTCGAAATAACGCTTGCTCTTGGCGGAACGATATCCGGCGAGCACGGGGTGGGATTGACAAAGGCGAAGTATATAGAGATGGAACTGGACTCAGGCGTGCTCGACTTAATGAGGGCCATAAAAAAACTCTTTGACCACAAAAATATACTGAACCCCGGGAAAATATTTGTTTAAGCGGGGTATTCGACAAAGAGCATCTTGTTTTTGTAATCTTAAAGAGTACGATTAAGACGAAACCGATAGGCTTACCAGACCCTGAAAGCCTCTTTTCTTATTTTGCATAGGGGACATTTCCATTCCGGCGGAAGATCGTTAAAACCTACCCCCTCGGGAACGCCCTGTTTCCTGTCGCCCTTTGCAGGATCGTAAATATATCCGCAACCAAGGCATACATATTTGTCGTTTTTTTTCATATAATTCGCTTCTCCTGCCGGTTTTTTGATTATACTCCCTTTGTCGCCACTTTCAGGTGATCACTACATCTGACACAAAATCGCCAGTATATCCGCTATCGATGTAAAAAATTCATCGTCCCTTTTACTTGCTTTTACACCCTTTTCCATGAAAAGATGCATCACGCCGATGATTCTGTTATGATGGATAAAGGGAACACAATAGTGACCGCAGGACTCTCCCTCTTCCTGACCGGGGCCAAAGCATTCGTCAGTCTCCTCGGTTTGTATAATGGCGCCTTCTGAAGCGGCTTTTCCTGCATGGCATTTTCCAAAGGGGATTTTGTTGATTTTATTCAGTGTCTCTTCGTTGAGACCTTGATGAGTCGCCAGGATAAGCGTATCAGGTTCGTCCTTCACCACAAATACAGCGCCCTTTGATTTAATAACGAGATTTGGAACGGAAAATATATAATCCAGCGACAGATCCAGCCTTTCATTGACCGGTTGCGAGCTCAACAACAGTTTAATTGTCGAACTCATTGCATTTGTTTTCATATCGGATCTGTGCTTATAAAGTCCCATGCCGATCGACACCAATAGGTCTTTTCTGTTAAAAGGCTTTGTTATATATCCGTAAGGTTCCGTCTCCCTGGCCTCCATTAATGTACCCAAGTCCGTATGAGCGGTAAGATATATCACAGGCACGCTCATTCGCTTCTCTATTTCAATTGTGGCCTCTATGCCTGTCATGTCGCCTTCCAGAATAATATCCATAAATATTATATCCGGTTGCAGCTCTTCCGCCTTTTCAACGGCATCTTTACCATTTGAAACTATATCGAGAACAGTATAACCCATATCTGTCAGGTTATCCTCTATCTCCCTTGCTATTATGATTTCGTCTTCAACAATTAATACTTTCACACCTCCGGCTTTAGCCATTTGTTACCTCCTTAATTAAAGTCTCGTCACTGTTCACAGGGATCGTTGGTCTGCCAAAAAAAATCATTGCCTGTTAATTATTTATATCCAATCTCTTTTTGTACTTTAATGCCTTAAATGTCATATTGAATGTTGTTCCGTCTTTGCCATCGATATCCAAGGCGCCTTTTAATTTCCTTACGATTAAATCGTTCACCAATTGCAGGCCCAGTGATTTGGTTTTTTTTATATCGAAATCATCGGGTAAGCCGACACCATTGTCTTTAATTATTAAAGAAAACTCGTCTTGCGCCATTTGTTTTAAATGTACGCTTATTACGCCGTTTTTTGTTTGAGAAAAGGCGTACTTAAGGGCGTTCGAGATAATTTCGCAAATCGCCAGGCTGCATGAAATGGCAGTGTCTATGTCGAGGGATATCTGTTCCATTTGAGCGTCGAATTTTATCGTCGTCGCCGGCAGCTTGTAGGTTGCAAAGAGATCCCCGGCCAGCTCCTTGATATATCTGTCGAACCTCAATCCGGCCAGGTCATTGGACTGATAGAGGTTTTCGTGGATTAAGGCCATGGATTTGACTCTGCTCTGAGTGTCCAAAAACATATTAAAGGCAGCCTCATCTGTAATTTTTTTCGATTGCAGACCAAGAAGACTTGAAATAATCTGTAGATTATTTTTCACCCTGTGGTGAATCTCTCTTAAAAGCACTACTTTCTCTTTAAGAGAGGTTTTAATTATTTCTTCTGACCGCATATGCTCAATAATGCCGGCTATTATATTGGCTACGGACTGGAGGAACTCCATTTCATAATCTTCTCTTTTTCGATCTTTACTAAGATAAACAGAAAGAACCCCGAGAACCATGCCCTTCGATTTAACGGGAACAATATATTTACCGTGAGGCTCGACGTTGCAGTGATTTTCTCCCGGTATATAATCCTCAATGCCTGTAAAGAGAGCCTTACCATTTTTCGCCACCTCTCCACAGAGACATGCACCGACCGGCAGGTTGGAGCACTTCTCTTTCGGTTCTTTAAAGAGACCTGCCGATGCCTGCATTGTCATATTGTCACTCCCTTCGTCAACAAGAAAAACGGCAGCCATCTCCTTTGTAGGGAAATGAGGAGTGTTAATGAGAATGGATAGTATCTGGTCCAGTTGGTCCTGTAAAGGAATGTTTTGCATGGGGATTTGAAGGAGATCGTTTATAACGGCATTGAGATTATTTATGGACTCCAATCTGAGTTCGGAAACTTTTTTGTCGGTTATATCTTCAATTAATATTAAAATGTTCGTTATAACACCACTTTCGTCACGAATGACCATGGCAGTAAAAACGCCATGGAATATCCCCTTGTTTTTCCTTATAAAAGGGTTCTCTGTTTTAAATATTTCGATCTCTCCTTTTGAAAGTTTATCGAGCTGTGAGATGTAGTAATCTGAATATTGGTCATCAATTATATCTGAGACAGCGAGGGCGGTAAATTCCTGAAAAGTGTGTTCAAAGAGATCGCATATTTTTGGATTGACTCTTCTCAGTTTAAAGTCAAAATCGACCAGAGCCATGCCTATAGGGCTGAACTCGAAAAAATTTCTGAATATATTTTCCTGACGTCTCTCGGAAGATTTCATGTCAACCTATTTGCTCAGTGCGATGAGAAAATGAATCATTGCCGTTATTCCCTCCCTTATAGAAGCGGCCTGTGACTGAATGTCCCCTTTTATTTCCGAGGCCAGACTTTGAAAGTTATTATCCAATCTGCTCTCTAAAGCTTTCATTCTGCTCTCTATTTCATCTAATTTTCCCTTTGTTTCGGATGTATGCTCAGATTCATCGCCGGGTTTTGGTTGTATCGCAGCCTTCTGTTCTGACAGTTTGTCGATTTTATCCAAAAGGGCGTCGATTTTTTCCGTAAAGGAGCCAAAACTTCTTTGTATGCTTTCATCCACCTCTTTCAGAGTTTTTTCTATCACATAATTATGAATTTCTTCGAGTTCGGATTTAGGTACTGCCTCTGATTTGTCAGTCAGCTCATGGAGAAGCCCCTTTATTTGGTCCATAAAAACTTTTACATCTTCCTGAACACCTGTTTCCGGCGGTTTGTCCGATTTTTCCGATAAGAGTTGAAATTTCTCATCTATGGCGCTCCTGATTCCTCTTTCTGTATTTGAGAGAGCTTCCATTATGGAATCAGTTTTTTCATTAAATACCTCTGAATATTCCTGACGGTCTGTTTCCAAACCTGAAGGCGGTTCGGTTACAGGTTCTTTTTTCTCGTCAGTTCCAATACCATTAACAAGACGTTTGAGTTTAGCGATTTCATTTACATCCATTATTAAACCTCCCTGATTTGCCTTTATGAATAAAATGATTCCGTGGATAGTTTTTTGTATAAATTCACAGCAACTTGCGGTCAGAGGATGGTTTAGGACAAAAAGAGGTTCACAGAAAATGATCCTAAAAAAAGAATTTAGCTGTCAGCCATCAGCTGTCAGCTCTTTCATTAGCAACACTTTAGGTTTCAAAACAGATTCACCTGTAAGGTGAAGCTTATTATTGGCATCACATCGATTCTTTCCTTAGCTGAAGGCTGACCGCTGATAGCTGTTTTTAGTTAGGATAATAAATAAGCTCCTTTTAAAGCAGACTCCGGACCACGAGCATTTGTACTCAATCCATCTGACCAGTTTTATATTGTATGTCCCTTCCCCCAAAATAGTCAATCGTCAATAGTAAATAACTAAAAACAGCATTTAGCTGTCAGCCATCATCTGTCAGCTCTTTCATTGAAACACTTTATGGTTCAAAACAGATTCACCCATAAGGTGAAGCTTATTATTAGCATAACATCAATTCTTTCCTTAGCTGACCGCTGATAGCTGACTGCTGTTTTTTAATTGATTGTAAATCCCAAACCTATCTCTTTAAAGCTCTGTAAAGGGTATAACCTGCAATCCCTCCTATCACAGGCCCTGCCGCAACAACGGACAGTGTGCTTGCGGCCGCTATTTTACAGCCGGCATGTGCAATCAAGGTGGAAAGACCTGCTGCATAACCGGTCAATCCGCCTGTTCCTGCAACCGTTATAGCAGGCCCCGCCGTAGCCACTCCGCCTACTATTGCGCCTGTTGTTGTAGTAAGGGCAGGAACGGCTATATTCTCACTTTCCATTTTATTGACATTTTGTTTCTGTTCGCTCTTTTCTGCCGGCGCACCGGTATCGTGGTTCTCTGCCATATAATAGACTCCTTAATGGAAGTTATACGAAAGAGATTTCATGTTTTAATATGAAATCTCTTTCGTTATCAGTGGAATATTATAGATCAGTGGAATATTATAGATCAGTGGAATATTATAGATCAGTGAAATATTATAGATAAGCTATAGAGAAAAATCAAGACATCTGCCTGTTCCTCAGCAATTCTCGATGGATATAGAAATTAGCCTGAAAAGGCCGGGATAAATTTTTTTACAAGGCAAAGGCTATAACAAAATCATGCAATCGGCTAAAAATTGTCTCCTTTAGGTCAAAACCCTCCGATTTCGAGTAAACAATTTCAAAGAAATCATGATAAACAGGCAAACCTGCCCCTCTGTAACGGCCTGAAGAAATCCATAAACAACGACTCAAGCTCCTTACTGTCTATCTCGTCTATTATTTCCCTCATCTGAGTATCCTTAGGAATTTCCTTTACTCCAAACAGCGTACCTAAATTGTTCCTCTGCAAACCCTCCTGAAATCTCTTCTGAAATTCCAATATCGACGGATCCTGAAAATACATCATCGCAAATCCGCTCATTAACACATCATGAATCTCATATTGCACACTTTCTCTGTTTCGCCAATCCGGTATCTCCAAAAATCTCGCCGACAGCTTATCTCTCAGACTTACAAAGCTTACATGCTTCTTGATATGCATTGATCAAGATAACATATAAGGGTTTAAAAAATCTAGATGTGACAAAATTTGTCACTCGCCCGGCTCCTGCTAATTTCAGAACTGCTCTTTACGAAAAATTATTTTTAGTTTCTACGCAAATCCTTGATACTCATGCTTTCCTTTTTTTACCGGAAATTGCTGATTATTTTTTCGTCCCTATAATAAAATTCGCATCTCTAACTGCTTGTTTTTATTGGATTACAGGTCAAATATTCTGCCTTTGAGGGCTATTTCTGCTTTTTCAATGCGGAAGTTGGGCTAACTATTACCATTCAGGTTTTTATGTTGGTAAATGATGTTACCTTTCCACTCATGCATACAGTCTTTAGGGTTGACTCAAAAATAAATTCATAATTAAAAGAGACAGATTTGCATTATATTTGGATGCACTGAATGAGCAAAACCGCAGGCATAGCAGCGCTATGTTGAGGATTTTGCGATTGAAGTGCAATCAAAGATGATGTGAGGGTGTCACCTTTTAATGCGAATTTATTTTTGAGTCAACCCTTAAGGTTCAACATAGGAGATATTCGAATTTACATTAATTTAACTTGGCGAATCGATTGCCTTTTTTCCCATTTGCCTGGTATCATAGCGAGTACTTTAAAATACTTAATTTTATTGTGGTGAGCTCTGTAAAATCTATGACATGCATTTTCTATCCACACTAATCGTGTTACCCCTTTTAGGGGCTCTCGTAATTATATCGATACCGTCGCAGCGGCCGAATTGGGTGCGCGCCGTGGCGTTACTGACCTCTTCGCTGACTCTTGTACTGACATTATCTCTTATAAACACTCCCGACCTGACAAGCCTGACGGAGCATGTGAAATGGAATCCCAGAATGGGAATGGCCTATATCGTGGGAGTAGACGGCTTTTCTCTTCCAATGATTATCTTGGCGGCCCTGCTGTGTCTTGTTTCCATATTGGCATCATCGAGTATTTCGGAGCGTGTGAAGGGATATTACTTCTTAATGCTCTTTCTCGAATCAGCCATGCTCGGCGTTTTTCTGGCTCAGGACTGGGTTCTGTTCTATGTGTTCTGGGAAATGACTCTGATTCCGCTCTTTTTCCTGATCGACCGCTGGGGCGGACGCCGTCGTCACGGTGCTGCATTGAACTTTGTTTTATATACCTTCGGGGGGTCCGTCTTTTTACTGATCGCCATGCTTGTCTTGTATGACAGCCTTCCCTCTCACACATTCGAAATGGAAGCAATGGCTCAGGGGGCGCGACTTCTGACAGAGCATAAACAGTTGTGGATATTTTTGGGTTTCCTGATTGGTTTTGGCGTAAAGATGCCTGTTTTCCCTATTCACGGCTGGCTTCCTTTGGCTCATGTTGAGGCGCCCAGTCCGGTAAGTATTCTTCTTTCCGGAATATTGTTGAAAATGGGTTCCTACGGTTTACTGAGAGCTGCGGAAATGTTGCCCGCCGGTGTAATGAGCTTGCAGAACCCACTGGCGGCTCTGGCTTTGATCAGCCTCATATACGGAGGGCTTCTTGCATGGAGGCAGAGCGACCTTAAGGCGATGATCGCCTACTCATCGATAAGTCATATGGGAGTCGTTCTGCTGGGTATAGCAACCCTAAATGTTACCGGTCTGACCGGTGCTGTTATGCAGATGGCTGCGCACGGTTTTGTAGCAGGAGCTTTATTTTTTCTGATCGGTTTATTATACGAACGAACTAATACTCGCGATATCAGGGACTATAGTTCCCTTGTACGAACCACCCCCCGCTTTGCCTTTTTTACAATACTAGCGTTATTCGCTGCCGTGGGAATGCCCGGCACTGCCGGTTTCGTTGCGGAACTGCACGCCCTGTTGGGCGGTTTTGTGCGTTGGGGCTGGGTGGTTATTGTATTAAGTGTGGGAGTCTTAATCAGTGCTGCTTATGCTATTCGAACAATCGTAGGCCTTTTTACCGGCCCTGTCAGTGAGAAGATGCTCCATGTTCGCGACCTTGGAAAGACAGAGATGTTTACGGCAGGCGCCTTAACGGCCTTTACTGTGTCTATCGGCATATTCCCGGCGGGATTGTTACATATTATTAACCCCGCAGTGGAAGAATTAAGTCGCCTCTTTCAATAATTATGGAAATAACCAACGAAAAGAGAGATATTCGTGAAGAAATAATCGAAGCGATAGAACATTTGGACCATATCCTTCCAGGTCAGGCGCCTATAAAAGATTTTGTCCACCACAACACGCTTCACGGTTTTCAGCATTTTCCCTTCCCAAAGGCGATAGAAGAAGCTTATAAAGTAACGGGAGCACGAGGTTATTTGCCTGTAGAGCAGTTTCGGGAGTATTTTCGACAGGAGCGTATCAATATAGACGATCTGAAAACCGTACTTACCGGCGACGATGAATTGGATTCGGAGAAGAGCGTTTTACATTACAAAAGAATTCAGCTTTACCGTATCGATATTTATATTGCTGTTTTGCTCTATGACATTAGAGCCATTAACGCCCAACAACTCCCTTGGGAAATAGAAGAACAACAGGCCCTTACTACCGTTCATAACGACGTGCCTGAAGAGAAAGCGAAGCTTCTTTTTGAAAACGCCCGTAACTGTGGCGAATCGGAAGAGGAATATAATGTAATAAGCGATTTGTGGCAGGCCTGTCTGCAATCACTTGACCTTCAACATTTTATACTGCACCCCGAAGACATTACCGATCTTTCTGCGGAACGTGCAGATCGGATGTTGAGCGAACTGTTGCAAAAGGAACAGGTCAGTCAGCCGGATCAGTTATTAATACGCCAACTGGTACGTAAAGAATCGGAACGCCTCTTGTCACAGTTAATCGATAAGGTGGGAACAAAGAGCACACTAAGAGGTTTTCTCCAGGCAGTTACCGGCAAAGATATATTCGATGAACTGCGACCTGCACTGATACGCCATTTGGCGTTATTCCTGGATCTGGGGCTTGCAAGCTGGCATCCGGGTGAGGAGAACAGAGGTTTTTATGACTGTTGGCGCTCCCATGTGATCAACGATCCTGCATGGTTTCTCGAAGATATATGGGACTGGTACGATGAAATATCGAATCTCCCCGAGGATCCTTTGGATACGATTATATATGAGTTAAAGCGTATCGGAGTTCCAAAAAAATCTCAGGCCCACTATTTACAACTTCTGGCGCTGGAGCTTCCCGGCTGGAGTGGTATGTTTAACTGGCATGCCGGGCATCCCGGTTATCAGGGATTTAACGCCAGAGTCAATATGACCGACTATCTTGCCGTTCGTTTGATTCTGGAACGTTTATACGCCCAGAGACTTTGCAGCAGAACGTGGCGTATCGAAGCTCGTCTTGATGTTTTACGTTGGTACTTCAGGCATAACCGTTCCGAGTTCATGGTGCGTTACAGTCTGTTCAATGAACCTTTACCGGAATATTTAATTAATCTTGCCGGCAGTTTATTGGAGGTTACTGCAAGCGATACCGGAGTAAGCGAAGAGTGGAGAAATCTTGCGGACATGATTTGGACGTGGCGGCAATCGCCTTCCGCGGACAAACCTGATGGCTATAGTGTATATAGAAGCGCCTGGCGTCTGTTTCGACTGGCCCAGCATTTGGGACTGCCCGCCTGTTTTATTTCGGCTTTGAATCGCAGCCAAATAGAGGAGATTTTCCTTTGTATAGATCGTATGCAGTCGGAAGAGGGCAGTTACATCTGGCTCCGAGCATATGAACGCAACTACAGGGAAGAGATTTTTAACGCCCTTGCAAACAACAGGGGGCGGGGACGATGGAGAGTTCGCGAATCGAGACCGAGCGGACAAATCGTATTTTGCATGGACGATCGTGAAGAGGGTATAAGGCGGCATCTGGAAGAGCTGGATCCGAATGTTGAGACTATGGGAGCTGCGGGATTCTTTGGAGTGGCTATGAACTGGCAAGGTCTGGACGATAAGGGAGTCACCCCGCTTTGTCCCATCGTTGTTACACCTTCTCACCAGGTAAATGAAGTCGCCCAAACGGAGAGCTTAAAAGAGCTGCACGACAAAAGACGTTCCAACAGAATCAGATTAAAAGATATGTTGCATCAGGAAATCAGGAGAAATCTTGTGAGCTCCGTTTTCCTGATACTGTTGCTGTCGCCTTTCGTACTGTTCATCCTGATGGGAAAGTTATTTGCTCCGGGCCGATTGGGGAGTTTGAGCGAGAAACTGAAGCAATGGTTTGACATGATATTGCTTACCGATATAAAGATAACGGCCGAGACCGATGTTCCTGCAACCGTTGAGGCACCGCGAGAAGGATTTACCGATACAGAGCAGGCGGACCGGATAGGCAATTTGTTAAAACTAATAGGTTTGACAAAAGGGTTTGCCCCTTTTGTTGTTTTAGCGGGCCACGGATCGAACAGCCAGAACAATCCCCATCTGGGTGCTTACGACTGCGGCGCCTGCAGTGGTCGACACGGCGGTCCCAATGCAAGGGTTTTTGCCGCAATGGCGAATCGTAAAGAGGTTCGCCGAATATTGAACGAGCGGGGGATCGAAATACCTGATGACACCTGGTTTGTCGGGTCCGAACACAATACCTGCCATGACCGAATCTCATGGTTCGATTTAGATAAGATTCCGAAGACCTTTCAGGAATCTTTTCATGTGCTGAGAAAAAAACTCGATCGCGCCTGCGCCTTATCGGCCCATGAACGGAGTCGACGATTCGCTTCGGCCTCTGTGAACATGAAGCCCGATACAGCTTTTCATCATGTACTGGACCGTTCAATGGATTTCAGCCAGGCCCGTCCCGAGCTTGGTCATGCGACGAATGCCGTGGCCTTTATCGGCAGACGCGCCAATACACAGGGCGCCTTTTTTGACAGACGAATGTTCCTGATTTCTTACGATCCCACCATAGATCCCGAAGGTTCCATAGTGGAGGGAATTTTGCTGGCTGCGGGCCCCGTTGGAGCGGGAATAAATCTGGAGTACTACTTTTCCACTGTAAATAATGATCAGTTTGGCTGCGGAACCAAAATAATGCATAACCTGACAGGTATGTTTGGCGTAATGGAAGGCGCAGGTTCCGATCTGCGGACAGGCTTACCCCGTCAGATGATAGAAATTCATGAAGCCATGCGCCTTCTGGTTATTGTTGAACAAACCACAGACTGTATTGGAGCGATATATAATAAACAGCCTGTCATAAAGGAGTTGGTCGGGAACGAGTGGCTCCATGTAGCTGTCATGGATCCACAGACAGGGGAAATCAGTCTGTTTGTTGCAGGGAAGGGATTCGTAAAATGGGAATCCGAGTTACGCCCCATGGAGAAAGTACAAAATTCCGTACAGTGGTATAATGGAATCCGCAATCCACTGCCGCCTGCTTTAATCGAAACGGCCGGAGGTCATAATGTTTGACCGGTTATTTGAAATCGTTCTGTTTTTGCCCCTGTTTACAGGTATTCTCATTGGTTTGAGCATATGGTTCGGATTTAATCGCGGCGAATCGGGAGAGAAGCCTACCGGCACGATTACGTTGATCAATGCCGCTGTTGTATTGCTCATTCTTGCCTGGGCCGCTTTAAAGGGCTTCAAAGATCAATGGCCCGGCTACATTGAGATATATCGGTGGTTTGAAAGCGGAGATTTGAATATAACTCTGGCGATACTTATAGATCTCTTCAGTATAACGACGGCCGCGCTTTTTTGCCTGCTCCTGTTTCTGACGATGCGTTTTTCTACATTATATATGCATCGCGAGGCCGGATTTCAGCGTTTTTTTATGCTCCTGAATCTCTTTCTGTCGGCAGTGCTTTTTATTACGCTCTCAGGTAACGCATTGACTGCCTTTGTCGGATGGGAACTGGCGGGCCTGTGTTCTTATCTCCTTATTGCTTATGCCTATGACCGCCCCATTCCCGGCAGACAGGCCACACGTGTGTTTATCACCAATCGTATCGGAGACGCCGGATTTATACTCTCCCTGATTCTTTCTTATCTTTGGTTGGGCGATACCGATTGGGCCGGCTTTACAGAGAAAGCAGTGACTCTGTCGCCTGTAAAGAGCAGTATGATTCTCTCTGGCTTTGTTCTTGCCGCAATTGTAAAATCGGCGCAGATACCCTTCACCTCATGGATTACTCGCGCCCTGGAAGGGCCTACGCCGTCGAGCGCGATTTTTTACGGCGCTTTGCTGATTCACGCAGGCGTTTTTCTCTTGCTCCGTTTACATGGAGCAGCAGAGCCTCTCGTCGGAATACAGATGGTTCTGCTGATGACAGGTTCTCTCACTCTGTTATACGGCTGGCTCGGAGGCATGGTTCAAACCGATATTAAAACCGCTCTGATCTTTTCGACTATCGCTCATGTAGCAGTTATGTTTATTTCAATCTCGATGGGATGGTATTTATTCGCTTTTATACATATGTTGGCCCATGCTGTTTGGCGCAGTTATCAGATGTTGAGCGCTCCCTCATTCAATCACCTGGTGAGTCGTCCCTCCAGAATAGTACCTCCATGGCTGCGTAATCGTAAGCTGATCCTGACTGCGGCTTTACAGCGATTCTGGCTCGATAATATTTCCGATTGGCTGGTTGTGCGACCGGTAGAGTCTCTCTCCCTTGAATTGAAGCAGTTCGACGAAAGAGTTATCAACAAAATTGTCGGTCTGCCTGCCCAAATCAATGCAATTACCTCTCTCTCCGATTACGAAGAGCGTAAAAGAGGGCATGCGCCATCGGGCGCGATTTTGCCACAGGGCCGTGGCATACTGGGGGCTGCGATGGAACGTTTAGCCATTATACTTCACTGGTTCGAAGATCAGCTTGTACTAAAAGGCAGCGGTGAAGGACTGGTCAACGTATTGTTAAAAACAGGACGTTATCTCCATCGCATTGATGGACTGTTAAGTCAGCCAAGATATCTCTGGCTAATTATTGTAGTAACCCTGATAGTGGTTATACAATATAGTAATTAACGATTATCGATTGACTTTGAAGTAAATTTAAGCTGAACGCTGAGGGCTAAGGGCTGACAGCTTTACTTATAAAATATGCAGATTATTGATTGGCATTTACAGATTGGTTTTCCCATATTGGGCGTTATGCAGGTATTGCCTGTAATAGGATTGGTCGTGCTGCGAATCATGAAAAACAGCAAATGGATCCTTGTACCGGCCATATCTCTGACTTTTATCGAACTGTTATTGACTCTCATTCTCTATCGAACTTATGACCACCAGACGATCGCTTTCCAGTTTCGTGAGTTCCTGCCATTGTTCGGGGCCATTAATTACCATGCCGCCGTCGACGGTATCAGTGTGTTGTTTCTGCTTTTGGGCAACTTTCTGATTTTTATAATTTCCATTTACGGCCCTGTGCGAAGCCTGAAGCCGCACTATAATTTTCAAAGCATACTGACATCTCTCCAGGGCAATCTGATAGCTCTTTTTGTCACTCTTGACCTCATGCTTTTTGTTCTGATTTCAGTGGCGCAACTGGTGCTTTGCGGCTATCTGCTATGGCGTTGGGCGACTTCGGAAGAGAAGGATCTGGCCTTTATCCGTTACCTGCAGTTTATGGGCAGCGGAATGTTGTTGCTTTTTTTAGGTACCTTATTAATGGGGTGGCAGTATTCGCAGGCTCATAACGGTGTATGGAGTTTCGATCTCATCGAGTTGCAGAAAAGCACGGTTTCAACTTTTTATCAGCCTTGGATATTTTTTATGCTTTTTTATGGTTTCGCCATCCGTATTCCTTTGTTCCCGTTGCACGGATGGTTGCCTCTTGCTGCGGAGTTCGGAAATGTTGCAGTCGCCCCGACAATACTTCTCGGCTTAAAAACAGGTATATACGGCTTGCTTCGTTTTGTATATCCCTTACTCCCTCAAGCAGTGGTGGACTGGCAGACCTTTCTTTTGATTATTTCCGTAGTTGGTATCTTTTACGCTGCATTAATCGCTATTTTGCAGGAGAACCTCCGTCGTATGATGGCCTTTGCCGTAATCAGCCACACGGGAATCGTAATGATAGGTCTTTTAAGTCTCCACCCCTTTTCCTTTCAGGGAGGAGTACTTCTCACCATCAATTTCGGCCTGGCCACTTCGTCCCTTTTGTTCATGACAGGTCTCATTTACATACGCACACGGACAACAATGTTTAAACAGTTAGGAGGTTTGTTCGACAGAATTCCTTTTATAGGAGTTACTTTTTTTGTCTCCGGTCTTGCAATCGTCGGGATGCCGGGCACACCGGGCTTTGACGCTGCCCATCTGTTAATGGAAGGCGCAATCGAGCGTTTCGGTACTGTGGTAACGATTTCAGCAGCCCTTGGCAATGTCATTGCCGCCGGATTTCTGTTATGGGCCTTTCAGCGCGCTTTTTTGGCTCCTTCAGACGAAAAAATGAAACCCCGGACGATCGCCAAAATGACAGGTCCCGAGTTTGTCATTACTGCGACTCTGTTTGTCATTATTGTGGGTACGGGCTTTTTCTCCGAGCCATGGCTGGAGTTGATAGAAAAATCATTGGAACCATTAAATGAAATTTATGGTTTTTCGGAAAAAACGGGAGGAGCGCACTAAACATGGAGATGATTCCTTCGACATTTCCCATTATCAGTCTATTTATTATTTCTCTCCCATTGGGTGCGATATTGACATGGGTATGGCCCAAAGCAGACCACGCCAAGTGGATCGCCCTCTTTACCGCTCTTCTGGATCTTGTGTTTTCATTATATATTTTGCTCAACTTCGATCCGAATGTGCAGGGATTTCAGTTTGTCGAACGGGCAGAGTGGATACCGACCATAAATGCCGCCTATGTTATGGGAGTAGATGGAATTTCAGTGCTCTTTTTACCGTTAACCACAATTTTGTTTGTTGGCGTTATAATCTCTTCATGGAGAACAAAGCGCCACATGCCTCGTCTCTACTTCAGCCTTCTCCTTCTGCTCGAAAGCTCGACTCTCTGTATCTTCTGCTCCCTTGACGGTCTTCTTTTCTTCCTTTTCTGGGAGCTTATTCTTCTGCCTCTCTTTCTCCTGAACAGTCTTTGGGGAACAGGCCCCAACCGTCGTTACGGGGCAGTCAAATACACTCTCTTCATGATGGTGGGCGGAGTACCTCTTTTGTTCGGCTTCGTTTTACTTGCCCTCAATCATGCGGCCTATACCGGAAATTTCCCGGAAGGCCTCACTTTCGATTATCTGACCTGGTTTAATACGCCTGTAAATCATAAAACGGAAACATTGATATTTGTTTTGCTCCTCCTTGGTTTTGCAGTAAAGACGCCTGTCGTGCCCTTACATACCTGGATGCCGGTTATCACTTTGGAAGGCTGCGTTCCTGTAGCCGCCACTATTGTCGGCTTGAAGCTTGGGGTATACGGTCTGATTCGTTTCGTTTTACCCCTTGCACCGAATGCGGCGAACGAATTACAGTGGCTTTTGGTAATATTAGGCTTAACGGGAGTTCTCTATGGCGCCATTGCCGCCCTGGCTCAGACCAATTTAAGACAAATGCTGGCCTTCTCCGGAATCAGCCATGTGGGGCTTGTGGTTTTGGGAATTGCAACATTGAGCCTGGAGGGACTTCAGGGCGCAGTTTTTCAATTACTCAACTTTGTGGTCGTAGCAGGCGGACTATTTCTGTTAACCGGTTTTCTTCATCAGCGTACAGGCTCGACAGATGTTCTTTCCCTTGGCGGCGTTGCAAAGAAAATGCCTTTATTGTCCGCTATGTTCCTTCTTTTCGGACTGGCGAGCATGGGAATACCGGGAACAAGCGGTTTCCCCGCTGAATTTTTACTGCTCTTCAGCGTTATAAATAATCATACAGGCGCCGGTCTGGCTGCTCTGTCCACGGTCATTTTAGGGACCGCCTATTTTGTAACGATATACAGAAAGTGTTTCATGGGACCACTCACGAACCCCGTAGTGGCGGAGAGTATCGATTTACGCAAAGGTGAGTATATCATCATATTCATATTCGCAGTCCTGATTATCATAGGCGGCTTCTACCCTACTGCTATATTGAATATTCTTGACACCTCCACTCGGTTTTGGGTTGCAAGATTTTAGGTATGTACTGGTATCGCAGGTATATAATTTGATCTCCTCCTTTTACGTCGGATAATCATACTCGGCTACTATCCCATCGATCCGGGAAGTTTCGCCAAAAACCTTTGGGCCTTTCCGATGCTTGCCCGGTTACTTCGTTGTCGTTGTCTTACTCGATGCTGTCTGAGACCCCGGGGGGCAGTGAACACTCGTCTTTATAGCGCGCCCACCGTGTTGCCTGCGCCTGATATGAAAGGATCGGCTCTCTCCCAAAATATAAGTTTCTCGGAGCTGTGGGGCAGATTCAGGGCCTACACCCTTCACCTCGATAGACTCGTATATCGTCCTATTTGTAGGATTGTATACTACCGGACAGTTGACTATTCCTTATCCGGGAGGGCTTGCTCTACTCGCTCCCTCTCAACAATGAACCAGCGCCAGGTTCGAACCATATCTTACTTTCCCTTTCTTCGTTGTCTTCGTTAAACAACCCGGACAATGTATCTTGTCAGAACCAAAATAACCTGTTCCGTCTATACTTATTACATATTTACCGCCCAATACATGGTACATCTCAAGGTACTTTCCCCTCTGAAGGGGCTTGAAGAACTCTCCAAACAACCCCTCAAGCTCCCTGCTGTCTATCTCATCTATTATATCCCTCATCTGGCTATCTTTAGGGATATCCTTTACTCCAAACAGGGTGGTAAGATTGTTTCATTGAATTCCATCCTGAAATCTCTTCTGAAATTCCAATATCGACGGATCCTGAAAATACATCATCGCAAAGCCGCTCATTAATACATCATGGATATCATATTTCACGCTCTCGCTCTTTCGCCAATCAGATATCTCCAAAAATCTCTGAGACAGCTTTGCTCTCAGACTTCCAAAGCTTATATGCTTCTTGATATGCATTGATCAGGATAACATATAACCATTTTAAAAATCTGGAAGTGATAAATTTTGTCACACACCCGGCTCCGACTACCTTCAGAAATGATCTTTACGAAAAATTATTCTTATTTTCTCTGAGAATCCTTCCTGCCCATGCTTACATTTTTAAACTGGAATTTGCTTGTGTATTTTTCACACCCAAATCGTGACTACCCCAATTCAGTATTCTATTCCTTTCCTGATAACCACCAAATACCGTTTCATATCCGTACCCGGAATCTTGGTTGATGTAACGGTAACTGCCGCTCTTTCCGACTCATTAAGGTACGACAGTTCTCTTTCTACATGCCGCACCTTACTCATCGCCATAATGCCTCCCGGTTTCACACAGGAAGAGACACTACTAATAAACTCTTTTACAGAAAAAAGCGCCCTTACCACTGCGGCGTCATACAGAACGCCTGATATGCGCTCTTTTAAATTTTCAACTCTCTCTTCCACGACAATAACGTCGCTTAAAGTGGGTTTCAGTTTATTCGTTATATATCTGAGAAAAGAAGCTTTTTTCCGTCTCGGCTCAACGAGAGTCACCTTCAAATCTGGCCTGATAATTTTAACAGGTAAACCGGGGAAACCGGCGCCGCTGCCAATGTCCAGGATATGACAGGCGTTAAGGGGAATGGTTTGAAGAAACAACAGAGAATCGAAAAAGTGCTTTCTTATAATCTCTGACGGCTCCTTTATGGATGTGAGGTTGTGTACGCGAGACCACTTTTGCAGTTCATGTAGGTAAAGGAGAAAACGTTCGATAATCTCCTCTGAACAGGGCAAAGAGAGCGATGAGAGTCCCTGCCTTAACAGCTCGTCATTGCTTTTCACCTCTTAACGTCTACTATCCGCTATTAAAAACAATCTTATAATATTCCTTCTCTGTAATTATATCCCTTGTATTTCCAATGCGATCCAAATAGACGAGTCCATCCAGGTGGTCATATTCATGCTGAATAATTCTTGCTACAAATCCGTTAAATCTCTGTGATACAAAAGACCCCTTTTTATTATAATAGTCGATATTGATCCATGCATGCCTTGGCACAGCGCCTCTGATACCGGGAATGCTGAGACATCCTTCCCAGCCCCTTTCCATCTCATCCGATCGAGCAGTAATAACAGGATTGATCATGACCTCCGATTCCAGATAAGGAGCAGAGGGATAGCGTGCATTCGGCTTGGAAGACACAATAAACATTCGTTTAGACAAGCCTATTTGAGGCGCAGCCAGCCCTACCCCTCTTGACTCGGAGCAGACAGAAGCCAGCAGCTCCATCAAAGATAAAGCCTCTCTGCTCTGAATCGCTTCGACAGGCTTGGACTTTTCGTATAAAAGAGGATTTCCTAGCTGTAATATTTCAGGTTTTTCACTCATGATCGATTATTCTATTTGATCGCGCTGTCGATAAGCTCAATAGTCTTTTTCTGGCCGATCATTTTAACGAAACTCCCCAGCCTCGGCCCTCTGTCCTGACCTATAAGCACCTGGTAGATTATTTTAAAGAGAAACTGCGGTTTGACATCACTTTCCCTTGCTATTTCATACACCTGATTATGAAGCTCCTCGGCCGTCAATTCAGTCTGTAATAATTCCCTGAACCTGCCGAGCAACTCGACCTCTTCTTCAGTTAAAATCAAATCCGGCTTCCCTGCTATGAGAAAATCATCATAATACTTAGCAGACTTCGCGATAAGCTCGTTAAAAAAAACTGAATTCAGGTCCTCTTCGGTTAAATCCTTCTGCTTAGCCAGATAACTTTTGATGAAATCTTTCTCCGTGGACTTAAGGGCTGTCATAAGATTGCAGATCAACATATAGCTGATTTTAGGAAATTTCTTCTCTTCCGCTTTGAAATCCGCGACAAAGTTAAAGTCATGCTCCTCTGCTCTCGGAGATGAATGCCAGGCAGTGGAGAGTGATACAACGTCATCTACATAATTGGGTATAATCCTGAAAGACAGCTCCTTGGCCTGTCTCGGTTTTCTGTACATTAAAAGATATATAGACTCCACCGTTCCGTAGGTAAGCCAATCGTCGACAGTGAGCCCCTTTCCTTTGGATTTCGATATCTTAGCCCCGCTGTCGTCGAGAAACATCTCGTAGAACATATTTTCCGTCTCTTTGGTCTTATATATCCTGTTCATAATTTTTTTGCCGATTTTAAACGACTCGATCAGATCCTTGCCGTACAACTCGTAATCTACTCCAAGTGCATACCACCTCATTGGCCAGTCTACTCTCCATGTCATTTTACCATGGCCCTTTAAAGCGCTCTGAACGCCTTCGTACCCGCACCCTTCGATTTCGCCATGGGTTTTCGAGCACCTGAAGCGAACTGTAAAGTCCTCTATATTGACTTCATCTACAATTGTTGTCAACACCTTACCGCACTCCTGACAAATGGGAAAAAAAGGATGCCAGTTGCGAAGGGTGTCATCGGATAAAGTAGGCGCTATGATTCCTTCAAGGGTTTCAAAGTTGGCCAGCAATATTTTCAGCGCATCATCGAACTCGCCGCTTCCATATGTCTCCTTCGAAGATTTAAATGTGTACGATATATCCATCCAGTCCAGCATTTCCCTTAGTTTTTTATTCATATGATCGGAAAAAGAAGCGCAGCAGTCACCGTAGGGATCGGGTATGGACGAAACCGGTTTGCCAAGATACTCCGTCAACCACCGGGGCATGCCCTCCGGAACTTTACGCAATCCGTCAAGATCGTCGGAAAACGCAATCAGTCTGGTATTGAAACCAAACTCCTTAATGGCGTTAATAATGAACTCTGTCCTCACAACTTCTCCGAATGTTCCTATATGGGGAAAGCCCGATGGGCCGAAGCCGGTTTCAAAAGTGTATGTATGATTCCTGTCATACCTATGTCTTCTCAAAACCTTTACAGCCTCCTTATAGGGCCAGAGCTTTCTTTTCTCGATTGCTGCGATTATCTCTTTATTGTTAAACTCCGATGATTTCAAAACGATCCTCCTGGAATATGATTGCAACCACGAATGAACTTGGCAGTGTTTATACAAACTCGAGTTGTACAGTATTTATTTAATTAAGCAGCTTCTCCCCTACTTCCATTCCACTCAATGAGGAGCAGATATCTAAAGAACCTACCATTATACAATATACACTCCGAAAATGCTAACACTCCGGTAATTGAGCAGCAATTCTCGGTGGCTATCGAAATTAACCTGAAAAGGTGGGGCAGTTTTTTTTACAAGACAAATATTATAAAAAGATCATGAAACCGGGACAAATCGGCAAACCTTCCCCTGTAAAACTCGCAGAGTTTTAAAACAATGCTTCCGACTTTCAATACAAACATTCACAATAAATCTCCTCACAAAAACTCCTCAGGCTTTAGCACCCGCATTAGCAACGTTTCCCAAAATGTTTCATTTTCTATCTTCCATCTGCTGCGCCCTATCCTGACAAGCTCTTCTACATTGTTGTCATCGATCTCAATATCACTGACCCAACTGTTGTGATATGTTATTTTGCCTTTCACGTTATATATCCAATATTCCAGGTAGTTTATCCATACCGTCTCTTTATTTCCGTTTAACGGCATATTGTTTACATATTGTTATCGACGAGACTGATAAGCAAGGAAGAAATGGAATATGAAGCTCGCTAAAATTCTAACACGGGCAAATTTGTTTGTCTGCCCATAATTATAGCAAAAATAGCAGTCATTGGTTATGCTTTGTTCTCTTCCAATTGCTTTCCAAAAACCGGTACTCAGGCGACTCCATCTCTGCAATATATCTGTCCGCTTCCTCATTCAAATAACTTTCAATTTCTCCTCTGAATCTTTTATAATTTGACATAGTAAAGGACTCCTTTTCAGGTTTGTTTTGTGTGTATTATTTTACCATGAAATTACCGATAGGCAGAAGCGACTTCAAATCATTAAGGGAAGAAGAACTCTATTATATCGATAAAAGCCTTTTAATAAAGGAGATTATCGAGGATAATGGAGATATCATCCTTTTGCCGAGACCGAGAAGATTCGGCAAGACACTTAATCTCTCTATGCTGTGGTGCTTCTTTGGCAATTCGGAATATAGGAAGCTTTTTAAGGGACTTAAGATATACGATGAGGAGCTGTTTCAGGCATATCAGGGGAGATATCCTGTAGTATTTCTGACCTTTAAGGATTTAAAAGATTCAGATTTCGATTCAAGTGTAAAAAAGATTGAATATCTTATATCCGATGAATTCAGGAGGTGCAAATACCTTTTAGACAACCTCACAGACGATGAGGACAGGGAAATGTACAGAAGGATACTAAAAAGGGAAGCAGAGAGAACAGATTATGAAAATGCCCTGCCCTTATTAACAAGACTCCTCAACGAACGTCACAATCAAAAGGTAGTATTACTAATAGACGAGTATGATACTCCGATTCACACTGCCTTTTCGGAAGTGTATTACGATGAGATGATTAAGTTTCTGAAAAACATCCTCTCTCCTGCTCTTAAGGATAATCCCTATATATTTAAGGCGATGTTGACAGGTATCCTACGAGTTGCCAGGGAGTCGATATTGAGCGGTTTAAATAACCTGGTCGTTTATTCTGTTTTAAGAGAAGAGTACAGTACTATGTTTGGATTCAGGGATAGTGAAGTAAAGGAGATGTTACGAGACTTTGATATGGAAGATCAAATTCTCGGATTACTTGTTAACCTGACAACCCACCATGTGAGGTCGAACAGGGAGAGCGGATTCGGGAGAGACGATATCATGATAATTCCCAGAGATAAGAGAGACAAGGGCATAGTGATGGAGCTGAAGACCATTGACGATTTTGAGGGAGAGGATAAGGAGATCGCCCTGAACAGGGCGCTTAAGCAGATAGAGGAGAAGAGATATGAAGTGGAGTTAAGAGATCAGGGAGTGAAAGATATAATAATACTGGGTGTTACCTTTGACGGCAAGAGGGTGTGGGTCATGGAGAATATTTCATAGGGGTGAACCTTTGAGTTCTCTCGGCTCATGTGCTGTTTATCCCTCTCTAATGAAGAAAGAGGTCGGCTGTTGCTCTTAATTTCATAATTTTTATAATATAGAAAGAACATAACTACTTAGGTGTATAGACTGAAGTCTGCTTGGGTTAAACATGCGTTATTGATAAAATTTAAGCTCTTTGTTTGTCAACGCACCAAATTCATTTGATTTTTTGCTTCAGCCTTTAGCATAGATACCTTAACAGCACGAAATAGAATTATAATGCGGTAAAGCACAATCATGCCATTTGTACTTAGAATAACCTCCGGTGAGTCGGCGGGTGAAGTTTTCAAGCTCAAAGACAACTCCTCTTACACTATAGGGAGGTCCATAAAGGCCGATATTTCGGTTATGGAAGCGCTTATATCCAGAAAACACTGTAAGATAGAGATTAAAAGCGGCGTCCCTGTACTATATGACTTGTCAAGCAGTAACGGAACTTATGTAAATGAAGAGAAGGTCGCCAGAGTAGAACTTACAAACGGTGACATTATCAGTGTGGGAAAAACGGAGATACTCTTTCAAGTGGATTCCGAAGAAGGGGAGGAAATCTTCGAACCTCATGTGATACAGGAAAAAATACCTGAATCAATAAGAGAGACAGATGTACAAAAAAGGCTTAACATCGATGAAATAAAGTCCCGCAGTTCCGCTGATCTCGACATAGATCCCACTTTCGATAAGCTCAGAATACTCCATAATATTTTCAGCCGTATCCACTCCGACGGTGATATCAAATCCATGACCTCCTTTGTGCTGGACAGCATATTCAAGCTTAGTGGCGCAGAGAGAGGAGCTGTACTTCTCCTTAAGAAAGGAAGCTATGATATTGTTGCATCCAGAACTCTCAGCTCCGAAAATATCGAGATATCCTCGACTGTTCTTGATGAAGCCCTAAAGAAAAGAGAGGTTATTTTGACATCTAACGCCATGGGGGACGAAAGATTCCTTTCTGGCGACAGTATTTTTATGCAGAGCATAAAATCGGTTATGTGTGTTCCCATGGAGAGCGAAGGAAAGATTATGGGAGCCGTTTATATTGATTCAAGGCAGGTTGAGGGGATTTTCTGTGAAAACGATATGGAGATGATCGGCTCGATCGCCTTACACACCGGTACGGCTATCGAAAAGATAACTCTGATGGACAATATTTCCTCTCTCTTTATGGGTACCATAAGGAGTCTGATCAAGGCGATAGAAGCAAAGGATAAATACACAAGCGGACACTCCGACAGGGTTGCGTCATATGCACTCTGTATAGGTAAGGGACTGGATCTGCCAAGTAAAATGCTGGCTGTACTGCATTTGAGCGGACTACTTCATGACATCGGAAAGATCGGAGTGGAAGAGAAGATACTCCTGAAAAACGGCAAACTCAGCGACAAGGAGTTTGAACAAGTTAAGGCTCATCCTGTAAGGGGCGTGGAGATTATCGAAAATATAAAAAATATCGAAGATGTAACAAGCGCAGTTAAATACCACCATGAGAAGTTCGACGGATCAGGTTACCCTTCCGGACTAAAGGGGAACGACATCCCTCTTACGGCGCGAATTCTTGCAGTAGCGGATACATATGACGCCATGACTTCTGACAGACCATACAGAAAGAGCTTTGCGCCGGAAAAGGCTGTCGATGAAATCAGAAAGTTCACGTTAAAACAATTCGATCCTGATATAACGGAAGTTTTTTTGAGACTCTACAATAAAAGTCAGATTCTGCCGGATGTCGATATAAACCACTTCTTCTCTTCCCTTAAAGACGAGCTCCTGAGTATCTGGCAATAGTAGTATTGTCAACCTGACCCGACAAGCCGGAACCAAAGGCAGATCAAGGTATAAGGCAACAGGCACAAGTTAATAATATTGATCCTGCTATAGTAAAAATGTCAGATAAATCCACCCTTCTTTTTAAAGACGGAATCGCTTCCTACCCTCTTTGCCTGTTTATTCACGGCCTTGCCATGAACATGAATCTCTGGGTTTCACCTGACGAGGCAAAAGTTTTTGCAGGAAGAGCGTCTGTCGATATAATGCTGTCGGAAGATTTAAGAGAGGAAATCGTTAAGTCGGCTGTTATGCCGGAAGTAAAACATATTTCTACAGGCATAAAAAAGAAATCTTTCCGAACACTCTTCCATGATCTTACAGCCAGAGGATATCCCTCTCTTGCCTGGAGTCAGAAAAGGCCTGCCGGTTTTATTGAGTATGCAATAGATGAATTAAAGGAGATATTGGACGCTTACAAAGAGAAGACAAAAAATGGTTTGATCTTTATATGTCACAGCAGAGGCGGCCTTATTGCAAGAAAATTTCTGGAACAGGAACGTCCTGATGTAAGAGCCCTGATTACACTCTCGACTCCTCACAGAGGATCGAATATAGCGAAGTTGGGAACCACGATTGCGCCTTATGCATCGGTTATCTCTTCCATGTTCGGCGACTCGGAAAAAGGTACGGTATCGAATGCAATTAAGAGGACTCTCATGTTTCTGCAATGCGACGCTATTAGAGAGCTGCTCCCGGAGTCTGACTTTATCGCTTCGTTAAACGAAAATCGGCCGGATAAAAATATTTTCAAACTATCTCTGGGAGGAACGGCATCTACCCTCTTTTCCCTATACAAAACAAAGGTAAGTAAAATGGATGGACAAGAGAGCACATACATCGTAAGGTACAAAAAAATTCTCTCCTTTCCGGGGATATTCGAGTCATTAATATCAAAGCGGTTAATTCCTCCTGAAATAGTAGAAGGTCTTGGCGACGGCCTTGTAAGCGGGGAAAGCTCAATAATGCCCTTTGCCGATATTCATCTCAAATATGAATTAAATCACTTAAAAGTTGTATATAACGAGGAAGTGAGAGGGGATGTACTGAGTTATATCAACAATTTGACTTAAGCGGTTTGAAGTTGTTAAGATCAAACTATGAAGAAAATTGTAATCACAATCCTTTTTTCCTTTTTATAAAGAATCTTAAAGAAAAGCTCGTACCTCAACAACAGGGCGCTTTTAAGACGTTTCAGTAACAACCTTCCAAGTTTTATTATATCCTCAATACCGCTTCAACGGCGCTTCTCAAAGCCGAGCCGATATTACCCGGAGAATCTGCGTCTCCTATGGGAATTACGGCTTTTATTTTATTGGAGAGTTTCTTTTGTAAAGAGTTTTCAGGTACGGACCCGGTGGCAAGTATGATCGAGTCTGCATCTATTATGAACTCCCTGCCTCCCTTGTCTCTTAGATACACCCGGCTCTCTTCTATAAATTTCACCTCTGTGTCTGTTAACATCTCGACACCTTTTTCCCGAAGACGCGCAAGAATACGTTCACGGGGAATTCTCTTCATTCTGCTCAGGAGATTTCCCGAAATTTCTACAATGGAAACCTTTCGGCTACCTGTTGCGAGCCAGTCGGCTGTCTCGCATCCTATATCGCCTCCTCCTAAAATTACAACCCTCTCTCCTGTCTCTGTCTCCCTTTCATAGAGTTCCCTTGCATCGATTACTGCTTCGGACTCTATACCCCGAATTGGAAACGGTCTTGTCTCTGAACCTGTTGCAAGCAACACAACATCGGGTTTATGATCGACTATCTTTATCGAATCGGCTCTAACACCCCTTCTGACGATGACATCGGTTTTACCAAGGGAACATGTCAGATAGCGTAACACGTCTTTCATCTCTTCTTTAAAAGGCGCTATATGCATAAGCCTGCCCTGGCCACCCAATTCATCGGACTGCTCCCACAATTCTACGTCATGGCCTCTCCGGCTTGCGATTATTGAAGCCTGAATACCGCAGGGACCTCCTCCTATAACGAGCACTTTCTTTTTTTCTTTGGCAGGTTCAATCTTCCACTTATATTCACTTCCTGCAAAGGGGTTTACAGAGCAACACCTTCCGATTCCGGGGGCTCCTTTTTGGGAGCAGTCTTCAAGGCAGCAGACACAGCTCCTAATATCCTCAATATTTCCTTTACCTGCTTTTATCGGAAAATCGGGGTCCGCAACCAGGGGTCTCGCCATGGCGACTAAATCCGCCTTGCCGTTGGTGAGTATTTGTTCGGCGATGACAGGTGAGTTTATTTTACCTATGGCTGCGACAGGAATATTCACGGCGCCTTTTATCTTTGCCGAGAGATCGGAAAGAGCGCCTTGGGGAACGTCATGGGGAGGAATTGTCATATATCGGGTCTTTTTATTACCGCCGTTTGCAACGATGGCGTCCGCTCCCGCCTTTTCTACAAGCTTTGCGATCTCAAGGCCTTCATCTGTATTTAAACCGCCCGAGGTAAATTCGTCGCACACAAGCTTGACCATTACAGGAAAATCCTCTCCTGCGCTCTCTTTCACCCTTTTAATCAGCTTTATGAGAAACCTCGCCCTCTTTTCCGTGTTTCCTCCCAGTTCGTCGCTGCGTTTATTAAAGAGAGGCGAAAGTATTTGTGCAATAAGGGCGCCGTAACTTGCCTGTATTTCTACACCGTCATAACCAAGTTCACCGGCTTGTATGGCGCCTGAAGCCATTATTTCCACTATCTCGTCCGCTTCTTTTAAGGACATATGGTTAGTAAGCTTTACAACCCATTTATCGCCCTCTTGGGTTGCGTCCTTTACTTTATGATCGTACTCTTTCATAATAGGATAGTTAAGATGCATAAAGGCCCTGGCGCCTTCATTTTGAACTGCTTTTACAAGCCCCTTTATCCCTTTCCGATATTCCGGTCGGTCCATACGTAACTCTTTTTTCCCTTTATATGCTCTTGGAAAATCGAGGCAGGGACAGTCAAGTACGATCAAAGCGGCGCCCCCCTCGGCTCTAAGGCGATAAAACTCGGTCATCCTCTCGGTTACCATGCTGTCTTCCATATATTTAGTAGGAAAGAGCGGCATTATGATCCGGTTCCTTAAACTACAGGATCCAATATTTACAGGTGTAAAGAGAGTAGAAAAACTCATATCTCCTCCATATAAACAGTTTAACTAAAAACAGCATTTAGCTGCCAGCCATCATCTGTCAGCTCTTTAATCGCAACACTTTATGTTTCAAAACAAATTCACCCATAAGGTAAAGCTTATTATTGGCATAACATCAATTCTTTCCTTAGGGTTGACCGCTGATAGCTGACTGCTGTATTTAGGTTTAAATGAACAACAAAGAATGATCCTCTCTGCGTCCTCTGCGTTAAAAAATATCTGAAAAAATCCGCATCAATTCCGGTTGACCCACAATTTTTTACTTCAATCCGCAAGATCGACTTCCAGGAAAATTCCCAATGCCGTGACGTTTTTTTCCGGATCCGCCATTATCCTTGATGCTTTCTCTTCGGTCTCCCTTGCGTAATCCAGCAACCTTTTTGCCAAGGCATCTTGTTTGTCGGTGAAATCTTTAAAAAGCAAGGAAATATACAAAATTCTTGGCAAATTAAATCCCCTGAAATTCTTAATCAGAGAGGAGTTCCCAAAAAGCAATTCATAGGCAGGCATTTCTTTTGTCCCTGCCTTTATATAACTTCCTGGCAGAGAAAGCGAAAAATTCTCCGGTTTATTGGTTCCCACTTTATTGTATACTTCCCTTAAAAAAACAGGGTGCCTGAACGCTTCGGGCCAGAAGAGGTTAACAATAGCGGCGGGACTGGACGCAAACATACTGACCATAACGCCTTCGATTAATGATTGTGGATCCTGAGACAACAGCGAAGCGAGATTCTCTTGTGTCAGACCCTTTTTTTTCCCCTTTGCCGTTGGTATAGTTATACGATCTCTCCTTTGCAACAGGGACTTCGATGTAAAAAAGGCCCATTTCTCCCTGCCTTCCCGATTCATATCGTAAAAAACAAGGTCCGAAGTGGCATGGTCATGAGTGCCGATCGTTACCTGATTGGCTTCAGGATGATTTAGAGTAAAATATCTGTCACGCTCGCCTTCATCGGTCCTGAATCTGCTGACTGTAGATATCCCTGTAAGTCCGAGAGTATTGATTACCTGCTTTCCGATCTCGGTAAAATTCCCTAAATCCTCAAGAAAGAGATAGGGCGTAATATTTCTTCCGGAGCAAACCATTCTTTGTATCTCCATCAATAACTTCAGTTCCGTAGTGTATCTTTCCAGTTGAGACTTATTGAGTGGATCGTTTTTTATGGCTGTCTCCCAGCCGATGATGATGGGGTTCGCTTCGAATATATCCTTTCCTTTCCAAAGTTCGTCAAAGGGAACTAAGGAGCCCTGCTTCAGTGATCTTAGTAAAGCCTTTCTGATTTCACTGAGAGCATCCCGGTTTAGAGAAGCGCAGCTTATAAATGTCTTTTCTTCGATGTAAAAAGCCATTTTAAGGGCCTCTTCTTTTTCGAGCTCAAATACTTTAGAAAGGACAAACGATAACTCCTTATAGGGAGTGGCGCCTGTGAATATCTCGTGCAACTCCTCTCTAAAATTTTTTGCCTCCCACTGTGATACAGAGTCCAATCCTAATATTTCGGGAGATTCTTCGTCCCAAAGCTTTTTTGCAAAGTCAGGATCGATCAGTTTAAGCAGGTGAACCAGGTGAGGAGAGGAGTGGAGATTAAAAGCTGTTAAGTGGGGTTTTGAGTTCGGATCGGCGCTCTCCCCTGTTCGGTAACACCAGGGATTCATATATCTCTTTGCATGATCGGTACGCATGTGATCGAAGAGGTTCATAAAGCAGGCGATTTTTTTCTGAAATACTTTTCCGGCAAAGGTGGTGTGTCCGCTGATGTCGATAAGTTCTTTAAACATTCGAAATCCCCAGGACTGACCTGCGTCGGGGACCGACCTTCCCGGCGGAGCGCCCAGTCTCAGGTCCTCGTCCATTGCATCGGGATTCATCCATACTTCCAGCGGAGGAATAACGACAGGCAAATCACCGGAAATCGTCATATTCAGAGAATGGGCGAAATCCAGAAAACTTTGATGCTCAAGGCTGAGGAAATATTGAAAAAGCAGAAATTTCTTTCCTTCTCGCATATATTCGCTGTTTAGCTTTATTTCTGAAATCCGGGCATCCGCTTTTTCAGGCAATGTTTTTTGTGCAAACAAACGCTGATCCAAATCGACCTTGTCGAGAAATTTCTCGAGCCCCTCTCTTTTGGCGGGATCGCTGAAGAAATCGGTTAATTTACCTAAGGCGTAGATGGCGTCCGCTGTTTTTGCATCTCTGTAACCTTGTTGGTGTTGGAAAGTCTTAAGCTTTTCTTCTGCCTTGATCAATGTCCTCCATATTTCTTCTCCATTGGAGTCGGCGCCAAGCAGATAGCTGTAGACCTCTTTAAAGTATCCTCTTTGCGATTTTTTTGATATTTCATGAAATACCTTTATTATTACATCCAATTCCCGATCGCTGTTAACGATCTGATCGGTGAATATGGATTTGATCTCATCTGCATAAATCCTGGTTATCCGGCCTTCATATGACCCCGGATCAGGGGCGGTTATCTGTATAAATTCTCCGAATTCTTCGCTATAACAGCCCCATAGAGGCCAGTAATCCATACCACCGTAATACTTGGACAGGGCGTAATAGAGGGAAGCCTTTTCAAGGTCCTCCTGTATGTCCACTCGTGATTTATATGCTTCAAGCCCCTTTTTAATCTTTTCGATATCGCGATTGTCGTTTTCTGAAAAATTTCTATACACTGCCTCCATTATTTCAGCAATAAAATAAAATTGCGTTACATAATCCCTTTTGGGCAGATAACATGGCAGGTCTGTAATATCATTATATTTCACTCTCTTATGAAAGAACCTTTTGGCTATTTCGGACAACTGCTCCTTTGGAAGAAGGTTTGCATATTCGCTGGTAGAAAGTTTTTCAAGGGGAAAATAGAAGGGGCTTAAAAAGAGAGTACACGTTTCATAATCGGAAGGAAGTATGGGAGTCATATGGGGACCAAGAGGGCCGAGTTGTAATATGGTGACTCCGTTGTCAGCCAGAAATTGGAGAAATTCCCGTGTGTCGTCAGAATAGGGACTGCCGTATATTTCATGTCTGTCCGGTAGATTCCTGGCGTGTATAGTTAAGACCAAATCCCTTTTATGTAAAACTTCAAGGGCTTCTTGAATCGTATCCCGATAAGATTCTGTCACGTTAAGAATAGTGGATTTCAATAATAATAGGTTTACTTTTCAGATGTTACATCAATGTCATTCACCTAAGGAGCAAAGCACCTTCCGCCTTCAGCGGCTAAACTCGAAGGCGCCGCTTCGCTGCGCCTTCTCAAACATGACCCACTTACGTCGGAAGGTGCTTCACCTCTTAAGTTAATGGTGTTGGACGTTACATTTTAAGCGGTTTGTACATGTTATTTGCAAACAGCATCTATTTTAACAAATTAAGGATATAGAAATCATATCCTCTTGAATTGATCAGGGCCTGAGTCAAAATTTGAGGGGTATCTTGGCAGAGGGCAAAAAAGAGAGGATTCGGGGTCAAACCTGAACAATACATTTTACTTTCTTCTCTTTATCTTTAATATTTTTATCCTTTCGTTTTGCAAAGTATTTAGATTAATTCATTTATGTAACTGTTTGATTATCTTCAGCTTCGTTTTTTAGTTCCCGCCACTGCTCCTCTGTCATATCCCTGCACAGCATCAATGCACCGTAAGCTCCGGCATACAAGGGGTCTTCCACTTTTGTCACCTTACCGCTTCCGAGCTTTCCCTTCATATAAGTCTCTATCTCTTTTTTCAAACCGGTTATCTGACTGCCTCCCCCGGCAAGCAATATGTTTGCTTTAAATTTTTCCTGAAACTCCGGCTCAAGAGGGGCTATCAACTTTTTTATTCCTTCCACAATATCGGGCACTATCGTCCTGCATGCCTCTCTCAATTCTTTTGTAACATCTGTGCTAACGGGAGTACCATCTACGGGAATGGTTATAAACAGCTTTTCACCATGCTCGGAGACGATCGCATTTTCTTCTTTAAACCTTTTCATCATGAGGGCGGAAATATTTACATCTTTATGTTTGTCCTTTATGGATTTTAAAAGCATTTCATCTATGTGATCTCCCGCCTTAAATGTTGTTATCTGATCTTCTTCCGACGGTATTGTGGCGTGCATCCTGCAAAGATCCACAGATCCTGCGCCGATGTCTATTACAAGAGCATTGGTCAAAATGTTTAAACCGTAAGCCACTGCAAAGGGCTCCGATACAATCATTACATCGTCAATGACACCTTCCGATATCTCGAACAATGCCTGCTTGTTTTGCATGCCTGCAAGGGCAGGTGCTCCTATTACTGCTCTTATTACGGTTTTGTTTCTGTCTTCGACCTTGACAAGCGCTATAAGATGCTTCAGAAGCTCTTTTGCTGCATATATTGTCTTTGCATATCCCTCTTTGTTTTTTTCCGGGTCGTCAGAGTATTTTAAGACTCCCTTTTCCAGTGGTTTATAGAGTTCGAGAGACATCCTGTGTTCTATGGCTTCTTCGCCAAATACGATATCTCTGCCAAAAAACTTTTTGGCTATTGCATCTTTGGGGAATCCCACATAGCTTGGCGTAAAGGTTTTTACTCCGTTATCACAGGTTATTACGCTCCTGGATGTACCCAAATCTATTCCTATGTTCAATGTCCTTTGGTCTGCCATTTATTCCCTCCTGATATGAAGTCAAGGCCTTTGCTGCATTACCGTGAATACTGAAAGATTCCGGTTTTGACATCATAATTTTGATTTATTATTAAATTCAGGACTCGGTTTTTATCTTTTTTTTCTCGACCTTTTTATTAAGAGATTGTCTTTTATCAGTTCACTCAGTATCGCTTTCTTTCTGTTTATCATCTCCCCTGTTTCTCTGCTTAATACACTCATTTGCGGGACGGACAGGCCTTCTTTTTCAAGATTGGATATTCGTTCTTCCATTCTTATAAGACGTTCTTCAATTTCAACGATCTTTTCAAGTATTTCTCTGTTTGTCAGACTCTTCGGGCTGTGGATAATCTGCTCCCTTTTATTTACCATGTACTCAACGGCATCATGAAGGGCAACTACTTTGTCCATATCGAGGATAATGATGAACTCATCCTCCTGTTTACCTATTCCCTTTATAAAATTATTTTGCCTGTCACCTGTTATTTCAGGTACAGGTTCTATATCGTCGGGATTAAGTTCAATCACTTCCTGCACATTGTCTACAAGATTTCCGATAACAGCCACTCCGTTGTCAGTCTGTATCTCTGTAATTATGATACAGGTGTTTACACTTCTTTCAATCTGCGACATTCCCAGTGTCAGTCTTAAATCCAGTACACACACAGCTTTTTCCCGAAGGTTAATCACTCCGCAGGCATAATCGGGCATTTGCGGCATCCTGGTTATTGCCGGCACTTCCAATACTTCGTGTATCTTCGATATCTCGATGCCGAAGGTCTCCTCGGAAAGCCTGAAGGTTAGGTATTGATTTAAATTCGTTTCAGCCATGATTTATTATATATTCAAATTCCCTAATTTATTCTTTATCCCGAAAATAAGTCCTTGGTAGCTTCGTTGTTAAAGATACCATATTCTTCAATCACTATATATTTTCATGCTTTGGGGTGAACCGTCGGTTTATGGAAGTTTATCCTGAATATAGTCAGCTTATAATCTTCAATATATTTTCCTCATTATCCCCTTAAGTCTTCCCAGAACATGGATATCCGATGGTTTTACCGTTATTGGTTCCATCTCTTTATTTTCGGGTGCAAGGGTAATGACTCTGTCCTTTTTGAAAAATCTTTTTATTGTAGCCTCATCTCCCAGAAGCGCAACCACTATATCGCCGTTTTTAACAGATTTAACAGGGTCGACAAGAGCTATGTCCCCTTCCAAAATACCTGCGTCTATCATGCTGTTGCCCACGATTCTAAGAGCAAATCCGTTTTTAATCCTGAAGATGTTACTGTCTACCGTTATGTGTTCCTCAATTTCTTCTATTGCGAGAACAGGCTTGCCTGCCCTGATTTTACCGAGAAGGGGAAAACTCATCGATTGTGCTGCTCTTGCGCCGCACACCTCAATGGAACGTTGCTTTGAAGGAGACTTGGTAATGTACCCCTTTTTTTCAAGTGCGTCAACATGTTGTTTTGCCGAGAGAGGACTGGCAAATCCAAAGTAATCGCATATCTCTCTGATTGTAGGAGGAAATCCTTTTTCCAGTATATGGGTTTGTATGAACTCCAGAACTTGTCTCTGTCTGTGTGTTAGCTTCATTAACAGGGTTGAACCGAAATCTGTAGTGTTAGCCGATGGCGGGCAGCCGGCTTACCGGTTATGTAAATATACTACTATAGTCAAATGTATAGTATTTGTCAACAGGGAAAAGGGATTAATAAATTGCCCTATCAATCAGCATTAATGGTATAATAACCTATATTTTAATTGACGATTTTCGATTGACAATTGACGATTTAAGGAATATCAATTAATAATTATTGATCAATACCATTAACTTAAGGGGTGAAGCACCTTCCGACGGAAGCGGGTCATGTTTGAGAAGGCGCAGCGAAGCGGAGCCTTCGAGTTTAGCCGCTGAAGGCGGATGGTGCTTTGCTCCTTAAGTGAATGACATTGAATTATTGATAATGAGTAACTACGCAGGTATTTAGGTCTACAAAAAATGACGATACGGGCTCCCCAAGGGGTTAAGTTTAAAACCGGTCTTTTAAGCAGACTATTTAGAACATATCAAATATGAGTAAAGGCTATGTTACTGAAAATATACAGAGAAAATCCGAACCCGAGAGACATAGGGAAGGTTGTATCCATACTGCAAAGAGGCGGATGCATTATTTATCCTACTGACACGGTATATGGTCTTGCCTGTGATATAATACAACCGAAAGCTGTTGAGAAGATTGCATTAATCAAGGGCCTGGATCTTAAAAACGCTTTTTTCTCACTTGTCTGCCACGATTTGTCTCTTTTGTCTGATTATGCACACCATGTTAACAACACTGTATTTAAACTAATGAAAAAAAATCTGCCCGGACCTTTCACTTTTATACTTCCCGCTGTTGGCAATATTCCAAAACTTTTAAGAACGAGAAAAAAAACGGTTGGCATCAGAATCCCCGACTGCAATATCGCCCGCGAGATCGTCCGTCAATTGGGAAATCCCATCATGTCGACTTCGATTCATGATGATGACGAGATCGTAGAGTATACAACCGACCCTGAACTTATCCATGAAAAATACCGTAACTCGGTGGATATTGTTATAAACGGCGGATATGGAGGGAATATGGCTTCAACGGTAGTGGACTGCACCGGCGATGAGATAGAGATAGTAAGAGAGGGAAAGGGGGAGTTGGTGTTTTAGTTTATGGAGCGTAATAAGAGTATAGACAAAGACAAGGCGATAGAGATTGCCGATCGTATCTGGTGGGTCGGTTCCTATCTGCCTGAAGAGTCCTTTCAATGCCATGTCTATCTTATCGAACAGGGAGACAACTCTGTACTCCTCGATCCGGGATCGAATATAACTTTCAGTGACACCTTAAAAAAAATAGAAACCGTTACTCCTTTCACCAATATACGCTATTTTATCTGCCACCATCAGGACCCTGACATAACCTCTTCTTTAACGACGATAGACAATATGATTACCAGAGAAGACGCATATATCGTTTCTCACTGGAGGGCCGAGGCTTTAATAAAACACTATGATCTGAAAACTCCTTTTTGGTTGATCGAGGAAAACAACTGGAAACTCGATTTGGGAGGGAGGCTGCTGAACTTCATATTTACTCCTTATTTACACTTCCCCGGCGCCTTTTGCACCTTTGACAACGAGAGCGGAGTTTTATTTTCAAGTGATTTGTTTGGCGGGTTTACAGAGGATTTTCAGCTTTACGCAAATGATGAAGGGTATTTCGAATCACTTCGCCCCTTTCACGAACACTACATGCCCAGTCGCGAATTGCTGCAATACAGTCTTAATAAGATACAAGAGTACCCTGTGAATCTGATTGCTCCTCAGCATGGCTCTATCATCGAAAAATGGTTGATCGGTACGATGATCGAGAAGCTGACCGGCCTGGAGTGCGGTTTGTTTCTGATGGCTCGCAAAGATGTGGACATAAAACGTTTATCTCTCTTTAACAAAACTCTCAGAGCGATTTCCAACAGCATGATCATATATCGCGATTTCAGGATTATTGCAAATAGTCTTTTACAGAATATAAGAAATATTATATCCTCTGCAAAGGATATCGAGTTTATTGCAATTCATGAAGATATGAAGCTTTTGTTTAACAAAGAGAGTCGTTACAGGGGAAAACCCCAATTAGAGCCGACGATGTACGACAGCTATTTAAATATTGATATAAAAACATGGGACAGTAGATTTGAGGAACATTATCTCTACGTTGAAAATGAAAGGGGAAGGGCTTTATTGATACCCCTCTTTTCTCCTGATCGTCAGGTAATCAACGCTCTTGCCATTTTGTCTCTGTCCAGGGAAATAGACAATAAGACAGAGCTTAAACAACTGATGTCACAAATAAGCGCACCTCTTCAGGTGGCGCTTGAACGAGAGGTGACGTTCCATATTATTGAAGAAGAACGTCAAAAATACTTCGAGAAATCCATCAAATGCCCTTTAACCAAACTGTTTACCCGCGTTTATATGTACGATATCGTGCAGAGAATGTTTGATGTGCATAACAGAAATGAAGACGCCAAAATAGGACTTGCACTGTTGGACATAGATTTTTTTAAAAAGATTAATGACACCTTTGGCCACAACATTGGAGATGTGGTTTTAAAGAGAGTCGCAGGTATTATATTGGATAATTCCAGGACCAGTGATTTTCCCGTAAGATTCGGCGGAGAGGAGTTCGCCGTATTCATCGTGGAATCGAAATCCGACGAAACGCTGAATTATGCGGAAAAAATTCGAAGAAAAGTGTCTGAAACGGTTTTCGATAAACCAATGGAAAGTGTTGGCGTTACAATCAGCTCAGGCGTAACCTTGCATATTCAGGGAGAGACGTTGGAAGAAACGATAGAACGAGCCGATGTCGCCCTGTATAAAGCAAAGCAGAGCGGAAGAAATAAAGTATGCGCTGATTGACAATTTCCGGTCAATTAGTGTTCAATAATTAAAAAATAAATTTAAAACTGCCGGCCCGTAAACCCGCATAAAAAAATGAAAATCCTTTGCAATGAACTTAAAAGGTAAAAAAATCGCATTCTTTGTAGCGCTGCCCCATCACAGCCGTTTTCTTTTCCCTGTCGCCGACTTAGCAAAAGAACGGGGAGCGGAGCTTCTTTTTTTTACGACATTGGTGGATTATCCTTATGAAATAGATTTCATAAAAAGAAAATACAGATACAAGTTTCTTATAGAGTATGCCGATAAGGAGACAAAAGATAAAATACAGAATAAATTTAATACGCTTCTCGAAGAGTGGACCGAGGTCAGTTTCAGCTGGCAGGGATTTCGTCAGTGGTCGTTATTTAATCAGGACAGAGCACTGAGAAGAAATATCGAAGACTTCATATGCCTCGAAGAGTTGATTAAGAAAGAAAAGCCTGACATGTTTGTCGTACTCCATGAGATGAATCCATGGGGGAAGCAGATTGGCTATTTTTGCAGTAAGTACGCCATACCTTATGTCTCTCTCCAAGAGGGAGATTACCATACAGGCGTTATAAATTTCAGTGTAGGCACAGAGTATTCCACAGCTTCCCTTGTGTGGGGCAGCGCAGCCACTGAAATGCTCAGAGGGCATAAGTGCAGTATCAACAAAACCGTTATTATCGGTAACACTCACATTGACGAAGCTGTAAAACAATATTCCTCCAGAACCGCAAAAAGGAGATTAAAACATGATTATTCGATTCCTCAGGGGAAAAAAGTCGTTACCTTTATGTTCAATGTTTATTGGGGAACAGTTACCGAAAAATCGATATGGCAGTCTCTCCTAAAGGACCTTAAACGTAAGGACATACTATGTATTTTCAAATGGCATCCCCAGGTTGCCTTTGCTACTTATGAAGAGATTAAGAAGATAATAAAAAATATACTGCCCGATGCACTTGTGTTTTTCAGTGAGGACCCGTACCGTTTGATAGCGGTATCCGATTATTGTATAGTAATGGGCAAAACAACTTTAGGAGTAGAGGCTCTGGCCTTTGATAAGCCTCTTTTTTGTCTTTATAATATTATTGATGGAGAGGAGTATTATAAAGATATCGGAGTCGCTCAGTCCGTTTCGCCAGCCGGCAACTGGAACGTTCTTTTTAAAACAATGCAAAATGGCATTCCCGAGCAAATAAGAATCAATGTAAGTGAGCATCTTAAAAAAATTTTTTACAGGCTCGACGGGAAATCCACCGATAGAGCTCTCGATGTGTTGGACTTTATCTTTCGTACTAAGGCCGATCTAATCAATCAAAAGGGAAAAACCGAAAATCACCGATTCGATAAAGAAAGCGTACCTGGAAAAGTGAGCTTTATTCTGCCATCGGGCGACAATATTCCCACTCTAATGGCGACACTGACATCGCTTTCAAATCATGTCCATTACAAAGATTGGGAGCTGATTATCATTGCTACAGATGAAGAAACGAAACCATTGCTTTCAGGTCTTTCGGGAGATGTGAAGATTATTGAGGCAAAAGGCGACAAACTTTCAAAAATTTACAATGAAGGGGCGGAAGTTTCGTCGGGCGAATATCTTATTTTTATGCTCCCCGGCATTATATGGTTTAAAAGCGATGGTTTTTTAGAGGCCATAAAGGGAGGCATGGCCGGTATGCCTTTACGAAATTCGGATCTTTCACCCTTCTGCCTCGGGATCGGTTTTGATTTCAATTTCACGCCTTATGTAATTATAAACGAAGATAAAAAACCCGAAACCCTTGGCACCGCCTTAATTGGTATCGACAGAGAGGTTTTTAAATCTCTTAACGGTTTCGATGAGGAGATAGCCTATCTGATCGATATTTGTCTGTCAGCCAAAGAGATGGGTTATCATGTCAAATATCTTGATGATTGTCTGGCCCTTGTCTACAGAAGGGGGACTATGAAACAAATCAATGCAGGGCTGCACGATAATCATTACCATAACATGCAATGGAAATCGAATATCGGTTTTTTTGTGAAATGGCACGGTAAATTGAATAGAGACGACGACTATCTTGCCTACGCAAAGGAGATGATTAAATAGTCAGAATACTCAAAACCCGGCAAGGGGACACTAAACAGGGGGTCATGCATAAGTAAAACCTTTTGTGAAGGATTTAACTTATCGGCGACGAATGAGCCGGATAAAAGCATATAAAGAGATCGTCATATGTGAAACTTGAAATTTTGGAATATAATATATTATTATTCAAAGATTTTTTAAACAATTTAAGAAAGGAGGAAAATAATGAGATTATTAATAGTATTATTAATCGCTCTCTCTCTCTCTGCCGTAGGGTGTACAACGACTTACGTCTTTAAAGACGAGGACAAAGCGCTATTAGACAGTGCTATCCAATCGGCTAAGGATGCAAAAGCCTATGCTGACGCAGCGAAAACTTCAGCCGATAAAGCTGACAGATCGGCGCGTAAGTGCGACAATGCCGCTGACAGAGCTGAAATCGCGGCGGATAAAGCCGAGAGAGCTGCCGAGAAGTGTGTCAGGGCTTTTGAGATGAAACAAAGGAAGTAGTTTTTTTCGAAACCGGGGTGGGAAGGCCTGTTGAGCTCTCGACTGCCTTGTAAAGCAGCATTGTCTCTATACGATCCAACAGTCTCTTCTCGCCTGTCTTTTTTACGGCCTTGGAAATCAGATCTCGACGGGAAATACCCTCTCCGTGAACCTCGATATAAACCTTACCGTTTTTTTCTCCTATCTTTACAGGTTGATCGACGATCATCACCGTTGTCCCTGTTTTAACGAATTTGAACAAGACTTCAATATCTTCGGGATAAAGCCTTATGCAGCCGTGGCTGACCTTTCTGCCAATTCCGTAAGGCCTGTTCGTGCCGTGAATACCATACCCCTCTATCGAAAGCTCTATCCAGTATTTCCCAAGAGGGTTGTCGATCCCCGGCGGTACGAATAAGGGCAGTTCGGGATTCTTTTTTCTTATAGTCTCCGGAACTCCCCATACCGGCTCTTCCACTTTGGCTGTTATGTGAAATGTTCCTGTGGGAGTATTAAAACCTTTTCTGCCTATTCCGAGAGGAAAGGTCTTAACAAACCTTTTGTCATCGATTTTGAAGAAAAAGTATAACCTCATTTCCGGAAGATTGATCAACACCCCTTCTCCGGTCAAATCCGGGACGATCCAGCTTGTCGGGATTATTATATTTTTATCCTCTTCCGGCACCCAGGGATCTACTTCCGGGTTGGCCATAACAATTTCATTGTATCCCACATCGAAACGTCTGGCCAGATCGATGAGAGTATCATTCACTTTGATCCGATAGTTTTGATTAATCCCGATTATCGATTTATCACTGTCGTCCATGGGGAAGGCGCCTGAAGGATAAACCGTTTTTTGAGAGGAGGTAAAAAAGATAATTAAAAAAATAAAGAATAAACGAATATGCATGATCCCCCTCATTATACTTTTTCCGACAACTTTTTTTCTATCTGTGTGCATAATCCGTGAAGCATGTTGGCTTCCCAATTTGTGAGACCGTATCTGCCAACCAGATGACGGAGGTTTCTCATTACAGCGGATTCCAGGTCTTCAGAACCTCGGAAACCGTAATCGAGAAGTTTTAATGTCTCCCTGATATGAAAATACAAAGGCTCTATGGCCTCCTGTGGAAGCAGTTCGGGAATGTCTGTCATATCGTCGATAAAGTGTTGAGATATCTCATATGCCGTAATCAGTACCGCTTGACCGAGGTTCAGAGAGGGATGGGATGTATCGGTCGGAATATTCATAATCAGACCGCACCTGTCAACATGCGCTTTTATAAGTCCGTTCTTTTCATTTCCAAAAAGAATTCCCACTTTATTATTAGCAGAGAAACTCACTATACGTGAGACACCTTCTTTTACCGGTAGTATGACGCCCCTTGTTTTCCCTCTTCTTCTGGATGTTCCCACAATAATCGATTTGTCCCCGACTGCCTCGTCAAAATCGTCAAAAACTAAGGCGCCTTCCAGTATTTCCTCTGCACCGTGAGCAAAGGCATAGGCTTCGGCTGTCAGGTGATCTGCAGGATTGACCAGTTCAAGCGATGTAAAGCCCATATTCTTAATCGCTCTGGCGGCAGCCCCGATATTCCCGCCCTCCCTTGGTTCTACAAGGATAAAAGCAAAGTTATCTTTTTTCAATTGTTAAAAATCAACTATAAATCTTCGTCTGCGAATAGAAGAAAGGTTTTAGTATTTTTAGTCCGGCCACTGAAAGGAAGGGTTTAAAGAGGCGGTTGATCCTGGATGTGCTTCCAAGGCATTTTTTACAAAAGGGATGGACAGGTTTAAACCTTTTGAAGCCGTCGATTATCCTGCCCAGCTCCTCTGAGGAGAGTATTTCCAGTAATGGTTTTTCATGGAGATTGCCGATTCCCGTGCGGCCGTCGAAATCTATGCAGCAAAGTGTGACATCCCCGTTGTGCAATATACTGAAATGGTCCCTCATACCGAAACAGTAACCGGCCCAGGCATCATGAATTTCTATGTCGTCAAAGGCATGCCCCCAGTTGTCCAAAATGTATGTCTCAAAAAAAATGTTACGATATATCTCTACTACGTTCCATTTATATGAAACCAACTTATTTATCTTTTTTATTGCTTTTTTTCGTGTATCGCTGTCTACTTTGAGTATGTCATAAATTTCTTCCGCCCATTTTTGAAATGTTTCCCGCAGTTCTCGAGTCGATGATATCACATCTACCGGCCCGGTTCTCTTTTCCATATCCCTCTTTTTGAACCTTGTATTTAAGAATCTGAATTTAAATATCGTATCTCTGTGCCTGGCTGTGTAGGAAGAGAAAAAATCCATAATCCCTTTGTAGTAATTGTCAAAGGGTATGGAGGCTTTTCTCAACTCATATGATCCTGCATCCGGTGTCTGAAGGGAAATGTCGATCTGATGAAGAGGAAAATCATTTAGTCTGATGCCGGTCTTTCCGCTCAACCCGCCTCCGTTTGTCGTCAGCCCGACATTAACGCCCTCTTTGTTTGCATGTTCGAGTATTTCAAAAAAGTCCCGATGAAGAGTCGGTTCTCCCATGACATGAAAAGTTATTTTTTCGCAAATCCCCTCAGAACCGATCTCGCTGATCGTCTTCTTGGCAAGAGAGGTCTCCATGTGACCGTATTTTCTTTTCATCTCCGATTTAGGACAAAAGGTGCAGTTAAAGTCACATATATTGGTGAGTTCGATATGTACTCTTTGTAAGGGAATTTCCACATGTCCATATTTTTTTTTCGTCATAACATTTTCTTTACCAATTTCCATGCAGGTCTTTTTTTGCCCTCTATGTCGATAAGTCCCATAGATCCATAAAAATCCTCTGTATTGTCCTTAAGGAGATACCAGAATATTCTCTTTACCCCAAGCTCGGAAGCCTGTTTGTATGCCTCTTCCATCCACTTCGCCTGCCTGCTCGGAGTTGACATATATTTTTTCACTCCTATGTCTGTATCTTCGCTGAAAAAACCGGATTCCGTTATCCAGAGAGGTTTGTCGTCTATTTTCAACTCCTTCAGAATTGCCTGAATATACTTAATATAATCGCTAAATGTAAATCCGTTTATTGTAATGTCAGAGGGAAAGTAGTAGTTGTTTATGTTGATTATATCATAATGCCGGGCAGACAATATCTCTCTGAGCCAGAGATCGTGGCTTTTTTCGAAAGCATAGGGATCTTCACCAATAAATGAAGGTATTGTGCCGCAGGGAACTGAGGAATGAAGAATTTTGGCATGGGGAGCCACCTCTTTTATAGCGGAATAGCTGGCTGAGATCAGATTCTTGTACTCATCTACCGACCCGCTCCAAAAAGCAGGGGAACTCACTTTGTATTCTATTTCGAAGTATACGCTCTTACTCTTATATCTGTTCGCCAGTACCATTAGAAATCGTTTCCATTTTGTAATGTCATTGGGCATAGAGGCCGTATTATAGGGCAAACTCTGCTTTGTCGATCCGCCTGTGCCCCAGTTGGAGATCGTTTTTATTAAAAAGAGCACCTCTATGCCGTTTTTCTCAGCCTCTTCAAGGAGCGGTTCAACCTGTTGCCAGTCAAATATTCCGTCCATTGGTTCTATCCACTTCCAAAGAATTGGTATCCTGACGATTTTCACTCCCAGTTTTTTCAGAGGCGCAGAGCCTTTTTTAAATGCTTTTGCTGTCATATTGATACCTGTAGAGACTTCTTGCAACGTTTTTTTTGCGATTTTGGTTTCTGTTATAACGGCAGGTAACGGAGCGTCCTTTTTTATCTTTTTTGGGGACTTATCAGCATGAACTATCTGCATACGCCTGAGTTCGTCCTGTGTTATAATTTGGTTGCCGTCTATGTCGAGGAGGAGGAATTTCTCTGTATCTTTAAATTCATTGACAGATAAAACGCCGTCTCCGTTTTTATCCAGGCTGTCCATATCTCCTTTATGGGCGCTTTCTTTTACCGACGATGAACTGCCAAGCAGTCTGATCCTGTTCTTTCTCCTGTCACTATCCCGATCATTCGTGCACGAAAAGAGTACGAACAGAATAAACAGATTCAAAGAGAGAGCATAAAAAGCAGGTCTTGAGGTATAAGCAAGAAATTTCTTAACAGATTTTCTCATTTATTATTAAAGGAGGTGTTTAGAATTTTAAACACTCAACTATAGTGAAATTCCATACTCCTTCCATCTTCTATCGACAATATCTTTAATCTCCCCGGACATCTCTATATCGTCGGGCCACTCCCTAGTGAATCCCTCTGAAGGGAGTTTTTTTGTTGCGTCGATCCCCATTTTGCCCCCATAGGCAGGAATTTTTGATGCGTGCTCAAGTACATCCAGTGGTCCCTCCAGTATAACGACATCACGCGTCGGATCAACATTGTTTCCTATTCTCCAAACAACTTCAGAAGGCTTCTGAACATCCACCCATTTATCTACAATGACAATCATCTTTGTAAAGCTCATTTGTCCCATTCCCCATAGAGCGTACATAATCCTTCTGGCATGCCCGGGGTAGCGTTTGTCTATCGAAATAAGGGCGATGTTGTGAAAAACACCTTCTATTGGGAGGTTCATATCGATTATTTCGGGAAGCTGCTTTTTCAAAAGGGGCAGAAATATCCTTTCCGTTGTTTTTGCAATAAAACAATCCTCCATTGGAGGCTTGCCTACAATTGTGGCAGGGTAAATTGCATCTTTTCTGTGTGTGATACAGGTTATGTGAAAAACCGGGAATTCGTCCTTTAATGAGTAATACCCCGTGTGGTCTCCAAAGGGACCCTCAACACGTCTCTCATAGGGCTCTACATATCCCTCAAGTACAATCTCGGAACAGGCAGGTACTTCTATATCGACAGTCTCGCATTTAATCAGCTCCACAGGTGATTTCCTTAGAAATCCGGCAAAGAGCATCTCATCAATGCCCTCAGGTAACGGTGCAGTGGAAGAATACATTACAGAAGGATCGGCGCCTATGGCGACTGCCACTTCAAGACGAGTTCCTCTTTGCTCAGCCTTTCTGTAATGTCTCGCTCCGTCTTTGTGCATATGCCAGTGCATGCCTGTCGTGCTGCCGTCATAAACCTGCATCCTGTACATACCGCAATTCCTTTCGCCTGTTTCAGGGTCTTTCGTAAATACCATTGGCAGGGTAATGAATTTACCTCCGTCATCAGGCCATGTCTTTAATATAGGGAATATACCAAGATTGGGAGAATCAGTGACAATGACTTCTTTGCAGGGCCCGTTTTTTACATGTTTTGGAATAAAATCAGCTAATCGTTTAAGTTTTGGCAGGGCCTTTAATTTTTCTATCAGGTTGGTTGGTATATCCGGTTCAAGAAACTCAAGCATCGTTTCTCCTATGTCGTCCAGGTTGTCAACCTCAAGAGCCAGGTGCATTCTTTCATATGAACCGAAGAGGTTTACGACGCAGGGAAATCGAGCATCTTTACAGTTTTCAAAATAAAGAGCAGGTCCTCCGTGCTTTACTACACGGTCATTAATCTCTGCTATTTCCAATACAGGGTCGACTTCCTTATTAATCCTTATAAGGAGACCTCTGTTTTCAAGTATCTTAATAAATCCTCTCATATCTTTATATGCCATTAAAACCTCCTCTGTTATCTGTTAGAAAAGCTCCTCTGTCAGTCCTCCCCTGAGAACCTGGATTTATCAGCTCTAAATACCTAATATCTTCGAAATTACTATACCATGACTCTTTCGATTTCCGAAATATCTACATTATAGAGTTCGCCCTTTAATGTGTTTGTTATCATTGAGTTGTATTCGATATTTTTTCTGTTCTTCTCTTCATCTGAGGAATTCAAAATTATTATCTTTGTCTTAACATTAAGGTTTTTTAATTTTTCGGCGCTTTTCAGAGTCACTCCGTGATAAACCCTGTCTTCCATTTCTCTGTGTTGCGGATAGCCGTCAGTTATAAGATATAGTTCGGAGATGTCTTTGGCCCCTCTGTTAAAATGATTAAATACAAAAGTCAGAAGTTCGGCGGTATGCGTCATACCGTATGGAACCTCAGAGAGTATGTCTATTGGGTTAATCTTCTTTATTGTCTCATTAAAGGAGACAAAATCTACTCGCGTATCGTTAAAGTAATTTGACTTATAATAATAAAATGAGAGGGCGGCTTTTTTCGCCCGCTCCAGTTTACCATCCTGGTCCATCGATTTGCTGCTGTCTATGGCAACCAATATATTTATGTTTTCCACTGCTTTTTTCTTAAAATTTACAATGTCTTCATGGGCTATCAGTGATCCTCCCTTTACGATCTTTCTCCTGAGAATGCTTTTCCTTATAGTCGCCGGAATGTTTATATTAAAAGGCGAACCCTTTTTAACGAGGGCGAAATCTTTTTTCAACTTAATGCCAAGCTTTCGCGCCTCCTTTCTAAAACCATCGTGAGAAGTCATTTCAATAAAAAATTGTCTGCTTACAAAGGAGAGGAGCTCTTTTTTTTTTATTCTTCTCTTTGCCTGATTTCCATAAGTGAATCTGGCGTACAACTCTCTCAATCCTATTTCAATCTCACTGTCTGACAGCTCTTCAAGACCCTGGATATCAACAACTTCGTCGGACACATCCTCGACCAGGCAAAAGGGATCTTCGAATTCTGTGTGATCGAAAGGAAAAGGAGGCGCATCGAAAATGACATCAAGATTTCTGGGTGTTTTGTTCAATCTCTTTTTCACATCGCTTATGAACTTCTCTTCATTGTCATTGCTTTCGTCAAGAAGTACAGATAAAAGAGAGGGAGAGAGCAAAAAACTGCGGATTTTGTCGGGAGGTTTACTACACCAGGGTTCGATATTTTTCAACATCAGGCGATAATCCGATTTCGTCTGAAACCGCAGGTTACCTCTGTTTTATGTAAAATCAGTGTCTTCTGCGGTTTCAAAAAATAATTCTAATTATAAGCAGGGCTTATATCGCAGCGAGAGCTTTATCATAATCGGGATGATTGGTGATTTCAGGTACGACCTCCAAATATTTAATCGAGTCATTACCGTCAACAATGATTATTGCTCTGGTTAGAAGTCTCAGTTCCTTTATAAGCAAACCATAGGCAGAGCCAAATGACGCATCTTTGTGGTCAGAGAGCGTTTTTACCTTGTCTATACCTGCTGTTGAACAAAATCTGCCGTTTGCAAAGGGTAAGTCCATGCTTATGTTTAATACTACAACATTGTCGCCCATATTGGCTGCCTTTTCGTTAAATTTCCTCAACTGTTCATCGCATACAGGCGTGTCAAGAGAGGGAGTAACGCTTATTACTTTTGTTTTGCCTGAAAGGTCTTTTAAACCAACCGGATTGAGCTCGTTGTCAAGAACTGTAAAGTCCGGAGCCTTATCCCCTGTTTTGACTTCATTACCTGTCAGCGTCAGCCCGTTCCCCTGAAAAGTGATAACTCCTGTTCTGTCCATGGAAAGTCCTCCTTATTAATTATACTGAATATAAGCAACCCCTCAGGTTGCAGATTTTAATAGATATATTACTGACCCGGGAATGTATTACTTGAAATAGCTGCACCCGGAATTGGAAGCTAATGGTGGTAACACAAACAGGTAAGTAACGTATCAATATAATATACGCTTAATAATGACATTTTGTAAAGGCGGGATATCCGAAATACAATCCTGTTGCAGTAAGAAAACCTCTTTTGCCCATGAATTTCCAAGGGGGAATTTTTTTCTGAAGAATTAAATATGCTCTTGCACAAAAAAAAAGATTTAATGTATACTCTTTAGGGTTAACATTATTCCGGCTCAAAGCTGTCTAACTGTTGAAAAAACGCTTTAAGGGTAAGTAAAAAGATTATTATTCGCTTTCGCAGGATTTTTTTTATTAAATTATTATAAATTCCCATATATAAGTATTTCTGTGACAAAACCTGTCAAAAATTTTAAACGAAATTCTATTTAAAAGAAATTATTAATAAAGCATCTCTAATAAGGAGGAGGAGTTATGACTAAGGCTGAACTTATTGATTTTGTTTCTACAGAGTCCGGAATCTCTAAGAGCGACGCCACAAAGGCCATTAAAGCGACCTTTGACGCTATTACCGAAACACTTAAAGAGGGTGACTCATTTACTCTGGTCGGTTTTGGGACGTTCAGTGTTTCAGAGCAGGCAGCAAGAGAAGGGAGAAATCCTCAAACAGGCGAAACCATAAAAATTCCTGCAAGAAAAGTACCGAAATTTAAGGCAGGTAAGCAGTTAAAAGAAGTCATCGCTGCAACATAACAGTACTCTGCCAAACAATCGAATCTGCAAAAGACAATGGTGTTAAAGGTCTATTAAAAAAGGGAGACCTTTAACAAAAAGACAACAAAATAATAAGGCAGGTCACAGTGAATTCCTGCCTTATTATAATTGTTGTTCACTCCTTCCCGGAAGAATCTTCGTTTGCAACAATAAAAGCATTTCTAAATGATATAGCGGATCTGTCACGGTCTTCTTTAAAGGCAAACTGCTTCATTCTGCTTAAGTACTCTGTAACGACAACCCTTTCAACTTCTCCTTTTTTGTTTTTCACATCTATTTCCGCCTTTCCTTCCTCATCGATCTTCCGGCATACTTCATGATATTGATGAATGTCCACGTAAAACACCTCCTTATGTTAAAATAGAGTTTGATACAGACTTAAGGTTGAAGACTATTAGGTAAAAGATTTGTTATTGATAAACGTTGAGTTTTTTATTGCCCAACACTCACAGGTCATTTGATTTTTTACTTCAGCCTTCAGTCTTTAGCAAAATACCTGATAGTTACAGAAAATTTATTATACCATGAAGCAGTAACCATTCACAGTATAATACCATTGATTCACAGTATAGAAAATATCGAGGTTAAAGTATAGAGGTTATGGAACATTACGTTAGTAAAAGAATATTAAAGGTACGTGAAGGAGATGTGGAGGAGATCGACGATCCCATAGCCATTGAAAAGAGACTTCGTCTCTCTGTAAATGGCGAAGAAATTCTGAGTCTCTACTGCACACCTGTAATGATTAAAGAACTCATTGTTGGGTTTATTATGACATCGGAAGTGATTAAAGGTGGTTGGTGTTTTGAAAAAATGGTCCTTTCCGAAGGAGACGAAATCAAAGTCGACATCCCCTCTGACGGTGAGCTCTCTATGGAAGGCAAGGTCATTACGTCAGGTTGTATCGGTGGAATAACCTTTGAAAAAAAGCTGGAAAAAAGAATTAAATCGGAGAATTTCAGAGTTACCAGAGAGGAACTGACAGAGATTTTCAGGAAATTTCAAGATATTTCGGAACCCTATAAATCTACAGGCTGTATTCACAGCGCAGCCATATCTGACAAAAAGGAGATATTGGCCTTTGCCGACGACATTGGCAGGCATAATGCCGTTGACAAGGTCATCGGTCGCTGCATTATAGAGGATATTGCATTTGATGATAAAGTTCTTCTTGTAAGCGGAAGACTCTCGTCGGAGATCAGTTCTAAATGCGCGCGTTGGGGCATACCTGTTGTTGCCAGCAGAACGGCGCCAACCCTGCTTTCAATAAATCTTGCACAGGAGCAGGGGGTAACGATGATCGGATTTCTAAGAGGAAGACGCTTTAATATTTATACCCATAGTGAAAGGATTATTTATTCTCAGGTTTAGTAAAGCCAGATAACACCGTTACCTCTAATTTAAATAATTACCATAGAGGTTGTATACAAAGTGTCCTGTGATCGTAAAGGCGTTAACGCCCCAGCTTTCCGGCAGGGGCCAAAAAGGAGCGGCTTCGCGCAAGGCCCTCTCAGCGGCTGCATCCAGGTTCCTGTGCCCGGAGGTCCTTACTATCTCAACAGCGCCGAGCCCGCCATCGCTTTTTATTGTAAAGCTGATAATTAAATCTCCAAAGACACCGCTCATCGCCTCGCTTTGCGGATATTCCCATACGCTCACAATGCTTTCCTTCAGTCTTTTCATATAGCTGTAATATTTTAAATTATCGAATTCCAGATCGATAGACATCTTTTTCTCCCTTTTCATCTTGTTCAATGCAACAGGAGAGTCATCTTTCTTTCCGGGGTTTAATGAATGTTTTGCTATAATATCGCTGTCAAAAAGCTTACCAAGCATATTACCCGGTTGAACAACCGGAGGAGTGGAAGATTTTGATACACCCTCATTTAAAGCGGGCAGCTCTTTGATTTTATCGGGCCTTTTAACACCGGAAATACTATTCCCGGTGTTTGCTTTACTTTTTCCGGCAGATTTCGTCGCTCTTTTAACTTTTGCTTTCTTAAATATCTTTTTCTCTTTTTTCTTCTCTTTTTTCACTTCAGGCGCCTTGGTCTTTGCCAAAACCGGCTTTTCCGGCTCCAACTGTTTCTCCTTTAATAAAGGCGTATCCCCTTGCTCTTCTATTACGGTTATACCTGTTGAATCGAATACCTCCTGAGTTACCTCTTCACTTTTTTGAGGTGTATCCATTTCCTCCGGCATGCTTTCCTGTTCATCCAAATCAAGCTTATTATCGGGTTTTAAATCCTCGGAATCAAACGATTTTTCTGCTTTTGGAATCATCGCTCCCTCAAAAGCTCTGTCGGGTTCGATGATTCTGGCCACCAAAGGACGCGATTCTCTTTGCTCAAAGGTCATTTCCCGCTTCGTGCGACTCAAAAAGAGAATTAAAACAATATGCACGATTAAAGAAACAGCAATATAGAGTTTGAATGACTTTGACATTGAATTCCTAAGTCGGTTCGGAATACGAATGTGGGAATATTTGCCGGAAAAACAGTTTACAAAGACCTGCCGATAAATTTAGCCATAAGATATAAGTAGCCAAAGAGATTCTCATTTTTCGGGAACTTTCTCAACCATATCCCCATTGCGTCTCTCTGTATATCCGTATGGGTCTGCATTGAGATTAGTTTCTCCGCTGTTCTGTCATTCCTTAAATATATTCGATGTAACAGCGTCATTATCAGAAATCTCAGTTTATGCTTTGATCGCCAATGGGACCTGTAACTGTGAGGTTTATTCGTTTTAACGGCATGGACAACCGATTCTGCAGAGCTCAGAGCGTAATAGATGCCTTCAAGACTCATGGGAAGTACTTGACCGGCTGCATCGCCGACAAAAAAGATTTTGTTGTGATAATAGATTTTGTCATCCCATACAGGGATATAATACCCTCTTGCTCTTCTGACAGCATCGATACCTCTTGCCTGAAGGAATGATTGGAAGAGCTCATTTGCAATGCCGTAATTCAATGTGGATATTCCGATAGAGAGTCCGTTGTGATGTGGGAAAACCCAGGCGTAAAATCCCGATGACCATGACGAACCAAACCAAAACTCGCAGGTTTCCGTATCCTTATCGGGCAATATGGTTGACAACGTAAAAACATGGGGTCTTGCCGGTGTTGGCGCGCTTTTTCTTAATATGGAGTTCACGCCGTCTGCCGCCACTACATATCCGGCTCTTATCTCTTTTGTTCCGTCCTTTGTCTGTACTGTTGCAACAGGGCCGCCTTTTGTGTAGACCAATCCCCTGAAACTTCCCTCAATTAAGTTTGTTCCTTCTCTGACGGCAAGCTCTCTTAAAGTCGCATCAAATCGGTATCTGTCAACTATAGCCAGATATCCTCCGGCAAGAGGGATGTGGACAGATCGTTTTGAAGGTGAGACAATCCTTATTGACGAAACGCGCTTTTTAATCAGGTTTTTGGGAATATCAAACTCGTCAAAGGCAAGCGGATTGACGCCACCGCCGCAGGGCTTGCAGTAATTACAGTCCCGTTCGACAAGAATATTGTCTATACCCGCCTGGGACAGGCGTTTCGCCGTATGGGCGCCTGCCGGCCCTCCTCCTACTATTAATACATTTGTATCGTATGATTTCATGAACTACCGACACCGATCTAAGGGATTTTCAATGTGGAATATAACACAGCAACAATTAAAATCACAAGAAGTCATTAAAAGCAACTGTCATTCAGACACTCTGTTTAAGAAACTCCTTTGTGGCTCTTATCGTATGTAAGTCTCCTCTCCCCTTGAGGGCATAAGCGCTTAAAAAAGAGATAAAATATTCAATATTCAAAGCCTTTTCCTTATCAAATTTTCTCCTTATTTAAGCGATTATAAGCCATTCAAAGGGGGAGAGGGAGTAAGAGAAAAGGTGTAATATCAGTAATATCTACTGAAAATGGCTTCTTATTATGATGAAGCATAAATTTTTAAGTTATTTAAGGTATAATAAAGATCATTTTCGATATTCGTTTTTTATATCACAGCAAACCATATCGATTCACGTTGACCCACATTCTGTTTGGAGGTTTAACAGATGAAAATAAAGGAAGCACCGGACTGCCCTCACTGCGGGCATAAGATGAGTAAATGCGAAACGCCTCCCTTTAACTTTGCCGACGGTCTTGGATGGGGAGTGCCCTATTTTTATGTTTGTTTTAATAATGACTGTCGATTATATGTAAGCGGCTGGGCGAATCTGATGAACAATTACGGTAAGACAGCCTCTTACAGATGTATGTGTTATCCCGATAACGGTGTAATGGATACGATTGCCGTATATACGCCGGAAGCTCTTACCGGGCAGATTATAGAAGAATAGAAAAACCGGATTTGTCTCTCAAATGCCTGCGAGAGTTCTGCTGGTCAATCCCTGGATATACGATTTTGCCGCCTTTAACATGTGGTCAAGACCACTGGGTTTGTTAAAGGTAGCCGAGTTTCTCAGTTCCTTTGATGTCGATATATTCTTTATAGACTGCACGGACCACTATTTCCCGAAGAGATATAACAGAGGAAAATATCGCAGAACTCTCGTTAAGAAACCGGCAATCGTAAATGACATTTCCAGGGAATACAGCAGATACGGTATCTCCACAGACGAATTCGTTATGGGAGTCAAAGAGTCTCTCCCTTTGGATGCGGTCTTTATTACCTCCCTCATGTCTTACTGGTATCCCGGAGTAAAAGAGGCTGTCAATATAATAAGAAAACTTTCCCCCTGTTCCAAGGTGATACTTGGCGGGATATACGCCACGCTTTTTACCGAACATGCAGCTCTGACAGTAGAACCGGACTACATACACAGAGGCCCTCTGGGTGATGGAGATTTTGATTTTCCATTTACCTCTTCAATGAGTGAAATAAGAGAGTTCAGGCCTTATTATAAGTCCGCCCTCTATAAAAGTCTTCCCTATGCCCCGCTGTTAACATCCACAGGCTGCCCCTTTCATTGTTCTTACTGCGCCTCCGGAATTCTAAACCGTTCTTTCTCTCAGAGAAATCCCGACGAAGTAATTAAAGAGATCCTGGACCTTTATAAACTCGGTGTAAAGGATTTTGCTTTTTATGACGATGCTCTCCTTGTAAATCCTTCCTCTCATCTTATCCCTCTTCTTGAAGGAGTTGTAAAAAGGGGGATAAACGTCAGATTTCACACTCCCAACGGTCTTCATGCCACTCTTATTGACAACGATATCGCCTGTCTTATGAAAAAGGCAGGATTCAGGACTCTGAGGCTCAGCCTTGAGACAGTAAACGAGGAGAGACAGAGAGGAACAGGAGGAAAGGTCAGTAACGACTCTTTTAAAGAAGCTGTTTCCCATTTAAAAAGAAACGGATTTTCAAAGGAAGAGACAGGGGCATACCTGATGTACGGCCTTCCTGACCAGGCTTTTGAGGAGGTCAGGGCAGGCGTGGAGTTTTTAAAATCTCTGGATATCTCTGTCTACCTCACCGAATACTCCCCAATACCGGGAACGCGAGATTTTAACCGACTCGTTTCAAAGGGTGTCATACCGGAGGATATAGATCCGCTGCTAACCAATAATACGGTCTTTTCCTGTCTGTACAGCGGCTATGACCGACATGAAATAAGTGTCTTAAAAAAGGAAGTAAAGGCTTATAATAATTCGAGAGCCCGGTAGAAAGTGCATTTTTCATAGTTGTGTATCAAGGTCATTAACTTAAGGAGCAAAGCATCATCCGCCTTCAGCGGCTAAACTCGAAGGCACCGCTTCGCTGCGCCTTCTCAAACATGACCCGTTACCGTCGGAAGGTGCTTTAGCCCTTAAGTTAATGGTATTGAGTTGTGTATTCTGACAAACCATGTAATTATAGCTATCCAGATTCGCGGTTTCGATGTGTACAACGATATTCATTCACATGACTCGTTCACAAGTTCCTTTATCTTTTCAATGAACTCCTCTTCTATATCGTAAGCCTCCACCTTATCGATGATTACCTTTGTTTCCATCTCTTCTTTAATGATTGTCGCCAGTTTGGAGGAGATATTTCTGAATATAATTGACCTGGCGTTCTCGTCCGCCATTAACGTGAGGGTGCATAATTTATTATGTCCAACTCTGCTTAACGCTTCCTGAAGGATGACATCTTTCACATAGACAATGTCATCAATACACTCGATATCCTCGAGCTCTACCTGCGGCTTTCCTGCTTTTTTAAAATAATCCTCTCCCATCTCGCTTGCCCATTCGACAGCCTCAGGCCTGTTTATACAAAAAATACTCTCCGGTATCTCTCCGGCGCAAATTTTTTTGTAGATTATTTTGGAACTGGTTTTGACAATACTTGCAAAATCATCGATATCGATAAAGTCGATCTCATCTGCCACCGGGTCAGGTTGGAATTCTTGCAACTCACTATAGAACTTTTTTGTAAAGTGGAGAAAGTTATCGGGGTACAAAATTTTGATGAATTTTTCGGCGGAATCGTTCTTATGCTCCCTGGTGTTCCCCTTAACCGGTTCGGAAGATTTATCTGTTGAAGCAGACTTTTTGTATTGCACCTCTATAATCTCGATTTCATGAAGTTTTTTTATGGTCTCACCGATATCGTATTGAGAGATCGGCATGATATCCCTGATTTTCTTTGACAGATTGAGGTAATTGATTCCCAAATCGTGATCTGAAGAGCGATCGCTTACAGGTGCATGAAGGTGTATGGTATGCATCATTTCCAAAATGTTGCATATAGCCATAAATGTACTCTGATCATTGGTCTGTGTTTGCGTTTCAGATAATCTTCCCGTTAAATCGACAACCCTGCTCATCAATTTTCTAAAAATGGATCTGATAACTGGAGAACTTTTTTTGATATGCGTGAGCAGCGTTGATTGATTAATTACCACAAGCTCGGTATACTCAATCGCCATTGCAGAGGCAGTTCGAGTCTCTTTTCTGAGTACGCTTAGCTCTCCAAATACATCTCCTCCCAATAAATCGGTCAGGTGGACGTGAACATCATTTATGTGTTTAAAGATTCTTACTGATCCCCTTTTGATGAGATAGGCATGATTCGCCACATCGCCTTCTTTAAATATGGTCTGGTCCATAAGATAATTTTCAATCTTATATTGCATATGTTTACAGTGTTATTTCTTTTTCAATTGAACCGAGCCATCCCAATCAGGAGGGCATATCGAGTTATTCTCATTCATTCTTTCCAATAAATTTAAAGTAGCCCTTTCGTCAGGCCATAAATTATGGGCTTTGGTCAGATGCTTGCAGGCTACATCCCATTTTCCTGCTAAATAGTCGTAGATGCCTGAATTATAGTCTTTTCTGAAGTCATGATAATTGGCGGAGCGATTAAAATCATATGTGTAAATAGCAATGGGCTTATTTTTACCTACGACATTTGCATAGTCCACCTGCCTGACAAATTCAATATAATCGGCAGGCACGAAAGTAAATATTTTATCGGAGAATAGGAGGTAAGTACCATAGTGTTTATTTGCCGATTCCAATCGCGCAGACAAGCCGGCTGTTTCACCTACCATTCCGTATCGAAAAATTTTGTCCGTTCCGATTCTTCCTGTTGAAACAGAACCGACATGAATACCCAATCTGGTACGAATCCTTTTTGTCCACTCTTCTGTCCATTCAGGATGATCGATAATGTTATTCCATTTGTGATTCTTTATATCTCTGTCCAATGTTTCGATGATCTCTATGGCGGCAAGAAAAGCGCGTTTCTCTTTCTCCTCACCATCGAAAGTGATAATCAAGCCATCACCGGTGGTTTCAAAGATATCTCCTTTATACTTAAAAACAACCTTAGAGCAGTGTTCGAAATATTTATTCATAATTTTAAAAGATTCTGATTGGAATGTTTCGGTGATTGTAACGTATCCCTCGACATCGGAAAATAAAATAGCCCAATCTCTTTTCTTGATAATATTCTGCTTTGATTCGTCTAATTCCAGTATCGATTCCTTTGACTCTGTATTTACTGCGGCAATCACCCTTTGGAGTAGTGGAATAAAAACCTTTTCCAAAAATACGATCGGTTCAGTATCGCGGATGTTTTCCAGAAAGGTTAATTCCTTATTTTGACGAATCGCATTATTAATGAGGCTTTTTAGTTTATGTAAGGGATCGATGAGAATCCTTTTGGTTACAACTGACAATCTAAGATTAAATACAATGGTAATCATTATTATGAACAGCGCCATAATACAGTCCGATATGGCGTATTTTGCTTGTATTGCCCGATTCGATACAATTAACCTGAAATTGTTATTTGTATAAAACAATCGTTCATATGCCTGTATTTGAGGATTGTTATTATCCAATAAAATTGTCGCGTCCCCTTTGCCGGTGCGTTTAACCTGCAATATGCTTTTGTCAAATTTAATTACTTCCAAATAATGATGCAACAGTTTTTCGTTTTTATCGATCTTTGTTAAATTATTCAATATTTTTTGATAAGGGTTCGTAATCAGTATAATATTTGTAACAGGGACAATCAGAATGGCCAAAATAACAAAAATAATAACAAGCGTACTGAATCTCTCGTTTATTTGCATTTGTAAAGTACTTGCCTGCTGTTCATATATCCCGGTTTCCGATTGATGATTGAATTCTTCCTCCTTATTGATAAACCTTGGTAATCTGCCGACAGGAGTAAGTCTGATGATTAATCTGGTAAGACGGAAGACTCGCGGGTTAATCAATAAATTATCGTTTGTATAAGAGAAGAAATAATATAACAAACCCGGTGTCCCCAGAATAAGAAACACGATGGAAAGAAAATCCAGCCAAAAGCCTAATGTTTTTATATAAACCCATCTGTAAACAACGACTCTGGAAATACAATCCAGTACAAAGATAATAAATACAACAGATATTATGACAATATAAGGTAAATCGTTAAGCTTACCGGGAAGGGAGAGCATATACAGGGGAATACCGAACACTGTGTATAGAGTTGCCGCAATCAGCAACAACTGCCATGTGAAAGAATCGATAATATTCTTTAGAAGCGTCATTACCCCCTCACCCCAACTCTCTCCCCCTTCAAAGGGGGAGAGGGAGTATGAAAAAAATTGCTGCCTGCGGCAGCTTGATTTCGGACAAGGCTAAACATCAGACATTCAATTTGGAAACGATAAAATTCGTTAAAGTTTTGAGTGTTTCCTTATTAACCTCACCAAATTCAATTCCAAGAGACGCTATATACTTCCCTTCATTTTTACTTCGAATTTCACCGGAGAAATTTATCTCCGATTCGGCAAAGGGAAGGACGCTTGTTAAAGATATATTTTCACCTATTGCAAATTTATTTATCAAGGCGTCTTTATTGCGGAATAATACACGACATCCCTTTATGCTGATATTCCTGATAACGGTTTTTGCCGTAAGTTCCTCTGTTTTTATCGTTGCCGGCAGTTGACATTGTACGCGTATTTGCTTGGAAGAGAGAACTTCTTCTAATTGCCTAAGCTCATGTTTTTCCTGGCTGTGTTCTTTTTTGGTTTCGTCCAGATTGTTAAGAATAATAGCAACAAACATATTGATCACAACGAATGTCGTGATGATCACAAAGCTTACAAAATAGGTCCAATGATAGAAATTCAGCTCCATGGCCTTATACATGATATCGGTCCAGTCTTCCAACGTGAGCACTCGAAAAAGGGTAATCATGCTCATTCCGAGAGTCTCCCAATGGAGTGGGTCATGTGTGTGGTATAGAAAATAACCGGTAACGCCATAGATGTAAAATAATAAAAATAACAGCACAAGTATATTGGCCAGGCTTGGAATAGAACGGAGCAGAGTATTGACAATGAGCCGTATCTCCGGAACGGCGGAAATCAGACGGAGAACTCTTAATAAACGGACCAATCTGGCTACCATAGCGAATTGTCCGGTGTTTGGAATGAGGGCGATAATAATTACGAAAAAATCAAAAAGATTCCAGCCGTTTTTAAAATATCTAAAAGAATCGGGCGCCAAAGCAGTCATCTTTAACAGCGCTTCCAAAATGAATATTACCAGGATAATGCTGTAGAACACATAGAACAATTGACCATACTGTCCTACGAATGATTCAGACGTTTCCAGACCCACAATAATCCCGCACAGGATAATGACACCAATGATGAATGGCTCAAATAGTTTGTGATTAACAATTCTTTGACTAAAGCGAATCATATAGTTCTCGATAACGGATGATGGTATTGAAATAAACGGTTATTGTATTAACTAATTTATGATTTCCCCACAAGAACCCTTAAGCTCTCTGCAACATCCAGTAGAGCCTGGGCCTGAGCGCTCAACTCTTCACTGGCCGCAGCGTTTTGCTCCGATACGGATGCATTGTTCTGAATGGCCTCATTGATTTGATTGATTGCTCCGTTTGCACCGGTGATCTTTTCCTGTCCCAGCCTGGAAGTTTCCAAACTCTCATCGCATGCTTTGTTCAGCCTTTGCATAATATCCATAATTTCGTTGTAGGCTTCCTGTGTGTTCATGGCCAGTTCCAAACCTTTTCGAATATTCATCCCCGATTTCATTGTCAGTTCATCGGCCTCACGGGCCAGGTTAACGGTTTCTTTCGCCAAACTTCTCATCTCGTCAGTGAAAACGACGATGCTTTGGGCGACCTGAGTGCGTGTTACCTCGGCAGAGATATTTGTGGCCAGCATATTTAATTGCATCGCCATATCATTTAAGGATTTAATTAATGGTCCAATTTTCTCTCCAAAATCTGCGACTTCACGGCTGCTGCTCATAATCTCATTGATATTGGCGTGAGTCGTGTTGGAAATAGTGGTGGTTTCCTTTATAAGCTGCTCCTGACGGTCCGCCAAAGACACGCTGGTCCCGGCAAGATCGTTTATGCTGTCTATGATATGTGTGGTGTTATCAACGGCGGATGCCTGTTTTTCCGATTCATAGGATAGGGACGTACTGCCATTGGCTATTTGCAGGGAGGCTGCCTGAAATTCCTGAGCCCCCTGAAGCAACTGGAGGATGGACTCCTTCAAAGGAAGCACTGTATTTCTAATAATAAATAAACTCAAGGCCAATCCCGAAGTGATAGAAAAAATGATTAAAAGAATCAGATAAATAAAGGCTTCCCTTTGCTCTGTCTCTGCTTCATGGGTGATTTGCATTGTCAAATTATCAATCACCTCTAAAATTTCCTCAATAAGTTCTTCAAGATGTTTGGTTTCCTTTTCCATCCTCTCGAGCGCTTCTATTCGATGAGCCCTACTTTCCGAGCTCTCTTCTCCAAAATTGATTAAAGCAACTTCTCGAAACAACTCTTCGCTGTGATGTTCATAATCGCCATGCTCTTTTTCGATTTGTCCCAAAATTTGTTTGATATGCTCCAGCTCTTTTTTCTTTGTCTCATCATGAATAATTTCGATACTGTGTTCGGCTATTTTCCTTCCCTCTCTGATCACATCATTAATCCGCTCTCCGGCATCGATAAAATCATGGACTTCCTCTTCAAATTTTTCTTTGACGCCCAGACTTCCATATTGCAGGATTTCCCCAAAACGCATGGCCTGATCCAACATATATTCCGTCAGCTTGGTTACAATCCTGGCCAATGGAATCTCTTCATGGGCGATTTCATCGATTTCCATTCCCAAATGGTGAACTTTTAACAGCGCGAAAGAACTCGTCGCGATTATCATGGTAAGTAAAAATGAAACCAATATAAAAATTCGCGTACTCAATTTTGTTTTTTTTATCCAATTGGACATAATTCAACCTCCATTAGAATTTCAATGCTACCTGACCCGGCGAACCGGAACCAAACATATTTTTTACCACGAAGATGACGAAGTAAAAAAATAAGTAATTATTCAGACAGGATTACAGGATAAACAAAAAAAAAGTAAAAAAAACTGAACAGGAAAAAGTTCGTGATCAACAGGATTTATGAATCTTGTTCTATCCTGTTAATCTTGTCAAAAAAAATTCGCTGAATAGTTACCAAAAAAATTTCTTTATTTTCTTCGCGCCCTTTGTCTTCGTGTTATTGACATGTTTATATAAAATCGCCAAAAAGTGCAATGGCAAGTCCCACAATAATCATTACAAATCCTGAAAAGGAATATCGATCAATTGCCAAAGCCAGTTTCTCCCTTTGAGAGTGATAAAAATGATCTACAATGACCGTTTCTACAATGATGAGGGAGATTAAAAAATAAGTGCAGATAAAGAAAAAGTCCGCCCGAATGAGATATCCCACACTGATCACCGTCTGGTGAAAAGCCACGGCCGTAAGCAATCCCAGTAAACCGATATCGAAACGCGCGCCTGAGTTGCGGGTGATATCCATGAAAAAGGATATTCCTACTATTATCAACATAAACAGCAAAGGAATCATTTTGAGGAGATAGTCGGAAACTTCACGTGCCATGCGAATTTCATAGTGAAAAAGGGAGTAATCCAATGTGTACATTTTTTGATCGAATTGAGGATTCCGAAAGCTGTAAAGGAATTCTTTCAGGTCTACATACTGAAGATGGAGGCTCTCCCTCCAAATGCCCAGATCGATAGGCAGAAATCCTTCACTCTCATCCAAATCGGCTACCAAAAGAATTTCCGTAGTCGGGGCTTTTAATGGTTTCACCTGAATGCCTAGAATTTGTTTATCAAAGGGATAATCGTGTAAGGGGAATTCTTCTTTAAGGGTTGCTTTGATTTCATAGGAGATGAAATGCTCCCCGGTTTCGGGATTTTCATATTTTTCCAGAATTGCCTGATTTTCGATTTGCCCGTTGAGCAGTTCAAAGTCCAAATTTTTTTCGTCTTTACCGTTCCAGCGAAACCACAAATTAAAATCAGCGGTATAGTAGGATTCATCAATATTGATTTCTTTAATCTCTTTGATATGAACCCCTGTAAAAACAATGGTTGTACGTTTGAGAGCCTGTTTGTAAAAATGAACCAACTCTTTTTGCTCACCGGCAGGCAGAAGTTCCGGGTAGGGCGCCTGGATGAGTTGAAATTCGGAAGAGATGAACCTCCCGTTTTTTACCTGCCCGATATAGATGGCTCTTTGATTCGACCCGTATCGGTCAAAGTAAATGTTTCCTCCAATACCTTTTACCGATTCATGGGGGCTTCGGATTTGTTTAAGGTAATCTTTGATGGAAAAACGATCGGGGCCTACTTTTTCAATGGCATTGGCAATAAGCTGAACAGCCTCATAACTGTGAGAAGAAATCCAGTCAGGCTCTTTTAAATAGGTTTTCCTGTATTGCTGTGCATAGAGGCGCGCATCAATGCCCAAAAGGTTTTGAAGAAAGGAGGTAACGGCATATACATTTTCCGAATAAACGCCTGCATCATGAATAAACTTTGGATTTCCCAATACCTCGTTTCCGATAAAATCGGTTTGAACCTGTTTGTTTTTTAAGTATTTCAAAACATTAGCGGCATTATCGCTAAGCATGGCCAGAAAAATGATGTCGGCCTTTTTCAGATGTTCCAAATGCACCTTCAAATGAACAGGTTCCATATCTTTTTCAGGTAGCTCAATGACAGTGTGGGGAATTACTTTATTTTTTTGCAGCTCCCGGATAAAATGAGTTTTTAAAGATTTTCCGTAACCGTCTTCGGAATGAATTATGGCAATTCTTTTTTTATTCAATGCATGGACCACATAGTTGGCTAAAAACCTGCTTTGATAAAGATCATTGCAAATCATGCTAAAGGCCCATTCACTAACGGCAGTTGCTTCAGGGGCCGTGGCCGTTGGAGAGATGAGAGGGATTTGGTGCTTGGCGTATATGGGCGCCGCCGCAATAGTAGGTACGCTGAATTTATGGCCAATAACGGCAAGAACCTTTTTATTTTGAGAAATTTTTCTGGCGATTTCTATAGGGCCGTATTTTGAGCTGTAATCGCTTTGATCGTCATGGATTAATAGTTGGAGCTCGATGTTCTTGAGTTTTCCCTGTCGTTGAATCTCCTTAAGAGCCATCTCGGCTCCGCGCTTCATGGAGATACCGTCATTTCCCGCTTTTCCTCCCATTGGCCCTGTTATTCCGATATAATAGATATCTTTCTTTCCGCTAAAGAAAAATTCAAGTCCGAAGTAGGAGAGGGAAAGGATGACAAGAATTAAAGAGATTGTTTTTTTCATAATCGGTTACATAAATAACGGTAGAAATACTAACAGAAAATAAAAAAAAGAGTCAAAGAAACAGACAGGATGACGCCAATTGCCGCACAGTTAGAGACGGGATTGACTAAAACAATCAATTCCCGGATACTTGAAAAGCAAAAAAACGTGATCCCAAATCAGGCTTGTCAGGAAGAATAGATATCCAGGATCAACCTCATTGTTTCGTCTTTGCCTTCGGCCGGTGGTTGTGGTATACTTCATTTAATGTATACCGTGATTCTCTCACATGAGAATACCAGAGGTGACGTTTTATGGCGGGATCATCTAAATTCGATATGACAGTTATAGGCTCCGGCCCTGCCGGGCAGAGGGCTGCCATACAGGCAGCTAAATTAAATAAAAGAGTATTGATCGTTGAAAAGGAATTTGTCGGGGGCGCCTGTGTGCATAAAGGCACCATACCGAGTAAAACTCTGCGGGAAGCTGCGATTACTTCCAATAACAACTTAAATGGTAATACCCTGGAATGGGCTATGCAGAAAAAGGAGGAAGTGATTAAAAGGGAAGTGGCCGTCACAACAGATCAGCTCCATAGAAACGGAGTGCAGATCATTCAGGGATTGGCCTCTTTTATAAATGACAGAGAAATAAATATTGTACATGGCGATGAAATTTTGACAATTGAGTCGGATTTTTATGTTATTGCCACCGGTGCGTCTCCGCTGCAAAAGGACGATGTCCCTTTTGACCATAGACAAATCTTTACCAGCGACTCAATTTTAACATTAACTGCCCTGCCGAATACTCTCGCAGTTCTGGGAGCAGGTGTCATCGGAACCGAATATGCCAGTATTTTTAACAGGCTCGGCGTAAAAGTGAGTCTTATAGACAGGAGAAAATCACTTCTCCGCGGTGTGGACAATGAGGTCGTGAACGCTTTAATACAACAATTTGAAGATCAGGGAGTCGATCTGTTTATCGGAGATACAGTGGGAGAGATAAAACTCCAAAACAACACTCCGGGAAATGGTGCGGTTACTATTAACATAAACGGTAAAGACGTCGATTTTAACGCAGCCTTAATCAGCATGGGACGTCAGGGAAATGTTTCGGAGCTGAATCTCGCAAGAGCGGGAATCGAGGCGGACAAAAGAGGACTGATTAAGGTGAATGACAACTTTCAAACAACTGTACCGCATATTTATGCGGCAGGAGATGTCATTGGCGCTCCTTCGCTGGCCGCCTCTTCTTTCGAACAGGGCAGAATCTGCGCAAGACATGCATTTTGCCTTGAAGGGGGAAGCTTTCCACCACACTTCCCCTTTGGAATATATACTATCCCCGAGATATCCTGGGTTGGGGAAGATGAGCTGGAATTGATTAAAAAGGGGATTCCCTTTGTCACCGGCAGGGCAAAGTATAAAGAACTTGCCAAAGGACAAATATCGGGAGAGAAGTATGGTTTTTTAAAAATTCATGTCCACAGGGAGACACATAAAATATTGGGGGTGCATATTATAGGAAGAGGAGCTACCGAACTGGTTCATATCGGACAAATGGCCCTCTCTCTCTGCACTCCGATTGAGCACTTTGTATATACGGTTTTTAATTACCCCACCTTGGCGGAGGCATATAAAGTAGCAGCTCTGGACGTCCTTAACCAACTGGACGTCGCAGGTAAGAAAGATTCCTGTCAGGGATAGGCATCTGTTAACTAAAAACAGCTGTCAGCCTTCAGCTAAGGAAATATCTGACATTATGCAAAAAAAAGCTTCACCTTAGGGGTGAGTATAATATCAGCCATAAACTGTTGTAATTAAAAAGCTGACAGATGACTGCCAGATGCTTTTTTTTTAGGGTTAATGGTATTGAATGTGACATATGTAACCGTCTGCCGATCCCTGACCTCTGTGAACACTCTCTTATTTTAAGCCAATCGCCTCGGCTCCGTATTCTCTGAATAAAATATCCGCCACATTGCTCATGGTAACACTCTTGCACTTATCACAGGCCATGACGACAACGACATGACAGTGTTTGTCACAGTCATCGCAACTGATGTCCTTTTTGCAGGCTTTGATCATTTCATCTATATGATCTTTTGAGACAGAGAGTTTTTTCTTACATGCTCGGCATTTAATCGTAATCTCTTCCTCATGGGGTGTGGCAGGAGCAACAGCCTTGGCCGTTGTATCGCTTTTCTGAGACGTGCCATCGTTCATTCTGTCCAAAACGTAGTTATCCCAAGCCTCGAGCGCTTCGGAATAGTTGTTATAAAATCTGATTTCTTTATAACTCTTTGGGCAGGATTGGGAGTAGTCTTGCAGATCCAGCCCCACATCGCCAAGACCGGCGCCCACGGCGTAGGAGCCGTTTTCCAGTTCTACAAAGGCCATACAGCACTTACTTCTATCTCCGTCATCTCCCGGACAATCGACGTTTAAGCAGTCCATACCCAAAACCACATTGACTTTTGAATCCATTTTTACCTCCCGGCTCTATAAAAAGGGGTTTGATTATTGATATATGTCTAAATACTTTTTAAACACGACGTATGCCAAGATTTATTATACCAGATTATAGCATAATCAAAAAAGCACAATCCCATGGTAATTATCATCTTTGGTGTAAGGTAAAAGAAGATTTACAAGAGGAATTACAGGGTTTTCAGGACATCGTAAGAAGAGGATATGGTCTTTTCAATGTCTTTCGCGGTGTGTTGTATAGAGAGAAAGCCTGCTTCGAATTGGGATGGAGCGATGTAGATTCCCCTTTCGAGCATTCCCTGAAAATATCTTGCAAATGTTTCGGTATCCGATTGTTGAGCGGATTTGAAATCGACTATTTCCTTATCGGTGAAATAGCTGCAGAACATTGAACCCAGGCTGTATAGTTTCGATTTTACATTCGCCCTTTTTGCGGCGTCCCTTAGCCCCTCGGTAAGCATATCGGTTTTATTATTGAGATTTTCGTATGTCCCTTCCTCTGAAAGTACTTTCAATGTCTCGATACCGGCAGTCATGGCAAGGGGATTGCCGGACAGGGTTCCGGCCTGATACACCGGACCTTCGGGAGCTATCATGGACATGATATCTTCCTTTCCGCCATAAGCGCCTACCGGAAGGCCCCCTCCTATTATTTTTCCCAAACATGTCATATCCGGTTTAATGCCGTATGCTTCCTGCGCGCCTCCGTAGGCCACCCTGAAGCCGGTCATTACTTCATCGAAAATCAGTACGATACCGTGTTTTTCCGTTAAAGCTCTCAATCCTTCGAGAAAGCCTGTTTCAGGAAGAACGCATCCCATATTACCTGCTGCAGGTTCCGTTATTACGCAGGCGATACTTTCACTCTCTTCTTCTACAAGGGAGTTAAGTGCTTCTAAATCATTAAAAGATAATGTGAGAGTATTTTTCGCGTATGATTCAGGTACGCCGGGACTTGTGGGAATACCGAGAGTCGCCGCACCGGAACCTGCTTTTGCCAACAATCCGTCTGCGTGCCCGTGATAACATCCTTCGAACTTAATTATTTTGTCTCTCTTTGTATATGCTCTGGCTGCCCTTATTGCGCTCATCACGGCTTCCGTACCGGAGTTAACCATTCTTACCTTATCCATTGATGGACAGGCATTCAAAATCATTCTTGCCAGTTCCGTTTCAAGAGCAGTACTCGCGCCGTAACTTGTTCCCTTTTCCAGAGCTTTCTGTAAGGCCGCCTGAACGTTGGGATGAGAATGGCCTAAAATAAGAGGTCCCCATGAGAGTACGTAGTCTATGTATTCTTTGCCATCGACATCGTAAATTTTCGATCCCTCCGCTTTTTCAATAAAAACGGGATTTCCGCCAACAGCCTTAAAGGCCCTTACAGGACTGTTTACGCCACCGGGAATTACTGCGCAGGCTTCTTCAAAAAGTTTCCGGGATTTATTACTCATATTCCCCTCTTCCCCTCATTTTTTTATGTTTTTTTGTTGCTGTAAAATATTAAAGTTTTAAAAATTTACCATATTATCTTTGTTATTGTCAAAAAAGCCCTGCAATCTGTTAAAATAATCTTACCCGCTCACAAGGATCGGAGGTCTCTTTAAATGTATGTCTCAAGTACTTTTAAATGACCTTATTTAAACCGAATTTAAACCGATGTCTTGAATACCATGTCCGGGTAACTATTATACAAAAGTACTCTTTATCTGTTAACCGAGTTCTGACCACAAAGCTCAATAAACAGATACATAAATAGTTATGCTTAAACTACGAGACGGTATAATTGAACTTTATAAGAAGGTCGCCACTTCAATACCGCCTGATGTGGAAAATTCGCTGAAAAACGCCTTAACTTTGGAATCTCCCGATTCAAGAGCTTTTAACTCTCTGAGCATTATTCTTGAAAATATTACAAAGGCCAGAAAAACGAATAAACCGGTGTGCCAGGACACGGGAGTGCCTGTATTTATGATTAAACTGCCCAATGGGATTAGTCAGAAAGATATAAACGAGATAGTTCGCGAGGCAACGGCTTACGCCACAGTTAAAGTTCCTCTCAGGGCCAACGCCGTGGATATAATGGAAGATAAAAATTCCGGTAATAATACAGGTGAAGGGTTTCCCGTCATATATTATGAAGAATCCGCCGGGTCATCACTGGTAATCGATTTAATGCTTAAAGGCGCAGGATGCGAAAACGCAGGATTGACTTATAAGCTTCCCGATTTGGACCTTAAAGCGGAGAGAGACCTCGACGGAGTCAGAAAGTGTATTATCGACTCTGTACATAAGGCCCAGGGAAAAGCCTGTCCGCCTTATATTCTCGGTGTAGGTATAGGCGCCACAAAGGATCAGGTGGCTGTCCTCGCAAAAAAGCAGCTCTTTAAAAAGATCACTGAGACAAATCCCGTCCCTCAGTTGAGAGAGCTTGAAGAGCGACTTTTTCAGGAAATCAATCGACTGGGCATCGGCCCGATAGGTCTGGGAGGCGCTTCTACCCTGTTGGGGGTCAGGATCGCCGCCAATCACAGGCATCCCGCCTCTTTTTTCGTCGATATCTCCTTTTCCTGTTGGGCGACACGAAGGGGAAGACTCATCTGGAGTTAGTAAAAGGTATCCTCTCTCCTTTATTTCCTCAATGTATCCGCTGCAATTAAAAGAATCTTTGTAACTGTTCACAGAGTTCAGAGATCGGTGATCTCTTTAAAGAAATTTGCCTGATTTTTTATGCTAAGAACTCCTAAAAAGGGTGGAAACGCCAATAATGCTCGTGAAATTCAATAAAAAAAGTCCCTTTTACTTTCAACTGATCTCAGATCACAGTGAACAGTTACGAATTTTTTTTCAATTTCATTGAGCTATAAAAGGTCTATTTATTAATTCCTGATTATCTTAACGAATCTGAAATGAAAAACCATGTATAAATTAATCAGAAATTTTCTTTTTACCTTGGATCCCGAAAGCATTCACGATCATGCATTGACTTTGGGTAATTTTTTTTCCGATACAGTTGTTGCGGACCTGGCGGGATCGTTTTTTGGCTTTCATGACAAGAGACTTCATACAAATGTCTCAGGCATCGGATTTGATAATCCTGTCGGACTGGCTGCGGGATTCGATAAAAACGGAACTGCCATAGACTTTCTTTCCTCCCTGGGTTTCGGATTTATAGAGATAGGCTCTATATCGGCAAAACCGTCATCCGGTAATCCCGGCACAAGACTTTTCAGACTGCCTGAGGACAACGCCATTATCAACAGAATGGGACTTAATAATAACGGCGCCGATGAAATATATGAGCGGTTAAATGAAAAAAGCTTTAAAACGCCTCTTGGCGTCAATATCGTTAAAACCAATGATAAAACTCTCTCAGGAGACAAGGCGATAGAGGATTTCCTTCAATCTTTTAAAAAGCTCTACAATATTGGTGATTATATGGCGATTAATATAAGTTGCCCCAATACGGAGGAAGGCAGGACATTCGAAGAGAAACAGCCTCTTGAAGAGCTCCTTTCAACGCTTAAAGAGGCAGAGGAGGAATTTTTGCCTGTAAAGCCTTTGTTTTTAAAGATATCCTCTGATATCTCATATAAAAGACTGGACGATATTCTCGATACAGCAGATGCAAAAGGTATTAAAGGATATATTATCTCAAATACCTCTTCTTCCAGAAAGGATCTTAACACATGTACGAAAAAGATTTCGGAAATCGGAAAGGGCGGATTGAGCGGAAAGCCGATAAGAGAGAGGTCTACAGATTTAATAGCCTATACTCACAGGCAACTCAACAACTCCTTTATCATTGGTCTTGGAGGCATTTTTTCCCCTGAAGACGCATTCGAAAAGATCAGAAAGGGAGCCTCCCTTGTGCAAATCTATACAGGGCTGATTTATGAAGGGCCCGGTATCGTGGAGAGAATAAACAGGGGGCTTATCGAATTGTTGGACCGCCATGGTTTTTCAACGATACATGAGGCGACAGGTTCAGGATTGTAATATTAAATCCCGACAGGATATTTATCGGACAAAAACAATTCCAGTTTTCTCTTATCGATTCTCAATCCTTTGACATTACTACTTAAAACAATCTTTTCTTTCTTTAACTTTGAAATCACCCTGGAGACCAGCTCTCTAACCGTTCCGGTCATAGATGCAATATCCTGATGCGTTAACATGAGAACAATGGCGTCTTCTTTGTCACCTGACTGCTCGCAGAGCCTGAAAATGGTCTTCAGGACTCTCGTTTCCACGTCTCTGAAGGCGAGGTCCTCCACCATCTCGGAAAGTGCTCCTATCTTGTTGCAAAGTCCCTCTATAATCCTTATTCCCGTGGCGTTAAGCGTTTTTGTAAGGAGTTTGTGCAACTCACGGCTCGGTAATGAAATAAGAGACGTTTTTTCAAGGGCAACGGCGCTGACAAGGTTGGTCTCCTTCTCTCTTTTAAAGGGCAGGCAGAAATGATCTCCGCCGGAGAGAAAATTTATTATCAGCTCTTTACCCTCTATCGAGCTTTTATAAAGCTTTATCAGGCCGTTATTGATTAAATAAAAATTTTTAACCGGTTCAGTTTCGGTAAAAAGAATATCTCCCTTATTAATCGTCCTTTGAACAGCCCTTTGGCGTAAATCGGAAAGCTCGTTATCTTCTAAAAAACTAAGGCATGGAAACCTTCTTAAACTGTCGGTGATATTGGTGTTACTATCCATTGAGATGGTCCGCTCCGCATTGAATTCGCCGCTTGCAGCATTATCGATTACTCAGGCTCCGGTTGACGTAAAATTCACGAAAATGAGAAAGGCAAAAAACAGCGTCTTTCTGTTATATTAGCAAAATAATTGTCTTTTTTTCTTTAAATATTTAGTAACTACACAACTTATTTCAAACGAGACCTTCAGTATTTTTTTAAAATGACGATGAAAAAAGATTTTTCAAAAAAACTGCTGATTACAGGGGGCGCCGGTTTTATCGGGACCAACTTTGTTCGACACAGACTTACGCATCACCCAGATGAGAGGATCGTTGTTTTAGACGCTCTTACTTATGCAGGGAATCTCGCCGGTATTGAACCTTTTTTTAGCAATAACAACTTTCGTTTCGTTCACGGCAATATCCTTGATGACACCCTGTTAATGGTATTGCTTAGAGAGGAACAAATCGACACAATAGTCCATTTTGCCGCCGAGTCCCATGTAGACAGGGCGATTCATGAACCGGACGCATTTATCGAGACGAATGTCATCGGCACTCATACACTTCTTAAGGCAGCCAAATCGGTCTGGCTGGACAGTGATTTTAAAGCATCTCACAGGTTCCATCACATTTCCACTGATGAGGTTTACGGCTCTCTCGGTCCGACGGACCCTCCATTTTCGGAAAAAACCCCCTATGCCCCCAATTCGCCTTATTCAGCGGCTAAAGCCGCCTCCGATCATCTGGTGCGTGCTTACTGTCACACCTATGGTCTTCAGGTAACTATGAGTAATTGCTCAAATAATTACGGTCCTTACCAGTTTCCGGAAAAGCTTATCCCTTTGACAATTGTTAACATACTGGAAAACAGAGAAATCCCGGTCTATGGAGAGGGGCTGAATATTCGTGACTGGCTCTATGTCGAGGATCATTGCCGTGCTATAGAGCTGATACTTAATATGGGTGAAGTTGGAGAAGTTTATAATATTGGCGGTAATAACGAGTGGAGGAACATAGATATTGTAAAGCGGATTTGCAGGATAACAGACGATAAATTCAGGAAAGATAAATCTTTGTCCTTTCGCTTTCCCGATGCCCCCCCGGGGCGAGGCATTAAGGCGGAGAGCCTGATCACCTTTGTCAAAGACAGACCGGGGCATGATGCAAGATATGCAATAGATCCAGGGAAATCGAAAAGAGAACTCGGTTACTCGCCTGTGGAGTCCTTTGATACAGGTATTGTCAGAACCATAGAGTGGATGCTTGACAATGAGCTGTGGTGGCGTTCTGTAATGGACGGTACTTACAGGAAGTGGATCGATCTGCAATATAAAAACAGGTAGATAGTGTCATGTTAAGCATTAATCGACGTAAGCAATCTGTCATTTCGAACGTAGCGAAGCGAAGAGAGAAATCTAAAATGCTGAGATAGAAGCCAAGGGTTAAAGATTTCTCCCTCTGGTCGAAATGACAGATCAGGCTTGACACGACACTAGGGCTGTTTCAGAATCGGTCGCTTATCTTATCCGACTCAATACCATTGTTATCCGACTTCCAACCTTGAGTCACCGATCCCCGGCCTTATAAAATTTATAGTTCTTTCTTCCCTTGCTCTTTGCATCATAGAGAGCAATATCGGCTTTTTTTACCAGTTCTTCTACATCGTCACCGTTGTCCGGGAAAACACTTATCCCGATGCTGGTAGAGATAAAACGCTCTTCTCCTTTTAGAGTAAAGCTCTTGCTTAGAAGTTCGACAATTTTACCTGCCACAAGCTTAACAACGTCGATACCGTTAATATCGATCAGGAGAACGATAAATTCGTCCCCACCCTGACGAGCGACAGTATCGCTTCCGCGCACACATCCTTTGAGTCTCTCCGCCACTTCTTTAAGTAAATCGTCACCGGCGTCATGGCCGAGAGTGTCATTAATATCCTTAAAATGGTCGAGATCGAGAAACATAACGGCAAACATCTTGTTGTTTCTCCTTGAATAGGAAAGAACCTGTTTTATTCTGTCATTAAAAAGCAGTCGATTGGGGAGTCCTGTCAGTGCATCGTGGTGGGCAAGGTATTTCAGTTTTTGTTCACTGTCTCTGAGTTTGTCTTCAGTAGCTTTGAGTTTGCTGATATCCCTGGAAATACCGATTGTTCCAATAATCTCCCGATTTTTACCGTACCACGGTATTTTTACAACGGAAACCCACTTCTCGATGCCCTCTTTGTGCGATATACGTTCCACCTTATCTATAATAGGTTGACCGGTCTCCTTTACCAGGTCGTCGTCTTTAAAGGCTCCTTCGGCCTGATCGTCGGGAAGATAATCGTAATCGGTTTTTCCGGTCATATCATCTATCGTTGTACTCGAATTCACGGCCTTCGCTCGATTTACCTTCACAAATCGATTCTCCATATCCTTAAAATAGATGGAGTCGGGAATGTTATCGATCAATGTTTGAAAAAGTTCGTTTGAAGCATTGAGTTCGGCTTCGATCCTTTTCCGCTCTATAATACCTGCAAGCGTATCTGCAAGGGACTGCAGAAAATCTTCTTCCATTGGATTTCTTATATGTCCCTTTTCAAGATATATCGCTATAACGCCTGTTACATTATCGCCGGATTTAATGGGAACGCAATAGTGGCCGTGATCGGGCGCGGAATCGGACAATGGTTCGTGTTTGTGATCGACCCTGTCGACAAATACAATCTCTCCGGACAAAGCGGCTTTCCCGCATAAACATTTTCCAAAGGGTACAATGGAGCACTTCTCTATCAACGACGAGTCAAAACCGCTTTCAGCCTTTAAAATAAGATGTCTGTTGTTCTCTCCATCTCTGTCGCCCCCTTCATCTGTAATAAAAATGGCGCAGTTGGATTTAAAGGAAATCTCCGGTACGCTTTTAATAAAATCGATTGTACGCTCAAGCAGTTTTTTAAGAGTTGTCTGTTCCAGGGAGACTCTCAAAACGGAACTTATCACTCGCTGAACATTATAATTGAATTCTATCTTTCTCTCCGCTTTCTTCCTCTCTCTGACCTCTGTCAGAAGCTGCACATTCGTACTGCTTAACTCCTTAGTACGTTCGGTCACTTTATCTTCCAACTCATCCTTTGCCTTTTGCAGTTCGATAGCCTTTTTTTCCATCCCCTTACGAGAAGAGATAACATCTTCAATGAGTTCGGAAAATCTCTGCTCAAGTATAAACAGCTTATCCCCTCTCAGGTTCCCTTCCATTTTTTTGCCCAGAATCTCTTCGGAAAAGCCCATTACCAGCTTAGTCAGGATCGCAATCCTGTGAGTAATCCATCCCATTATCTGAAGCAGAGCAACAACGATCACAAAAACGACTACAGCGCTCCGCTGCCTGTTTGAGGAGAGCATCTCTTCAGTCATGATTCTTACTTCGTCCAAAGGAATAAATGAAACGAACTGGAGCATCAGGTCCGAAGAGCCATAGTCAAAGAAAGATTTCCCCTCTATAAGGAATTTATCCTCCAGATCGTTCAGCAGAGCGCCTTTGGTCAGCTTATCGGGATTGTTACTCGCCAATATGTAGGGATTCTCTCCTGTTATTAAAGCGACTCTCTGTTCCTGGTCATGATGGCCCAGAGCTCTGACCAGAAACTCCTGGTCCAATGGAGATGCGAGCATGAGAACATAAGATTCCCCGCTTTTGGTTGCTGCCGTTCTCTTTGATGTCAACAAAAAAGGCTGCCCGTTTAAAGTGGTCATGTAATTCTGATCAATGCTTAACTGGAGGATGATGGCATCGGGATTTATCAGCGAATCCGGGATTTCTTCCTGTCTGGTCCTGTAGATTTCCAGAACTTTACCCCTATCATTAATCAATATTGCAAATCGTGGCAATACAAAGGAGCGGGCTATTGTTCGTCTTGGATACCAGGGGGGAGGTTGATCGTATATCAGAGGAGGCTCCTCTTCCTCTCTTCCTTCCATGGAATTGAGATATGCAATAAACGATTCGAGAACCGTAAATACCTTAACTGCCTGATGATATCTTTTAATATATGAATCCAGCTCAATTCTTCCATGGTGAGCCTGATATTTGAGCTTTTTGGAAAGTTGGGAGAGAAAGACTTCTTTCAATCTTTTGCTTTGATAATAATCGAGAAGAGGCCATATCAGTGTTACCACAAGCCCGACCATAATGAGAACCTTCACGGTTAAGGGCGTGAGTCTTAAGAATGAGGCGCCTGCTCTTTTTCTAATCACTTCCTGCTTCTCTTCTGTATTATACATACGTTATAAACGTCAGGTTAAGCTGCTAAAGCAGCGATTTTTCTCTTACTCCCTCTCCCCCTTTGAAGGGGGAAAGGAGACTTCAAGGGAATTTCTATGAAATTCCTGTACGTCATGAATGCAGCCGCAGACTACATCGGTAAACCAAGGGTTCTCGCAGGCTAAAGCCTGCGGCTACATTTTTCGCCGGTGTCTCGCAAAGCTGCATAAAAAAATGAAAATTCCTACACAATTATAATAGGGCCGGAACGCTTTAAATGCAAGTAAAACGTTAACACAAACAGTTGGAAATGTCAATTTGCCGAATTGCAGGTATATGCAAAAAACAGGAATAAGGGTTATAATAGCTTTTGTAACTACTCAGGAGAATAGACAAAGGCTGATTGCTTTCAGGTAAAAACAAGCACATATATATTGCCAACAAACCGAAAATATTCTATTTTTTGCTTCAGCCTTCCGTCTTCAGCCTTGTATAATAAAAACCAAAGGGTCGAGTCAGAAATAAGTTGTCACTTTTAAATACCAAGTTATTTCTGACTCGACCCTAAGTACATTCAAAGGAGGTTCAATGGAGTATCAGAGAGAATTTTTTCAATCTGTGAAAAAAACGATCATGCCCAGGCCTGTTTATATGAAAGAGACTGACGTCCTGGGACACAGCGGCAGCGCATGGGCTGCTCAGGCTGAAATTTACGGCCCTAACTGGCACTTTGACTATGAACAAAACCTGATAGAAATTTATGATGCCGGCCCTGCACTCTGCTTTCGCAGTATTCTCCCTAAAAAAGACAAATATGAAAAAGAGGGTCTCTATCTTAGATTGGGTATGGCCTACCGCACCACTGCCAATGCAAACGCCAATATCCGTACTCTTTCGGGAAATCATGTCACCCTGCCAAACAGCGTTGACGGCGATATTTACTACGACCCCAATAATTATTACTGGGTTACTGACGATTTAACGCTTAATATTAATACGGTTTTTTCAGAAGAAAAAATCTGGATACAGCGCATTGACTGGGAGTGGGTAAGTAAAGAGATTTTGTATGAAGATGAAGCCGGTCATATGGATCATTACGTTCATCGCAGCAAAGAGGATGTCGACAGACTTTATATTCCTCAGGAGATAACAACAGAAACAGCGAAAGAACATTTAATTAATCTTATCAATAATGACGATCACTTCGCCAGGCGCTGTATGGCCATGCTGAGAGCGGATCAGATTGTAAACAGCGATTTGGTTACACTGTACAAGGATTTGGGATTAGATTAGCCTTATATTAGGGAAGGGGTCGAATATTTCATATTGGCATACAACTTCAGTATAAAATATTTGACCCCTTCCTTTTAGTCCCGGGGATCACTGTATCTGTACTTTACTTTTACTGCATCGTCCATGGGATCCTTAAATGGCGCATGAATAGTAAAGAGCCCGTTTTTATATTTTGCTTCGCTTTTTTCCGCCGAGACCGGTGAGTAAAAGGCCCGGTTCGCAACATATTTGGTTAAACCAATTGAGCAAAACCGCAGGCGCAGCAGAGCTGCGCTGAGGGTTTTTGCAATTGAGGTTTGATCGAAGCCTGAACTGAACTTGATTCAGTAATGATGTCAATGTGTAACCTTTAAATCACAACTTATTTCTGACTTGACCCTGAGTCTGTATATAGAGGTAAAACCCTATGAAAGACGAGGATAAGACAAAAAAGCAATTACTCGAAGAATTAAAGGCATTGCGTCAAAATCATCAGTCCTTTGAAAGCGTGCTTCAAACATTGATGGATAATATTCCTGATTCCATATATTTCAAAAACAGGGAAAACCGCTTTGTAATGGTAAACAAAGCAAAAGCCGATCACTCAAATACTACTCCCGAAGGAATGAAAGGAAAAACCGATTTCGATTTTTTGCCTGAAGAACAGGCAAAAATGAGTTTTTCGGACGATGAGAGCATCGTCAGCACAGGGAAGGCCATAAAAGGCAAAACCGAAAAGCTCTGGCGAAAAAACGGTTCCTGGTCCTGGGTGTCTGTTTCTAAAGTGCCCTGGCTTAATGAAAAAGGAGAAATTATCGGAACATTCGGTATTTCAAAGGACGAGACAGAGCAGAAGAAAAAGGAGGAAGAGAGATTAAAAAGAAATTATCAAATCCAGCGCACCATTAATTCGATTTTAAAAATCGCACTGGAGCCCGTTTCTCTGGAAGATCAATTGGAACGTGTGTTAAAGGTCATCCTCGCCATCCCCTGGCTTTCATTAAAGTCGCAGGGCTGTATTTTTCTTATCGAAGAAAACGAAGATATATTGGTAATGAAAACCCAACTCGGTCTGTCTGAAAAGATATTGAAAGGTTGTAAAGAAATTCCCTTTGGCAAATGTCTTTGCGGAAGGACGGCATTGTCACGGAAAGCTCTTTTCACCGATCATATTAACGGGCAACATGATATTAAATACGATGGCATGATCCCACATGGTCATTATACACTTCCCATCCTGTCAGGCGATACGTTATACGGTGTCCTGAATTTATATGTACGCGAAGGTCATATCAGCGATCAGGGAGAGCAGGAATTTCTGTCAGCTGTGGCGAATTCCATAGCCGGTATAATAGAACATAAAAAAACTGAAAAGGAGAAACAAAAACTCAAAGAGCAGCTTGCTCAATTCGAGAAGCTTTCCGCTCTGGGCAGACTCACTGCAAATGTCGCCCACGAAATCAGAACTCCCCTTACAATTATAGGCGGGTTTGCAAGGAGATTAAACAAACAGGTTTCCGGAGATAGTAAGGGGAAAGAGTACGCCGAAATTATCGGCTCTGAAGTTAACAGACTGGAAATCATCTTGAGAAGTGTTTTGACCTACTCAAAGGAGTCCGACCTAAAGCTGGAAAAAGCCAATATAAACGATATCCTCAAAGAATCGTTGAGAAACTATGAGCTTCTTTGCCAGGAAAAGGATATTGAACAAATAATTACTTATACCGATCTGCCTCCAATAGAGCTGGATCGAAATCAAATCAGAGAGGTCTTCGATAACCTCATATCGAATGCAATCGATTCAATCTCCAATGGTGGTATTATATCGATAGAAACCTCCTGTGAAATTATTAAAGAGAAGCGTTATGTCATCGTGAAGGTAACCGATTCGGGCGAAGGGATACCGGGAAACGAACGGGAAGTCATTTTTGAACCTTTTTTTACAAAAAAAGTGACCGGTCACGGCACCGGATTAGGACTCTCTATTTGTAAAAAAATCGTTGAAGATCATGGGGGATTTATCAGGCTGAAGAGTACGGAAGAGCCGGGAACGACTTTCGAACTCTTTTTCCCGCTATAGTGTAACTGCCGATTTTTAATTCCTTACCGTTCCATCTTGTTGACGGGCAAAATTCGGCAGTAATGGACCAGGCAATGAATGAATGTGAAAATCCGTTTGTTTGTACTGTTATGAAAATTGTAAGGAGTCGATATGGCCTTTGAAGAGATTATTCCTTATCTCTATTTATTCACCTTTTTTATCTGTTTAAGAACATTTAAGATATCGTCGGAGAACTATAATCGACTGCCGGACAAGTTGCCTGTACATTTTAATATCAAAGGTCAGGCAGACAAATGGTGTAAAAAGAGTAAACCGGCAGTATACGCAATGCCCTGGTTAAATACATGCATATTTGCAATGATGTGCGGAATGATGATCTTTATATACAAGGAAACAGGCCCTCTGCCGGATGACTTCAATTTTGCGTTGTGGTTTTTTACATTTTCCCTGACCTATCTGTTGTACAAAACCCAAACAGGTATGATCCGTTACTCAACAGGAGAAATTAAGAGCACCTGGCCCGAAACAGGTAAGGCGACAATTTTGCTCTCCCTGTCGAGTCTTTTATTGATAGCTCTTCCTTTTGTCCCTTCCAAACCTGAAATTCCGGAAGCGGTTATGTGCGCTAAATTGGAAAATATGATTCCAGGCGATGTGAGAGATACGTTTTATTCGAGCGATGCATATGCAACACTCTTTTTAAAACTCAAAAACGTCAAGAAAAGCCATTTGGTTAAAATGGTATGGCTAAATCCTGAAGGAAAAGAGCATTATATTGACGAGAGAAATACGCCACGCAAAATGTTAGCCAAGTATTATTATCGATGGTCCTTTATTTACATTAAAAATAATATCCATAATATAATGCCCGGTCAGTGGCTTGTCAATGTTTTTATTGACGGAGAAAAGATATTGGAGAAAAAATTTTCGATAAGTTTTCAATAAGCAGACCGAAAATCTTTAGATAAATTGTCTCTGTTCACAGAGATCAGAGGTCAGAGGTCAGTGTAAGGCAAGAGACTGTTTTGCTGCTTTTTTAACAGAGTATAAACTGCTATGCCCCGATAAAATGCTTAACATATCTCCACTACAACTATTTACAAAAACAGACCTCAGATCCCCGATCCCTGTGAACGGTTACGATAAATTTTGAATTTGATTTAATAAGGTAAAAAATAATAAAATCCTAATTATGGCTTCGAATATAATCTATGTAATCGGTGTCGGGTATACACCATTGTCCGAGGAAGCTTCGGGAATTGTTTTTGATTCCGATGCTATTCTGGTTTCGAAAAGGCTTAATGACGTATTTATGAGGTACAGGGAATATGAGCAGGTTACTGACAGAGTGAGGGTCATTAATAATGTCGACAATACCCTTGAATTTCTTCATAATAATCATACCGCTTTAAAGATTACTGTTCTTGCATCGGGAGATCCGCTGTTCTGTGGAATAGGAAGGAGAATCGCCAGAGAGTTCGGCAAGGACTCTGTAATGATAATACCCGATCTGTCAAGTATGCAGGTCGCTTTTTCGCGCATTAAAGAACCTTGGGATAATGCCCTGCTCATGAGCTTGCACGGAGGTCCGGACCCTGCAAAAAGACGAAAAACAGAGTACTCACCTGAAGATATCCCCCTGCTCCTTGAAAGGCACGGAAAGATAGCCATACTCACTGACAGAGTAAGTAATCCTCCAACCATAGCCGGAATATTCAGGTCGGCAGAATTGGTTTCAAAGGTGAAACCGATTTTCTACGTATGCGAGAGACTTGGTTATGAAGATGAAAAAATAACTACAGGATCACCTGAAGAAATAGAAGGACTCTCCTTTTCAGACCCCAACATAGTAATTATTCTTAACAACCATTAACTTAAGGGGTGAAGCACCTTCCGACGGAAGCGGGTCATGTTTGAGAAGGCGCAGCGAAGCGGAGCCCTCGAGTTTAGCCGCTGAAGGCGGAAGGTGCTTCACCCCTTAAGTTAATGACATTGCATAAGGCGTAGTTAATCTTTCTTCCTGAAAACCCCCAGAAACTTTAAAGAATAATTCAAAAAAGAATCATACATTGATATGCCTATCAGAAACATTGTGCACATAAAGGCAAAGGCGAAGATGAAGAACCAATGGTTAAAAATAAGAAATAAGTCGGGAAAAGTTACCCTTCCAAGATCGATGTATTGAATAATGTCGTCTTTCCATGTGCCGTGGAAAAATTCAGCATATAAAATCGAACCGCCGATCATTCCGATGATGGTAGGAATCGCGTCAAGAGCCCCTTCTCCGAGAGCTCCCATTGCTATGGCCGGACAATAGCCCGCTATGGCAAGACCGGCGCCAAACATTATACCGCCTATAATCTGGGCAGGCAAAACGGTTTTCGGCACATAAAGAGAGACCAGTCCGAAGTCCCTGAAAAGGTAGATTAAGACCATAGCCGTGATCAACAACGGAGTGCCCACACGGAAAAAAGTAAAATCCTGCATCCTGAAAAGACCGGATATCACATCATATTTGCACAATCTGCCTTTCTGAAGAACGATGCCCAACAGTGTGCCCACGATAAATCCCCCGTACAGACTAAAGGGGCCGGTGAGTGTCTCGATCGTATAGGGATCGAATGTTTCCTGTATTCTTAAAAATATCTCTTCCATATCCTTACTCCCTGCCAGGTATGAATGTTTTGGTCCTGTAAAAAAGGATTGTCGTAGAAACTGCTCCCATCCACAGAAGCATCATAAAAACGAATCCCCCCGGAGCCAGTTGCACCACTCCTCCGATTAGTGCTCCAAGAGTGCAACCAAGGGAGAGTCTGGCGCCAAAACCTATCAGAACTCCGCCTATCAACGCCCAAAACCATCTCGAAACGATCGAAGGCCCCTGGCATACCCTCCATAATCTCGGTATAGCTCTTATCTTAAATTCACCGGAAAGAATGGAAGAGAAAAAACTCCCGCAGAGAATGCCGAGCAATACAGCCATCGTCCATTCCACATAGGGTTCGTATATTGTCCAATATGCGACTGTTTCCGCATGTTCCGGGAAAAAGACATACTCAAGTATAGATCCCATGGTGGCATAGCCTCTTGATGCTCCCAAAGGTCTTTCGCACAGATAAAAAGAGAGCAGCTCGACCAAAGCAAAGGCAATACCGGCCCATACAGGCCACCATCTCCTCTTTTCCAGAAAAAACATTCACCATCCTCCTTATAATTGAAGCTTTTATGTAATTGTATTTATTTTGTAATTACTTAGGTGTATAGACTGAAGGCTGAGTACTGTTAGCTTTTTATTAGCCAACGCATCCGGGTTCTTTGTTCTTTTGCTTTAGCCTTCAGTAGATATACCGGTGTCGTTACTTTCTTTTTAACGTTTAGCGGATTGAAACAATAATTAGATTCTTCGCATCTTCTGAATGCAAATTTGTATCTGTTCAGGTTATAATTAGAACAATCCTTATACGGGCAACACAATATTAGACTATAGCATTTTCACTATTTTGTCAAGCAAAATCACTGCAATCACGGAGACATAACAAGTATGGACGCCTTGATTAAGTTAAGCACTCTGATGGGACTGTCGCTGACATCGGGAATAAACCTCTACGCCACAGTCGCCGTTGTCGGACTTGTTACAAAGTACGATGTTGTAAAGGGCCTGCCCGTTGAATTTCAGGCATTTAACAATGACAATATCATAGCTCTTGCCATATTACTTTATATTGTGGAGTTTTTTGCCGACAAAATCCCCGGATTCGATACTCTCTGGGATTCATTGCATACCTTTATCAGACCTGTGGGGTCTGCGTTTATTACATTGACTGCAATGGGAGAAAGCGATCAAAGCATCGAAATCATAACGGTTTTATTATGTTCCTTTCTTGCTCTTTGCACTCATACCGTAAAAATGGGAACCAGGCTGGTGGTCAATATGAGCCCCGAACCTTTTTCAAATACGGCAGTCAGCGTAGGAGAAGATATTGCCGTAGCCGCTCTGGCATGGGCGTCCCTTGCCCATCCTGTTGTTTCATCGGTTCTGTCACTGTTTTTCATTCTCCTGCTGCTGCTGTACGGCCCCGGTTTGTTCAGAATTACGGTAATGGTTCTAAAGGCTGTTCCTGTAAGGCTTTCCACCTTCTTCACACAAAAAAAAGCGGAAACGTTAATTGAATTTATCCCTGATCGTTACGAAGACTGTTTAGAGAATTATCTTGGCAATGGAGATGAAATGCACTGTTGCCTGCCGTGCAGAGTCATGGGCATAAAGGAAGCAGGCAGATACAGAAGCGGATTTATTGTAATTACAGAGAGAGAGTTGTTTTTTGTTTACAGGAAATTTTTCAAAATCAGGGCATGGGTATCCGCCTTTTCAGGGAAAAGTAAAGTAAAGACCGAAAAAAAACTTCTCTTCGATATCATACATTTCCGTGATAACGAAATTTCCGGGGAGTTTATTTTTTTTAAAAACAGAACTCTTCAGGTAATGGCTGTGGCGGAGTTTTTAAAAGAGAAAACAAATTCCCGATGATTTGTAATCGGGTTAAACGTCCGTGACTCTCCGAGTCACCACAAAGCATAAAATGGTTAGAAGCATTCGTCTATTTTCGGAGTTAAATTTTATTCGCCCCTGCTCAGCTGAACATTAAATGCTTATTGCCTTGTGTTAATCATTATTGATAGTGTATCCTATAAATTAATCGATTGCCTTTACAGGCCTCTTTTATAAACCGTCAAAAGCTCCTTTCAATCTCTTTTTTAAAAGTCTATACTTGTTAAAAACTTTTAAAATTTCAGGCGCTGACTAATTCTTAAAATCATGGCACAAAGCAATAAAAGTACGGAACAGCATATCCATAAAACCGTAAAGCTCCTTCAGCAGAGGATGAAGGAAAACAGTGATTTCCCTGCGCTTTCCCATACGATGCACATCATTAACAAACAAACCTCCGACGCCAGTGACGCTTCCGTTACCGAGTTGACCAATACCATTCTTAACGATTACGCGCTTTCCAATAAACTTTTAAAGCTCATAAACTCCGTTTATTACAGCCAATACCAACTTGGAGAAAGAATCAGCACTATTTCACGCGCCGTTTTTATACTGGGTTTCGAGCAGGTCCGAAATATAGCTCTCACCATGAAGCTCTTTGATCACCTCCAAAATAAGGACGCCGCCGCAGACGTGAAAGACAATATATTGATAGCCTTTATGAGCGGCATTATATCCAAACAGATAGCCGGGAAAGTCGAAATAAGGGATAAGGAAGAGGTTTTCATATGCTCGATGTTTTACAATCTCGGCAAACTACTGGCCTCATTCTATCTGCCTGAAGAAGCGAAAAAGATTAAAACCATTGTCAGGCAAAAGGGCGTAGACGAAGATACGGCGTCACGTGGCGTTCTGGGGCTTTCTTATGAAAAACTGGGGGCCAGTATTGCAAAGGGATGGCAGTTTCCTGACCAGATTGTGACAAGCATGCACAGATTACCTAAAACAAAGGTGGAAAAACCCGCCGGCGCCGCTCAAAAATATCAGGTAGTAACCTCCTTCTCAAATGAACTCAGTACTGTAATCAATAATCTTGAAGGAGATCCGGAGCGACAGAGAAAGGCGTTAAATACGCTGAGAGAGAGATTCGACAAGTGTTTTTCCATGGACGAAAGCGAAATTATGGGGTTAATCGACGCCTCTTTGCAAGAGATGGACGAATACTCTAAACTTTACAGTTTCAATATGGGCCAGAGCAATTTTATTAATAAAATGTCCAAGGTCTCCAGGGGCGAACAGATAGACGAACTGCCCGAAGGAGAGACCATAATGCCTTCTTCCGATACTGATCTCGACCTTGCCAGCACTCAGGCGCTGGACATAATCGTTACAAGCGGTGAATCGGAGCTGAGCGACGATCCGGACGCCATCCTAACAAGGGGTATACAGGATGTAACCAACTCTTTGTTGGGAGCTGACTTCTCGATAAACGACATTCTTCGCATGATTCTGGAGATTATGTACAGGGGACTGAAATCTACAAGAGCCCTGATTTGCATAAAAGATACCAGGACGCCGACGATGATGGGCAGATTCGGCTTTGGCGCCGATATTGACAAAGTCGTTTCATCCTTTCAATTTAAGATCGGAGATTCCCAAGATGTCTTTAATGTCGCTCTTTCCAAGGAATCGGATATTTTTCTGAAAGATATCAATGAACCGAGAATAAGGAATTATATCCCCGAATGGTACAGAAAAGCTCTGGACGCCGAGACATTCATCGTATTTCCTTTAATCATAAACAACGTTCCTGTTGGAATGATTTATGCTGATAACACCAATGCCGGAAAAATAAACATTCCGCCTCAGCAACTGACTCTTTTAAAGACTCTGAGAAATCAGGCGGTTATGGCAATAAAACAGAGTCTCTAGACAAAACACCCCGGGAGCACGCCCCTGTCATACTGCATCTGAAAAATGACAACAGACCGTAACAATACTCCCTCCGATAAATGGAGTGTCGGCTATAAGATTGAAGACCGGTATGAAATTCATGACATTAAATCGGGTGGAATGGGTGTTGTTTACCTCTGCTATGACCATGAATTCAAAACTCCCGTAGCCTTAAAAACTCTCCAGGACAAATATCTCTCCACCCCAATGCTCGTAAACAGATTCATGCTGGAAGCGGAAACATGGGTGAGGCTCGAAAAGCACACAAACATAGTAAAGGCTTATTATGTCTATAAGATCGACGGCAGGCCTTTTATATTTCTTGAATATATTACCGGTCATGAAAAATTCGGTCCCGATCTGAAAGGCTGGATAAAAAGCATGGGGCTCGATATGAATATGGCCCTCAATGTGGCCGCCCAGTTCTGCGCAGGTATGATCTATGCCCAGGAAAAGTTCGCCAGGATGAAGAAACCTTTTGTTTACAGGGACATAAAACCCGACAATATAATGATCACGGCGGATATGAAAGTAAAAATAACCGATTTCGGACTGGTCAAAATTTTACGCGACATTGAAGGCGAGGAGCTGACAAAGACCCTAAGCATCGATATAAATCAACAAAATATGGAGCTTACAATGCCGGGCACCATTATGGGGACTCCGGCATATATGTCTCCTGAGCAGTGGTTGGGTAAGGATATTGACATCAGAACGGACATCTATGCATTCGGTTGCGTTTTTTATGAAATGATCACCGGTAAACCTCCCTTTGTTTGTTCCAATCTGGCGGAATTCATGGGAAGGCACCTTAAAGAAGCGCCTGCTCCTGTAACATATATACCGAAAGTCATCAATCAGATTATTTTAAAGTGTCTCAGTAAAGAGAAGGAAGAGAGATACAAGGATTTTAAGACCCTCAGGCAGGATATCGGCAGGATTTACGGTGAGTTAACCGGGGAGGAGCTTAAAGAGGAAGATGAGGAAGGAAATATGGAGGTCTGGGAGCTTGTAAACAAAGGGATATCCCTCTATAACCTGGGCCATCACAATGAAGCCATGGAGTGTTATAACGAAGCCCTTGCAAAGGAGCCTTATTACGCAGAGGCCTATCACAACAGAGGCATCGTCTATCGCGCTTTAAAGAAACAGGAAAGCGCGCTAAAGGATTACAATGAGGCGATTCGGCTTAAACCTACCTATGCGGAAGCATATTATAATCGCGGCATAACATACCACACAATGTCGGAATTCGAAGCTGCAATAAAAGATTACGACGAGGCGATAAAATTGAAGTCCAACTATATCGAGGCATATTATAACAGAGGGCTGGCTTACAGAGCTGTAGGTGAGTCGGACAAGGCTATAAACGATTATGATAACGCTATTAAGTACAAAAAGGGGTATGCAAAGGCATACTATAACAGAGGAAATATCTATTACGAGCAGGGGAATCTGGAGCAGGCCATCAAAGATCACATCGCCGCCATAAAAATTAATCCCAAATATGCAGAGGCCTATTATAACCTTGCTCTCTCATTCGAAGACTATGGAGATATGAAAAAGGCCATCAAGTCATGGCAGAGATATTTAAAAGCGGCTCAGGACTCGCCTTCTCAACAAGAGTGGGTGGAAAAGGCAAAGGAAAGACTGAAGGACTTAAAAAATCGATACAGTTAACCCGCCCAACTACAAAAAAATATTGAAATTACACCTTAGACAATGGGATGCTCCCTCTTGTTTTAGGGGGACAGCGTTCGGTTCAGACCAGATGATCGTAAATGGCGTGTGGTTCGTTGTAATATACGGCCCACTCTCTGTCTCCGTAGGAGTAACGCCACCACTCGTCGTGAAACGGGGCGAATCCCTGGCCGGTCATCAGGTCAAATAGTAACTGCCTGTTGGCCTTTTGTTCCGGAGTAAGACCTTTTACGTCCCATGTTGTTTTATCCGATGTATATTCGTAAAGGTGAGAACCCATGTCCGGGAAGGATCTGTTTTGGTTGTCAAAGATCGTGACGTTTACTGCGCCTCCGGTGGGATAGCCGGCCACAGTGGGAACGGCGACATGTCTGTGGATTTCTTCAATAAAATCATATAGGTTATTGAATTGCAGTCTCCTTTGAGCCAGCTTTTGCCTGTAAGCATGAAATGCTTCATTCTGAGATTCCAAACTCTTGTAACCTTGTAACAGGAGGAGTCTGTAATCTGTCCCCTGATCCCTGTTATAGGTCTTTAACTTCGAATTAACAATGCTCAGTTTCTCGGCCACGGTTTTTCGTACCCTGCCAAATCCACGATCCCCATTGTAAGGGGTCAGGCCGATTTCCGATTGTCTCAGGATAATATCACTATCATAATAATTCGCCTCTGTCAACTCCTCTCCACACTCCTTTACAACGGTTGCGAGGAGCATCATGTAGGTGACCTTTTTAACTGCTCTGTTTAACTCGAGAAAAGTAAATCCTTTGTCAGGGCCCGGATACTCAAGAGGGATGAAACGAAACCTCTCTTTATAAATCTCCAGCTCTTTCTCCCGTCTGTGGGTCATTAATAAAAAACGACAATAGTCGTCACTCTTGGAAAAAATTACCTGTTCGATTAATTCTTCTACATAGCCTCGGTCTTTGTATTGCTGCGATGCGACAGGACTGTCTATAAAATAGAGTTCCTTTGTCTCCTGCTCCTCTCTAAAATGACCAAGTCCGCAAAATGTCTCCCAGATATCTTTTGTCTTCCCGGTGTTGTTTTTTTGGCTTTCCGCGCAACAGGTGTTGTATCCTGCACAGAAGGCTGCAAGATGATCGTTTTCAAACTTAAGGAGAATAAGGTTGTCCTTATGGGAGAGCCAACGCTTGATTTTCTTCTCTATCTCATCGGGATTCAGTTCTTCTTTGTCGAGAATTCCCGAAAAAGCTTCGACATAAAGTTTTATGAAGGGGTTTTTATATTGAATATAATTCTCTTCAGTAAGCTTTATATTGTTCTGATATCTCATGTTCTATGTAAGGCCCCTTTGAAACAGATCGCAAAGCGATTCTATAACGCCTTTTTTTTCTTTGTTGTCAAGACTGTTTTTATTGACAATCAGACACCCTTCGGACTCGAAAAGAGTGTCGATAATCCTAAGGCGGTTCTTACGGAGAGTACTGCCTGTTTCGGTATTTTCCAAAATCATTTCAGCGTCTTCCGGTATGAGTGACTCGGTCGCGCCGTAGGTCATGATCACTCTGTACTTGTGGAGTTTTTTTCTCCTGGCGTAATCGTCGGCAATATAAGTGTATTCAGAGGCGATTCTGAAGTAATCGAGGGGAGTAAAGGAGGAAAGAAAATTGCGCAGTTCCTCTATGGAGTATACCGGCAGAGATTCATGAAGCGCCGCTACGATTCTGACTTTACCGAAACCAAGACCAAGCAGTTTTTCCACCGGGCTTAAGGGAAAGCGTATGGTATGCTCCTTTAACCAGTCCGTACCTGTTATGCCCAGATCGAAATCATTGGAGGCCACATGGGTGGGCATATCCTGAGGTCTGATAACCTTTGTATAAATCGATTCAGGAGACTTCAGCATTTTCGGCGCCCTATCCGGCGGCAGAAGAGGTCTGCGATTCAGAGTTCCGTTGTTATAACCATCCAGACATAATCCTATGTTATCGAAAAACTTTAGGACATGCTTCATTTGGTGACCGTCGGGAATGGCCAGATTTATCATTTTTCCTTTACCTCGATTTTTCTGAAAAAGTTCAGAACCGTAGAGATATCCCTTGTTTCATAGGCCCTTTGGTTAATAATAATACAAAGTTCCGATTCCAGTATCAAATCCAATGGTTTCAGATTCAGAGGTTCAAGAGATTTATCGTCCTCTGCGGCAAGGATAACGATTTCCCCATGTTCGGGAGGATAGACTTCCACGCTTCCCCATGCCGGAAAGATTGTGTATTTCTTCATTCCCCTGTCAATAGCGAAGTGTTCCGAAATACCGGGGTATTCGCTGATAATTCTGCAGTCATCGTGAAGTTTCAAGAACTCTTCGATGCTCTCCCCTTTAAAACTTTTGTGACAGCAGGCGAATATTTTTTTATAACTCCTTCCCACTCTCTTCAAAATCTTGAGATCCGATTTCGGAGATTTCGCCAGTTGTTCCTCTATCCAGTCGAGACTGCAAAAACCGATGTCGTAATTGCCTACCGATACCTGAATGGCCACATCCTTTTCCGCGAATATCTTAGCCCTGGTATTTTTCAGTGTTTCAATTACAGGGCGATAGGTCCGGTTGTCCGATGTATACCCTTCTATGGGAAAGGATATCTCCTCCAGGATCGCGGAAACGGCTTTCAGGTTATCTCCCTTTGGCAGACACAGAGAAGTCTCTTTCATAATCAGAATGATTCTCCGAAGATTTGTTTTAGAAGAGATTTGCCGATATCCTGACTGTAGATAACAGCGTATCCGTCCCTGAATTTATCGTAGTCCACTTCGATAATGAGACCGTATTTTTCACGATATTCTCTTTTTATCTCGTTCAAAGTAATGGAGGCCACAAAACCAAGGTTGCTTAGTTTATTGCACAGTCCCCTGGCGCCGTTCATGTTCTGATGTGTAATATTACTCATTGTAATGGCGATATGACGGAGGCTGTCATGGGAGAGATGCAATAGAGCAACGATGTTTTTAATATAGAAAGCGAATCCGACGGAAGGCGTCTCTTTGTCTCCCTTTCCCAGAGAGCCGATCAGGTTATTGTAGCGACCGCCGGAGCATAAGACATCTCTGGCGTATCTTTTTTGTGGACGTGAGAGAATTTCAAATTGTATTCCTGTATAGTAATCGAAATTTTTTGAAAGAGAAAAGTTTATTTCATAACTGCAATTCAGTCGATCCAGGACCAGGCAAACTTCGATAAATCTGTTGAGGTATTGTTGTATGCCATCCGATTCGCTGAAGCTGCTTTTGATATTTTTTAAAAAAGAAGCGCCCTTGCCTTTGAAATGGAGAAGCGTAAGCAGGGTATCAAGCCCGTTTTCCCCGGTCTTTAACGATTGCAGCTCTTCATACCGGTTGGTCTTGATTAGTTCCAGTGCTCTTTGTTTGTCCGACTCTTCGGGGAATGTATGTTTTATGCATTCTTTAACAATTCTCGGATAGGAAAGATGAATAAAGGTTTTTGGCAATTTTGCAGCATGTAGGGTATCGAAAGCAATAAAAACAGTTTCCACATCGGACAGCGACGAATCGTCTCCAATGGTTTCAAGCCCGAACTGCCATCTCTCGGAAACGCCTTGTCCCGTATCATCCAGGAAAAAGTGGTTCTCCACATAGCAAACCTTTGCAAGTGGTTCATCGTTCAGATGACCGAGGTAGTACCTTGCCGTCGATACGGTAGAGTCCGGTCTCAGAACTACTCGTTCACCGCTCCAGCCTCCCCAATCGATGAAAGAGTAAATTCTCTTCAGTGATTCAGGAGAAAGAGCTTCCGCCGTTGTGAAAATATGAAGAGGCTCTATCGTCGAGGTCTTTATTTCCCTATACCCGAACTGTCTGCATCTCTCAAGGAATATTCTTTCCAGCTTTCTGAACTTTACGATATCGCCGGAAAGAAGATCGTTCTTATTTTTATACATATCCATTTTTTACCTGTTTTCTTTTAAATAGGATTTGACATCGTTAATTTTGACTTTATTTTGCATACCGTCGCTCAATCTTTTTATGGAAATAACATCATTGTTTATTTCATCTTCTCCGATAATCCCGACAAAGGGAATGTTGGAAGAATTGGCATAGCGCATTGCCGCTTTAAGGCTTCTTCCATTAAGTTCGACGTCTGTATTTATCTTTTCCTTTCTTAACATATGGGCCCTTTTCAGGCTTTGAGCCATTGTTTTCATGGGAATGATAAAAAGCTCCGTAGTTGTCTCCTTCCCATTCAAAGAGGAAGACTCGATTGCCGTACATATCCTTTCCAGTCCGAAAGATATGCCTATTGCATATATCGGTTCGTCGGAACCGGAAAAATCTCCAAGCAGATTATCAAAACGGCCTCCTGCCAGAAGTGCGGAATCAATAACCTCCTTATTCTCCAAAAAGACCTCTAAAGTCGTTCCTGTATAATAATCCAGACCTCTTGCCAGGGAGGGAGTGAACTCCACGAAATCGAAATTCATCTCCTTACAATAATCGAGGAGATGTCCGATTTCCTCCAATCCTTCCTTGCCCTTTTCTGAAGATATAATTCCGTGGAGAAAATCGGTTTTTTCTTTATTATCTCCCTCTATCAGGGTGTTACCAATTAATTTTTTTATGGCGGAATCGGAGATAACAGTACTGCCAAGAGCAGAAAACTCCTTTTCTACTCCCTCAACCCCTATTTTGTCCAGTTTATCGAGAACAAGAATTGCCTGTAACTTTGAGGTTTCGGAGATATCGGCATTGTCCATAATACCGTCCAAAACCTTTCTGTTGTTAATCCGGATTGTCACTTTTCCGAGACCGAGTTCCGTAACGGCGTCTGAAGCAAGAGTAAGAAGTTCCGCTTCGGCTGCCATGCCTTTTACGCCGATTATATCGACATCGCATTGAGAAAATACTCTGTATCGTCCCTGATCCGGCTGAGTGGGACCGTCTCTGAATACTTCGCCCATGACATATCGTTTAAAGGGTTTTTTCAGCTCTTTATGGGTAGTGAAAAATCTTGCAAGAGGGAGCGTGTGGTCGAAACGGAGGGCAAGACTCCTTTTACCCTGATCACTCAATTTAAAAATCTCTTTCTGTATTTCCCCTCCACCCTTGAAACTCAGGATGTCTTCTCTCTCGATGACAGGGGTTTCCAAAGGAACATAACCGTACCTCTGAAATATCTCCTGCAGTGTGTCACGCACTCTGTTGCGCAGGAGAGCCTCTCTGCCGTACCAGTCCCTTACTCCTTTTGCAGGTTTTATATCGTCTTTTTTTAACATCGTCCGATAACTATTCCTCAATGTCCCGTTAAACCAAAAACGAGCGATCTATCATATTATATTAGACCTCATTAGGTCAATGAGACGAATTGTCTCCAATTGACTCATCAAGGTTTCAGCAGCAAAAAAACGTTGGTGTGTACCTACGGTGCGCCACGAAGCGCCTATTCTGCCAGTGGCTGCAAGAGCCACCAGAGAAGTGTTGACCCGACACACCTTGTACCAAGTCTTGGGCTTATGTCAGTAACACCCTAGGATAGCGCAGACAGGGATATCGCAGGCCGTAAGCCGTTGTGCTGAGGTGATGGAGCCCCGTTAACACGGTTTGCGGGATGGCTGATGGTGACGTAAAGCCAGAAAGCAACATCATGTATATCGACAATGGGCAGATATCCATTAGATTTAATTTGCCAGAGCTTGGTAATAGACGTGATCATTTTTGCTAAAATCAGAGAAGTACTCTTACCAGGCCGGTTCGTATTATTTTTTTACAAGTTTTTTTGCAAAAATCGTATTCATCACAAAATGAGCCGCAAGTTTATTTCCCTTTGGCGAGAAATGACCGCCATGGGAGCCAAAACTGTAGTTTTGTTCTCTCCCATTTTTCATGATAACCTCAGCCAAATCAAAACAATCGATTCCAAGCTTTTTGATAACTGCGAATGTCTTTTCTTTTTGTATATCTTTGACCATCATCAATTTCCTGCCATCGGGAATATTGACAAAAATAAGCCTTGATCCAATAGTGTCAGTGTGTTCTTTGGCCTTTGTCATGACTTGCGCAAATCTTTTAAAAAGGTCAGAGTCATGAACATAATGGGTTTGACCGAGTGATTGACGGACAAAATATAGTTTCGCCAAGTGGTTCCAGTTTATTTTATCGATCACAGATAAATGATTCTCCTCCTTGTTCAGCCACTTTTCTGTTGGCCGTACAAACTCCTTTTTAACCAACTCGGATTGATTGATTAAACCTTGGGTGAAATTTTGATCTTCCACGTATTTTTTTAGGATCGAATGATTCCAGCGGGCATGTAGTCCGGCCATGTCGTTGCCGGCAAAATGGAACCACAAAACGTATTTGGGATTAGCAGGGACGCCATACTCCTTCAGGGCGGCAAGATTATTTTGGGGAGCGTTGCCTCCAAGTCCCAGATTCACAAGATTAGGTATTTTTTTTCTAAGTAAATTCACGAAACCCTTATTATCAGGATCGCAGGCGCCTTCGGTAAACGAATCACCCAAGGTCACAACATCAACAGGATGATCCCAAACCGAATCCGGATTGTTAAATCCATGTCGATCAGAGCGGAACTCTAAATAGGAGCCCAGTTCGTTGCAGAAAACTATGTGTTTGTCTGGTGCAACGCCCAATGGGACAACCCGCCGGTAATCATTGAGAACACCTATGTGGGGACTGGCGTCCACTCCATCATCAAGCAGTTGCTTAACCACTTCCTTGGCAGATCGTTTGTCCACCTTGCGCCCCCATTCTTTGGCGGCTTTTTCGACTTTCCCCCAGTCGTTGTAGGTGTTATACTGATAATAAAACTCCATTGCGTAAAATGGAATTAGAATGGAAGCCGTTATGATGATTGTTAATAATTGAATGGGTTTCTTATAAAAGGCAATAAACGTTAAAACGCTCGCGACTAATCCAAGTGGTAGAACATAAAACGAAAGGTAATGAATCCAGTCGCTCCAACTGTAATGCAAAAACGGATAGCGCTGAATGACCGTAAGAGTCACGACACCTAAACAGGCCATTGCGATCACAATTAAAATATATTTAGATATTTTGTCCGCCATAACCGTTACTTAAACCAGAAAAAATGACCGATCGTGCGCCTTGCTCGTCATCCATAAATTCTACAAAAAATTCTATGACAAATGTTTTTGTTTTCAGAACCTTGGTGCTCTTAAAAGAAGCCCATATTTAAGGAAGCACTATAATACCATGTTTGCTATATATTAAGCATGATCCAATGTCATTAACTTAAGGAGCAAAGCACCATCCGCCTTCACCGGCTAAACTCGAAGGCTCCGCTTAGCTGCGCCCTCTCAAACATGACCCGCTTCCGTCGGAAAGTGATTCACCCCTTAAGTTAATGGTATTGAAGCATGATCTACAGTTTTAAACTGTAATTCAGACACTATATCAGAGAATTCCCCTTCCCATCGATCGAAGTGATAATTGCTTGTAAGTATAGCAGATTATTCGTTGTATTATTATTATCTGATTATTTCTGTGTAGCAGAGCTTTTATGTAATTTGCGAATGACACCTTTCTTTTTTAAGAAAATTAATAATATAATTTTAATACTAACATATATTTCTGTTCCCGGGGCGCTATCCCCGCATTTTTCGGCCAGAGGATAGAAAAAAATGAGCAGCGATAAATTAAAAGATATTATAAAGTTTTTAAAGCACAACTTTCATATGAAGCTCCTTATCAAGGATATCAAAGAGAACGATATCTCATTGATCGTTATGAGCAGAGGAATAATAGATAAAGGCGAGAATTATCTCCTTTCAAAAGGAATAGAAGGCATAGTGCCGGACGAAGAGGGAAAGGTAAAGCTTTTTTCCTGGCAGGGTCTTAATTTCTATATACTTTCCAAAGAAGAATGCGGTTGATGTTAAAGAAGGCGGTGCAGGTAGCATCGATTCTTTTTTTTACTCTCTTTTTTTACGCAGTTTCAACAGCCGAAATAATGATATATGATTCTCTCGGCCGTATCAATGAGCCAATTGTACTAAAGGCTGAAACAAAGGGTTTCTTCTTTTCCAATGGAGGAAAGTTGGTGGAATTCTTTGTAAACGGAGAGCCGGTCGGCAAAAGACTCAGCGGAGGAGACGGTCTGGCCTTTATGGAATATTTACCTCATAGGACAGGTTTTATCGATATACAGGCGCGTTCGGGAAAGGAAAGTGATAAGGGGCTCCTTCTTGTCCCTGTTAAAGACGACCCCTATCTTCTGATAGAGATCGAGGAGGTTTTTATTAAGCCGGGAATTATGCTCAAGGCCCTAAGCGAGTCTGAAAGTGAGTCTGAAGAGGATATTCTAAAACTGATCGACAAATACAGGGTAATTTATGTGACTACTATGTTGGGACCAAGATATTCTAAAAAATGGATAAATGAAAAAAATCTGCCCCTTTCCGTAATATACAAATGGTCCGATACAGATTTGGGAGAGGATTTAAAAAACCTCGACGTTTCCATTTATGCGGTAATCGCTTCTCCAGAAATCCTGGCGGCAACCTCTTCATTGGCTGATAAGAGATATACCTTTTCCGATGATGAAGAGGAGGAAGAAAGCTGGCGGGAGTTACTGAAAGAGTTGGAATGAAGTCCCTTACAGGAAAACTATGAATAATGACAACCTCGAAAAAATAATCCTTGAAATGGTCGATCTGCCTGGACTCCCTTCTATTGCGTCCAGGGCGCTTGAAATTATAGATAACGAACCTTCCGTATCTCAGGTAGAAAAGTTCATCGCCTCTGATCAGACATTAACCATGAGACTGCTTAAAATAGCGAATTCCGTATATTACGGGAGCTTCAGAAAGGTGGACAGTATAGAGGCCGCAATTTTACTGATCGGATTTAACACAATGAAATCTCTCATCATAGCGGCGTCTTTAAAGGATCTTCACAGAAGGCAGGATCCCTTCGAATTCAGCCTGTGGGAGCACAGTTTGGCAGTATCGGCTGCTTCTGCGATATTGGCGGGGGAGAGCAGGCTGGCCAATCCTAACGAGTCTCTTGTCGCCGGCCTGATACATGACGTCGGCAAAAATGTTCTGAATAACAGTATTCCTGAAACCTACGCCGGGATATTGGAAAGAGTAAACAACGATGGAATCGGTTTCAGAGATGCAGAAGAGGATGCCTTAGGTTTCAATCATGCCGTTGTGGGAGGGTATGTTGCCAGGAAATGGAGGATTCCCGAGAAACTGGAATTCGTTATAGAAAATCATCATTCCAAAGAATATGCCCTTTCATTGGATAAAGAGTGCGAAGCTCTTAACAAAATTGTCATTCTTTCAGATGAATTGTGTCAAAACCTCGGGTTGGGGTTAGGCAGAGAAATCGAAATTAACAAGATGGAACTGGGAAACACAATTTTTGAGGGAGAGTCCTTTGAGGAACTGAAAGCAAAGATCGTAAAAAGTTATAACGAGCTTAAAAATGATTTTATTTAAATTTTCCAATTACTTTTGAGTGCTCTCAATGAAAAGAACTGTTTTGATCGTCGATGACGCCCCTTCTATGAGAAAGCTTATTTCTTTGACATTAACAAGAGGGGGCTATGAGGCCATAGAAGCAGCCGGTGGCGCCGAAGCGATGGAAAAGATCGTCGATATAGATGTCGATATGGTTATAACCGATCTCAATATGCCCGATATGGACGGGATCGAACTTATAAAGAAACTCCGTTCCCTGCATGAATTCAGATTCAAACCCATTGTCATGCTTACAACGGAATCACAAAAGCAAATGATTGAAAAAGGAAGAAAAGCAGGGGCCAACGGGTGGATTATTAAACCCTTCAGAACGGAGCAACTTGTAGAAATAGTTAAAAAATTCGTAACCTAATGTTTCCGGAGTGAGGTAAACAATGTTGACCAATGACGATTTAAATGAGGTTTACAAAGCCTTTGTTGAAGAGTCCGGTGAAGAATTAAATGAAATGGATGAGGCGCTGTTGAGTCTTGAAGACTCTCCTGACGATATGGAGCTGATTAATAATCTTTTCAGGTTTTTACACTCTATAAAAGGCAACAGCAGCACTTTCGGTTTTGAATGTACATCCCGCTTTGCAGAGTCCCTTGAGGAAGTCTTGGATGTTGCACGTCAAAAACAGGTAAAAGTGGATAAAAAATTCATCACTCTTTTTCTGAGGTCCACAGATCTGCTAAGAGAGTCGATAGAGGCTGAAACAACAGGAGAGCCCTACGATTACTCAAAGTGTGAAAGCGCTGTAACCGAACTGGAAAAGCTGAAAAGTATGGGCGTCACTTTCAATGCATCTGAAGAAAGCACTGACGATACTTCCGTTGTTTCCCCAAAAATCAGGATTCTGATTGCCGAAGACGACTTTAACAGCAGAAAGCTGTTAAAAAGCATTCTATCTGTTTATGGTGAGTGCGATCTGGTCGTAAATGGCGGAGAGGCTGTAGAGGCATTTATGCTCGCGCTATCGGAGAGAAAACCTTATGACCTTGTTTGTCTTGATATAATGATGCCGGTAATGAACGGTCAGGAAGCGCTGAGGAAGATACGAGAACATGAAAAGACCAGGGGAATCAAACAAAACAAAGAGGTTGTTATTATCATGACGACAGCGATGGACACTCCCAAAGAGGTATTTAAAGCCTATTACCGAGGCGGTTGTACGGATTATCTGGTTAAGCCTGTGATAAAAAGTAAATTTATTGAATTGCTGAAGAAATACAGACTTATTGATTGATCCTCTAACCGGCTTTATTTTCAAAGCCTTCCTGAGCGTAGTATCGAGATGAGTAACCAAACTCCAAGGATAAAAGCCATTATAAAGCCGGTTATACCCAAGGCGGGAATGTCAAAGATTTTACCTCCAAGTCCCGATAAGGTCAGAACGGAAGAACTCATGATTATCGAACCGATTACTATACTGAAAGAGAGGCGGTTTGTTGATTTATCAATATCCCTCTTCAGGCTCTCCATTCCGACGTGAGTAATCTTAATATTGAGTTCATCCCTTGACATCTGTCGTAAAAGAAGCCTTATCTGTCTGGGAATGGTTATAAGGGAATCACTTAATTCCGACAGGTTTCTGTTTAATTTCTCAACTACTTTCTTGGGTCCATATCTCTTTCTGATGAGCTTTGTCGCATAGGGCGTGGCCACGTCAATAAAATTGAATTCAGGGTCCAGGTCCCTTACTATTCCGTCAAGAATAACATTGCATTTATTGACAAGAAGGATCGAGGAGGGTATCTTTAATTTGTGCTTTATTGCGAGATTAGTAATTGTATTCAGATATTCGGCATAATTAATCTCCGAAAGGGCAAGGTCATATAGTGGAATTATGAAATCCACTATATCGGTCATAAACTCCTGCCTGAATCTCTCGAGGTCGGATTCGTTCGTAACCATACCCAATGCTATAAACTGATCTATAAGAGTATCAAAATCTTTATTCACTATAGATATGAGCACAGTTGCTATACTCTCCATAATCGCCGGTGAGAGCCAGCCTACCATTCCGAAATCTACGAGAGCGACTTTCCCGTCGGGTAAAACAAATATATTGCCTGGATGAGGGTCCGCATGAAAAAAGCCGTCTTCAAGCATCATCTTGAAATAGGCGTTTACTGCAATCCTGGCTATCTCGCTTCTGTCCAGGCCGGCCCGGTCTATCGATTTCACATCGTCGATCCTTATGCCGTCTACATATTCCATCGTTATGACCCTCTCTGAAGAGATATGGGAATGAACCTCGGGTATGGTCAGGCTCGGGACATCTTTAAAACTCAGAGCAAATCTCTCGATATTTCTTTTTTCGTCAAGAAAATTGAGTTCCTTTCTTATTGTCTTTGCAAATTCATCAACAATACCGGCGGGATTGAATACTTCTGTCTCGGGAATATATTTGAGCATCAGGCCGGCTAAAATCTTCATTATGCTGATATCGGTCTCTATCGTAGCTCTTATATCCGGACGTTGCACCTTAACAACGACTTTCGTCCCCTCTTTCAAAACAGCGGTATGTACTTGAGATATAGAAGCCGCAGCAATGGGTTGCTCACTGAAATCGCTGAAAATATCGAAAACAGGCGCTCCTATATCCTCTTCAATGATACGCCCTGCTTCTTCGAATGAAAAGGGAGGAACCTTATCCTGGAGTTTTTTAAATTCGTCTGCGAGTTTATCGGTTATCAGATCCGGCCTTGACGAAAGTAACTGACCGAGCTTGATAAATGAAGGGCCAAGTTCTCCAAAGACGATTCTCAACCTGTCGGGGAGAGAGGTGTCGGGAATATCGCCTTCAGTCATTATCTTCAGCCTTTTACTGAAGGGAATGAGGCTGTGAAGGTTAAGCTGTTCTACGAACTGACCAAATCCGTGCTTTACAAGTATATTTAAAATCTGAGTAATTCTGTTGATATTCCTGTAAGTTCGCTTCAGCTTTAAGAGTTCAAGAAACATTGAGTCTACAGCGCTCCACTACTTGTTGTCCGCTTCTTCGCTGTCTTCCAGTTTACTCACTCTGGCAGTGAGGGTGCTAATTTTTTTATTGATTTTTTCTATATCCTCTTTTGTTGCAAGGTTCAGCTTCTCCATTGGTTTCGATATCATTTCTATAAAGGTCAAAGGTATTTCCATAGAAGTTTTTCCGGTTTTTTCGGACCACTCCTTAAAAATTTTAGCACCCTGAGATTCACTTAACTCTCCTTTTTTTACCAGTTCCTCCATAAACTCCCTGGCCTTTTCCTGAGCTCCAAGCCCGACAAGCATCGTGTTTCTAAAAGCGTCAAAAATAGTCATTATATCCTCCTCATATAAATAATAAAAATTCAGGGATTGAGGAATTCCCGATTCAGGAATTAAGACACAGGTAGGTTTAAAATAATTGTCGCCGCAATTATCGACAACCCATACGTTCCCAATCCCTTAATTCCTCAATAGTCAACCGAAAATCGTCAATCAAACCACCTCGTAAATCTTCTTCAAAGCGGCGTCCAGTTTATCCAAATCCTTGGTTCCTCCCTGGGCCATATCGGGGCGGCCTCCTCCTTTACCGCCTGCAAGGACGGATATCTCTTTAACTATATTTCCGGCGTTGAACTTGCCGGCAAGGTCCTTTGTCACCATGGAAACAAAAAGAGCCTGTCCGTCTCTGACAGCAGTAACAAAGACAACTCCCGATCCGATTTTGTCCCGCAATCCGTCGGCAAACCCCCTTAATTCCTTCTGCCCCAAATTATCGTTTCTTGCGACAATAATTTTGGCCCCTTTAACGATCCTTACATTATCGAGAAGAGTGGAAAGATCATTGCCGCCTCCCTTTATCTTTACATGCTCCAGCTCTTTTTCAAGGGATCTGATCCTCTTTGCCATGGACTTAATTTTTTCCAGAGGGTCCTCAGTTTTCAGATAATCCGCTATTTCTCTCTGTTTCTCAATGTTTTTTTCAAAGTGACTCAAGGCATTTGCACCTGTCAGAGCCTCGATTCTTCTTACACCGGAGGCAATACCGTTTTCCGAAAGTATTGTAAAAGATCCGATATCGGACGTCCTTTCGCAGTGAGTACCGCCGCAAAGTTCTTTGCTGAAATCGCCGATACCTACGACTCTGACTTTATCTCCGTATTTTTCGTCAAACAAAGCCGTGGCGCCTGAATCGACTGCTTCCTGCAAAGCCATGTCCCGAGTTCTTACAGATATGCTTTCCAGAATTTTTTCATTAACAATTCGAGACAGCTCACCCCTCTCCTGACCTGAAAGGGGCGAAAAATGGGTGAAATCGAATCTCAACCTTTCAGGCTCGACCAGAGAACCGGCCTGCTTAATGTGTTCACCCAGCACATTTCGGAGAGCTGCATGAAGAAGATGTGTCGCCGTGTGATTGCGCATTACAGCTTTTCTGTCGTCTCTTTTTACATGACAGGTCACCTGATCCGATAACTTTAAAACTCCCTTCTCGATCTTTATGGAGTGAATAAAGAGATTGTCAGGTGTTTTTTTCACATCCGAGACAACAGCGCTCATGTCGTTGGAATCGATCTTTCCTCTATCCCCGACCTGACCGCCGGACTCTCCATAAAAGGGAGTAATATCCAGTATTGCCTCTCCATGGTCTCCTTCTTTTAACTCGTTTGTTGTTTCATTGTCTTTCATTAAACAGAGAACAACAGAAGCGGTCTCAAGATTTTCGTACCCCCTGAAGTCCGTCTTTCCTGTTTTCTTAAGAATATTTGCGAATGTCTTACGATCAGAGGGTGTATTAATTTTAAAATCCTTTTCAGTAAGCTTTACTCTTGCTCTTGCTCTTTGTGCATCCATCTCTCTGTGAAAACCATCCCAATCTATCTTCAGCCCCTCTTCACCGGCAATTTCTTCCGTATTCTCCGGTGGAAACCCGAAAGTATCATAAAGTTTGAATACCTCTGTACCTGAAATAATGGTTGAATTGGATTTTTTCAATCCTTCCTTTATATCCTCAAGAATGAACAGACCCTTTTCAAAGGTTTCGAGAAAGCTCTCCTCTTCAAATTTGAGTATCTCCACAGCTCCCTTTTTATGATTGTCGACCTCAGGATAGATTTCCCTTGTCGCCTCGATAACAGGGTCGATCAATGTATGAAGAAAAGGTTCGTCTATACCCATTTTTTTTGTATATCTCATAGCCCTGCGGATTATTCTCCTCAAAACATATCCCCTCTTTTCATTGGATGGCATTAAATTTTCCGAAAGAAGGAAGGTGATGGTTCTGATATGGTCAGCTATAACGCGTAGAGAGATATCGTCGGAATTATTTTTCCCGTAAGGTTTGTCAAGCTTTGAAGATATGACATCTATAATTGGAACGAAGAGGTCCGTATCGAAATTATTGGATTTACCCTGCATAACAGCCGTTAGTCTCTCCAGACCCATTCCGGTATCTATACTGGGAGAGGGAAGAGGAGTCAGTTCGCCGGCTTCGCTACTGTCGAACTGCATAAACACGAGGTTCCAAAGCTCCAGATATCTGTCACAGTCACAGCCTACGGCGCAGTCCTCTCTGCCGCAACCAAGAGCTTCACCTTGATCTATAATTATCTCCGAACAGGGACCGCAGGGGCCGGTGTCTCCCATTCGCCAAAAATTATCTTTTTCATCGAGTCTGACGATTCTTTCTTCTGAAATACCGGTAAGTTCGGGCCACAGTGCGGCCGCCTCATCGTCGTCTCTGAATACAGTGACCCACAGCTTTTCGACTGGGAGTTTATAACGCTCCGTTAGAAGCTCCCAGGCGAAAATAATGGCGTCTCTTTTAAAGTAATCGCCAAAAGAGAAGTTCCCCAACATCTCGAAGAATGTGTGATGCCTGGCAGTAAGACCTACATTTTCGATGTCACTCTGTTTACCGCCTGCACGCATACACTTCTGACATGTCGCTGCTCTGGTGTAATCCCTCTTTTCTTCACCGAGAAAGAGACTTTTAAACTGGACCATACCGGCATTGGTAAAGAGAAGACTCCGATCTCCTGCGGGGATAAGGTTTGAACTCCGTACTGTCTCATGGCCCTTTTCTCTGAAATACTCCAAAAATGTCGTTCTGATTTCTTTACTGTTCATTACTTTACAACTCCCGGTTCATTGGTTATAATTTCAACCAGCTTACTATCTTCAAATATCAGTTTTGTGTTGAAAACCCCAAGGCTTTGGTATATCCACTCCAGCCTTTCCTTATTATTGTTACTTGGCTCGAGCACCCTTATTCTTGCAGGAGCTCCCCAGGCATACCTGACATGCTGAGGCGTCATTTTAGGAACAACCTCGCCCTTTTTGATGTGCTCCTGCACATCTATGGGGAAAGCGGCTATTTCGTCGGATGAGTATCTCATCTCCCTTGCGCAGGCGGAGAGTACGAAGAATGTTGCTGCTAAAAAGATTATAACCCTCCTCACAGTACCTCCTTTAGTACACAGGTAATTGTACCTGAATCGAAACCTCTTCTTCTGAGAAGCCCCATGAGCCTCTTTTTTCCTTTGTCAGCACCGTATGCTTTAAAAGTTGACAACTTTTTCCCCGTCAGACGCATGGCAGTCTCGAATTCATCCTCTCTGTTAAAAAAAATTTCTTTTATAATATCTTCGGGAATACCCCGATCATGGAGGAAATGCTTACACCCGTAAAGACCAAGGTATTTTACCTCTCTGCAATATCTCATTAAGGCTTTAGCCAGTTCGCTGTCATCGATCAGGGCCTTTTCCTTTAAATACTCTACTGTTTCTTTTATCAGAGGTTCGGAATAGCCTTTTAACTCAAGCCTCTGCCGGATCTCTCTCTCGCTCCTGTCTCTATGCCCCAGCAGTTTTAATGCATATTTCTTAACTTCTTTTAGATCATTGCTATCCACAATCCTACCTGCATGTAAGAGTGGAGAAATTTATTAATGATTTGTGGTTTGCCTTTAATGTACCTATGCTGTAAACTGTCAATTGTCAACCATTCTCCTGTTCCTCTACCTGGTGGTCTGACTTCTTTCTAATCAGTTTATGAGTCTCAAGCACCTGATTCTCGATCTCTTCGGCTATATCGTTGTTTTCCTGAAGATACTTTTTGACGTTTTCCCTACCCTGTCCTATCTTCTTTCCTTTACAACTGTACCATGTACCGGAACGTTCGACAATACCCATGGACAGACCGATGTCAACCAGCTCTCCCTCTCTGGATATCCCCTGATTATAATATATATCGAACTCGGCCTGCTTAAAAGGCGGGGCCACTTTGTTTTTAACGACCTTTACTCTTACCCTGCCGCCTATTATCTCCTGGTTATCTTTCAGATTTTCTATCTTTCTAATGTCCAGTCTCATAGAGGAATAAAACTTAAGGGCATTACCGCCTGTCGTGGTTTCCGGGTTTCCAAACATTACTCCTATTTTTAGTCTTATCTGGTTGATAAAAATCACCGTTGTATGAGATTTCGAAATCGTAGCCGTCAGTTTTCTCAAGGCCCTGCTCATCAGCCTTGCCTGGAGTCCCGGCAACTGATCTCCCATCTCCCCCTCGATTTCCGCCCTTGGAACCAGAGCCGCCACAGAATCGATTACAAGTATATCCAACGCACCACTCCTGACAAGTGTCTCGGCAACATCCAGAGCCTGTTCGCCGCTGTCGGGCTGGGAAATTAGAAGATCGGCTACTTTGATTCCCAATCTTGTTGCATAATTTATGTCCAAAGCATGCTCGGCATCGATAAAGGCAGCTACTCCGTTTAATTTCTGGGCCTGTGCAATAGCGCTCAAAGCGAGGGTTGTCTTACCGGAGGATTCAGGCCCGTAGATTTCTATGACCCTTCCTCTGGGGAATCCGCCTACTCCTGTAACTATGTCAAGGCTTAGAGAGCCTGTCGGTATAACCTTAATACCCTCTGCAATGGCATCTTCTCCGAGCCGCATTATAGAACCTTTGCCAAAGCTCTTTTCTACTTGAGAAATAGCCATTTCAAGGGCCTTTTTTTTATCCATTTCTAAACCTCCACAGTGTACACCATGCAGCCGGAAACGATCGGTCTGAATCATGGAGCTATATTTAAAGTATACAAAGCATATATCTTATCAAATGTTGGGAACTTTTTTACAGGTGTAAAAGAAAAAGTCCGGTAAGCAGTCTTCATGTACGGCAGAGAGGCGGAAACATCAGGGATAGGCAAGGGGTTCTAATGGGGAGAGTAAACTTTAGAAAAGCTATACACGTCGATGAGTCAGGTTCTTGTTTATGGCGCTAAAAAATGGCGACAAAGATGGTCCTTTATTCTAAACCGGCTACTAACGTCTGAGAACAGGCGCAATAAATTTAAGTGCAAAAAATTTTCCTCTTTTAAAGAACAGAGAATTAATGTATTGCCTTTTTAACAGATTAACTCTCTGTTTCACCGCAAAGACACTAAATCAAAAGAAATTTCCCCTTTCGGTACAACGTATATTTGTGGATATACTGATTATATCCAAAGTTACAGCTGCAAATGAAACGGGCTTTCTTTGCGTCTGTGCGGTGAACCGTAACATTATGATTATAGTCTGTGCAGCTCTTTTACAGCCTCTTTAAAAGCCTTACCTGCCGTAAATTTGGGTGTTTTTACCATGAAAGCACCATTGGCGGATCGCCTGCGGTGGGAAATGGCTTTTTTAGAAGTAACCGAAAATGTACCGAAACCAGGCAATGTAACTTTATGATCGTTTTTAAGAGCCAGCATAATATTTGCCAGAATTGCGTTTAGAGCGACAGCCGATTCATATTGGCTTAGTCTGGTTTCCTTGATTATAGACTTGACGATATCCGCTTTAGTCATTATTATAATTCAGTTTTCGCCATTATTAAGCAATATTACAATTTTCTGACATTCTCCGCTTTTTCACGCCCATTATCATCTATTACATCGAACGACACCATTTGACCTTCAGCCAGGGTTTTATAGCCGCTTCCCTCAATACCCGAGTAATGCACAAATACATCTCCGCCGCTATCTTTTGTTATGAATCCATAGCCTTTTTTCTCACTAAACCATTTTACTGTTCCTTCCTGTGACATTGGTTTTTCTCCTTAATAATAATGGTTAATACTCTCAGACATAAGAGTATCTGTAGTTTGTAACTATTCTGTTCGAGTAGTCATATATATTTATACATCTCCGGATGCAGTAATGTCAACAGGGTCCCCGGCCTGACCGAATTTTTTACAACCCTTTGCATAGCGCAAAAAGGATTTCATGGTGTATAATCCAACAAAAAGGATAACACTCTGAATTGAAACGAATCATTGTAATATTAACGGCTCCCGTCTTTTTATTCACTATCCTTTTATTATCTCTCTGGTATATCGCCATACCCGAAGTTTTTTTAGAAGATATCTTAGTCAACAAGGCCGAAGAAAGAGGATTGTCTCTCTCTCTTCACGACCTCTCTAAGGGGAGACCTTTTAAAATAAAAATTACCGCGGCTGAAGTCGGAGTTAAAGGGAAAAAAATCCTCTCATTGCAGAAGATCGAACTTTCCACAAACCCTTTACGTTTTCTTTTAAAGCGAATGTTAATAAAAATGAGTGCGTCCTTTGCAAGCGGATTTATTGATCTGGAAATAGTCGGAAATTGGGAGAGCATTGTTGCGAATTGTCGATTATCGAAAATATCAGTTCAGGAAATTGATTATCTAAAGGTGCAAGGGATAACAGGAAAAGGGGAGTTGTACGGTAATGTCAGTTACACCGGGAAGGAGAGTTTAGTAAATGTCTTAATTCAAAATGCGGAATTAAAGAATCTTTTTGTTCATAACTTTTTTCTACCTCTGGAACTGTTTGACACAATCAAAGGCGTTGCCATCATCAAGAGAAGAGAGATAACGCTTTCCTCCGTAACATTCGAAGGAAAGAACATCTTCGCCAGAATTAAGGGTGGTATAAACAGAGGTATTGCTAAGTTAACGATAGAAATTATGCCTGAGCCGGAATTTACAAAAATGGATCAATTGGCTCTGCTTAAACAATATGAGGTCTCGTCCGGTTTTTATTCCATTCCTGTAAATAAAAAAATTTTTTAATCTGTCGGTATGAGCCATATTCCGGTGGATTGGTTTATACCTGTACAAAATCTGTTGTTTTTTTGTATTATGTGTAGTATTCTTCAGGTTTAGAGATTATGGCAGAAGCAACTGTTTTAGAAAAAGATAATGGCAATGATCAGATAGAAAATATGTTCGACATGATGATAGTTGTCTGGCGCAAAAGGCTTTTGATTTTGATGATTGTTTCAGTAACGGTTGCATCGGCGTCCATAGTCAATTTCTTTTTTATACCGCCTATATATAAAAATCATTTTATAATAAGTCTTCCCTCATTTAACAATGTAAGCAACGACGGCTCCATAAATCCGGAAAATATCATATCTAACAATGATTCAGTGGCGCTCCTTCGTGTAATGGACTCGAAATACTATGGTGTCGATAAAAGTTATGTAAAGTCTATTAAATCTGTTCCCGAAGGGGCACACTATTTAAAAGTGACAATTCTCTATAAACATCTGGATATTATTAAGATTAACGATATCGCTAAGGCTATTTTGAAATACTTAAACCAAAATGATTTTTTTAAAAAAAAAACAGAGATTATCATACAAAATCATAAAGTAAAAATAAAAAAACAAGAAGAAGAGGTTGCTGGAAGGGAGAGTCAGTTAAAGAGATATAAAAAAGAGTATGAATATTTATCAAACAATTTACAAAAAAAGGAAGAGATAAAAAAGGAGCTTACTTCAACGATTGAATCGAATGATAGCTTTTCATATCAAATAAATCCTTTTACAATTTTAGACAGTGTAGTAAGCGACAGAATGAAGTTGCTAAGTCTTAGCGACGATATAAAAAAAATGGAGAGAGATGTCTCTGAGAATAGGAAATTGCTAATGAAAAATAACTCTGAAAGCATATCAATAAAAGAATTTGAACTTGTGAAATCTCCTGACGACTCTGTAAAACCTTATAAGCCTTTTAAGCTGAAAAATATTACTCTCTCCGGACTTGTCGCTCTTGCCTTTGGTATTTTTTTAAGCATTTTTCTCAACTATATTGAGAGGGCAAATCAAAAGTTCAGTCGCGGCTCCGCCAGGCTGCGGCCCGACCATTGACAATTTAACGTTTATCTGATAATATTTAAGACAACGCTTTACAGTAAAAAAACAAGATATGTCATCAAAAGAAAAAAAATATATAAGTGAATCAGGCTTCACTCTAATAGAAATACTCATCGTTGTTATGATAATCGGATTAATTGCATCCTTAATAGCTCCTAACCTCCTTGGTAAGTTCGAAAAATCTCAGGTAGAGGTAACCAAAGCTCAAGTGGAGACGCTCTCCTCGTCGGTGCTTTCGTTTATTCTGGACACGGGCAGATGCCCCAAGGAGTTGGGAGAGCTCATCAAATCGGATCACAAAAAGTGGCGAGGCCCCTACCTTCAAAAACAAAACATCCCTGAAGACCCTTGGGGAAGGGAGTATCAGTACAAATGCCCCGGAGAACACGGGCGATTCGATCTCTATTCCCTTGGACCAAAAGGCGTTCTTGACGACCACAGCATAACGAACTGGTAAACACTTCATGCTTATAGGAGAAATCCTGACCGACCTCTTTGGTATTAAGCAGGAGAATCTTGAAAAGGCGCTGGAATTACAAAAAGAGCTGGGCGGTTATATAGGTCAGATTCTCATCAGTATGGGGACCATTACAGAGACACAGCTCCTTCAATCTTTGTCTCGCCAGCTTAATATTCCTCTTTTTGAAAAGGATGGTTTTGAAGGGACGGACGAGAGCATAATCACAACACTGTCTAAAAAAATCAATCTTGATTATTTAATAAAAAACAGATTTCTACCCGTCGATTTCAATAACGACAAACTGACGCTCCTGACTAACGATCCCCTTAAAAATTCCATTATCGATTATATTCTAAAGTCACTGTCATGCAGAATCAATCTCTTTCTCGCCTCTGACCAGACAATAGACGAACTATCCAGATCTGTAATTAAAGAGACAGGCAGGGAAGTTATCTCCTTTTCCATTAACGACGATCCCGATACCTTAAAAGAGATGGCTGCAGAAGCGCCTGTTATCAAGTTTCTCAATAATCTGTTAAGCAACGCCGTTGAACTAAAAGCATCGGACCTGCACCTGGAACCTTCGGGAACGAGCAATATTGTCAGATTCAGAATAGACGGAGTTTTGCACGGGATTGATACAATCGACGAAAAACTATACCTGGCCGTTGTTTCCAGAGTTAAGCTGCTGGCAGGCCTTGATATTGCTGAAAAAAGGCTTCCCCAAGACGGTAAGTTTAGTACTAAAATAGCAGCCACATTGATAGATGTAAGGGTCTCATCCATCCCTTTTGCACTTGGCGAAGGAGTTGTCATGAGACTTTTATACAGGGAGCGACTGACTTTCGATATCACGCGATTGGGCATAGAACAGGATATTGCCGAAACAATCCTCGAACTTATCAATATGCCCTATGGGATTATCCTCGTTACAGGGCCTACTGGGTCTGGAAAGACAACGACACTCTATTCGATGTTATCATGCCTGGACAGCAGGGAAAAGAAGATCATTACAGTAGAAGATCCCGTTGAATATCAACTGGACGGTATCGATCAAATCCAGGTAAAGAGCGACATAGGGCTTAATTTCGCCGCATCTCTGCGCTCAATTTTAAGACATGACCCCGATGTGATTATGGTAGGTGAAATCAGGGACCCGGAAACTGCGGAAATGGCGGTACAGTCGGCTCTGACAGGACATCTTGTACTGTCCACACTCCATACCAATGACGCGGCAAGCAGTCTCTTCAGGCTCATAGAGATGGGACTTGAAGACTATCTTCTCAATGCCTCTGTCCTTGGCATCGCTGCCCAAAGAGTTGTGAGAAGAGTTTGTGAAGCCTGTGCAATGCCTTCAGAGCTGTCCGACGAAATGATGAAAAAATATAAGATTATGGAACTTTTCGACAAATACGCCGCCCTGGTCGGACCGGGATTAAAGTTTAGAAAAGGCGCCGGATGTCGCAAATGCGCAAACACGGGATACAAAGGCATGATGGCTGTTTTCGAGTTATTTAAATATACCGACGATTTAAAAGAGATTTTTTTAAAGGGTCACTCTATTGAAGCCCTAAAGAAGCAGCTGATCGGGAAATGGGGTTTCAGGGTACTCAGAGACGACGGACTTATCAAAGTAATGAAAGGAGTTACTACTATTGAAGAAGTACTCAGAGTATCGTAAATATGGATTTTAAATATCTCTGCATAGATCCATCTGGCAGGGAGTTAACCGGAAATCTGTCGTCTGAGAATAGAGAAAAAGCAAAGCGTCTTTTAAAAGAAAGAGGACTTAACGTCGTTTCGTTAGAACAGATTCAAAAAGCCTCTTCCTTAAAGCGTTCTTTTGCAGGTAAAGGCAGAATAAAAGAGAGCGATCTTTACAACCTGGTAAAGGAACTTAGTGTACTGCTGAGGGCCGGTCTCAGAATAGATATATCTCTTGAAACGCTTATCGAGTCTACTCCCAATGAAAATCTCAGATCGGGCATCTCGAGTGTAAAGCAGGATATGAGAGAAGGCGCCACAGTTTCAGAGGCATTTCAAAGGACAGGGATATTTTCTCCTCTGATAATCACCATGCTCAGGGTAGGCGAGAGCGTAGGGGATTTAAAGATGGTATTTGAATATATCGCCCGTCATTTAAAATTCCAAATCGCCTTTAAATCGGAAATACGTAATGCACTAACCTATCCTGTTTTCTTAATATTCGCAAGTTTTGTTACATTATTCGTTATTTTTAAATTTATAATACCACGATTTTTCTCTGTTTTTGGACAAGGGCAGGAGCAGTTTCTTCCTTTTACCGCAAAAGTACTCTATACCATAGGCGAAGCATTGAATATTTATGTGCTTATCGCTGTCCTCGCAGCAGTTATCATAATTTTAAAGCTGACGAATATGAAAAAACTGTTCAGCCTGGGATATTCCTTCGCCTTTTCCCTGCCTTTACTCAAGACGTTGATACTTAATCTGGAAATGTCCCGTTTCTCTTACTCTATGCATACGATGATAGCAAGCGGTATCGAGTTTATTAACGCACTCAGGCTTTCTACAGGGTTGATACAAAACAAAAAAATCAGACATGCCCTTGAGCCTTCCGTTAAGCTGATTAAAGAGGGAAGAGGAATTGCCGAGGTATTTTCACAAATAGATATGCTGCCCGATATTGTCGTAAATATGATAAGCGTAGGCGAAAAGAGCGGAAACATGGAAGAAATTTTTTTGGAAATATTTCATGTTTTTGACGATAGATTTCAGGGAAGCGTAAAAACGATGGTCACACTGATAGAGCCTGTGATCATCACAATTATGGGGCTGATCGTAGGATTTATAGTAATCTCGTTAATATTAACCGTAATGAGTGTAGGGAACATTCAATTATGAAGCATTCTTTTCTTTTCAACTCTTTTGGCGAAAAATCGTTTACACGAGGATTTACCCTTATAGAACTTATTCTTGTTATATTTATAACAGGACTTATTTTTTCGGTAACCATTCCCGTATCAATAAAGATGTATAACAGATATAAGTCGTCTGTACGTGCAGAGGAGGTTTTGATTTTTTTGTCAAGGCTGAGGAGAGAATCCTTCTTGTACGGCAGGGAGAAGTTTTTGGAATCTATCGAAGGAGCACTGGTAATAAACAGAGAAGTTTATAAGTTCAAAGATATCTTTGTAGAGATTAAAAATCCTATTGAATTTTATGGTAACGGTACGACAACCGGCGGGACGATAAAACTCTATTTAAAAGAATCGGCATACAGAATAAATATCAAGCCTGTCTTTGGGGACATATCGATTATTCAGGAATAAGAGTCCATGGCCCGGCGGGTCACCACAAAACATGAAAAATTAGCGGTACAAAATATTTTAGTTGTAATAGGAGCACATTATATTTTGACCACGAAGGTCGCGAAGAGCACGAAGTTTTTTTAAAAAAAGAGTTTTTTCTTCTTCGTGATCTTCGTGGTTATTTAAATTAAGTCCTTTTGGAGCTTATTTCCGGGACAAACCTTATGAAAATATATAAAAAGCAGAGTAATTCTGAGGGATTTCTGGTAATTGAAATATTGATTTCAGGAATGATACTGACTGCAAGCATTGCCGCAACGATGTATCTCTTCAGGATTGGATATTCTTCTCTTGAACTTGCAGAAGAATCAAATATAGTCTCTTCCAAACTTCCTCAGGCAATCGGTTTGCTGAGAAACCACGAGTTCGACAAAAAAAGTAAAGGGAATGAGGAAATCGGAGACAACGTGTCTTTGGAATGGGAAGCAAAGTTAATCAATAGCACAGTCCCCACTATTTTGATGAGGAAGGACGAATTCGGCAATGACGAGAATCCTTCTATACATGATATTTTTTTGTATAAAGTACGTTTTTCTTTGACATACAGGACTCTTAAGAGAGATTATGAAATAAATGTCTTCAGATCAAAACAGAAGGAGGGTGTCTTAAAAGACATGCCTTTACTATAAGAAATTGAGGGATTGAGGAATTCCTTATTTTATAATTCCTAAATCCCTTAATCCATAATTATTAATCCGTAATTATTATAATTATGAATTCGGCAAACAGACAATCCGGTTATACACTAATTGAGGTGTTAATTGCCACGGCTATTTTTTCATCCATGTTGTTGCTTGCTGCAACCGGCCTGAACCAGGGGCTAAGGAACTATAGAGGAGTTCTGGACAAAGGGATCGATTTCTGGGTGCATGCCCGGAACCTTTGGCTTACAAAAAGCATCAGCGGAATGATAGATTATTATGTCGAGGACAGGCAAAAATGGTTCCCCTATTTCGAATCCGGATTTGGCAGGGTCAGCTACACAACGCTCTCTCCTCTTATGGGTGACATGCCTGTCATTGCCTGGATCGTTAAAGAAAAGAGCAAAAAAAATTATTCCATCAGGTATTATGAACTCCCTTTGTTAACAAAAAACTACAAAGAGATAAACAGAGACTTCATGACCGGGAATTATAAGAAAGGGAACTCCTTTACGATAAGAGAAAATATAACCGATGTATATTTTGAATGTTTTGTCAGAGATCTGAATACAGGAGAGGCGGAATGGTACAGCGATTACAACGCCAGAGGCTCCGGTGTCTTACCGAATATTCTAAAAATAAACTACAAGGAAAGGGGAAAACCGAATGTAATGGTTTATAAAATAAATACAAACACATCGCAAAAATACGGTGACTATAACAAATTAATATAGATGATGAAAAAGAACGCTTTTTATGGAGAGTCCGGCTCGGCAGTGTTGTTGACGATTTTTGTCTCTGCTATTCTTTTAACCGTTGGCATAGGCTTTAACTGGATAGTTAAGGAGCATATAAACGGAGCAAGGGCGCTTAAGAATAAAACCGAAGCCATGTTGAAGATTACGTCGACATTTGACACACTTATATTTTATCTGCTAAGCGGGAAACGCACAAATGACAGCTTTATACTTTCCGCCGGAAGCGATCTCGGAGTCGTCGAGATTTCTCTTGATAATTCGATGTCAAAAATAAAAGATGGTATGACTCTTATACTTCAGGATGCGAATGGTAAACTTTCTCTGACCAGTTTAAACAGCGATGCTCTAAAAAGGCTTATTAAAAATTTGGATCCCGGCAGGGATGCATCGACTATTACTGACAGTCTGGAGGATTGGATCGATAATGACAGCTTCAGAAAATTTAAAGGAGCAGAGGAATTTTACTATAAGACTCGTAATGTCCCCTATTCACCGCGCAACTATCCGGTACAGTATTTAAGCGAATTTTCTTTAATTAAAGGGATGGACAAGGAACTTTTTAAAAAATTGGAACCTTATATTACAATTCTGCCTTCCGGAGGTTTTAACCCGAACACCGCTTCCGATGAAGTAATAATGGCTTATCTGGATATAGACGAAAATTCTTTAAGAGCACTTCACGAATATCGTGCCAACGCACCGATTGTAACGGACCGCACACTCCATTTCCTTACCGGAAGAAAAATCGAAAAGCTCGAAGGGACGTTTTTTTTCCCCTATGTTAATTACGATCTGATACTCTCTTACGGAACAGAGGATAGTATGTATACAATTAAAGCAGGGATAAGTCTTAGTCAGACAATTAATTATCCCTATACCGTGGTTTACTGGAAAGAAGGATGAAAAAAGAAATAAGAAAAAGAATCGACGAATCTTACAGGAATTTATTAAATGCCTTTAAAGGCCATTATATAACAGTCTGTTATGCTACCACCAAAGGGATAGAGAGATTTGAAATTAACAATAATGAAATAAAGAAAATTCCCTTAAAAAAGCCTCCTTCTCTTAAGCCGGAGGAGATATTCACCAGAAAGATTCTGCTTATCAGCAAGGAGCTTCTTTATTATACACGCGAAAAATATCCGTCCACTTCAGAAAAAAACATCGCCGGTATAATATATAACGATATATCGGACATCTTCCCGATGTTAAAGGAACCGACTTTTCAGTATAAAATATTCAAAAAGTTTAAGAATTATGAACTTGTCGATATATGGGCATGGGAACAGCCTGCTTTACCGGATGACGACTTTGACAAGGAATTTCACTATGTCATTCCCGAGGACATCGTTTTCTCTTCAGATAATCCTGAAATTTCCGTCTTCATCGGCGCCGATAAGGTGTATACCGTTGCTTATTCCGAAAAAGGGTTTTTAGGTTCTATGACAATGATGACTAAACCGAAAGCAAATGACTTAGATTTTTTTCTTAGAAGCTTGGGAGAATACAGAGAAAAAGTCGTAAAAATTAAGAATTATTTACCAGAAGATATGGCCTCTCCTTTAAACATCCCCGTTGTAAAATTATCTGCTGAAACCTATCCCCTTTCGATGGAATATTTACAGGGGTTCGATCTGAAGCCATTTCAGGTCAAGTCACTCTGGCCGGCATTTAAACCTGAAGCTGTTTTGAGGGGTATTCTTTATTTTGTCATTTTGCTTTCATTTTTTTTATACTTGTCAATAGTAGGGCATAACAGCTCGTTAGAAGAGGTCTCCCTTAAAATCCATGCAATTGACAAGGAACTCAACCCTTTATTGATGTCTGCTGACAGCGACGATGACAGCGAATCCGAGGATTCTATTAAGTCAGGGATTCATAGTATTCCATCGCCACTTGAGGCCATGGACATCCTGGCGCAAATACTCCCTGAAAATTGTTACTTAACGAGGCTTAAAATAAATGAAAAAACCTTGGAAGTGTGGTTACACACGAAAGAACCTACTTTGACGATCAGGGACTTGGGCGACTCGGATTTAGTGAACAATGTTCGGCTAAAGGGAACTCCTAATAAAGACAGATCGGGTAACTACCGCATGCACTTTCTAATGGAAATGAATTGACATTGATAGAAGAATAGCAAATGATTAACGAAATCGGACAGAAACCTGAAAATATTAAGAGACTGGGGTTGTTTATCCTGATAATACTATGCATTATCAGATTTGTTTTCGTTCCTCTAAGCGATTCTCTGGACAAAAAAAAGAAGCTTTTCGACGATAAACGTTTTTCATACCGTTTAAAAGCAGATCTTCACAAAAGATACGAATCGAAAGTACTTGCCACAAAGGGTGGAGATCGAGGAGAACCGGCGAGAGAACCTCTTTTTTTCCCTGTGGGCAGTAAGGATACGACGATACAAACAGATATTCTGACATTTATTACCAACAGGGCTAAAGATAAAGGTTTGTCCTACGATAACTTTGAAATTCTGGATAGCCGTGAAGACACTACGATGATAGAGATAGCTATAATAATCAGGTTGAGAGGTAAAATGTATTTATTCTTGGAACTTCTAAAAGAGATATCGCGACACAAGCCGGTTCTGAAAATAAAAGAGTTGGATATCACCAGGAGAGGTAACGACTATCATGTTCATATGAGAGTTGCAGGGTATATCGACAAGTAGTCCATTATTATGAAGCTGCAGGGAGATTCTTTACATATTTTACTACACCGAATAAAAGAAAAGCTTATTCCTTCAAAGGAAAGTTTCTCGGGAACTTTCATTAAATGGAAACGGTTTTCCGGTAAATATAAGTCAGATATTATTTGCTTTGTTTTCCTTTTCGCCGCAATACCTGCATTTATTGTATTTAAGCCTGAGTTAAGTTATAATAACCTTCCTGAAGAGTCAGAAATTCGACAAGATGCGTATTCGGATAAGGAAGCTCTTCCTGGAGTAAAGAGGGATAGAGAATATCATGATATTGAAGCACGCAATATATTCGCACAGAACGGAAAATACGATCGGCCTACGCCAACTCCCGTACCGACACCTACTCCGACACCTACTCCGACACCTACTCCGACGCCGACACCTACTCCGACACCGACGCCTACTCCAACTCCGACTCCGACTCCTACGCCAACACCGACTCCCCCCCCTCCGGACAAGACACATCGATTAATCGGAGTGCTGATAACAAATGAAAAGAAAACGGCTGTGTTTAGGAAAATAGAGGAGACAGAAGAAGGAAAGGCAAAAGAGGAAGAGATCGTTATTCTTGAAGGAGGGCATGTTTTTGAAGACGGGTCGGAAATTATCGATATGGATGACATATCTGTCACACTGAGAAAGGGAGAGGAATCGGAAGAATTTAAAATTTTTAAAATAAAGAAAAATTAGGTGCCGATATGCGGAATTTTTATACTCTGTTAATTGTATTATTTATCTTTGCAGGTTGCGCCGGTAAAGATAAATTAATTACGACCTCTGACTTGGACAGTATTTTACTTAAAAATGAGGAGGAAACGAAAGAAGAAAAAGATTCGAACAAACAGTTGTATGAGGGCGATATTTCTCAGGAAAGGAGCCTGAACAATAAAACCGATGAAATCGTACTGCCACGCTACAGTATAATGCACGATGTTGACAGGCTTATTAAACTGGCCCCTGTAAATACGAAAAAACTGGTGCTCGAGGATAAGCCCGTAATCATTAATGTCGATGGTATGCCTCTCTCCGATTTCATTATTCATGCTATAGGAGATACATTGAGAGTAACCTTTTTTATGGACGAGACAGTAAAGGGCATGAAGGCCCCCGTAACTCTGAGAATGACAAAGGAAATACCCTCTGAAAGAGCGTTGGAAATTGCGATAGAGATTCTCAGACAGCACGGACTCCACATAGGTGAAAAAGCAGGCAGTCTTTATATTTTAAAACCGAGCGCCGGGCCGGAGAAACCCATTGACGTAAGAATCGGAAAAAGCCTGCCTTCCACACCATCGACTGTCGTACAAATTGTCACTCTCGATCATGTAACAGCGGGACAAATGACGCCTCTTATAAATAGTCTTTATAAAACCGGCGTGGAAGTAAAGGCTTACAGTAACGACAACGCACTTATGTTAAAAGGGCCGGCGGCATCGATGAAGGATGTCCTGAGCTTTATCTCTCTTGTCGATGCGCCATACCTCAGGGAAAAAAGCTTTATGTTAACAAAGCTTATTTACTGGAGATCTGGGGACTTTCTCGAACAGTTAACAAAAATCCTTAAAGGTATCGGCTTTTCCATAGCAAAACAGCCAAATGAGCCTGGCATCCTGTTTATAGAAATTAAGTTTCTTAACACCATACTTGTCATCACACCTGATAAAAAAACCATGGACGTTGTTCTGGAGTGGAAAGAGAGACTGGATACTCCTGAGGCGGCGGGAGACGAAGAGAAAACTTTTACCTTTGCCCCACAATATACGAAAGCCTCCGATCTTGTCGATTCTATAAAGACACTGTACGGGGTCAAATCGCAGGAGAGTGTCATTGAGGAAACGGGAGGGAGCTCAAATGTTAACAGGAGTTCCGACAATAGCGAATTTGTCTCGACTGCGGAATCTCAAACAACCGGCGGATACCCTACAACCAGGGAACCGTCAAGCAGGATAAGGACTGTAAAGTCTCAGTCTTCTGCAATACCGGGCATACATATTGCCGCCGATGACAGAAGAAATGTTGTCCTGATTGTAACGACTCCTTTAAAGTACAAATATCTGCTTGATCTTCTCAGAGAGATGGATATCCCTCCAAAACAGGTGCTTGTTGAGGTAACCATCGCCGATGTAGATATGACCGACAGTTTTCAGCTGGGTTTTGCCTGGTATATGCAAAAGAACTGGCCTGACGTAATCAGCGACTGGACTCTCGATTTTTCGAATCCTTCCTCCGGGCTTTCGTATAATATAATTTCAAGTGGCAATAAATTAGAGGCATTAATAAATACTCATGCATCCAGGGGCGATATTGAAATCATTTCAAAACCGCGTCTCATGATACTAAACAACGAGGAGGCCTTTATACAATTGGGAGATAATGTTCCGACTCAAAGCAGCGAAACACAGCTTGCAGGGGAAACCACGACCACAACCACCAGCGTTAATTATATAAATACAGGCCTGATTTTAAGAATCAGCCCTACGATCAACGCCGAAGGACTTTTGACTTTGAATGTGGCATGGGAGGACAGTGTTGCATCTCAAACCAATACATCCGGTATAGATTCTCCTACAGTTACTACCAGCAGTATCACAACTTCCATCGTCGCATATGACGGACAAACGATAGTTCTTGGAGGTATTATGAAGAAACATAAAACAAAAGGTGAAGATAAAGTCCCCTTTCTTGGTGATATACCTCTGATTGGCAATGTTTTTAAATCCAGAAACAGGACTGAAATTAAAAAGGAATTAATAGTGCTGATTACTCCAAGGATACTAACCACCAGAAATGAGACATCGGCTATAACCAATGAACTTCAGAGAGAATTTTATCGATATTAATTTCAACCCTAAAGTTCCTTATAAAATATCCGATAACAGTAAGAGATACTTTATCATCTCAGGCTGCATACCGGGCCGATTAGGAGTCTCGGGATATGAATTTTTCACTTTGTGGTCTTCTCACAGACAGCTTGACAATTCAAAAAAATTATGTTAAATTAACAAATCCGGTAATAACCCTTTTACCTTAAAACTGACATCATATACGTGCAAAATAATAAATAAGGCATCCTTCTCAAAAGTTTTTTAGCATCAGGAATGGCCAGGATGGTGGAACGTTAGAGTGAAAGCTCTAAAGCCAGGAGATTATTTTATACATAAGGGGGTGGAATTCATTTAAAACATTTGCAGTGAAAACTATTGGTAATTTAAAGTGTACAGGACTATACAATGAAAGGAGGTTTGAGAATGACAAAACGAATAATTCTTTTTTCCATATTAATAGCGCTATTTATAGCTGCGGGATTAATGAACAATGACGACGCAGTCGGTCAGGGTACTAACGTAGACTTCTATATCCCCTATCTCTATTCCGGCACAAGTACGACAATTCAGACAAACTGTATAGTAAGCAATACAACCAGCAACACAACCGATAATGTAACCTTTACAGTTCTTGCAATGAGAGGTAACAGTTCTACAATCAGCACGGCGCTTCAAAACATCAGCATTACTAAACTCCAGACCTATGAGACTATGAACTACCTGTTCGAGGGATTTGAAGTTAAAGAAAACGGTACTGAAAACGGTACTGACTTGTTGTCTACTATTGGTGACGCTAAATGGTATTCAGGAAAATTGAGCTTTGGAAGCAGTTCCTCAAACTGGAAGGGCGATTGTAAAGATATGCCTATTGTGTGTTTCCAGAACAACGCCGGAACTACGACAAGAAGGGCTCTTTCCATATTGTGTAACGATGATGCTACAACCACTACGTATAGCAATTATCTCGCATATTAGTATGTGGACATCGAAAAAAAGGAGGCCATTGGTCTCCTTTTTTTTTTTTTGCATAACCTCACTTTAGATAAAGCTCCCTCCTCTATAAGAAGCTCTTTTGGCCCGAAAATAAAAAGACGATAATATGGCCGGCATAAAATACGAAACTATAATACCCTGCCTGCTGATAGTCTTTTTAACCATTGCACTGTATTACAGAGTCGTGCATTATGGTTTCATCCATTACGATGACGATATATACTTAACCGAGAATTTAAAAGTACAGGCCGGTGTTACATATGACAACATCGTCTGGGCCTTTTCAACACTGCACGCCAATTTTTGGCACCCCCTAACATGGATTTCCCATATGATCGACTTCTCTATTTTTGGGTTGTCCCCGGGTTTTCATCATCTGTCAAATCTCTTTTTTCATATCTTAAATACAGTATTCCTTTATGTCGTTTTAGTTGCCATGACTACAAAAGTTTGGCAAAGCGCTTTTGTGGCTTCACTGTTCGCCATCCATCCCCTTCATACCGAATCGGTCGTCTGGCTTTCCGAACGTAAAGATCTGCTTAGTTCTTTTTTTTTGTTGCTCTCCTTATCCGCTTATCACAAATACACAAAGATGCAATCACTGAAACATTACGTAACTGTTTTTATATGGTATCTTTCAGGGCTAATGGCTAAATCGATGATAGTTACCTTGCCGATTCTACTCCTTCTTATAGATTACTGGCCATTGGGTCGTTTTGAAAATTGCGATAAAAAAACGATTACTCGCTTATTTGTCGAGAAGATTCCTTTTTTTTTATTGTCACTCATCTTTGGCATACTTTCTTTTGTCGCTCAGAAAAGCGGAGGTTCGCTGACAGAGTTTGGAGCGATTCCGCCAGTGCAAAGAATCTACAATGCAATTAATGCATATTTTTTTTACATTGAAAAAATGTTTCTGCCATTCGATCTAGCCATACTGTACCCGCATCCATTAGATTCCCTCAATCTCGGTGTCATTGTGTTGCCATTGTTTTTTTTGGCTTTCGTAACTGTTATATCCCTAATCGGAGCAGCGAAACACCCTTGGTTTTTTGTCGGTTGGTTCTGGTACGCCATTACATTGCTCCCTGTAATCGGTATTATACAGGTAGGCCCTCACGGTATGGCGGACAGGTACTCATATATCTCTTTAATCGGGCTATTCATTATGTTGGGTTGGTCAATACCTGAACTGCTACAAACAGTAAGATACAAGAAAGCATTTATTACATCGATCACAGTGTTTTTTATACTCTACTGTTCTGCGAATACATCGAAACAGATTCATTATTGGCGGGACAGTATCACTTTATTCGAGCACACTCTTAAAGTAACGAAAGACAACTATCTGATCCATAATAACCTTGGCGGAGTATATGCAGAAATGAACTTGACGGACAAAGCGATCCACCACTTTCAAAGCTCCTTAAAAATCAAGTATAATTACAGTGACGCTCACTATAACCTCGGCTTAGTGCTGAACGATGCAGGAGTTATCGACAGCTCTGCGCATCACTACAGAGAGGCGATTAAGTTCGATCCGGCCGACGCAAAATCATATAACGGACTCGGCGTGGCGCTGGCAAAATCGGGAAATTTGAAAGAAGCAATAAACAACTTCACAGAAGCCTTAAAAATAGACTCTGCCTTTGAAGGGGCAAAACACAATCTGACAAGAGCGCTCGAAGAAAGAAAAAATAATAAAAGCAAATAAAAGTAATAGAGAAAGAAAATAAAGGAGTGTCATGCATACTCAGTTAACAAAAAAGTTCTATCTGTTGTTTCCGGTGCTTATCATTATTACCGGATTTGCCATGAGAATTTATATGCCCGGTGCGGATCCGCCCCATTGGAGCTATGTATATAATACCGATGAGAGTTACTATGCTTATAATGCACTCAATAAACTAAAGCAGGATCAATGGTTTCTTAATGACGCAAAGTACTCTTTGTTGACCCCTCTGTTTTCACTGCTTCAATATTATACCGCCAAAACTCTTGATGGTTTTTCCTATGTTGTAAGGCTCCGTTCCATAAATTTATTGTCAGGTGTTCTTTCCGTCATTGTCCTTGCATTTTTTTTCCACAATAACAGGATGCGCTTAACAACGGCCGCTCTGTGGGCTTTTTCATTTATCGGAATTGTATATTCCCGTCTGGGTAATCCTGAAATGACACTGACACTTTGCATTCAGGTCTCGGTTTTACTTGCATGGCTTTCCTTTGAGAAAAGAAGTTTCTCCCTCGCTTTCCTTGCAGGCATATTCGCTGCCGCTTCTCCTGCAATAAAAATATCGGGTATATTTATTTTTCCGGTAATTATTCTGGCTGTTTTTCTGTGTAAAACTGAAAATAGCAAGCGGAACCTTTATCTGTCAGGAGTTTCTATTGGGATTGCAGCAGGTCTTTTGATTTGGTGTGCATTTGTCATAATCCCTTATTATAATGAATGGAGTACTCTTCAAGAGGCCCTGACCTCAGGGGCGAGAGATCATATGCCGAAAACATTGTTTCAGATGTCTTTTTCTCTGCTCAGTCTGTTATTATCTCCTGCATTGTTGGCGATGCCGCTAATCTGGCCTATGTCTCTGTGTTGGTGTATTTTTCATTTTCTCCCAAATCTGAGGAAGAGAGAAAACAGCTTAATCGAATCTCTGCTTTTTCTCTGGATTGTTTTTGGCTTCGCGATACTTTCCACATCACTTGATCAACCTGCCCGCTGGCAACTTATTATTTTTCCTCCTGTTATTTGTACGGGACTGATGTTTTTGTTTAATAACAAAAGCAGGAAGGTTCTGTTATTTTCACTTTTCTTCGCTTTGTCGCTTTCCCTGTTTTATGCTTTGATAACGGATACCTTTTTAAAAACAGACACGATAGTTCCCGGCAGAGGAATTTTCAGCCACCCCTTGATTGCGGCTATACTCTTTTCCATTTTTTTTATTACCTTCTTAATAACCGTCAGTTTTAAGATCGAAACAAAAAAGGCGATAATCACGGCAGTAATTGTTTTGGAAATAGCAGCACAGATACCGCTTCATTCCGCATATTTGCTGCCTTCATATCACAGAATCAGCCAATGGGAAAGCCTGTCAAAGGATGTCGAGGAGATTGCCTCACAAAATAATAATACAATTTTTTCCGGAGACATGGTACAGGATATCGCACTTCACGCTGACATAGAGGTTCTGCCCACATATTTCCTGATGGATGAGATAGACGATAATTTCATTGGAGAGTTCTTTAAAAGGCAAGGCAGGAGACCTACTCATTTCATAATAGTTGAATTTAATGACCTGAAATGGAGCCGGACTGCGCCTTTGTTTATGAAGAGTCTTGAAGAAATTAAGAGATATCCTTTGCTTATTGGAGGGGCCGGGTTTAGAAGGGTAATTCTATATAGATTTAAATCCTATGACTGGCTCGAAACAGGAAAAGCGGTGTCATGAGAAGCTGAGATGTTTACTGTTTTTAATGGAGTGCTGAACTTCAAAGATACTCCTTGCTTCAATCTGAAGAACCTGATTACCTGCTAAATTAAATTGTAAAATCTTTAATGTAAAGTATACAATATAGAGGCATTCAAAGGCAGCTTAACTTAAATAATCATGAAACCAGACACGATAAAAAAGATTTTTTTTTAACTTCATGCTTTGTGGTGACTGGGAGAGTCATAGACGTTTATCCCGTAAATTTGTGTTATGATCATTAATTTTTCAAAATTATGGTAAAAAAATCCGGCATATTACTTACAATTACAATCATTGCTCAACTTCTGCTTTTTCTATTTGCATTTGCTGACTTGGGAGGCAGTGAATTTGAGAAGTGGCTTAATCCTGAGGCTGCCGCCGATCTCAGGCAATATACAGGCGACGGGAAATGGGGAACCGCTGCAGGAGTGTTCGTTCAAAATGTGACTATCGGCGGATACTCTTTTTTGAGTTTCTCCGTACTTTCTCTCTTTTTTCTCTTCTTTTACCTGCTTCATCGAAAAGAAACCTCTTTGGCTTTAAAAAGAAGCAGGATTTTCAGTCAAACTCAGGTTCGCGGCGAATCTATGGACGAAAAAATTTTCAGCCCTGCCGACACTCTTATTGGAGCGGACAAAGCACTCCTATGGCTGGAGGAAAAGCTTTTTTTGGAGCATGACGACAATGTCGCTCTTATCTCAGATAATGAAATATCCGGTGTGGGAAAAACCTTGATTGCAAACATCTTTGCCGGAAGAAACAGAGATCGGGCGGACTTTCTCAGGGTTCGCCTTGGAGAACGATCAGTCATTGACGCCGGAATAATTTTACTTGCAGAGCTTTCTGCTGATACAGGCCAGGTCAACTCCTTAATGAAGCTTAAAGAAGTATTGACAGCCTCAATGCGCCAATCGGCAGGAATTCTTATACTTGACGACATCGATAACGATGAAGCATCTTATCTCATCCCGGAGACTACAAACTGGCGCGTTTTGGCGACAAGCCGCAGAAAAGAGAGTGTTCAGGAGATTACTAACGACCTTTTTCCGATTGAACACTTTAAGCCGAACGAATCGATCGAACTCTTTCAAAAACTGCTGGGCCCTTCTTACAAACAAGAGAGCACTCAGGAGTACCGAAAACTCGCCAACACTCTGTTTAACAATCCCTATGGAATTCGAGTAGCTGCTTTGTGTTTAAAAGTATCCCCCGAAGGCGCCGATCCCTCACCTTTACTCAATGCTGTTGTCGTCCCTGAAGAGGATGACGCCCCTATAGAGAACGAAGCCCGACAGACGTTGTTTCAAGTATTGAAATACGCTGTTTCACTTCTAAGCGAGAAATTTCCGGCATCCCGTAACATTCTCTATGACATTGCCCTTTGCCCTAACGGTGAAATAAATATGGATGACTTTATCGATTGGCAGGAAAAGATGGGGCTGTCAAAAAATGATATTCAGGAAGCTTTAAAGCGCGCACATGAGCTTGCCTTGTTGGATACTGAGCTTGTTACAAGTGTAAGCGACGGAGAGAGGAAGATGATTTCTCTTCAGACGCCTGTACTTACTTTGCTGCGTAAATCGGACGATACCGAAAGGTTAAATGAATTTCAGGGGTATATCAGGGAGACACTCTCCAATATTGGTTTGAGTGAAAAGCAGAAGGGGCGTCTTCTAAGTTATCTCAGACATGTTATATTGCTGCAAAGGGAAAACAGATATGCTCTGGAAACACTCTATAGTGATTTCTTCAGGGATTTATTCATAAGTAAATATCTTTTATGGGCCTACGAATTGGGAGAGGACCTTCTCTATCATTTAGATATCAAAGAAGATAACGATATATATCAGGCGATACTGGGAAATCAGGCGCTTTTATTTAAAAGCTGGAATATGATCGACGAGACATTTAAAGTGTATAAGAGACAGGAAGAGATATTGGAAGAGAATAATGATATGGAAGGACTGTTTAAGTGCTATGGAAATCAGGCGCTTTTATATCGCAGGATCGGACGAAACGAAGATGCGCTTGTTTTGTATCGCTCACAAGAGAAAATCGCTTTGTCAATGGATGACAGATCGAAACTGTTACAGAGTCTTGGCAATCAGGCAATATCTCTGACATCCATGGAGAGACTCAGTGAGGCGCTGGACTTATACAGGAAACAGGAAGAGTTGTGCGAGGCAGGCAGAGATATGGAATGTCTTTCGAAAAATTTGGGGAATCAGGCAGTTATTCAAAAGACCTGGGGTCGTTATGACGACGCGATTGAGCTTCACCGAAGAGAGGGAGAGCTGTGCCGTGAACGGGGCGACCAAAAAGGACTTGCTCTGTGTTATTTCAATCAGGCCAATCTTCTTAAAACTCTTGGCAGGATAGAGGAAGCTGTGGACCTGCTAAAAATGGAGGAAGAAATTCGTGAGGAGTTGGAAGACCTTAACGGGCTTTCAGCCAATTACGGCAGTCAGGCGATGATAATGTCCGAGTGCGGCAAACTTTCTCAGGCTGTCGAGTTCCTTCGTAAGCAGGCTGATGTAAAAAATAAACTGGAAGACTGGGCAGGCGCAAGAATCTGCTATTGGAACATGGGCCTTATATTGAGAGAGCTTGAAAGACATGATGAGGCAATCGAACAATTCAGAGTTTCCATTGAAATAGGAGAGAGGTTGAACGATCCCGAAATCGACGAAGACAGAAATTTTTTATCGACATATGAAAGCAATCCGACAAGATGATGGAGCTTTTGGATCATTTAGAACCGGTTATAGATTTAACGGGCCAGGACAACATGATAGGGCTTACATATTGTCTGATCAAAGCTCTAAACAGAAATATTGAAGCCAACTCTATTGCATACTATGAGTTATATAAACTGGACGAAGAAGAGCATATCATCGTCAATCCCCTGGATCCTCAGAAAAAGAGAATGCAAATACAATCTATAAAAGGACTTAATGAATGCCTGACAATAGGCGACGTCGTATCTTTTTGTTTTAAGGAATCTGAAAACATCAGGAACGTTTATCCGATTTTTGCATGTCAGGATATTTTGGCCTTCCTGGTCGTGGACAGATCTTTTTTTATACAAAAAGAACATAATTATGTTTTAAAATTGCTCAGAGTCTATGAAAACCTCTGCCTCCTCCTCAGCAAAAAAGAACGCGACACCTTAACGGGACTCCTGAATCGCCAGGCATTTGACGAAAGGATTAACCAAGTGCTCCTCTTTTACAGATCTTCTTTTCAAAGGAACTCGGACCGTGTAAATCAGGCATGTCTTGCAGTGCTCGACATAGACCATTTCAAGAAGGTAAACGATACATATGGCCATTTGATAGGGGATGAGGTGTTACTCAATTTCGCAAAATTAATGGATAAGTGCTTTAGATTTACCGATTTCCTTTTCAGATTCGGAGGCGAGGAGTTCGTGGTTTTGTTGAATGAAATATCGGAAGATAATGCTTTCCTTACTTTGGAACGGTTCAGGCAGTCAGTGGAAGAGAATCCTTTTCCACTTGTGGACCGTGTCACAGTCAGTGTCGGTTTTACTTTAATAAATGAAGTCGATATGCCTACTACCCTTATCGAAAAAGCCGATAAGGCATTATATTACGCCAAAAACTCCGGGAGGAACAAAGTCTGTTCATATGATATTTTGATAAAGAATGGAAGCCTTGAAGACAAAGGATTCGACTCCGACGATATTGAGCTTTGGGGCTGATTTAACCCTAAAGCAGCAATCAGCCTTCAGCTTAGGAAAGTATTGATATTATACCAATAAAAAGCTTCACTTTACGGGGAGTGTTTTGAACAGTAAAGTGTTGCAATTTAAAAGCTGACATCTGATGGCTGACAGCTAAATGCTCTTTTTAGTTAACAGCCGGGCGATACAGTTATTATTTCGAATTCCGGCGGTTCGATAATTGACTTTTTTACAGCACATTTATCTGCTACCTTTATCAATGCATCGCGATATTTTTCTGGAAAACTATCGGGTATGAGAATTTCTACCGTCACTTTGGACAAACGAGATTTCCCGCTGTCTCCTGTCGTAAACTCATTATGTTGAACTAAAGATAATCCCTCTGTCGGAATACCCCTGTTTTGACAAAAGCTCAACACATAGATGCCCGCGCAGGTGCCGATAGATGAAAGGAAATACATGTAGGGTTCAGGAGCCGCTCCCCGGCCTCCGTTTTTTAATGATTGATCCGTCTCGATAGTGATCTCACCATACTCGGCGTTTACTCTTTTCCCTCCGGGGAAAGTAATATTTATATCCACAGAAACCTCCTTTGTAAAATTTGAATTAATCTAAAAAGCATTTAGCTGTCAGCCATCAGCTATCAGCTTTTTAACTACAAAACTTTGCTGTTCAAAACTCTTTTACCCTTAAGGTGATGCTTTTTATTGGTGTAATATCGGTATTTTCTTTAGCTGAAGGCTGACAGCTGATACCTGACTACTGTTTTTAGATAACTGTCATTTCTCAGGCAGTAAAGGCATGGTTAACCGAATAAGGAGCGCCACGATTACAGGCGCAAATGTTATGGAAAAAGATAACAGGTGCAGTAAACGATTATTAATAAACGTAAAAGCAAAGCGCAGCCAGGGGATTGTAACAGAGATAAGTAATATTATAAAAAGCTCGATAATAATATTGAATTTGCTTATCTCGCCACCCAGATCGCCCATTTGTAAAATAAACCACAGCAATACGCCCGAAGCAGGATAAACATAATCCCACCATGTAATTCTCGACCTGTTCTTGCTTAAGATAGCAGGTATAATTGTAGAAACACTTATGATCAGAAGTATAAGTATAATATTAAATGTAACGATCATGACGATCAGGCTCCGTTCATTTCCGGCAGGCAAGCCGGTATAAAGCTCTGTTCTAACCGAAGGGATAATGAATAACTGAAAAGTCGAATGCAACTATTATTACATATAACGACACGAAATGCAATAGCAGATCCATATGTCTCCTGCCTCTTCGGCAGCAGATATTGGCTATTCTGATGAGTGGAAAAATTAAAAGACCATAAATACTATTTTATGTTACAATATTGTTACAGTTTGCCAGAGGCTTGCACAGCCTTACATACATCCGATCCCTGACAAATGTACTCCTCACTTTATTAATCGTTATACTCTGCTAAATACTTAATGAGGATAGTTTAAATGAAAAAATTATTCGATATACACGAAGAATGCGGGATATTCGGAGTTTACGGCCATCCTGAAGCGGCCAATCTTACCTATCTCGGTTTATATGCAATGCAACACAGAGGCCAGGAAGGTGCGGGAATATGCTCTTCTGACAGAGAAAATATCTTTATCGAGAAATCGATGGGCCTGGTAGCCGATATTTTCAGTAAGAAAAGACTGAAAAGTCTGCCCGGAGACATTTCGATAGGACATAATCGTTACTCGACATCCGGCGCCAGTTCTTTAAAAAACGTTCAACCCATTGTAGTAAATTTTTCTCTCGGTTCTCTCGCAATAGTCCACAACGGCAACCTCACAAATGCAGATAAATTGAGGGCAAAACTTGAAGAGGAGGGTGCGATATTTCAATCAAATGCTGACAGCGAGGTAATTATTCATCTTATTGCCCATTCTAAGGGAGCTACAATAGAAGAGAGGATACAGGAAGCTGTCAACGAGATTAGGGGCGCTTTCAGCCTGATGATACTCAGGGAAAACGAGCTCATTGTTATAAGAGACCGTCACGGAGTCAGACCACTGAGTCTTGGTAAATATGAAAACGGATATGTCGTGTCTTCCGAGACCTGCGCATTCGATCTTGTAAGCGCAGAATATATAAGAGATATCGAGCCCGGTGAAATGCTTGTATTAAATGGCGCCGGAGAAAAATCCGTAAAAGCCATATACAGTAAAAAAAGAGCCCATTGTGTATTCGAGTATATTTATTTCGCGAGACCGGACAGTGACATTTACGGAGGCGTTAATGTAAATGATATCAGAAAGGGACTGGGAAGGCAACTCTCTGCGGAATCTGACATAGAAGCTGACTTGGTAATACCTGTTCCGGACTCCGGCGTACCGGCGGCATTGGGATTTTCCGAAGCCGGCGGGATTCCCTTTGATTTCGGATTGATAAGAAATCACTATGTAGGCCGCACATTTATAGAACCAAGACAAAATATTCGTCACTTTGGAGTTAAAATCAAGCTTAATGCCGTTAAAAAACTACTTAAAGATAAAAGAGTAATTGTTGTCGACGATTCTTTGGTAAGAGGGACAACAAGCAAAAAGATCGTAAAAATGATTCGGGAAATCGGTGGCGCCAAAGAGGTGCATTTAAAAATAAGCTCACCCTGTATTATAGGCCCCTGCTTTTACGGAATCGACACCCCGACAAGGGGAGAGTTGATTGCCTCAACCCACCTGGTAGAAGAAATCAGGAAGTACATAACGGCAACCACACTCTCCTACCTCTCTATCGACGGATTGAGAAAGGTAGTTCCCAATTGCGAAGATTTTTGTTATGCCTGCTTTAATAACGATTATCCCATAAGTTTTCCTGAAGAGCGATTTACTCAGATGGAGCTGTTTTGCACGTAAAATTATATGAATCTTTACCAGGCAATGTCTACTTTGATACAATGGCAGGATTTCCTTGATATACTGATTTTGTGGATTATTGTCTACAAGCTCCTCTTGACGGCAAGAGGCTCCCGTTTTGCAGATCTTTTAACAGCTCTTTCTCTTCTATTTCTTCTATCTGTCTTTTCAAAATATTTGAATTTGCACACTTTGCACTGGATTGTCGAAAGTCTGTGGGCTTATATAACCATTGCCGTTATCGTACTTTTTCAACCTGAAATCAGAAGGGCTTTGGCAGGCTTAAGGAAAACAGGTATTATGCGTTTCGCACCTGCCGTTGAATTAAAATCCATGGATGAAATTATTAAGGCCACTGTATCTCTGTCATCAAGAAAGATAGGCGCAATAATTGTTATTGTGCGCAACTCCGATCCGAAAGATCTGATTGAAATAGGCACAGGTCTGGACGCCAGGGTCTCAAGAGAGATAATATTGAGCATATTCCATCCGGCATCCCCTATACATGACGGCGCCGTCGTTATAAAGGGCAACAGAATTCTGTCCGCCGGCTGTTTCCTGCCGATAAGTCTTCGTCACGATATCGATAAAGTTCTTGGCACCAGGCACAGGGCCGCACTGGCAATAACAGAGGAGACCGATGCCGTAGCAGTAATCGTATCGGAAGAGACAGGGAAGATCTCCGTAGCCATGGCAGGGAGGTTCGATTCGGATATGGACATGACTGCTTTACGGGCGGTGCTTTCAAAAATTTTTACATAATGAAGAAAATTCTGACAAAAAACATCGGCCTGAAAGTGCTCTCCCTTGTGATCTCCGTTACACTGTGGTTTTGGGTGGCTATAAATATAAATGGTGAGAAAAGAGAGGCTTTACAGGTGCTTCGCTTTAATGAAATCGATACTAAGAGCGTTCCTGTAAAGCCTCTCTTTTCAGGATTTCCGGGAAAGGGGTATTATATAAAGAGTATAATGGTTTTTCCCGAGCAAATTGTCGTCAGGGGGGCGAATACATTATTACAGGAAATAGAATTTTTAACAACAGAACCTGTGGATATAAGCGGCAGGAACGTAAGCTTTGAAGAGCATGTTCAAATTATAGAAGATAACAGAACAATTACAATTGATAAAAAAAGAGTAAAAATCAAGATACTTATAGCAGGTGAATATAAATGAAGTTATTTGGTGTCGTATGATACCCTCGGATTTTAGAAATATAAAGGTCTCTGAAAAAAATGACATAAACAGCTGCCCTGCAATCGTTAAAGCCATTCAAAGTGCAGAAAACATGTTAAAGGACAACGGAAGAATCCCGGTGCGTCCATTGGGAACAGAACCGAAAATAAGAATAAAGGTCGAAACCTCTGATGAATTGCTAATGACAAAGGTCACCGACGAACTGATCAAGGCAGTGAGTAACAGCATGACGTAATGCCTGTATTTATTCCATTTATTACAGGCATTATCATCTTTTATTCATATCTCTATTTCCCTCTAATTTCAGGATTATCTCTTCTTACCATTGTAATTTCTATCAATTTTTTTTTGACAAACAGGGGACAGGCAGGAGAGGCGCATAAACTTTTAAGGTCTTTCCCAATTGTCAAAAAACCTGTTAAGGCATTTATTGTAGTCCTTTCCTTTCTTGCCATTGGTATTATCTATGCCTTACTTCGCTATGAGGAATTGCCTCGCGACCTGCCGCAAACGTTTAGACTTAAGGGCGTTTTCTCCTCTTTGCCGGTTAAAAGAAATAATTATGTAAGGCAGATGTTTACGATTACTTCGTCCGGAGAATTTCTAGGCATCGAAATAACTACTTATCCTCAAATCTCTTACACACCGGGAACCAAAGCCGAGGTGTTAATAGAGATTTTTAAAACATCTATGAGGATGAATCCCGGAGCATCAACCATGCAAGCAGGTCTGTCAGGGCGGATAAGGGAGATATATTCTCTGAGCAGCTCGGACTCGGTTGTATGGGTTCATCAACGATTGCGATACCAATTGTCGAATTTTTTCGAGAACACTTTTAACAAAGATATAAGCGGATTCCTCAATGCGGTAATTATCGGTTACAGAGGAGGATTAAGCGACGAAATAAGGGAGGTTTTCAATAATACAGGACTGGCCCATCTTCTCAGTATATCGGGAACACACTTTGGCCTTTTTTCCCTGATTGTCTTCGGCATTTGCAGATTGATTATACACGCACTCCCTTACAGAACTCTTTTGAAAATTACACTCTATCTGACTCCGTCAGAATTAGCCGCCATACTGACTATACCTGTCATAACCATCTATCTTATGTTTTCCGGTATGAGGATACCTGCCATGAGATCGTTCATTATGATTAACATCTTTTTATGGGGCATTTTGCTTGGCAGAAAAGGCGCATGGCTTAATTCGCTTTTTTTTGCGGCCTTTATAATTGCCATCATTCAACCGGACGCGATGTTTTCAATTTCTTTTCTCTTATCCTTTGCGGCCGTATTATTTATTGGACTTTCAGTCAGCAGGATTGACAACAACAAAGTTGAAGAGAAAACTCTTTTTATCAGGATATTGGAATATCCGAAGAATATGCTTATAATTACAGTCGCTGCCTATGCAGGCACACTTCCTGTGATAATTTATGAATTCAACACTCTTTCACTGATTTCACCTGTGGCGAACCTCATTGTCGTGCCTTTGCTCTGTTTTATAATTTTACCGATAACAATCGCAACTTCCATAATCTATTTATTAACAGGTATACTTCCTTTTACGGAACCTGTCTCAAGAATGTTTGAAACATTAATCACAATTGTGCAATTATTGGAAAAAATCCCCTTTTCTTCAATCACAATCCCAACTTTCCCGTTAATAATAGTCCCCCTTGTTTATCTGATTCTGTTCTCCCTTTCGATTAAAAAAAACGACAGAGAGAAACAAAATAACATCCCCGCCGTGAATGACGTTTCCACTACCCAAAAGAGACAGACTTCGGCAACCGGTAATATCCGGATAATAGTATCCCTGATTGCTTTTAGTGCAATTTTTATTATTTTATTGATAACTCACGTAATGAAAAATAGGAGCATCAAGGTTACATTCCTTGATGCAGGTCAGGGAGACTCTTCAGTTGTAGAGCTGCCTAAAGGAAAAATTGTTGTAATAGACACCGGTTCATCGGGCAGAGAAGCTGCGAATTACCTGGAATATATTGGTAAAACGACAATCGATGCTCTAATTTTAAGTCATGCCGGAAACGATCATGCAGGAGGTCTTGGATATCTGTTAAAGCGTTTCGATGTCAGACGTTTATGGGACAACGGGGCTATAAATTACGCTGAAAACATACTTAATCTGTTAAAGGAAAAGGGGGTGGATTTAAAACATCTCAAAAGAGGAGATATCATAAGATTATCAAAAGAAGCCTCTATGTCCGTGCTGCATCCTTACCCCGGTTTTTCACCGATCAACAGGAACGAAGCATCTCAGGACAACAATTTTTCTTTGGTAATGAGTTTAAAAGGGAGATATGGGACATACCTTTTTACAGGCGATATCGAAAGAGAGGCCGAATACGATCTTCTCATCCTTGATGGGTATCTCAGAGCCGATGTGCTCAAAGTTGCGCACCACGGCGGCAAAACTTCATCGACAGAAGCATTCCTCGCCTCTGTAAATCCTGAGTTTGCTGTTATCAGTGTCGGTGCGGGCAACAATTTTAATCATCCCGATAAAGGGGTTATCGACAGATTGAGAGGTCGGAGACTTTACAGAACGGACAGGCAAGGCGCTGTAGGGTTCGAAGAGACGATCAATGGATTGTTCGTAAAAAAGTATTCCGATTATAAACTGAAAAAAGCCGATTCCTTTGATGCGGAGTGGAAGAACATGAAGAGACTGTTTATGATATGGTGATACTTTTTGATACGAATATAATATCAGGCAGTTCCTGTTTTTTCATCGTTTTAAAAGATATCACGATTTTTAAAACCGAATGCTATTCCTTCATACTTTTTTACCATGAACCGGAAACAGAGTATAAGACAGATTTAGTTATTCTTTTCTTGTCTACTACCAATATGCCGTAAACATCCGAAAACTTAGGAGCTTATAAGCTGAAACCAGATTTGGTTATATGGACAAAGGAAAACATTGCCAACAATAATTATCTGTACTTTACTTTTATTATAAAAAGTAAGATAGCGCCGGACACAATAGAGAGTAATATTGTCGATATAAAATGATGCATTTTATAAGGCTCATATTTCAAATATAATAACTTATCCTCTGACGTAACCTCAACTTTTATAAAAGGATCGTCCTCAGATGAGTATATCTGCCTCTCCACTCCGTCAACCCGGGCCCGCCAGCCCGGCAAGTCTACAAATGTCGCCTTCAGCACGGCTTCCCGGGTCATATCAGGCAAGTGTATAAATATTCCGTTCCCCCTGAAGGTGACCTCTGTGGTTAAAAACCTTTTTTTACCGTTTTCTAAAAGGTATATAAGGGATGGTTTTTCAGGATTTTCATAAAGATGCATGATACTTGGTTTGCCGGGATATGGATTTTGAATAATCCGGCTTGTAGCCACAAGTGACCACCCCTTTTCTTTAAAGTGATCACTCGGGCCGCCCTGAATAATGTATCTGACTCCCAGGGAAGTCAGCATTTCAACACTCCACGGTCTTTTAAAATGATAGCCGATGGAGCAACACTGCAGAGTATTTATCAACCCCTGACTGTCAAGGTAATTCAAAAGAGATTTGCTTGAGAGCGTCGATTGGCAGTTACTACCGAATATAAAATGACGATTAGATTTTAAATCATGCCCCATAACACTCTCCGCTTCAGTAGCCAGACGATAATAGGGCTCCATTTTTTCAAGCAAATCATAGGGCTGAAAAACAGACTTGTAAGCAGGTGAATAATAGTGTGTAGTTTTGCAGACATCTAAGTTGTTAAGACCGGCAATTCTTTTTACAGAGGGTAAATGAGCCCAGACAAGCGTTATTCCCAACAGGATATGGACAAAAGTAAAGGGTGAGTACAGTAATACTCTGGTTCTCATAACACCCTTAAAAATAGAGTAAAAGAGCATAATGAAGAGAAAAACAACCAGAGGTTTCGTGTATGCCAGGAGAAAGGATTTCATAAAATAAGAGTATTTAAGGGCTATTAAACTCAATAACAAAAGAGGCAGGAGAAAAAAATACCTGAAGGACCATTGCTCTTTTTTTATGACATCCAGACCGATTCCGACAGGTATCATTAAAAAGACGTTCGAACACCACCAAAAACGCGTAATATCCATGGCCTTTAAAAGCGGTATTGACCACCAGAATTCTTTAAAGATGATGAGACACAACACTCCGATGAGTGGCAAAATTCCAAGCATGGTTGTATTCATTGCCAGCAATCGATATCCATTCTTACTGAATAAAAATATTGTACCGAATATGACCATCAGAAGAAGATGTATGGAAAAGTACAGGGCGTAATGGAGGTGAAAACTATTAGGAGGATTCTGCCAGCCTATCTTCAATATCAGTTCTCTTAGACTTATATCTACAACACTATCTCCATAATTGACATCGGTTCTGGAACTTAGGGCCAGATGTTTAAAAAACATTGACACATCGGTAAAAGAAAAAATAAACGCACATACCATTAAAAGAATTGACAATATCATCTTTCTGTTAAAACGCATTTTTTCCAGAAAAAACTGATTGGCAAGCAAAAAGGGAATCATAATAATAACAATATTCATACTTACGCTTAATGTGAGCAACACAAAGACGATATAGAGAAGGAGGTAATTTAACAGACTATCACTCTCTTTTATCCTCATTTGAAGAATTAAAATAATTGCAAACAACAGTAAAGACGCCTGAAAATGGTGGTGCGCAGAATGCCAAAGAAATGAAGGCCCTGCCGTAAAAGTCAAAATCGAGCATACAGAGGATGAGAAAAAAGACATGAAATATCTGAAATAGCGAGTCAGCGCAACGATCGTTAGAAATATAACAGCCGCTCTGTTTAGTGTCATGGCTACATAATCGGGAAAGAAAAGATAGGTAATCGATAGAAAGGAAAAGGGATAGGTCAGATTGTCACCTAAAAGAGGCGTCCCGAAATTGTTAAACAGGTTAATCATCGGAATCTCTCCATCTCTCATAATCTTTTGCGATATAAAGAGGTTGACAAAGGTATGGTTTGCGTCGTCATTGGAATCAAATGCAAAGCAGCCAGGCAAGAGAAAAACCTTTAGCATTATCAGGATCGCCGGAACGGAAGGAATAAGAAAGTAATAAAAAAAACGAATGAATGTTCTATGTGTAAACATTTTTGTTATATTACAACAATCTGAGGTAAAAAATGGAAGTTTTCCATTATAAAGCAGAAAAAGAGGATGCAAATAAAAGGTTGGATATTTTCCTTGCAATCAAATCAGGTGTTACCCGATCTCGAATAACAAGGGCGATAAAAGAGGGAAAGGTCAATATAAATTCAATCGTTTTAAAGGGAAATTATAAGATTAAACCGGGAGACATCATATGTCTTGAATATAATGAACCGGAAGAAGAGACATTGATTCCCGAATCTATCGATATAGAAGTTCTGTACAAAGATCCTCATATCATGATAGTGAATAAACCTCCGGGGATGGTAATGTACCCTTCGGCCGGGCATGGAAGATCGACGCTTATGAATGCAGTCGCATTTCTGGCGGATACCCTTCCGACGATTGGTGCTCCTTTGCGACCCGGCGTGGTGCATCGAATCGACAAAGATACTTCCGGTCTTGTCGTCATAGCTCTTACTAACGATTCCTATTATGGCCTTGTAACTCAATTCAGCAACAGGACAATAGAGAGAAGGTACATAGCGATTATTTCCGGATATCCCGGGAGCGAGAGCGGAGAGATATCTGCTCCTATCGGTCGCTCCCAATCGGATAGAAAAAAGATGTCCGTAAAAACAAAGAGCGGTAAGCCGGCGCATACAAAGTGGAAGCTGATAAAGAGATTCGAAAAAGCCTCTCTCATAGAAGCTGTATTGTTGACAGGAAGGACGCATCAGATCAGAGTACACTTCTCCTCTTCAGGTCATCCGATCCTTGGAGACATTGTGTACGGGAAAAAAAATCATGTCGAGATACAGGGTAACAGGAAGATTGTAATACCACGACAAATGCTTCATGCCAAAACCCTGGGATTTATCCATCCCTATACAAAAGAGCAGATGAAATTCGAAACTCCACTTCCCGAGGATATGGAAATAATTTTGGCGGAATTAACAGGTGTTTGAATTACGAGATTGTTTATTGACTAATTTCCTTTTTTTTTGATAACCTATATCCTTACTTGTTCAATTACTATGTCTAATTGTCGGATTTCCAGTACTGACCTTTGATGACAGGAAAGGAGTTTGTTATGGAAAAGGATGTGGATACCAATAAGAGTAAAGAGATGCCGGATAAAATCAATCCGGGCCATGATCCTGATGACAATGAAGGAGAAATTCCGGAACTCGAGGGCCTATCGGAAAGAGAGAAGGCATTATACTTTATAAAAGAAAAGCTGATTTTTCAGAAGCAGCAACTCCTGTCCGAAGCTGAAGCTGCGTTAAACGAGATGCCCGGTAACATTTCTTTCCCTGATCTTGGCGATCAGGCAAGCGCTGAGATCGACAGGAATTTCATGCTCATGTTGAGGGGCAGAGAACAGAAGTTATTGCGAAAAATCGAACTGGCTATTGAGAGAATCGATGAGGGTAATTATGGCGTATGTGACAGTTGCGGCCAGGATATAGGCACGAAGAGGCTTGAAGCGAGGCCGGTTACAACGATGTGTATAGACTGTAAGACTGCGCAGGAAGAGGAAGAGAAGATGCAGGAGCTTTAGCCTTCTCCATAGTCTTTTGTCGTGTGTATCGGGGCGCCTTATACGTGACGAAACAATCTCTTATCAGTAGGTTTCCCGATCTTTTACGGATTCTTTAACTTCATAAAGATTGCCGGAAAAATCCTCTATAAACAACAGATCCTTTCCCTCCTTTTTAACAATTCTGGGGGCAAGGCCATGTTTTTTGGTCAACTCGACAAATTCGTTTTTACTTTCGACCTCCAGGCATGTGTGGTTAAAGTTCGTGTTCACAGGCAGGTTGCCGTAAAAGACTTCAAAACTTATTTTGCCGTTGTCAAAAAGATCTGCCTCTGTTTTTTCCTTTATTCCGAAAAGAGCTTCCGTCAGTGTTTCAGACAATACATAGCTCTTTACTTTCGGCAGACCAAGTATTTCAGTAAAAAAGAGTTCCGCCTTATTCCTGTCATGATAGAGCAACCCTGTATGTTTATAGCCGGTATTCATAATCAAACCTCTTCTTAATTCCCCGCTCTTTTCCATCTTTTGTGCATCCAGAGCCACTCGGAGGGATGTTGGCGGATATGGTTTTCTATTATTGTCGTCAATTTTTGAGTGTCCTCTGTCAAAGCCGACTCTCTGTCCGGCTCACCGGAAAGAGTCATTTCAGAATGAAAAGTAATCGTATGCCTGCTCCCTTCTCTGTGGATAAATATCGGGACGATGGGAGTTCCCGTTTTCCTGGCAATCAGAGCCGGCATTTTTGTAGACCATGCCTTTCTGCCGAGAAAGTCGGTAATATAACCCTCGTCCTTGACTACCGCCTGATCGATCAGTATTCCTACATTACCGGACTTTTTCAATTCCGTTAATATTTTTTTCAGTGCGCCCTGTTTGTAAATTACCTGATTGCCATGGGAAAGTCTGACTGATTTTATAAATTTATCAAAGAGGGGATTGTTTTGCCCTCTTACAACCACACTTACAGGGGCGACTCTCACAGCCAGTGTTATCGCCATCAACTCCCAATTTCCACAGTGTCCTGTTATTAAAATAACGCCTCTCTTTTTTCCTGCGGCCTTTTCAAAGTTTTCAATGCCTTGGATTTCGATATTGTCGATAATGCTCCTGCCAAGGCCAAAATAGACTTTGAAAATTTCCGCAAGAGATCTGCCCAGATTGGCGAAACTCTCCTGCGCCAATGAGTGTGAGGCGTTTTGCGCCGCTATGCCGGATTTGTCGATGTTATCAATTGCGATTTTCCTGCGCCGGTTCCATAAGTAAAAGAGTGATACGCCCAGAAAACCGCCAATGCGCAACGATATCGCGTATGGAAGGAGAGCCAGGGGCAGGGCGATGAGAGCTACAAAAAAAATCTCGACAAGCCATTTAATCTTCATGCTCCCATCCATGACTGTATCTCAAGGTGCATTTCTTTGAAACGATTCAAAGCGGGATGCCCCTTTCCAAGAAATTTTTGCATTCTAAGCAATGCCTTGTCAAAGGTGAGCAATTTTGCACCGCTGAGTAAGTTGTCGGCATAGGAGACTATTTTTTCCTCAAATGTCTCGGGCATGTAATTCCCCGGCGGAAGAGCAAGCTCCACAGCCTCCTCTGTCGTAATGCCAGCGCCTATATGACGTTCTATAATCTGTATGACGTCCCTCTTAAATCGGTATTCTTCTGCTATTTTTGCTCCCTCCACGGCATGACTGATTCCGTGGGTTTTACTTCTCCCTATATCGTGATATATCGCGCCCTTTCTTATAAGCTCCATGTCTGTCTCGAATTTCAGCATTGAAGATATATTCAGGGCGCACTCTTTAACAGCCATGCAATGGTCTATTACATTATCGGCGCAACCGGCTTTTTTCAATATAACTATTTCCTGCTCATGACTCATTTTTTGTCTCTTTTGATATTCCTATCTGTTCACGGGGTACTGAGGCCGGAGGTCAGTTAAAGGGAGTTCATTCTGTTAAATTTTTTGAAACAGACCTCAGATTCCTGATCTCTATGAACGGTTACTGAAATTCTTTTCCGCACCCTCTCTGAGTTTCATTGTAGGTTCTTTATAGAGCACATATTTTAGCCATCTGTGTGCAAATTTCATTAATTCGTCTTCATTTTCTTTTATTGAATTCAACTCATCGTCCGATATATCGAATATTTGGAGAAATTTGCTTTTAAAGACAAAATCTCTAAAAGAGTCCACATCATAGCTGCCCATAAAAAACATCCTTACGCTCTTTTCGTCAGACTCGGCTTTACCGGAACTAAGTTTTTTATTTAATATGATTTCAAACCACTCTTTATTCATTTCATCGTACAGAGTTATTTCCTGATCGTCTCTCCACTCCTGAACGCTCCACTCCCTCTCTTCCTCATATCCTCTGCAGTGGGCCTCTTTGACAAAGAAGAAGAATTCGTCGTCGTCAACCTCTTTACTCTTCAACGTACCCATTCCAAGAGGATAGTATCGGCACACCGCCGGTCTGTCCGTGTAGATAGTACAGCCCTCTTCCGATACAAACCTGCAACGTCCGCTTTCTTTCATCTTTAGCTTAATCATAGGTATTTGAGTCTTTTCCAATATTACCGGCTCACTGTACTGGAGAAGCAATTCCCCTGATGTTATGTTTAATCTCTTTTTCATCCTTATAATATCGTAGGGAGTTAAAAACAGATCGAGTTCGCCGCAACATCTGTTAAAACAGGAGATATCTTTATGACAGCGAAATGTAAACCTGGAATCAAGTGAAAGTCTCAACGGCTCCACCGGACTCTTTTTAAATTTATTCCATATCTCTTCCATTACCACCTCATAAATATCGATTATTTCTTTTTTCTGCGCCTGTTCTGCAAAGAACTCAACTATTTTAACATAATAAGGCGCAATATTTTCTTTAACTGCAGATTATACAGTTTTACAGAGATCGCTGTTAGAGATGCCTGCTCACAGATGACCTGGACCGGCAAGGTCGCCTTATGTATGAATGACTCTCACAATATCCGATCCCTTTAAATCTGTCAGAAACGCTAACTTGATTGCATAGGAATTTCAAAGCAGAAAAAAGAAAAAATGTAACTACCTGCGATAGTAAAATGGTGAGCATAGGGGTGAAGTATTTTGCTTCTTATTTGTGTTGTTTACTGAAAAGGCGTATTTTTTGTATATTACATGTAACTACTTAGTCGCTTATAAATAAAATCGTGCGCAAAAAGCAACAATATTTCCAAATGTCAAATTTCAAAGCTCTAAGACCAAATCAATGTCAAAAAAAAGGAAAATCAGCAGGCTTTGACATTTAGTCATTTGGATTTGATTTGACATTTGGTTTTTGTCATTTGTCATTAATATGTAGCAGGAAACCTTTTTGGTTCCGTCTTGCCGGGTTGGGTGTATAGACTGAAGGCTGAAAACTATCAGGTGGGCAAAACATGTGTTGTCGATAAAATCTAAGTTTTTTACCGGCAACACTCCCAAGTCATTTGATTTTTTGCTTCAGCTTTCAGTCTTCAGCCTTGTACCTGAGTCGTTACCTCTTTATGATGGAATACTATTTAAAAGAGAGAATAGGTAACCCTCAATTATTTGTGGGGAGAAAAAAGGAGCTCACTTTTTTTCTGAAATGGATAGAGGAGATAAAAGAGGAAAAATCTAAAAGCACAGCCCTTCTTTCCAGGAGAAAAACAGGTAAGTCGGCTCTGCTGGAGAGGCTCTACAACATAACCTTTGCACGGAACAACGACGTAATCCCCTTTTATTATGAGGTGAAAGAGGGGAGCAAGTGGGCGATCGAGTTTTGTAAGGATTTTTTTCTTACCTTCATATACCAGTATATAGCCTTTAAGTCAAGAAAGAGAGAGTATCTTGTCCCTGAAGGAAAACATATCTTCGGCAATGCAGTCAAAGCGGCAAAAAAGGAAGGAGTCGAGTATTTAACGGGCTTTATAGAGGAGATCGAGCAGGCCGCGCTGGACGAGAGCGTGGACGCCATGTGGGAGATGGTGAGAAACGCTCCGCGGTGGATAGCAGAGAGAAGGGATGAGTTTATATTGCAGATAATAGACGAGTTTCAGTTCATGAACAGCGAGATATACTGGGATAAAAACAAGACGAGAAAGGCCGATGATTTTGCCGGCGCTTATCTGAACACGGCGGAGAGCAAGATATCGCCTCTCCTTGTATCCGGCAGTTGGGTGGGTTGGCTTATGAACGATTTAATTATGTTGCTTCCTGCGCGGTTTAAGTTTAAGTTTTTGAGAAACATGCCCGAAGAGGAGGCGATCGAAATGATCTCCCTGTACTGCCGTTTTTTTGATGTACCTGTAAGCGAAGAGATTGTGTATCTGCTTCTTGAGCTGACAGAGGGAAGTCCCTTTTACATAAGTTCCATAATCAGATCGAATTTCGAAGAAAAGGATTTAACCACAACAGAGGGCTTATTGAGGGTAATGGAGTTCGAGACATTGAGTTATGAGGGAGAGATCAAGTCAACGTGGATGGAGTATGTAACAACGGCCTTTTACAGGGTGAACGATGTAAATGCAAAAAACATAGTGCTCTATTTGTGTAAGAACCGGGAGAGAGAGGTGACCAGGAAGGAGTTATTGGAGAAATTGAATCTCGATATGACGGATGCGGAGCTCGAAAGGAAGCTTAAGGTGCTTATAAAGGCGGATATAATAGAGCAGGGAAGATCGAATTTTGACTATAAGGGAGTGAAAGATAATATATTCGACAAAGTATTCAGGGGAGTATATCAAAAAGAGATCGAGCTTTTCGACGTTCGGGAGCTGTCAAATGAGTATAAGGCCATGTTTGAGGAGATGAAGGAGAGATATAATCGATTGTTGGGAGAGTATAACTATCGCAAGGGTTTGTATGGGGAGTATTTAATAATAGACAAGTTGAGGCTCAGGGCCTTTCGGGAGAACGAGTATTTTAGAAAAATGACAGAGAATCTGCCCGAAGATTTCGAGTTTACCGAGTATAAGAGGGTATGGAAGTACAGGACAACGCCCGATGCAACGACGGATCTGAATATAGACATATACGCAAAGGCGAAGGGAGAGGGATATTCCCTAATCGGAGAGGTAAAAAACAGAAGCACAAAGAAATTTTCCCGGGAAGAGGGGGAGGAGTTATTACAAAAAACGGAGAAGTTGAAGGAGAGGGAGAATATCGGGAAGTACATATGTTTTGTTTTTTCAAGATCGGGATTTACAAATGAAGCAGAGCAGTTTTGCAATGAAAAGGGGATCGCTTATACAGGTGATGAGAGATGGCTGGAGTGAAAGCAGGAAGGGAATAACGTAATGATGATAAAAGGTTTGTTTATATGCACAATGATGCTTTCATTGCTTTTTTGTTTCGGATGTGATTCCGGTACAGAGGTACTGACAAAGTCGGAATCCCCCGGATACGATTCCAAAAACAGCACTCCCTCTTATGGAGATGCTTTGATTGTAGGTACAATAGGAGAACCGAGCGTACTCATACCAATGCTTGCAGGGGACAGCGCATCTCATGATGTAGGCGGGCTTATATTTAACGGATTGGTAAAATACGATACGGACCTGAGCATAATCGGAGATTTGGCTGAAAGCTGGGATATCAGCCCTGACGGTCTTACCATAACATTCCATTTAAGAAGAGGTGTTTACTGGACCGATAAAACAGAATTTACTGCCGAAGACATCATGTTCGGTTATAAAACGATTATAGACGACAAAACGCCGACACCCTATAAGGAGGATTTTTTACAGGTAGACAGTGCACTTGTCATTGACAGGTATACATTCCGGGTGAGCTATAAAAAACCCTTTGCCCCTGCTTTGAGCTCCTGGGGAAACCTCCCGATTCTCCCCAAACACCTTCTTGAAGGTAAAGATATTACAAAGACGCCTCTTATGAGAGAGCCTGTGGGGATGGGGCCTTATATAATCAATAAGTGGGAGCCCGGGCAACAACTCAGGCTCGTATCCAATCACGATTATTTTGAGGGGAGACCCTTTATTGAAAACTATATATACAGGATCATACCTGATCAGGCCACAATGTTTCTCGAACTCCAGTCAGGGGGGGTAGACTACATGGGGCTAACGCCTATTCAGTATACTAAACAGACAGACACTCTCTATTTCAGTGAAAACTATCAAAAATTTCGTTATCCTGTTTTTTCGTACACATATTTCGGATTCAATCTCCTCCACCCCTTTTTTAAAGATAAAAAGGTAAGGCAGGCAATCGCCTATGCAGTAGATAAGGAGGAAATCATAGATGTTGTACTCTTCGGGCTCGGCTCTCCCGCCACCGGCCCCTTTGTACCCGATACCTGGCCCTATAACGGCAATGTTAAAAAATATAATTACAATCCCGATAAAGCACTGGGCCTTCTTTCAGAGGCAGGCTGGAAAGACAGTGACAAAAATGGCGTTCTAGACAAAAACGGTACTCCCTTTGAATTTACGATTATTACAAATATGGGAAACAGTCTCCGGATGAGAACAGCGACTATTATTCAGTGGAGACTCCAAAAAATCGGAATTAAGGTGCATATAAGAGCAGTGGAATGGAGCACATTTATTAACGAATTCATAGATAAAAAGAGATTCCAGGCAGTCATTTTAGGATGGTCCATCGGGTTGGATCCCGATCAATACGACATTTGGCATTCGACCAAAACCGGTGAAAAGGAGTTTAATTTTATCAGTTATGCAAACCCCCTGATCGACAGGCTCCTTGAAAAGGGAAGAAGTACGTTTGACAGGGAAGAGAGAAAGAGAGCCTATTTCAGGATTCAGGAAATTCTGTCAGAAGATGTACCTTATCTTTTTCTCTACGTTCCCGACGCTCTGCCTGTTATCCATAAAAGATTTAAAGGGATAAAACCGTCCCCAATCGGTATAAGCTACAATCTGCACCAATGGTATGTTCCCAAGGAGTTTCACAGACACAAAATCGAAAAATAGTTAAAGAACAGTTAATAGTTTATGGTTCACGGTTTACGGATGAAAAAATTTAAAACCGTGATCGATGCAAATAATGGTCAACTTTGAACGAATACAAGGAGGGATAATGGAAAAAATTTCTTTCCGTACACTTTCTGCTTCATTTATGATGTTATTTACATTTACACTCATTTTTTTTAACGAAAGTGCATCCGGAGACAAGGGGGTATCAGGAAAAGGTCACCACGACCAACACAAAGCCGGCGTTCATCGTCATAAAAAGTATCAGCATTTAAAAAATCCAGTTGAACCTACTCCTGAAAATCTCCTTGATGCCATTAAGCTTTACAAAGAGAATTGCGCCGGATGTCACGGTGATTCAGGAAAAGGAGACGGGGTCTATGGAGAAGGTTTCAACCCTTCAGATTTCACGGACGACCTTTGGCGTCACGGCTTCACCGATGGAGAGATTTACAATACAATAGCCAATGGCGTGCCCGGCACAGTAATGACCGAATGGAAGTCCTCTCTCAAGGACGAAGATATCTGGAAACTCGTTCATCTGCTAAAGGGATTTTCTGCTAATAAAAGTAAGTGAATCTATAAAAACGAAATGCTGAAACTCAGACATGAAGCAGGCTTTTTTATTGACGAGCCTTTATTTCATAGAATCCTGTTGGAAGCAGGAGAATAGTCATCATTGTTTCGCCTGAAACGATAATCGGCATAGACCTCTCCGGCCCTGCCAACACCAAAGACACTGCACTGGCTCTCTTAAATGAAAAGATACAACTGCGACTTCATTCGGGATTGAACGATTCGGATATTTATGAACTGGTAAGTCAATATGAACAACCTTTTGTCTTTATAGATGCGCCATTGTCATATAGTGAAAACGGGGGATGTCGCAACTCTGACAACGATTTACGCACCCGGTTAAAGGCAGGGGGATTCAGTAAAATCGCCGTTATGGTGCCCACCTTCAATCGTATGATCTACCTGACCGCCAGGGGTATACGTTTAACGAGACTGCTTTCCCTAATTAAGAATTGTCGAATTGTCGAGACCCATCCCGGCGCCTGGCTGGTCCTGTCGGGATATGATTATGAATTAATTCAAAGAATTAAAAAAGATTCTTCTGCGATCCAGTCTCTGACGAATGCCATGAGTTCAAAGGGATATGAATTTATAGATTTACCCCAAAACGATCATGAGCTGATGTCCGTGGCCTGCGCCCTTGCCGGCCATGCATATCTGTCAGGCAATCAAAGTTGGCTGTGGCTTAGAGATTGTATCGACGGCTTCGACTACATCGCCTGATTTTTTAATCCATGCGACATGTCACGTTTTGTTCAACCACAATGTAACATGTCACAGCATTGTTTAAGGCAGGCATCTGATTGCAAATCCCTTAAGATACTTAACAGCCTTCATTAAATCCTCTTTAGTGATTTTTTTTGCATCAGGCATGCTTTTTGCTTATTAATACTATTCTGCTAATCTTAACTTGAATGCATAAGAATTTTCATTTTTTTTATGCAGGTTTGCGAGCCATAAGCAAAAAATGTAGCCTGCGCGAACCGTTGGTTTAGCCGAACCCGGGCGCAGGCTGAAGCCTGCTACATTTAAATAAACGGTCTTTTTCCCTTAAACATATCTCGACACCCTGTAAACAGATACAAAAATGGAAGTAAACAGTAAACCGCTTAAAATAACGAACAGAAACGTCATAAACAGTATTGTAGAGACGATTGACAGTCTCATCGTGGTAACGCCTGACAGCAAAATTCAATTAGCGGACAGCAGTACATATCGCTTACTCGAATATGGAGAAGAAGAGCTTAACGGTAAGCCTGTTAATACGATTGTCATTCTCGACGACTTTCCCTTTGAAGACGAATGGATAGAGTACTTAATAGATGCAGGCGTTCAAAAAAACATGGAGATGAAATATCTTTCGAAAAACGGTATTGAAGTCCCTATGCTTGTAACGAGTTCTGTAATAAAAGACAACCAAAATCTCGCCGAAGGCATCGTCCTGACCGCCAAAAACATTGCGCAATATAAAAGCATCGAACAGGAGTTGAGAAAAGCCATGACCTATACGCAAAACCTTATTGACTCCTCCATGGATATGATCGTCGCCACAAACGAGCATTGCGAAATAACGGAATTCAATAAAGCCGCACGGGATAGGTACGGATTCAGTCTTGAGGAAATTTTGGGCCGGGACATCAAAACCATATATAACAATCCTGATGAGATTAAGAAATTTTTAGAGGCGGCCTCCAAATACAATAAATACAGAGACGAGTTCATATCCGTGGACAAGGAAAATAATATGTTCCCTGCTTTAGCCACTTTTTCGGCATTGCGTCAAGAACATGGCGACATTGAAGGCTACATGGAAATCATCAGAGACATGACGGATACCAAGGAGGCGGACAGGTACAGACGTCTTTTGACAAAAGCGACTGAAACCATGCAAATCGGCATCACCATTACCGATATATACGGCCATATTATTTATACAAACCCCTCTGACGCATCAATGCACGGGCACAAGGCAGATGAATTGATAGGCCAACATGTCAGAATTTTTGCTCCAAAAGACGCCTGGTCCGAAATGACAGTTCAAAAAATGCTGGATTTGGACAGAAACAGAATATGGAAAAGAGAAAGTGTAAATGTCCGTAAGGACGGCAGAACTTTCCCGGTGTATCTCATGTCCGATGTAATTAGAGACGATAAAGGAAAACCGATCGGCGTGGTTACCAGTTGTGAAGATATCACGAAAAAGAAAGATATGGAAAAAGAGCTGAAAAAGTATAACGAGCAGCTCAATAAATTGGTATCGGAACGTACGTCTCAACTAGAGAAATCGAATCTTTTGCTTCAACAGGAAGTCGGGGAACGAAAAGAAGCAGAGGAAAAACTGGCGAAACTCCTCGATGAATTAACCCATAACCAGGACCAGTTAGTTCAGTCCGAGAAAATGGCCTCTCTCGGTATGCTCGTTGCCGGAATAGCCCATGAGATAAACAATCCCCTCGGATTCGTCCATTCCAATTTAAAGAATCTGAACAAATTTTTCAAGCGAATAACAGAGTTGATAGAATATGGCGATCAACTGGAACTTCCTGAGAATATTGCAAAAGCAATAGAGGTCAAAAAAGAGGAGATCCAGTACGACTACCTGAATGGGCGGATTAAAAAAATACTTGAAAGATCCGGCATAGGCATAGACAGAATTAAAAAAATAATTCTCGACTTAAAAACATTTTCAAGGCTCGATGCAGCCGAATTTTCCGATGCGGATATAAACAACGCCATAGATACGACACTAAGTATTCTGACCCATGAATATAAAGGCAGGATAGAGATTATAAAAAACTATGCCTCCCTTCCTCAGGTGCGATGCAATCTCTCGAAACTCAATCAGGTTTTTATGAACCTCCTTGTCAATGCCTGTCATGCAATAGAAGGAACAGGAACGATAACGATTACAACAACTGAAGAAAAGGATATGGTAATAGTGGATATCAGCGACACCGGCAAAGGAATACCTCAGGAAATGCTCACGCAGATATTTAATCCCTTTTTTACGACAAAACCCGTTGGTCAGGGTACCGGATTAGGACTTTCCATAAGCTATAAAATTGTTGAAGAGCACGGTGGAAGGATAAGTGTTAACAGCACTCCGGGAAAAGGAACGACCTTTATTATCACAATACCTCTTAATTCTTCCATACCTCTTTAGCAGGAAAATAATACTAAAAATCAGTAGACCTAAAAACAGCTGTCAGCGGTCAGCCTTAAGCTAAGGAAATATCAGACATTATGCAAAAAAAGCGTAACTGTTCACAGAGTTCAGGGGTCGGTGGTCTCTTTAAAGAGATTTTCCTTTTTTTCACGGTAAGAACTCCAAAAAGGGTGAAAACGCCAATTATACTCTTGAAATTTAATAAAAAAAGACCTCTGACCACAGATTACTGTGAACAGTTACAAAAAAGCTTCATCTTACAGGTGAGTATAATCTTAGAAAAGATTTAGCTGACAGCTGATAGCTGACCGCTAATTGCTTTTTTAGAGTAGTTGGTTACAACTATGCTTACTATACATTTATGCCCATATGCAGATATGTAACCACAGGCATGTTTATCCCCGGTTTCAGGCTCTTTATCTTACTTAAACACTGTTTTTTCCTATCATTTTCTTTAAATAACTGTCTGGTACAATATTTGATTTGATCAAATTATTGATACCTAATTTTCGGTGGTCTATCTATGGAATACAGAGAGTTTATAGAAAAGTCCGTAGAATTTATAGAGTCTCATAATGGAGAATGGGATGTCCCTTCATTATTGCATTTTATGACACATTTGGAAGATATCGGGTTCGAGGAAAATGAGTTATTTACTCGTTATTTAACATACAGCATCGGCGTGTTAATGGCATTGCATAATTATTTAAGAATAAATAACATTGTGACAGTCGATAAGACAGGCGCAAACTGTTTATCAATCATATCGGATGAGATCATAGGTTATTTTGAACAGGGAGAGAATGAGACACATCTGAAACTTTATATGAAAATTCGAGAAAAGTGTAACTTAGGAGAGTCACACATTAAAATTAAATCATACCTGTCTCAATACATTAATTCCTTAAAAGCACTGTTCAGTTTACGAAGAGTTGACTCAAAAATAAATTCGCATTAAAAGGTGACACCTTCACATCATCTTTGATTGCACTTCAATCGCAAAATCCTCAACATAGCGCTGCTATGCCTGCGGTTTTGCTCATTCAGTGCATCCAAATATAATGCAAATCTGTCTCTTTTAATTACGAATTTATTTTTGAGTCAACCCTAAGAAAGTAACTGTTCACTGTGATCTGAGATCAGAGGTCAGTTAAAGATAAAAAATGTTTTGTTGCATATTTTATGAGCAAAGGTCCATGAACCTCCGGGCCACCACAAAGCATGAAAATTATTTATGATGATTCGTAGGGGCGAACCTGTGTGTGCGCCCCGGTCGCGTGCTTTACTCCGGTGCGTTTGTTCGTTCGCCACCGCCGGGGCAGACACACAGGTCTGCCCCTACTTATTTTCGGGTTAAATCAGTGCGAACAGTTAATGTTTAAAGTCACCTTAAAAAGCTTACAGTATGAACCCGACTTTACCGGGGGCATACCCCGGTAAATAAGAATAAACAGCTCTTTCACCTTCAGGCGATCTCAGATCACCACTGACAGACTAAAAAAAAATGAATAAAGATAATTCAATATTCAAAATCCTTATAGTAGAGGATACGGCAGTACAGGCGGAACTGCTCAGACGTATATTCGTAAATGAAGGATATAAAGTCATTATCGCCGAAAACGGAGTGGAAGGATTTCACTCGGCCCTGAACCACAGCCCCTCTCTAATTATAAGCGATGTCCTTATGCCGGAGATGGATGGTTTTGAAATGTGTCGGAAGATTAAAAACGAACATAATCTTAGGGATATACCGGTGATATTACTTACACAACTGTCAGAACCTGTTGATATTATAAGAGGGCTCAATGCCGGGGCGGACAACTATATAATTAAGCCTTACAATCGTGAACATCTATTGTCCCGGATTGGCGATATATTGGAAACATCGCATAAACAGAGAAATAAAACATTGGGGAAGGGTTTAGTCGCCGCCATAGAGGGAGAACTTCTTAACGTTGAGGCTGAACCACAGCAGGTTCTAAATTTCCTGCTCTCCACATATGAAAACGCCTTGCATCAATATCGCGAATCACTAAAAATGGATAATCAATTAAGATATCTCAACAACATTCTTGAAAAACGTAACCAAAAATTACAGGCCTCGGAAGACAGGCTCAGGGCTCTTGTATATACGGCGCCGGATATTATTTACCGAATCGATAGTGAAGGAAGATTCACTTTTCTGAATAATGCTGTTGAAAGACTTGGCTACAGGCCGGAAGAATTAATAGGCAGGCATTTCAACGCTATTATACTAAAAGAGGAAATTGAATCTGTCAGCCGTTTAAAAGTTTTACCTGCATATAGCGGACGTACTACAAACAGCGTGGAAACTCCGAAGCTGTTTGATGAGAGAAGGACGGGAGACAGAAGAACAAGAGGTCTTGAAGTACAACTTACAAAAAAAAACGGAGAGAGGGTCGTCGTTGAAGTAAACAGCTCAGGGATGTATGAAATGAATTCAGGTACAATGAAAAAGGAGTTTATCGGGACTGTTGGAATCATTAGGGATATTTCTGACAGAAAGGCCTATGAAAAGAAGATTATAGAGCAGGCCGAGATACTTGAAATTCAAACCAGAGAGCTCAAAACGGCAACGCAGGACTTTCACAATATCGTCGAAAAGAGTGTGGACGGTATTATCGTTACGGACGGAAAAGGTGAAGTCCGCTATAAAAACCCTGCTGCTCGCTATTTCTTCAAAAATAACCCCCCGGTGTTTGAATTTAATCGTTCCTGTATAAAAGAGTCGATCGATATAGATATCGCTCTGAAAAACGGAGAACAGGGCACGGCCGAAATGCAGGTTACTGAAACCATGTGGGAAGGGAAAAAAGCTTTTCTTGCGCTCATTAGAGATATCACCAGACGAAAGAGGACAGAGGAGTTTAATAAAAGTATCCTCGAAAGCATAGGAGAAGGTTTTATTGTTGTAGATCCTGAATATAAGATTATAACGGCAAACAGGGCATACCTTGAGATGGTTAATAAATTCGATGAGAATATTATCGGTAAACACTGTTATGAAATTTCTCATCATATACAAGTGCCCTGCTTTGAAAAAGGTGAAGATTGCACTGTAAAGCATACCCTGGAAACAGGGAAATCCCATTCAACGGTGCATATCCATAACTATAATGGTAAGAGTGTGTATGTGGGTACAAAGTCCTTTCCCATGAAAGATGAGTCGGGAAAAGTATATGCCGTGATTGAGGTTCTGAATGATATTACAAATCGAATAACCGCAGAAAAAGCATTAATCGAATCCGAGGAAAAATACAGGAGTGTTGTAGAGAACATAGGTGTAGGGATTTCACTGATAAGCCCGAATATGGAGATATTATCGATGAACAGGCAGATGAAAGAGTGGTTTCCCCATATCGACCTGCCGAACAGGCCTGTCTGTTACAGGAGCTTTCATAAGCATCAACAGGATGGTATATGTTCCTATTGTCCCACATGTAAGACTTTTGCTGACGGCAAAGTACATGAATCCACAGCGAATATACCGGCAGGCAATGAGGTCGGAAACTACAGAATTTTATCGTCGCCGATTAAAGACAATGAGGGCAGAGTCATATCCGCCATAGAAATGGTCGAAGATATCACAGAGCGAGTAAAAACGGAGAAGATCCTTAAAGACAAAAAACAAGAGCTGGAAGAATTGAACAAAAACCTGGAAGGAAGAGTAAAATCCGAGGTTGAAAAGTCTCAAAGACAGGAAAAATTACTTTTTCAACAATCCAAGCTTGCAGCCATGGGAGAGTTGATGATAGCGATCTCTCACCACTGGCGTCAGCCTCTCACTGCGCTGGCTTTATCGATACAGGATATCGAGGATGCATATATTCACGGAGAGCTGGATAAGAGCTACATAGATAGGATAGTAAGCGAATCGATGGGGGAGATAGGATTTATGTCCGATACTATAGATGATTTCAGTAATTTTTTCAGGGCCACGGACAAAAAAGAGGTATTCGATGTAAAAAGTGTTGTTAAAGAAACGCTTTCTCTCTATGGCCTGCAACTGAAAGATGCGCTTATCAAAGTGGAATTTATAACAGATAACAAAACATATGAAAACCTGCCGGTGCTTGGTTATCAATACGAATTTAAACAGGCAATCCTGAATATTATAGGCAACGCAAAAGAGGCTGTATTATCGACTAAGGAGAATGAATTTGAAGGAGAAACAAAAGGAGTTATTATAACGGAAGTATTTAATAGAGGCAAAAGGGTTTTTATAAAAATCAGAGACTCCGGCGGTGGTGTGGCGAAAGAGATCAGGCACAGAATTTTTGAACCCTATTTCACAACGAAAGAGCAGGGAAAGGGTACAGGTCTGGGTCTGTATATGGCAAAGCTTGTCATAGAGGAACACATGAACGGCAGGCTATATGTAGAAAACGTAGTGGAGGGGGCTGAGTTTACAATTGAGCTGGATCTGATAAATAGTTAGCGATGAGACAGGAGAGGAAGAAGAGATTATCCCCCAAAAAGCATTTAGCTGTCAGTTTTTAACTACTTAAACAGACCACCGATCCCTGAACTCTGTGAACAGTTTCGCTTTTATTGCATAATGTCAGATATTTCCTTGGCTGAAGGCTGACAGTGACTGCTGTTTTTATTATTAATTTAAAGCAGTTCACAGGGATCAGGGACGGGAGGTCTGTTTGAGTGTTTTCCCCTAAAAACCGGCGTATAATCAGTGCTTATACACTCCGTTACCTTAAACAGACCTCAGACCTCAAATCCCTGTGAACCGATAACAGGGAGGTATGCCAATGATAAAAAAAATTCTTATAGTAGACGATTCCCGCGCCGCACGTATAGGGCTCAGGAGCTGGCTGTTAAAAGATCGGGAGTACGAAATCCGGGAAGCGGGAAACGGGAAAGAAGCTCTTGAGCAGTTCAATGAATTTAAACCGGACCTTACTTTTCTGGATTTAACCATGCCTGTAATGGACGGTTTTGAGGCCCTTGAAAAAATAAAACAAATCAACCCAAACGCCATAGTCCTCGTACTGACAGCAGATATTCAAAAGAGAACGATAGAGAGAGTGTCAGGACTGGGAGCTTTTAAGGTGCTTAAAAAACCGCCTGTAAAGGATGTAATTCATGAGGCTTTGTCGGAGGTGAGGAAGTATTTGGAAGAGGATAACCTCAAATAATGTCAAATAACAAAGTTCAAAGTCCAAATCAATGTCAAAGGCCAAATGACAAAAAATTCGACTTAGAGGAGAGGACTGCGCTCTTTGGAGAAGAGATAATTGTCCTTGCAAAAGGTATAGCTCAAAGTCCTGTTAACAACCCGTTAATAAGTCAAATTGTAAAATCAGGAACGAGTGTTGGTGCTAACTATATGGAAGCTGACGGGGCTGAGTCAAAAAGGGATTTCAAACATAAAATAAGTATATGCAAAAAAGAATCAAAGGAAACAAAGCATTTGCTACGGATGATAGCAAAAGCAAATCCTGAGAAAAAAGAAGAATGCAGAAGACTTTGGAATGAAGCTCAGGAGTTGTCTTTAATATTTTCAGCAATAGTAAGAAAGAAATGACAAGGCTCAAATACCAGACTCATGTCAAAAAAGCAAATTAAGCATGCTTTGACATTGAGTCATTTGGAATTAAATTGGCATTTGGATTTTGTCATTTGACATTTTATGAGAGGTGATTTTATGGATAACAACACATCATCATTTACCGATCTGGAAATAGATACCTTTCAGGAACTGATGAATATCGTTTTCGGAAATGCAGCGGCAGATCTTTCCGAGGTGATAGATATATATGTCGTTTTGAGCGTACCACAGCTCAAGATGATAAAGGCGGCAGAATTACCTGAATTCATTCAAAACAATATCAAAGAGGATATTGTATACAACACCATAATAGAGCAAAATTTCCTGGGGAATTTTAACGGTTTCGCCCTTGTCGTATTCCCGCGAGACAACGAAAGTAAGTTCATCACTCTGTTTAGAGAAAATAAGGATATGTTTTATGAGTGCGACGCCACAGGAGAGCTGGAAAAGGAGATATTGATGGAAGTCGGCAATATACTGATCGGCGCCTGTGTGGGAAAGATGGCGGAACTTCTGAATGACAGCGTTATATACGAGCCGCCAAGGATTATAGTGGAAGATATTCAGGATTCCGGTGTATATCAAAAACTTCATGACCCGAAAAACTGGGCCCTTGTCTTAAAGAGCACTTTTCACTTTGAAGCTCAGGATCTGACATGCTTTCTTTTTTTGGTAACCAACAATGAATCTATAGGCTGGCTGAAAAAGGCGTTAAACGACTACTTGAGGCAATTCGAATGATTTTTTCCGAGATATTCAATGTATTAAATATAGGGCTGGTAGTCCTTGACAAAGATTTTAAAGTTACCTATTGGAATCGCTGGATGGAATTAAGCAGCGGAATCGATAAGGCGGACATAACAGGTTCGTCAATTTTTAATTATTATCCCGATTTGAGAACACCTAAATTTCTGCGCAGTTTCAAGTCTGTTTTAAAGTTTGGAAACTTTGTATTCTTCTCTCAGAAACTTCACCGTTATTTATTCCCTTTTAAACCGGTGGGCCATTTAGGCCTTGAGTTCGAAAATATGCAACAGAGCTGTATCATGGGCGCTCTCAGAGATGAAAACAATATAATCCAATATATTTTCATCACCATACAGGATGTAACGGCCAATGTTGCTTATGAGAACAGACTTTGTGAAATGACAATTACTGACGGTTTGACAGGCATTTATAACAGGAGATTTCTGGAAACACGTCTTAAGGAGGAGTTCGATAAAAACAAAAGGAATTACAAACCCCTCAGCCTGATCATGTTCGATATAGATTTTTTTAAGAATGTAAATGATGCATACGGACACAGATGCGGCGATTTTGTTTTAAAAAGCGTATCGGCAATTGCTTTTTCTGCTATGAGAGAAGTGGATGTACTGGCCAGATACGGAGGGGAAGAGTTCAGTTGCCTGCTGCCAAACACCAATATCAATGGGGCCATGGTCGTTGCTGAGAGGATGAGAAGGTCTGTCATGGAGCACAAGATCGATTTTAAAGACTATTCCGTAAGTATTACCATAAGCTTAGGGGTTGCCGAAGCAGACAAGGAAACCTCCTCTCCCGGTGAATTGATAGAGAAAGCGGATAAAGCTCTTTACAAAGCAAAGCGATCCGGTCGAAACAAAACGGTCGCCGTTGATCAACAACTTTAAAATGGGACACGAGATTATAGGACACACAGTAGAGGAACTGCTCGGCAAAGAACTCTTTACCTCTGTTGTAAAAGGATACCTGGACAGATGTTTTGAGGGGGAGGAGATTCATTACCAAAGCTGGTTCGACTTCCCTGAGACCGGTAAAAGATTCATGGATGTTTATTATTATCCTTTTAGAGAAACAGATCATACGATTTCAGGAGCTGTCGTAAACTCAAGAGACATCACACGGCGAAAAACACTGGAAGATAAATTGAGGGAATCGGAAGTTAAATACTTGGATTTATACGATAATGCTCCTGACATGTATGCTTCCGTAGATGCTGAAAAAGGCACAATTAATGAATGTAATCGAACCCTTGCAGATAAGCTGGGCTACGAGAAAAGTGAGTTAATCGGTCAGCCGCTTTACAAAATATATCATCCCTGCTGTATGTCAAACGTAAAAGGGGCCTTTCAAATATTTAAAACAAAAGGAGAAGTACATAATGCAGAACTTCAATTAAAGAGAAAAGACGGCGGCAAAATCGATGTGCTTCTTAACGCAACTGCCGTTAGAAATGAGCAGGGAGATATCGTTTACAGCAGATCGTGCTTAAATGACATAGCCGACAGCAAACGAATGGAGAAAGAGCTGCAATACGCCAATGATGAATTGGACCGCAAAATTGCCGAACGTACTGATAAACTTGAAGAAACCAATAAAAGACTGGTTTATGAAATAGAGGAGCGTAAGCAGATCGAAGGAAAGCTCAAGGAGAACAGATGGTTGTTACAATCCATTATAGACAATACAACCGCCATTATTTATGTTAAAGATATAGAGGGTAAATATCTTTTTATAAATTCACGTTTGGAAAAACTGTTTCATATTCGCAAGTCGGAAATTGCAGGAAAAAGCGATTATGATTTTTTTCCTAAAGAGTTGGCGGACCATTACCGTATGAACGATTTGAAGGTAATAGAGACGGGGAAGGCGATTGAGATAGAAGAGGCCGCCAGACAGGATGACGGACTGCATACATATCTTTCCATAAAATTTCCTTTATATGACAGGGAAGGAAACCTTTATGGAACCTGCGGCATATCGACAGACATTACGGAAAGAAAGAAAATCGAAGAAAGCTACGCCAGGGCCCAGAGAATTGCTAAAATAGGTAATTGGGATTGGGATATTGTGAATAATACAGTATATTGGTCAGACGAAATTTTTCGTATTTTCGGATTAAAACCGCAAGAGTTTAAAGCAACTTATGAGGCTTTTCTAAGTAGTGTTCACCCTGAAGATGTGGAGTCTGTTAAAGAAGCCGTGAATAAAGCTTTACACAAAAACGAGCCATATAAAATGGATCACAGAATAATGCTTAATGGCGGAGTGCAGAGAACGGTCTATGAACATGGCGAAGTGTTGTTTAACGAACAAGGCAAAGCGGTAAGAATGATCGGCACTGTTCAGGATGTTACGAAAACAAGAAAAATCGAATCTGCCTTGAAAGAGAGCGAAGTAAATTTCAAGGCTCTCGCAGAAAACGCCAATGACGGTATTATTGTTTCTTATGAAACAGGGCAACATGTTTACGCCAATAAAAGGGCCTGTCAATTAAGCGGTTATGATGCTGCAGAAATAATTCGGAAAAAATCGGGAGAGTTGATTTATATTCGCTCTTCCTCTCTGTCATTTAAAAAACCGGCTAATTTGTTAATAATGGCGAACCTGGCAAGTCAGTTTGATGCTCAGTTAATATGCAAAGATGAAAAACAAATAGATGTAGAGGTTACATGGTCTAAAACATTATGGAAAGGTCAAAATGCAATAATTATCATTATACGTGATATTTCAGCCAGAAAAAAAGCCGCTCAGGCGCTAAGTGACAGCGAAAAAAGGTACAAAGAGCTTTATCAGCAGTTCAGTACACTTTTAAACGGCATATCGGATGCTTTAGTTCTTTTGAATTCCGATTTAAAGGTTGTATGGGCCAACAAAAGAGCCGTGAATTCTACAGGAATAGAATTTACCGGGAACAATGGACGCTATTGTTATGAATTATGGCATAGAAAAGAATCTTGCAGTAATTGTCCTGCTCAGAGAAGTTTTAAAACAGGAAAGCAGGATGAGGGCCGTCATACAGACTTTATGAACAGGATCTGGGAGACTCGCACTTTTCCCCTGAAAAACGAAAAAGGGGAAATTACCGGTGTGATAGAGCTTGCCGGTGATGTTACGGAAAGGATCGCATTGGAATCAAAAGCCATGCAATCAAAACATCTGGCCTCATTGGGAGAGCTTTCGGCCGGCGTTGCTCATGAGATAAACAACCCTGTCACGGCAATGATCAATTATGCTCAGTTAATTATCGATATGTCTGACAGGGACTCCGGTTTCAGACAGTTCGCAGAAGAGATCATTAATGAAGGAGACAGGATTTCCAACATCGTTAGAAGTTTACTCTCCTTTGCCAGAGAATCGGGCGTGGGGAAAAAACCAACAAATCTGTCCGCTCTTTTTGACGATGTTTTAAATATCGCCAGGACTCAATTAAGACATGACGGAATAAGACTTACAATCGATATTCCAAAGGATTTACCGGAAATAACGATGGACAGACAACAGATACAACAAGTTTTCATGAACTTAATCAGTAATGCCCGCTATTCACTCAATGAGAAGTTCAGGCAAAGAGGAGAAAATAAAGTTATCGAAATAACTGTCGAGTATTTACGCAAGGCCGTTCCTTCTGCAATGAGAATTAAGGTATCGGACAGAGGAACAGGTATTCCCGGTGACATAAAAGACAAAATTTTGTCTCCCTTTTTCACTACAAAGCCGGCCGGCAAAGGGACCGGTCTCGGATTAAGCATTAGCCACGGAATTATTCAGGATCATCATGGAGCGATTGCAATAGAAAGCGTTGAAGGAGAATACACAACTTTTATAATATATCTGCCGATTGGAGAGGATTCAGTTGAAAGCAAGAGTATTAATAGTTGACGATGAAAAAGGAATAAGAGACAGCGCTTCTCTTTTCTTCAAACATGACGGCTATGATTCTATGACAGCAGCCGGTGTCAACGAAGCCCTGGAGATCATCAAGTCACATGAGTTCGATCTCTTTTTTATAGACATTATACTGGGAGATCAATCAGGAATAGAAGTGTTAAAAGAGATTAAAAAGCAGTGCGAAAACTGTCAGGTGATTATGTTTACAGGTTATCCGACAATAGATACCGCTGCCGAAGCGTTACGTCTTGGTGCTTATGATTATATACCCAAGCCGGTTAAAAAAGATGTTCTTCTCAGAGCTGCTCAAAAAGCGATGGAACGTAAGAACATACTCGATAAAAACGAGAGTTATCGTATCCATTTGGAAGCAATCATTCACAGCTCTCAAGACGCTATTATAACGATTAATCACCATATGAATGTAATAGAAACGAATAAGCAGCATTCCTTTATCTGTAATGTCAGACGTGATAACATTGCAGGTAAACACATAGCTTCAATAGGGGCGCCATGCAGCAAAAAATGTATAGATGCATTGAAAGAAACTGCAAGAACCCGGAAACAGTCGAAAATAAATCACTTAGAGTGTGTCAGGAGAGACCGCCCAAACCAAATCGTCTCGCTGTCCACATATCCGCTTTTAACGAGGAAAGGGAGTTATCAAGGCTCTGTGATGACGATCAAAGATGAAACCTATTTATATGAATTGGAGGATAAAAAAGGTCAAAGAAGACAACTTCACAACCTGATAGGAGTCAGTCGACTCATGCAAAGCGTTTTCTCATTAATTGAATCTCTTTCAAGAGTAAACAGTACGGTTTTGATCACAGGCGAGAGCGGAACCGGTAAGGAACTTGTTGTCGACGCCCTCCATCACCTGGGAGCGTCCTCCAGGAGACCGTTAGTAAAAGTTAACTGCGCAGCCCTTGCCGATAACCTTCTTGAGAGCGAGCTCTTTGGCCATGTGAAAGGCTCTTTTACCGGAGCAATCGGGAATAAAGCAGGTAAGTTTGAAAAAGCTGATGGGGGAACTGTTTTTCTCGATGAAATAGGCGATATCTCGCCTGCCTTACAAGTACGGCTTCTTAGGGTATTACAGGAAAAAGAAATCGAAAGAGTAGGCGATACGGGGCCGATAAAGATAGATGTAAGAATCTTGGCGGCTACTAACAAAAACCTGGCAAAACAAGTTCGCCTGGGCGCCTTCAGGGAAGACCTCTATTACAGACTGCATGTCGTGGAGCTTCAAATCCCGCCTTTAAGAGAGAGAGTCGAAGATATACCCCTTCTTACAGAACATTTTATAAAGGTTTTAAATAAGAAGATGCATAAGAAAATAGAGTATGTCTCAACGGAAGTGATGAACATTTTTACGGCCTATGCATGGCCGGGTAACGTAAGAGAGCTGGAACACAGCCTTGAGAGTGCTTTTATTCTCTGTAATCAATCGATCATAACAATAGATCACATCCCTGAAAAGTTTACAACACAAAAGCCTCTATTCGTTAATAAAGACGCAGATAACAAAGAGGAGATCGAGATAATAATGAATGCTCTTGAAAAGACCGACTGGAATAAGGCCAAGACAGCCAGAGTGTTGGGCATAAGCAGAAAGACATTGTACAAGAAGCTTTTCAATTACAAGATAGAGGATAAACGTCCATGATGACTCTGCGAGTCACCACAAAGTATTGAAAGTTCAGCACCTTCGGGTCTATTTTCGGATAAAAAAGAGTCGACATAGTGTATCGTCTACACACCTTTGTCCATACACACATATGCAACCCCACGCTTACTTTTCTTTTTAATCGAGCTTGTCATCTATAAACCTAACCCGACAATCGGTCACAAAAAAGGTTTGATTTAACGCTTAAAAACGGCAGTCAGCCTTCAGCTAAAAAGATTCCTGACATTACACTTAAAATAAGCATCGCTTTAGAGGTGAGTTAAAATTCAGCTGTAAGCTGTATTAATATAAAGCTGACAGCTGAATGCTGTTTGTAGGTTAATCACTCATCAGGAATAGTTACAAAATCCCTATAAAGCGGTCAAACTTTAAAATAAAAACTATGGCATGGTATTTGAGTATAATCTTTAGTTTCAAGTATACAACTAAAAACAGCAGTCAGCTATCAGCGGTCAGCCTTCAGTTAAGGAAAATACCGATATTGTGTCAATAATCCTAAAACGGCAGTTGAAAAGAAGCAATCTGTTCGAAAGGTTTGACAGGAACGGGATTGAACGGCTTTGATCATTACATAAGACTCACCTGGATGGTGAGTTGCAATGATTCCTCGGAGACTGCCTGCCGGGAATGAGTGAAAGCCCGTTTCTGTCAAACCTTTTACGGCTCAACTGCCGAATTTAGGATAATAAGCATCACCTTAAGGGTGAAAGTGTTTTGAACAGTAAAGCTTTGCAATTAAAAGCCTGATAGCTGCCGGCTGACAGCTAAATGTTTCTTTTAGGATAATGAATCGCTATGAGTATAGGGTAGTAGTAAAAATGTTTAATAATAAACCTGTATTTTTTTCGATATAATTAGAGAGTAAAGTGTTAACCGATAAAAACAAAAAGCTAATTCTTCGTTCGATAGAATTTGTAGAAGCACACGGTAAAGAGTGGGATGTTCATGACTTATCTCTATTTTTTTCCGATTGTGAATGTCTTGGATATAAAATAAGCGAGAATTTTACGACATGGTTGACCAATCATCTCAGTATACTAAACGTACTTCATGCTTACTTATCTGTTGACTGCAAAGCATGTGAATTTGGAAAGAGCTGCTTAACGGTAATGGTAGAGGAGGTTGTAAGTAAATTAAAGCAAAATATTGAAGTGACACATGATGAATTGAATCGAGAGCTATTCAAGTTGGCCGGCGACATCTGTGGTTACAGCCAAATAGATAAAACATTCAGAATCATTCTGTTTATGTATATCGACTCCTTAAAATCACTACTTAAATTATAGCTGTCATGTATCTCGTTCAGACTTCAAACTTTCGGGTGAAGATGAAAAATCAAGAAAATAACAAACCCTTAATCCTTATCGTTGACGATGAGGACTTCTTTTTAAAAATCATCTCTCACAATCTTGAACCTCTCTTTAATATATTAATTGCATACAATGGAAAAGAAGCCTTGAATAGTGTCCATAAGCATTCCCCTCATTTGATACTAATGGATGCAGTTATGCCTGTCATCGATGGTATTCAGGCTTGTAAGATGTTAAAAAGCGCATCCTGCGAAAAAATAAGAGAAACGCCTGTTGTTATCGTAACTGCATTGGATGATGAGGATTCAGTGGACAGGGCTTTTGGAGCAGGAGCTGACGATTATATAACCAAACCCATTAATGTTCATGTATTGCGTCGGCGCATTCAGCATATATTAAAGCGCAGAAAAGCTGAAGACGAACTTGTAGAACTAAATAGAAGTCTTGAAGTAAAAGTTAACACTGAGATAAAAAAGAGACTGGATCAGGAGACCGTATTGATACAACAATCAAAGATGGCGGCCATGGGAGAGATGATCGCAGCCATCGCCCATCAGTGGCGACAACCATTGAATGCTCTTGGCGTCACAATCCAGAATATAAAGGATGCATATAGATTTAAAGAAGTCGATGAGAAATTTATAGACAGAGTCGTATCGGATTCTTTTCATCAGATAAAGTTTATGTCAGATACAATCGACAATTTCAGGAACTTTTTCCAGCACACAAAAGAGAAAACCGCTTTTGATACATGTAAGGCGATTAAAGAAGTTAATTCCATCATGTCGGCTCAGCTTGCTTTTCATGGAATCAAGGTAAAAGTTGATACTAATACAACAGACAACCTTACATTCAAAGGCTACCTTAATGAGTTTATGCAGGTATTGTTAAACATTATCACGAATGCAATGGATGCTATACTTGAAGCGAGAAAGAAGGGACGTCTTGGGAAGAAAGAGGGAGATATCGTAATAAGCAATTATCGTAAAGATAAACGTATTGTTATAGAGGTAAACGATAACGGTGGCGGGATTGACGAAAAGATATTGGAGAGGATTTTTGAACCTTATTTTACAACCAAAAAGCACAAAGGCACCGGAATCGGATTATACATGTCAAAGATCATAATAGAAAATAATATGAAAGGCAAACTGTATGCAAAAAATACCGGGCAGGGAGCAAGGCTTATCATTGAGCTGGAGGAAAACGGATCGACTGAAGGGCGTTATAGAGGCGTTAAAAGAATCTGAAGCGACATTGCAACTGACTCTTGGCAATATATCGGACGCTATATTCATAACCGAAGCAACATATATGCCGGAAAAACCTAAATTGGAGTACTATAAAAGGCAATCTGTCGATAAGCAGAGAGAGCGGGACGGTAGTAAAAATAACATTAAAGCAATGAAACCGCTTAAGGAGAGGGGGAGAGGGAATGAAGGAACATTTAGATTATTCCATTACTTCACATGGTTCATCGGAAGAGCTTAAATCCTTTAGTAAACGAATTTTTAGCACTCCCGATATCGATGGATTGGAAAAAGAAATCGATATCTTATGGAGAATAATTTCTGAAAGAGCGAATGAAAAAAAACTGGATGAAGTGATATCATCGGTGAAAAAAATAGAATTACTAATGAAACAAATTGACAATTTAAAGATATCCTCTTAAAATAAATTTATTTAGTAATAGTTCACAGGGGTCGGAGATCAGAGGCCGGTTTTATATAACAGAGCCTTTCTCCAATCGTAACTGTTCACTGTGACCTGAGGTCAGAGGTCAGTTGAAGGTAAAATGGACTTCTTTTATTGAATTTCATAAGCTTTTTGGAGTTTTTAGTTTGAGAAACAAGGCAAATCTCTTTAAACAGACCCCCGCCCCCTGAACTATGTGAACAGTTACCTCCAATGAAAAAACCGGATTTATGAGTAATAATAGCCTATCGGACAATGGATGAAGAAGTTATAACAGTAACTGACCTCTGATCCCTGACCCCCGTGAACTGTTACTGAATTTATACTCTTCCTCAGCAGTAAGATATTTATGAAAACCCTTTTAAAATTGACGCTTAACATCTGTTTCCTGATTAATAAAAAGACAACCTTGCTCAAGAAGATGCTCCTTATGAACATTGTCGTAGGAGCTGTTTTGCTGAGCATATTGGATTATTACCAAACAGGAAATCTTGAAAAACTTTTTAACCAAAAACTTCAGGAAAAGCTTATTAAACAAGCCGAGGAACACCGCACGCACCTGGATCGTTACATACGATATAATCATCAGGCGGCAAAAATAATTCTTTCTCAAAAGGTCTTTATAGATTATATAGACAAACAATCGTGGTCGAATAACGACTCCTTTCAAATAAAAGAACTCAATGAAATCCCGCCATGGTTTCCCGATCCCTCACTGTTACGATCGTTTATGCATGTTCGTTATATATTATTATTGGATCGCAGGGGAAAGGTGAGAGAGATGTACCGGGACTGGCCGGCATCCTTGCCGGACTCTCTGTACAACCCTTCGTCGCTCTTGCGACAGCTCAGTCATGAGCAAAGTTTCATGACAAAAGTCGATGGTTCTCCTTTCTTGCTGACGGCGGAGTCATTATACGATTCCCATATGAATATCAGAGCGACATTAATGATAATATCACCGATAGACGACTACTTTCTCCAATCCTCTCAAGGGGATGAAGGAATTTTTGGAAATATCATTACACTCATATCCGGTGAAGACAACAAAATCGTTGCAAGTTCAAACACGGATTTACTCCCAGTGGGGACGAATGTGGACAGCACAAAAGACAGTTATCTTATTATGGGAAAATCTTTTTTCGATTATGGCGCCTCGGATCTCTTGTTGCAGCTCACCTCTTTTATATCTAAAGAGGAATATCGGAAACTTAACAAAGAAATACTCAATAGAGAGAGGATCCAAAGGGGAATCACGGCTATAGTGCTCATCGTTTTTTTCGGTTTTTTTACACTCTGCATAACCATCAGTTTAAGAGAGTTAAACAGGGAAGTAAAAAAAGTATCCCATCATCTCGGAATCCGGACGATCGAAATGGAGAATAAAAACGAATTGTATAGTCTGAAAGAGCAGTACAACAATATGAGCGATGAGATCATCAAGCAGCGTAACGCTCTGGAAAAGGAAACAGAGAAATTGAGAAAGTTATATCATGCTGTTGAGCAGAGTCCCATTTCCATTATAATAACCGATTCCGAAGGAACAATAGAGTATGTGAACCCAATGTTTACAAGATTAACCGGCTTTGAAACCAATGAAATAACAGGCCGGGAATTAGACGCCGTGAAATCGGAAAAGAGTTATAAAACCTTTAAGGACTCTATCGCTTCAGACAGGGAATGGCGTGGCGAAATGAGAAGTGAAAAGAAAAACGGCGACCTTTACCAAGCCTTTATTTTTATTTCACCCATTAAAGACTCAAACAATGTATCGACACACTTTCTGCTTATTGAGGAGGACATTACAGAGCGTAAATTAATAGAAGAGGAGATGATTAGAAATTATAATCTCCTCCATTCCGTAATCGAAGGCACGACAGATGCAATTACATTAAAGGATAAAGGAGGGTTCTACTTATTAATGAACCATGTTGCCGCCGACATGTTAGGTAAAAGTGCAGATGAAATAGTCGGGAAAAACGAAGTCGACTTGCTGCCGCCGGATACATTGGACCAGGTCAGGACAATTGATGAACGTGTTATTGCCGAAAAAGAGACAATCACTAAAGAAATAATTCATACATTGAAAGGAAATGAACTGACTTTTTTATCGAAAAGAAGCCCCTTTAAAGATTCCGACGGTAATATTACCGGAATTATCGGCATTTCCCGTGATATAACGGAATGGAAAAAATCCGAAATCGCTTTAAAAGAAAGTGAGAAAAAATACCGCCTGTTGTCACAAAAATTTTATACACTCCTGGATGCCATTCCTGACAAGTTGGTTCTCCTTACACCTGATCTGAGAATTCAATGGGCCAACAAAGTCGCAGCTCAATCGCTGAATCTGAGTGAGGATGGACTGATAGGGAAACTCTGTTTTGAATTGTGGTACGAAAGAACATCCCCATGTGAGGTTTGCCAGACATTAAGAAGCTTTGAAAGTCATCGTGTAGAAAACGATCAGCATATAGACTCCGGGGGCAGGATCTGGGATGTAAGGGCTTTCCCCATATATGATGAGAATGGTGAAGTGCGAACCGTAATGGAAGTTGCTAGTGACGTAACCGAAAAAATAGCTTTACAGGCCGGCGCCATGAATGCAGGGCATCTGGCCTCTATTGGAGAGCTTTCTGCCGGCGTGGCTCATGAGATCAATAATCCGGTAAACAGTATTATTAATTATGCGCAACTGATTAAGGATGACATTGAAGAGGTAAGCAATGTACATGACTATGCCGATAGAATTCTCGATGAAGGTGAACGTATTGCCAATATCGTGAGGAGTCTTCTCTCTTTCGCCAGAGAGCGGGGCGGTGAAAAAAGCTCTGTCAATATCAATGAGGCTTTAATAGGAGTTATCTCCATGGCGGAAGCCAAGATGCTTAAAGAGGGAATTCTTTTAGAATTGAATTTGCCTTCCGACCTTACGGAAGTCATCGCGGACCAACAACAGTTACAACAGGTTTTTATTAATGTCATAAACAACGCAAGATATGCTTTAAATGAAAAGTATCCCGGAAAAAACAGAGATAAGAAATTCATAATATCGGGCGAAGAGATAATTCTCGATGGCGCGCCCTTTGTCAGGTTAACATTTCACGATACCGGAACCGGTATCGCTGAAAATGTAAAGGAGAAAGTATTTAATCCCTTCTTTTCAACCAAGCCTTTTGGAAAGGGGACCGGGCTGGGGCTGAGTATCAGCCACGGAATAATAAAAGATCATAAGGGGAACCTGATTGTGGATAGTAAAAAAGGGGAGTATACGGCAATAACAATAGAAATTCCGAAAAACCAATAAACCTAAAAGAAGCTGATAGCTGAGTTGGGGTAGTCACGAGTTGTGCTGACAGATGAAGCTGACTGCTGTTTTTTGTGGGTTCATAGTTTTTTTTATCGTATTCAGGTTATGAATTCCCTGATTTTTACTATGAGCCTGTTTATCTCTTCTTTTAAAGCTGCAACAGCCAAACCTGCCTCCTCTGCTTTTCCTTCTTCGGCGATTCGTTCTAATTTGAATGCCGCATCTTGAGCGTTGGCGGCAAAAAAATTTCCTACAGCTCCCTTTAAGGAATGGGCGCTTCTTTTCAGGGCCTCCATATCTCCATTGGCAACAGCCTCTTCGATTTTTTGTAAATCTCTGTCAGAACTTTTTACAAGCACGCCAATTAACTCCTCTAAAAACTCCATATCGCCCCCTACCTTTGCAAGAACAGCTTCCTTGTTCACCGTCTCGGACTCTGTTACTTCAGTAGCTTGACAGGATTCTGTCTCACCAGGCTTCTCACTCACTTTTTCAATACCTTCCAGCGTATTATATAACTCTTTTATTTGTACAGGTTTTGTGAGATAATCGTCCATTCCGGCTTCCAGACATCTCTCTTTGTCTCCTTTCATGGCATGGGCCGTCATTGCTATGATGGGTATATGGCCGCCTGTTTTTTCCTCTTGCTCCCTGATAGCTTTTGTCGCCTCAAGGCCGTCCATCTCAGGCATCTGTATATCCATTAAAACCACATCATAATTCTGCTCTTCTGACATCCTGACCGCTTCCCTGCCGTTATCGGCTATGGTGATTCCATGACCCCATCTCTTAATCATTCGTATCATCAACTTTTGGTTCACTTCATTGTCTTCGGCAAGGAGTATATTAAGCCTCTTACTGCTCTCCCTGAGTTTGTGACGAGTGACCAGGGGGGGCTTTCCATTTGACGACTTGTTCCCTAATACCGTCATTATCGTATCGAGCAGTTCCGACTGTTTGATCGGTTTTGTCAAATAACCTGAGATGCCCAGCTCCCTGCACCGGGCCGAATCTCCACGACTGCCGGCTGAGGTAAGAACTATGATGGGAGGAATCTTTTCGTCATCTTCCTCTTTTATTCGCCTCACAAGCTCAAAACCATCCATTGCAGGCATTTGTATGTCAGTAATAATAAGATCGAATCCGTCACTTTGTTCCATGGCTGTCTTAAATACTCGACAGGCTGCATTACCGCTTTCGGCAGTCTTGGGTTTCATTTTCCACTGTAAGAGCACTTCTTCAAGTATGCGTCTGTTCGTTTCGTTATCGTCAACTACTAAAACGGATAAACCTCTCACATCGAGCAGTTCGGTCTTAAAAGGTTTTTCAAAGGCGCCTTCTCCTATCCCGAAAGTGGCTGTAAAATAAAAGGCGGAGCCGGCGCCTATCTCACTCTCAACCCATATCTTTCCTCCCATCATACTTACCAGCCTGCTCGATATTGTGAGCCCTAAGCCGGTTCCTCCGAATCTGCGCGATGTAGAGCCGTCCGCTTGGGAAAAGGATTGAAATATCTTCTCCTGCTTGTCAGCAGGGATGCCTATGCCGGTATCCTTAACCGTAAACTGCAGATTTATCTTGCCATCTGTCTGCGATTCACTCTTTACATCTACAAACACTTCTCCTTTTTCCGTGAACTTAATGGCATTGCCTATCAGATTTATGATAATCTGACGCAATCTGCCGGGATCTCCTACAACTAAATCGGGTATATCGTGAGAAACGGAGTAAATCAGTTCCAGATTTTTTTTATGCGCTCTGACGGCAAGGGTCTTTAAGGCGTCTCCCAGGTTGTCTCTCAGGCTGAAGTCTATAGGCTCAAGATCGAGCTTGCCGGCTTCTATCTTTGAAAAATCCAAAATATCGTTGATCACATCCAGAAGAGAATCCCCCGATTTTTTTATCATATCGAGGTATTCCCTCTGTTCGTTACTCAAACCGGTGTCATACATAAGCTCGGTCATACCTATAATCCCGTTTAAAGGCGTCCTGATTTCATGACTCATGTTTGCGAGAAATTCGCTCTTTAAACGTGAGGCCTCCAGTGCGGCCTCACGACTCCTGAGTAATTCGGTCCTGTATTCGCTTAAATCTCTCACCATCCGATTAAAGACACCGGACAGATATCCTATTTCATCTCTCGACTCTATCTCTATCTGCTGCGACAAATCTCCCTCCGATATTTTTAAGGCCATATTCGCCAGACGTCTGATAGGATTGTATAGAGCCCTCCCCATGATAAAGGCGATCATCACTGTAATAACGATAGAGAATAGTAAAAGGTATCCCAGTATCCTCTGAGTAAAAATGGTTGTTTCCAGGATTTCCATGTTATCTTTGTTAATCCTGTAATCTATATCGTCCGCCGCCTCGCTTAACAGTTGAGCTATATTCTTCGCCTTTGTCAGGGCCAGGTCCTCCATTTCCGAAGCCGATGTCCCGCCTCTGAAGCCCGCTTCTACTTCTTCCTTATAGGCGAAAACAACCTGTCTGTATCCTTTTAACTCCCTTTGTATTTCAAGTAATTGCTCCAGTTCTTCATTATCGAAAGTTAACCCCCTTATCTCCTCCAGTTTTTCCAAAGACCTTTCGATAAGTATGACAACCGGGGAAACCAACTCGATTCTCCCGATACGATAATCGTATAATCTGTCTTTACTGAAGCTTATGATATCGTAGAGATCAAACCAATGTTTTGCTTTCATATTTTTAACATTGATAATGTCGTTCAGTTTCTCGGTGCTTATCGACATAACGGAATATGTAAAAATACTTATTCCCATAATAATCATCAAAAGCGAGCTTAACCCAAGATTTCTAATCAGTCTGAAAGACAATGTCATAATCCTCACCAGGCATCGTCGGAACCGAATATGAGTTTGAAGCTAAGATTTTAATCATTTTGAAATATGCTCCGACTTTTCAGGTTGAGCTGCGAAAGCAGCGATTTTTCTCTTACTCCCTCTCCCCCTTTGAAGGGGGAGAGGGTTGGGGTGAGGGGGTGCGGTAAGGTACTCGATAGGGTAACGCTTCTCCACCGTCACCCCTCACCTTAATCCTCTCCCCTCAAGGGGAGAGGAGACTGAAAGGGAATTTCTTCGAAATTCCCCAAACCTCTTTGGTTACGGCTATGCTGAGTTAGGTAAAGCAAGGGATATCGATTAAATTTTGCGCTTTTATTGGCAAGCACTCCCAAAGCATTAGATTTTTTACTTTAGCTATAGACTACTCTTTATAGGGATAGTCCTTCATATCTATCTCCAACTTCTCTATGATGCGATTGAGAGAAGAGTAATCCTCATTCGTTGTCTCGATAAATCTCTCGGCTCCGAATCTCTTTAAAACCTCTCTTCCTTCCTCGCTCTTGTGAAGGTTCAGAAAAAAACTCTTTAGTCTCCTTTTTAACGATGGCGCCATCTCCTTTCTGACGGCCAATCCGTTTGACGGGACTTCAGGCGATTCAGCTAAAATAAGCATCTTATTCTTAAAGTCAGGGTGTTTCTTGGACAGAGCGTTATATATATGGTTTTTACAGGCTCCCACATCGGATTCGCCAATATACACTGCATAGGCGGCGGAGTCGTGGCTTCCGGTGTAATAGATTCTCGAAAAGTAGGTTTCCATGTCGCTTACGCCATGTTTCGTCAGGTAAGTCAATGGGAATATGTATCCTGCAGTCGTCGCTTTATGCACCAAAGATATGCTTTTCCCCTCCATCTCTTTCACACTCTTTATGCCGCTGTCTTTACGGACAAATATATATCCGCTGTATGTGGAGCTTCCATCAGGCCAGACCGGTCTGGCGATCGGTTCCAAAGCAATTTTTGAATTTGTAAAAACGTAAGCGAAACTGCCAAAAAAACCGGCGTCTGTGGCGCCCTTTATAAAGGCGTCGGTTATCTTGCCGTAATCGGGTAAGATTTTTTCTCTTACATGGAGATCGAGCTCTTTGGAAAGATATTTTGTAATATGTCTGTATCGTTTTTTCTGGTCAAAGACATTCTTTTCAGGGATAAGGGCGATAATAAGGGGATCGCCCTTCTTGAACTGTTTTAATTCTTTCTTATTTACATCTCCGGCATTCCCATTCCCTATCCCTGTAAAGGTCAACAAAAAGATTAAAAGGAACAGTATGAATAACAATCTGTTTTTCATTTATCTCCTCCTGACTGAAGCTAACGTCCTTCGGACAGACTTTTCTGTTTATGTGTAGCATAGAAAACTTCGGAGCCTAGGACATGCGAGACGCCTGTCCTAGGGGTCGTAGTTATTTTGAATTCCCTATATGTGAACTTAATCGAAAGTAAACAGGTCTTTAGTCGCTTATAAATGAAATTGTGCGTAAGAAAGCACCAATATTTTTGAATGTCATAGTTTTAGCTTTTATTTATAAGGCTTTTAAGCATTTAGAAAAATACTCCGACTTTTCAGGTTAAGCTGCAAAAGCAGCGATTTTTTTCCTCCCTCTCCCCCTTTGAAGGGGGAGAGGGTTGGGGTGAGGGGGTCGGTAAGGTTCTCGATATGGTAACGCTTCTCCACCGTCACCCCTCACCTTAATCCTCTCCCCTCAAGGGGAGAGGAGACTTGAAGGGAATTTCTTCGAAATTCCCGGGCTTTAAATCAAACCCTGTTTGGTTCCGGCTTGTCGAGTTGGGTATAAGTTCAGAACTCAGTAATTTGACAAAATTTGTTAAAGCAATCGTAGTTAAAATTAACCACAAAGGCCAGGGCGTTCACGAAATTTTAAATTTTTTTCTTCGCGCCCTTCGTGTGCTTCGTGGTTTTAAGATTTTTTTTTGAGTACTTTTGATTTGCGATCATTTTCTCTGTTTTTAGCCGGATTTATTGAGTTCTGAAGTTTACAAGCATTGCCCACCTTTTACACAGGTTTTGACCTGCCATGAAACTACCTGACAAATTCCATGGTCAATATCTCGCTGAGATCGCCGCTGCCGTAGAGGGGCTGGTCCAATTTAGGATTTATGTCCCTGCCTGCTATTTCATTTTTTGACACCCCGAATCGATAGGTCATTGAGGTATCGAAAGGGACATCGTCGTCATTCCCTGTTATAAGGGCTCTTGCAAACTCTATAGTCCAAACACCATTCTCCCATAGACCTTTGGCCCTCACATCGGCGCGGCTGCCGGCGGGCTTTCTGTTTTTATATTTTGCGATTTTATCGCCTTTATAATCGGTAACAATATCTGTTTTGTATGCACTTTTTCCATTATCGCCCTTACGGGTTAAATAGATGGGTTTTCCTGAATTACTTTGAAGCTCCGTTGACCTGTCAGCTTTTACAGACGAAAGGATATGAAGCTTGTCGTCTGCGTAACCTGTGGGATCGGTTCTGCATGCCTTCCAAAACCAAATATCGGCCTTATGTCCCCTATCGCTCTTTAGCGTCAGATCCACTGCCTCCGACTCCATACTCCATTTAAAGACAAAGACATCCTCGATATCGCCGCCCACTTTATAGATCCCTATCTTTTCGTCCCAAACCCAGCTCTTATGATTTCTCGATTCCTCAGGATCAGGAAAGGAGACTAAAAAAAATATTTCCTCCTTTGTATAAAGGGCCTTTAACGTTATATCGATATCGGCTATCTTATCCTTTGTTACAATCTCCTGAGTCTCGGCCCACACGGCGTCTGTCCCTTTTCCGTCAATGACGGGGGGATGGGTTGCCATTTGCACGATTATCGTTTGATCCGAATACAATGGACAAATGTTTATCGAGAAGATGGCAATAAAGAGTCCCCATAAAGTTATCAAAAAAAATCTTGACATAAAACCTCCTTATTAGTCGCTTTTAAATGAAATTGTGCGAAAAAAACAACCATATTTTAAATGTCAAATTCCAAAGCTCAAATCCCAAATGAATGTCAAAGCTCAAATGTCAAAAAAGGGAAGTGAGCAGTTCTTGACATTGCCGGCTCAGGCTCTTGAAATTCATTAAAAAGTCCCTTTTACCTTCAACCGGCCTCTGACCTCAGGTCACTGTGAACAGTTTTTTTTACACCTGTTCCACGAAAATTTATTCATCGCATAAGGTCATGCAGACTTTGACTCGATTTCTGCCGCTCTCTTTCGCTTCATAAAGTGCTTTATCGGCAATCTTTAATAATTGCTCTTTATTTATATTATCGTGATCATCCCCTGCGGCAGATACGCCTATGCTGATTGTAATACAGATCGATCCATTGGAAATATTTATTTTCTCTCCGCAGATAAGGTCGCAAAGTCTTTCGGCGGTTTTAACCACAGTCGGCTTATCGCACCCGGGAAGGATTATAAGAAACTCTTCACCGCCATAGCGGCCGATTAAATCGTATGGTCGTACAGCAGTCTTCATTTTCTTTACAACTTCACACAATACCATATCTCCGGCAGGGTGTCCGTATGTGTCATTAATGCGTTTGAAATGATCGATGTCAATGAGCATAATCCCCATAGGTCTCTTTTCTCTTGTGGTGCGGTTAAGCTCCTTTTCCAGGGCGTCGAATATCGCTCCTCTGTTCCAAATTCCTGTCAGGGGATCGTGTGTCGCCTGGATTTTTAGTTGATCGAGGAGCTCGACAATACGTTTTCCCGCCCTGAGACGTGCTTCCAACTCATGATTGTGAAAGGGCTTTATGATATAATCGTCGGCGCCTGAATCCATTCCTTTGATTACATCATCGGTCTGTCCCTTAGCGGTCAGTAAAATGATAAAGACATAGGGTTCTTTTCTCGTGGTCCTGATCCTTTTACAAACCTCTATACCGTCCATCTCCGGCATGATCCAGTCGAGTATGGCAATCTTAGGGGGATCCTCAGACTCAAGCACTTCAAGCGCCTCCATGCCATTCTCGGTAACAATAACATCATAACCCCAATTGACAAGTGTTTTCCTCAGCAAAAGCCTTGATACATCTTCATCTTCAGCTATAAGTATCTTCATTTAACATACCTTTTCGTCTTTTAAGTTCAGAACTCAGTAAATCCGGCTAAAACCGGAAAAACAATCGTAAATGAAAAGGATCCAAGAAAATATTTTTCAACCACGAAGCACACGAAGGGCGCGAAGAAAAAGAAAAATTCTTTAAAACTTCGTGCCCTTCGTGTGCTTCGTGGTTATTTTTAACTTACGATTGTTTTAGCATTTTTTTGATCAGCGCACCAAATTCATTTGTTTTTTTGCTTCAGCCTCCAGTCTTCAGCTAAATAACTGAGTAGTTACTATTTATTTAATATAAACTATTAACAGAACTCCTGACTACCCCAAATTAAGGAAGACCCCTTTTTTTACCTTCAATTTCAACTGACCTCTGACCTCAGATCCCGGTGAACCGTTAACAGTCGTTTTCCATTTTCAGCTCTAATCTGAATTCCGCACCTTCGCCGATATTTTTGGCACGAATTCTTCCTCCCATGTGATTCTCTATGATCGTTTTGCACATATACAGACCAATGCCTGTCCCGTCGTCTCCCTTTGTTGTAAAATAGGGTTCAAAAATTTTCTTTAATGACTCCTCTGAAATCCCGCCGCCGTTATCGTTTATTTTTGTTACTGCCAATTGGTTTTCCCTGGAAATCTCTATTGAAATCAGACCCTGCTTTTCCTCTTTTAAGAGGCCCTGTTCCTTTCTGTCGATAATGGCGTCTCTGGCATTGGTGAGCAGATTCAATATCGCCTGTTTGAATTCGTTCGGATATCCCGTAACCACGATCTCAGGCTTACAAATGCATATTTCGCCTCTGTCGCCCAGGGGGGGCTTTTTTGTTGCTCCCTCATAAGTACATGATAGTGATATGCCTATATCCGCCTTTATCAGTTGATAATAGAGAAGTTGAATAATCTCTTTTATCGCTGTATTTACTTTAAAGGGGACTCTCTCTTTACTTGGTTTGAAAAAGTCTCTGAAATCGTCTATTGTCTGAGACATATAATCAACCAGATTCATTGTCTTCTCTGCGGCCTCTTTAATATATTTCTCATCGAGCTCTCCAAATTTATAAGCGTCCGGTAAATCCTGAGCTATAATGTTTATTGAATTAAGGGGCTGCCTCCACTGGTGAGCGATTGCTCCAATCATCTCTCCCATTGCCGCCATCTTGGATTGTTGGATTAGTAATTGTTCTTTTTGAATACGTTTTTCCATCTCTTCGAGGACTCTTTTTTCAAGGTTTCTGTTCATCTCTTTTAATCTGTTTTCCGTTTTGTGTTTATACAGCGCCATCTCGATGTTGGTTTGTAATTCTCTCTCATTAACGGGTTTCACCAAATAGCCGAAGGGTTCTGTCAGCTTAGCCCGTTCAAGGAGTTTTTCATCTGTATAGGCAGTCATGTATATTACCGGCATATCATATCGAGCGTGTATCTCATTAACTGTTTCTATACCGTCCATTTCCCCATTCAGCTCGATATCCATCAGCACCAAATCGGGAGTCTCCCTTTCGACTCTTTGGATCGCCCCTTCACCTGTCGCTACAATGGATGTTACCGTATATCCGCTGCTTTCCAATATCACCTTTATGTTATTAGCGATAAAAAATTCGTCCTCTACTATTAATATTTTTTTTGTTTCCATCTTATAATATTCCCAACCCGGTATAGCCGGAACCAAAGCAGGTTTCCTGTTGTGTTTTAATGATAAATGACAAAATCCAAATTTCAAATCAAATCCAAATGACTAAATGTCAAAAACTGCTCACTTCCATTTTTTGATATTTGAGCTTTGACATTTGACATTTTTAAATATTGTTGCTTTTTTGCGTACAATTTCATTTATAAGCGAGTAATATTATATTTTAACACCTCACTCATCTTTGTGCTCTTCAAAAATATCATGAAATATATCTGTCCTTTTCTTAAAGGCCCCCAGCACTTCCGGATCGAAATGGTCAGGGGTTGTACGATCATCGCCTTCCGTGATAATCGATACGGCCTTTTCATGATCAAATGCAGGTTTATAGGGCCTCTTGCTGCGCAAAGCGTCGTACTGATCCGTAATGTTCATAATACGGGCTGTAAGAGGTATTTCTTCCCCTTTAAGTCCTTGGGGGTATCCTTTCCCGTCCCATCGTTCATGGTGACATCTTGCAATATCCACGGCCATTTGAAGAAAGGGCGATTCAGATCCCTCCAGGATTTTTGCGCCGATTTCTGTATGAGTTCTCATGGTTTTCCACTCTTCATCGTTCAATGGTCCCTGTTTTAAAAGAATCGAGTCCGGAATCGCAACCTTACCGATGTCGTGCATAGGCGAAGCATAGAAGATAGCGTCGCAAAATTTATTATCCATGCCCAATTGTTGAGAGAGCTCCTTTGTATAGTAGCTGATCCGCTTAATGTGACCGCCGGTGTCTTCGTCTTTATATTCGGAAGCTAAAGTCAGACGATGAATCGTATCGATATAGCCTTTTCGAAGCTGTTTTGTTCGTTGATCGACAAGCTTTTCCAGCTGCTCCTGGTGGAGATAGAGTTTCATGTGGTTACGGACTCTCTCTTTGACAACGGGCGGACTGATCGGTTTTGTTATGTAATCCAGGGCGCCAAGCTCCAATCCCTTTGTTTCGTCCTCTGTTTCTCCCTTGGTTGTGACAAATAAAACCGGGATTTTTTTTGTTGTTTCCTCTTTTTTAAGGCGCTTGCAGACTTCGTAGCCATCCATATCAGGCATCATAATATCGAGCAGAATAAGGTCCGGGCGACTTTTTGATGAATTTGCCAGGGCCAGCGCATCAACGCCATTGGTTGCAATACTGATGTCATATTCATCCATCAGGAGATTGGTTAAAATTTGGATGTTTGCAGGCGTATCGTCTACAACGAGGATTCTTTGCTTTTCCTCCACTATTTTCCCTCCCTTTCAATACAACAAACCGCCTCTGTTCGCAGCAGTTTGCAGTTCCGCATACAGAAAGGACAGACGAGACGTCTGTCCCGGGATTCGTTGTTATTTTCAAATTCCTATATATTCAAGTTAAGCTGCCTCTGGCAGCGACATTTCTTTTACTCCCTCACCCCTCAAGGGGAGAGGAGACTTACAAGGAATTTCTTTGAAATTCCTGCATAAACATAATGCTTTCGGCGAACTTTATAAATGTAGCCGCAGGCTTCAGCCTGCGCCGGGGGCGGTAACCAACGGTTCGCGCAAGTTTCAGCCTGCACCCGGGTTTATCGAGCCTTCAGTCCAAGCAGTCCTAAGCAAGGTGATTACATTTTCTCTATCAACTTCCCGATAGCCAATACACTTTTCAAAGCTCCTTTAAAATCGAAAAGATTTAATTGTTGCTGTATCTTTTCAGTAATCTCAGAATCAACGGATATTAAATGGATCTTAATATCCGAATAACAGGCAAGGGCCTTCATATCGCTTATTTCCAGTAAATTCACGAGTTCAGCCACTTTGGGACGAATAATCTCCGAATCAAAATCGTCAGGTAAGGGAATCCCTGTACGCCCGTGCTGTTGAGCGGGAAGTGCTTCATGAATATCATTTAACAAAATCTGCAAAGAATTACTGACATCTTCCAACAGAGGATACATGTCGTCCCTCTGCTCAACAATGCTGCTCTCCAGGTCAGATATCTTTTGTTGTAAAATCACAGCCCCGATACTACCGGAAACTCCCTTTAGGGTATGAACCAGCCTTCCTGCTGTTTCAATATCATTGTTATTCAGTGTTTCCCTAACCTTTTCCGAAAAATCGGCATTCTCTTTCAGAAAATTCCTTAACAGGTTTAGATAGAGCTTTTTGTTGTATAGAACTCGTTTTAATCCGACCTCGATATCGATTCCCGGAATTCTTTCCGGTAAATCAATTAACCGGTCCTCTTTTTCGATATCCTCAATATTTCCGGTTTCGCCTCGGTTTTGCTGAATGTCGGGCGTGAACGGATCATTTCCTTTTGAAGGTATCCAACGAACAAGGCAGTCATAGAGCTTTTCCGGTTCTATGGGCTTTGTAATATGATCGTTCATACCTGCCTTAAGGCTCTTTTCCCGATCACCGGCCATGGCGTGGGCTGTCATGGCGATAATTGGAATCGGCTTTTTTGTCTCCTTTGATTTGTTTCCGTCACCTAATGACAGAGAACCCATAGCCGACACTCCCAGTGCTCTGATTTCCCTGGTTGCTTTCAGCCCGTCCATTATCGGCATCTGGATATCCATGAGGATGATGTCATACAGATTTTTTTCGGCCATCTCTATGGCTTCTTTTCCGTTATTTGCGACCTCGACAATAAGCGCCGCCTGCTCCAAGAGCTCCCCGGCCACCTGCTGATTGATTTTATTGTCGTCGGCCACAAGAATTCTGGCGCCCTGAATACTTCTCAGTCGATCTGACAGCCGATCAGGCAGGGGAGTTTCTTTTGCTGCAATAAAAGCTTTCTCTTCGGGCTCCATATTCATTACCTGAAGTATGGTATTGAACATTATCGAAGAAGTGACAGGCTTGACTAAAAAACCGTCTATACCGGCATCCTCGGCCTGTCGGCGAATCTCTTCCCGTCCATAGGCTGACACCACGATGACAGCAGGTGTTTTTATTAAATGCCTGTCAGCGTTGATCCGACGAGATGTCTCGATGCCATCAATATCAGGCATCTTATAATCAACAAGGACCAGATCAAAAGGAACGTTGGCAGTAGAGGCGTTTTTTAATTCCATTAAACCCTTTTCACCGGAATCGGCCACAACCACATTGATTGTGAATGACTCCAGCATTTCACTAAGAATCTCAAGGGATGATTCCTGATCGTCAATCACCAGGGCTCGTAATCCGGTGAATGCTTCCGATAAATACGTTTTTTTACGCTTTTGCACCGATTGCATTTTAAGCAAAGTGGTGAAGCAGAAGAGACTTCCCTCTCCTATTGTGCTATCCACTGTGATTTTGCCGCCCAACATCTCAACAAGCTTCCCGGAGATGGAAAGCCCCAGGCCGGTGCCTCCGTACTTACGTGTCGTTGAAGAATCGGCCTGACTGAAGGGTTGAAACAGGTTCGCTGTCTGTTTTTTACTCATACCGATGCCGGTATCGCGAACACAGAAACGGAGTGTGATTGAAGCGCCATCCTCTTCCTCAAGTTCCACAGAGATAACGATCTCACCCTTGTCAGTGAATTTAACGGCATTGGTCGCCAGATTGATCAGTACCTGTCCGAGACGGAGGGGGTCGCCTTTTAGAGACAACGGAATATTGGCCGGGATGGAAAGGAGCAGTTCAATCCCCTTTTCCTGAGCCCTCAGGCTGACCATGTTGGAGACATTGTTCATCACATCTTCCAACTGAAAATCCACTGTTTCGATTTCCAGTTTGCCGGCCTCGATTTTGGAAAAATCCAAAATATCATTAATAATTCCCAAAAGGGAATTGGAAGCGCTCTGAATTGAATGGAGGTAATCCTGCTGCTTTGGCGACAACTCGGTTTTAAGAGCAAGGTGGCTCATACCGATAATGGCGTTCATCGGCGTACGGATTTCATGGCTCATATTCGCCAGGAATTCGCTTTTGGCAAGCGTTGCTTTTTCAGCCTCTTTTTTCGCCTCATCAAAGTCCTCCATCATGTTCAACATGGTAAGCCTGGCGTCATCGAGTTCCTCGACACGTTGATTAAGGGCTTCTTCTGTTTTTTTCCGTAACGTTATGTCCTCTTTAACGGCCACAAAATGGGATGTTTCTCCATCAGGGGTCCTGATTGGGGAAATGGAAGCGCTTTCCCAATACTTCTCGCCGTTTTTCTTTTTATTGGAAAATTCACCTTGCCAAACATTGCCCGATTTAATGGTTTTCCATAGATCGTGATAGTATTCTTTGGACTGCTCTCCTGAACTCAGTATCTTCGGATTCTGCCCGATCACCTCATTGGCGCGGTAACCGCTGACCTCACAGAAGTAGGGATTCACATACTCTATTATCCCGTCCAGGTCGGTTATTACAATGGAGACAGGGGTTTGTTCAATGACGCGGGAGAGTTTTAACAATTCTTCCTCTGACCTCTTTCTCTCAGTAATATCTCTGAAACTCTTCAACAGCCCCTTTACAGAGCCCTCAGGCGTCACAAAGGGCACACCTGATTCTACAAAAAATTTGACAACCCCCTCTTTATCGATAATTTGTATCTCATTTTCGACAATTTCATGTCCTGTCATTGTTCTGGACAAATTGCAACAGGCTTCGCCTTTGGAGTGTAAATGGCAAATGCTATAATCAAAGAATTCATGACACTTTTTCCCGATGATCTCCTCTTCACTTACCTGCCATTGAGTAAGAAATGTCTTGTTCGCTTTCAAAATGGTGTAATCATTATCTACATAAACAAGACCTTCCGTTGTCATATTAAAGAGGTTGTCAAGCTCCTCTTCCGCCAGTTTGCGGTCCGTAATATCCTCCAACATGGGCAGAAAATAGAGAGGCTTGCCGGTGCTGTCGTGAATCATTCGTAAGGAGAGTTGAGCCCATATAATGTCGCCGTCTTTTCGAATATACCTTTTGTCAGCCAGATATTTGTCTGTCTCTCCCGGACCCGGTGCTTTCGCCTGTTCGATACCTTCCGTACGGTCATCGGGATGAGTGATATCGGAAAAAGTCAGTTCGTTAAATTCTTCCTCTTTGTACCCCAGTATATGGCAAAGCTTTTCATTGACTCTTTCGAAACCTCCTTCCATATTCACAATGGCGGCGCCAACAGGGGCCTGATCAAAGGTGCGCATGAAAAGCGCTTCACTTTCACGAAGTGCTTCAAGCACTTTGGTCCTTTCGGTAATGTCTCGACTCACTGCAACGGCATTTGCAACATTCCCGTTGGAATCGATATAAGGATAAAATCTTACTTCAAAATGTCTCTTTTCCCCTCTCTGTTTCAATCGGATTTTAAAGGACGCCATTTCACCGGCAAAGCAGCGCTCCAGTTGTGGTTTAATTTCTCCCTCAAAAACATCGTGACCCCACTCCTCAATAACGCTCTTTCCTAGCATATCTTCCCGCCTTATTCCCATGGTTTCACACCAGGTGTCATTAACGGCTTTATAGGTATAATCGCTTCCAATGAAAGTCATCATATCTCTGACTGAGTTAACGATAAATTCGTACTGTTTGGTACGATTTTGAGCCTCTTTGCGTTCACTTACCTCTCTTGTCAATCTTCGGTTCCAGATTATTATCATTACAGCCAGAATACTTCCGACTATCAAAAGAATGATCAAAACGATCATGCCAAGAAACCGCCAATTGGTATGCTTCTCAATATTTGGATTTACCCGTCTGTCCTGAATGATATCTTTTTCCTGATCCGTTAATTCCGGTAATTTCGGTTTCATAACGGCTTCCACTTTGGCGACTTCCGGATGGCTCCAACGTTGGAACATTTGCAGTCTTTCTGCATCATTCAGGGATGCGAGCGCCTTATCCAGTATGGAAGCCAGTTCGGGCCAATCTTTACGTACGCCGAAACGCTGTTTTGACAATCCCTGTGCATAGAGCGCCGCAAATTTCATATTAGTAAGACCTGTCTGAGCAATCAGATATTGGGCCATGCCCATAGCGGCGACCGTTGCCTCCGCCTTTCCTGAGGAAACCGCCTCCAATGCGGCGGACAGATTTCCGACAATATGGGGTTTCACTGTGCTAAACTCCTCGAGAACATAGCCGGTTGTTGAGTAGCTCTCCACCAGGGCCACAGATTTTCCGGCAATATCTTCCCTACTGTCAATTCCTTTGACATCCTTACGGGTGACGATATATTGGGCAAGTGAAATATAGGGCTCGGTGAATTCAAACCACTGTCTCCGTTCCGGGCGCAGGACCAGAGTGGCGATCACATCGACCCGGCGTTCCTGAGCCGCCCGATAGAGTTTTCTCCATTTCCCCTCCGGATATACATTCAAGGTCAGTCCGATACGGCGAGCCAGCTCATTGGCAATATCCACGGCAATGCCGAAAAATTCTCCCCTGTTACTCTGATAGCTGTATGGTCCGTAATAACCGTCAAAAGCGATGGTAATTTCCTTATGATCCGCCAACCATGCTCGTTCCTTTGAAGTGAGTTCGATCGAAGAGGCGGCGAAAACCGGGCCGGGCAGTTGTAACGACAGGAAAAATATCCCCACAATGAGAAAGAGTAATGTCGTTACAATTCTATTAAGGGACTCGCAAATTATATGGTTGTGTTCTCTATTCATGATAAAGAGATGGCGTTAATCACCGGATCACTTCACAATCCGATACTTCTCCTCGAGCCCCAGTTGCTCCCGCAACTCGTTGATCTCCTCTTTGAGCCTGATCATCTGTTTTTCCCGGCCTATTGCCAGCCTTCCGAATCTTTCCAGTTCATCCATTTTGCGGCTCAGTTCTGCTGTACGTATATCAACCAAAACCTCCAGATGCTCCTTATGTTTTTCCAGCTCCTCTTCGGCGCGTTGACGCTCAGAGGACTCTATGGCCAATGTGACAATATCGGCAATAGAGGTAATAAAAGTCTGTTCCTCATATAACCAGCTCCGTTTCATGCCTGTATGCTCGACACATACAACCCCGATCAGTGTTGAATGGGAAAAAATACCTGCATCGAGCATAGAGGTTATGCCATAGGGTTTCAAATAGGCTTCCGTAAATTCTCTGGTGCTCGGATCGTTTTGGGCGTCGTCTGCAACAACGATTCTGCTCATTCCCACTGCTTTGAAGTAAGCGGGATAGTCGGTTTTCTTCAACTCTGCGCCAAGGTCATGTGTTTTACTGTTCAATATAAATAAATCCTTACAAACAAGCCTTGAAAAATCCTCATTTAAAAGCCAGACACTCACTCTCTCCGCATCAAGGGCGGTAGCCGATTCCTCTGTTACGGCCCTGATTGCCGTTTCAAAATCGGCAATCTCGATCCTGGCAAGTTTTTGCAAAGCCAGATTATATCGGGTAAGCCGTTCCGCTTGTAATCGTGCTGCTTCTTCGATCCGTTTTTTTTCCGTAATATCCGTTATTATGTCAGCAATATATTGGGGGTCGCCTTTTTCATTAAATATGAAGAAATAGCTTTCAAAAGTTGATGTGTGGCGACCGTCTCTTGAACGAAGCTCCAGCTCCCCCTCCCAGCGTCCCTCTTTTCGCAGGGCGGGGATCACAATATTTTCCAGCCGTTCCCTTTGTTTTCCGGAATAGTATGACAGAAATGATTTCCCGATTACATTTTCCTGGCTCTCATCTCCAAGTAACCTGCAAAGACCGGGATTGGCATAGGTGATTTTTCCCTCCAGATCGGCCATGACCAAAGCCTGGCCTGAGGCTTCTGCAAAACGCCTGAATATTTTGATCTCTTCCTCTGCCTCTTTTCTTTTACTGATGTCTCGAACAGAAGCGATCGCTGCAGTTTTGCCTTCTGCTTCAACAGGGCTCAAGGCAATCTCAACGGGAAATTCACTGCCATCTTTGCGTTTCCCCTTTAACTCCAGTTCCCCGCCCATACGACGTAAGTGGGGGTTTTCAAAAAAAGAATCCCTCTTTTTCGGGTGTTCCGGGGAAAAACGGTCAGGAATAAGGCATTCGATTTTTTGACTCGGCAATTCCTCCGGAGCGTAACCAAACAATTCTTCTACTTGTCGATTTATTAAGAGAATTTCACCTGTCTTATCTGTGATTATCATCCCGTCGGGCGACGACTCAAGGAGTGTTCTAAATTTATCTTCGCCTTTTTTTCGTTCTTCAACTTCACGGGCCAGTTGCAGGTTATAGATTTCGGCACGACGTTTCCTTCTCACAAGCCCGGCAGAGAGGACCAGAAAAAGTATGATTGTAATCGCTATAGCAGCTGTAACGGTAAGTCGGATTGAAAAATAAGATCTATATGCCTCGGAAACATCGATTTCAAAGGCCTGGCCAAAATTATATTTTTCATGCCAGTGCCAGGCGCCAATAACCGGTACGCCTCTGTAATCGCGGTAACCATCCAGATTGAAACCTGCCTTACCATTAATCGCTTCCTGCGCCAAAAAAGTAAAAGAGAGCTCTTCCCTTGGTGTTATCAACTGAAAGCCTTCGAGAAGATTGCCTCCGGGATCAAGCAGCTTAAGGTTAAGGATGGCCCGCTGATCGTTATCAATAAGACCGACCAGACGGAGGTGATCGTCAAAACGGCTCTCTGAAATAAAATACCCCTCTTTGTTAAAGGCATAGGCATCGCCGGTCAGACCGGTGCGAGCCATCTGAACGATCCTGGTAAAATGGAGAGCCGGGTTAATCCTGACTGTGAATGCGGCAATCACCGATCCTTTTTTATCCATTACCGGCACTCCCACAAACATTGTGGGTTGACCTTTGGCAAGCCTGCCGGTCAAATCGGGCAGAACGACATCGGAGCGCAGGGGAAGAACAATTTGGGGCTCTCCTTTGAGTATGTTATCGAAATAATCGCCATAGTTGGCAAAAAAATTCATTTTTCCAAGATTCTCATCACGCATGGACCCGATATTGACGCCATCGGGTGCAATGACGAACATACCCGGATCGGAGTGTCGGTCAAGGAGGGGTTTAATAATGGCGCGAAGTCGACGGAGAGAAGCACTTTTGGCCAACACATCTTTCTCCCTTGGCAAAGCGAGTAATTCACTAATCAACGTCTTTACATCCGGTCTTTCAACAACCATTGCAGAATCCTCGAATCGATCTTCAATCCACTGTTCCACTATCTCATTGGTCGTATAGAGGACTTTCTGTAATGTCTCCTGAATATCGAACCGAATCTGTTTCCTGATTCTGTTTAACGCTCCCCAGGAGAGGAATATGACAAAGATTAAAAACAGAGCAACGAATAAAACAGCTTTGTCCCCGGAAAGGGAGAGTCCCGACTTCAAGACTTCAATAAAAGTATTTTTTTTAACACCCCTATAGCTCATTGAAAGGTCTCCTCCTTTTCTCTGTCTCCCTGAACGTTACCGTCACTTTGGTTCCGCCCTCTCTGTTTACCTTGATCTCGCCTCCCAACTGACTCTCCGATACGCCTGTAATCAACTGATAGCCCAGAGTCTTTGTCTGTTTGATGTCCAGTTCTCCCGGTATCCCGATGCCATTGTCCTGTACGATCAATTCAATATTTTCATCTTTTTCTTTATGCATTCCGATGTAAAGTTCCCCCGCTCTTTTTTGGGGGAAGGCGTACTTTAGGGCATTGGTAATCAGCTCATTTATTAATAAACCGCATGGAACGGCCATATCGATTCCGAGACAGACATCCTTTACATCTACTCTCAATTCGACTTTCCCTAATCCCACCGTTCTGTATGTGTTAAAGAGATTATTCGACAGACTTTGTATATAGTCCCTGAAATCGATTCTTGCCATATCTTCCGACTTATACAGCTTCTCATGTATCAGGGCCATCGATTTGATTCGGCTCTCGCTCTCTCTGAAGAGCTCCAGATGTTTTTCGTCGGTGATATAGGTTCTCTGCATACTCAATATACTTGACACAATGGCAAGGTTATTCTTGACTCTGTGGTGTATCTCGGAAAGAAGGAGTTCCTTTTCTTTAAGGGAACCCTGTATTTGTTCTTCCATTTTTTTTCTTTCCGTAATATCATCGACAATAGCGATATGGGAGAAAGGTTCTTCACCTGCCCGCCATAAAGGCACAACCGTCAGGTTCACCCACACAATGGCGCCGTCTTTTCGGTAGTAGCGCTTTTCCATATTGAAAAAATCGATCTCCCCCTTTCTCAACATTTCCATATTATCGAGATCCTCTTTCAGATCGTCGGGATGGGTGATGTTCATAAAGTCTTTGTTTAGCATCTCTTCTTCTTTATACATAACGATCTGACAATACTTTTTGTTAATTTTAATAAAAACGCCTGTAGATGAATCGATTAATGCAATGCCCACAGGCGCCAAATCGAAAATGCTGCGAAATCTTCTTTCACTTTCCCGTATAGTTATTTCCGCTTTTCTTCGTTTATATTCATCTTTTTTCCGTTGGATCGCATTAAAAAAAACCTGCCCTGTAATCTTAAGCAGATTAATCTCATCTTCACTCCATTGTGAAATCGTTTTAGCAGAACTAAATCCCATGAAACCTGTTACTCTCCCCTGATAATTTAAGGGAACATCGACAATCGACTTTATCCCCTGGGATTGGATAATCCTTTTCTCCACAGCAGCCTCTTCAGGCAGATTGTCCAGGTTATTAAGGGCTACTTCTTTTTGCTGCTTCAATTGCTCCATCCACCATGGCATAGTGGCGGCTTCAAGATTCTGCAGCTCTTTCTTAAAGGTCGTGACTCTTTCCGTATGCCAGAGATGTGTCATTGAAAACATCTTGTAATCGTCAGAAAAACGAAATATATACCCGGAATCTACGGAAATAAACGTTACCATCTCCTTCAGAGCCTTTTCTATTTCAGAATCGATATTTTCGACAGGTATGTCTACAAAACGCGTTGAGATTTCGGAAACCAGTCTGGCCATGTCGCTTCTATATTTCAGCAGTTTTTCAGCTTTTTTATTTTCAATAGCGATCGCATATATAACAGCCAGCTTTTCAGCGGTTTCAATATCGCTTTCATTGTAGTCACGCGATGAATTCGCCAATGCAATCTGACCTGCAAGCCTCCCTTCAATTGTGGCGGGAGCGCTTAAATAGCGGTCCAAAGAAATATGGCCTTCCGGTGAGCACCCTTTATAGGACTCATGTTTTATCGGATTGTTTGTATAAAAACTCTCCAGAGTGTTCAGAGCATGTCCCCAAAGTGCACTATATCCTCTTGTTCCTCTGGGCAAGGTTATGTTTTGCTCTTTCCCGGCGATTTTACAATCCATGTTCCCGATACCGGTTAAGGCATGACCGATAAGGTCTCCGGTATTTTGACATACTTCCGCTACAATCCCGTGCGTGCTTTCAGTCAACTTCAAAGCCTGGCCCAGCACCAAATCGGATAATTCATGAAAACTGTATTCGCCGGAGAGAATCGATGTTGACAATTCGGCCATGGCTTCATTCATCCCTGCCTCTTTTGCCAATCTCTCTTCATTCCTTTTACGGTCAGATATGTCTGTCGATATCCCGCACACGGCGCGAACGGCGCCTGAAGAGTCCACCAGAGGAAACTTCACTGTCAGATAAGTATGCGTTATTCCGTCCTTGTGGACGATTCTCTCCTCGACACGAATGGATTTTCCTTTCTCAAGCACTTCTCTGTCATTTTCAGTTAAACGGTCCGCCGGTTCACGGGGCATAATGTCATAGTCGGTTTTATACAGAATCTCTTCATTTTTAATCCCAAAGATTGACTCAAAATCTTTGCTGAACATTATATATTGGCCTTTTTCGTTTTTAATATAAATCGGAGCCGTGGAGTTGTCCATAATCAACTGAAGCCTCTCCTGCCCTTCCCTCAGTCGGTTCTCTATTCGTTTCCTGTCAATCGCAATGGCGTAAACCGATGCGAGTCGTTCTATCAGATTTAGATCCTTATCTGTATAATCCCTTGTTGAATTGGCCAAAGCGATTTGGCCGATCAGTCTGCCTGTTATCAATGCCGGAACGGCCAGGAAACGTTTTACAGGAATATGACCGGCGGGAGTGCAGTTTTGAAAGGCTTCTTGATCTTCCGGTGAATTCGTATAAAAGCCGGCAAGCGTATTTAAGGAATGACCGTATAAAGCATTATATCCTTCCGGCCCCTTTGGAAAGACGATTTGTCGTTTTTCCTTTGCAACCTTACACTCTTTATCGATCATGTCCGTTATGGTGAGACTTACTTCGTCTTTTGTCTTTTCATCGATCATGGACACATATCCGTGGATGCTGTCCGTCAACTGTAGCGCCTGTTTATGAACGATTCTTGCTGTTTCATGGATATCTATAGCCGAACGTAAAAGAGCCTCCGTTACTTTGGAAACGGCTTTTTGCAATTCCGCTTCCTTTTCCAGTTCCCCCTCCATACGCTTACGTTCCGTTATATCGTGAATTATGGAATAAAGCAGTTTTTTTCCTTTTCTGTAAACCGGACCACTGTACACTTCCACATCGCGCATTTCCCCGTTGGCGAGCCTGTGACGAAACTGGAAATGTTCACTCCTTTCTGTCCATGCTTTTTCCATCTCCTTAAACACTTCATCCCTTGGCAGGGTGTTGATATCGGTTATTTTCATAGCTGTTAGTTCTTCTTTCGTGTATCCGTAGAAAGAACAAGATTTTTCATTGGCGTCCACTATATCGCCGGTATCGGGGTCTAAAAGAAGCATAATGGACTTACTTTGTTCGAACAGCCCTTTGAAGTACTCGATACTCTGCTGTTTTGTCGAAACATCACGGAAACTCCACACTCTTCCAACAATTTGATCATCGATTTTTTGAGGTTGTGAGTACCCTTCGAATATCCTTCCGTCCTTAAATGTAAGTACATCAAAACTATTCATCTCGGGATTGTTATATAACTCCTTTAACTTATCAAGAAATTCATCGGGGGCCTTTAACTGGTCCAAAACACAGGCAATCATCTTCTCATCGTTATTTGTCGAGAGAATATCCTCGGGGATTCTCAGCATTTCGGTAAAGGGTTTATTATAAAGCCTGGCTTTTCTATCATGGCCGACAACCAACAATCCGTCCGCTGTTGATTCCATTGTAGAGTTGAGCAAAGAAAGAGAAGTCTTGAGGTATTCTTCCATCCTCTTTCTCTCGGTGATATCTCTCCAGATATCTATAAGAAACACCTTATTATCGATCTCAATCGTTCTGATACTAACCAGTACATCCCTGATTTCTCCTGTTTTTGTTCTGTGTTTTGTCTCAAAAACATCACTACCTTCAACAACTACTTTTTCTATATGTTTTTGAACTTCTTCCGGTGATTCTGTTGCTTCTATATCGGACACTTTTAATTTACGAAACTCCTTATGAGTGTAACCAAGGCTTATATGAGTCGCCTCATTGAACTCTGTAAAACCTCCGGTTTCCGTATCTATCAGTACAATGGAATCGTTTGCCTGCTCAAATATCGCCCTGAATCTCTCTTCCGATTTTTTTAAAGATGATTCAGCTTGTTGACACTCCATAATTTTATGGTTCAGTCTGTCATTCATCTCTTTCAGCTCGGTCGTTCTCTGCTGTACTCTTAATTCAAGTTCATTTTTGTCCGCCTTCATGATTTTGTCCGCCTCTTTTTGTTTCATAAGACCTTTTATCAAAATTATAATGGCGAAAATCAATATTGTAATGATCGAAAAAATCAGCCATATCCAAATCTTGTATTTATAATAAAAGGAGTGATTGGGAGTATTGCTTTTCCTGTCCATATACTCCACATAAAGCTCCCTATTATCTGACCTTTTTATAACAGTTTCAATCCCGGACAGGATGTTATCTGTCAGGGATTGTCCTTTGTGATAGGAGAGTAAAACAAGGACATTACGGTGATCGGCATAAGCCAATTCGACAAATATTGAAGACAGCAGGCAGGTGAGCAGAGTAATTAAACATATTTTCTTTATAAAAATGTGTTCCAAAGATTTCATTCTCATAATTGAATATCTCTTTAACCTAAAAACAGCATTCAGCCATCAGCATTCAGCTATCAGCTCTCTGTTTTCCTCATAGTGTCTGACAATAGGCGCATCATTTTTGGGTGAACCTTGTTTTTAACGTAAGGTATTGATTTTTCTTAGCTGACTGCTGATCGTTGACAGCTAAATGCTTTTTTTAGGTTTAAAAGAAGGCGCAATTCTTTTAAATCTTTCCAATATCTAATGGTGTAAATTCTGTTTCCTTAAAATCAAGAGAACTGAGATTTCTACTTGTTTCCGCTCAACTAAAGACGTTATCTGTCAGTAGAATAGTGTCAGGAGTTTTCTTAATAAAAAGGCGGAGCACTGATGGCTGACTGCATTTTTGAATTATCTAAACCGGCAAAAGTGCATTTCTATTATAGCATGTTTAAGATTACTACTGAAATCCGGCTGTCAGATCGTGAACTACAAGGCGTGAAAGGTAAGCTGCCCGGATAAGGGGTAAAGCGATTTAACCTAAAAAAAGCTGTCAGCGGTCAGCTATCAGCAGTCAGCTGAGAAAAAACAAAGCGTCATGTTAAGAATAGCCTCACTCAACCCGGCGTAGCCGGAACCAAAAAGGTTTGATCTAACGCCGGGGAATTTCAAAAAAATTCCCTTATAAGCGACTAAAAGTGATATGCCGGTTTTTATGCAAAACGTTGAAAACAGAGGGCTGACAGCTGACTACTGTTTGCAGGTTTAAGGGCAGAAAATGCAGAGTTGAAATACCTGAGCAGAGATTATAAAGAAAAAGCCCGGTGAAATCCTGAGGTGAGGATTTTACCGGGCCTTTAGAGATATTTTATTAAAAAAAACACTCAGCCGTTAATCGTCAATACCTTTCAAAACTGCTGTCGTCGGCATCGCTTCCGCCTTGATCCATATCGAGATCTATACCGGCGTCTTCGGCGGGTTTATGGGAAATCGCCTTTACTTCGTGTTTGGTTGCAGGTGTTTTTTCGCTGCCCGCCTTTGCAATATGGGCGATCTTTGCTTTTGGCTTTTGTCTTACGCTTCCGGTTGCGGTTCTTCCGGCGCCTTCATTTCCCGTTCTGAAAAAAGCGATGACATCCTGAAGCAGTTCAGCCTGTGAATTCAACTCCTCAGAGGTCGATGACATCTCTTCCGCCGCCGAGGCGTTTTGCTGTATGACATTGTCCAGATTCTGAATCGCTTTGTTTATCTGCTCGGCTCCGCTATTCTGTTCGTTGCTGGCCGCTGTTATCTCCTGTACAAGTTCCGCTGTCTTCTGAATATCGGGGACCAGTTTGTTCAACATGACACCGGCTTCCTCGGCTACCTGCATACTCGATGACGACAGCTGGTTGATCTCGCCGGCTGCGGTCTGACTGCGTTCTGCGAGCTTTCTTACCTCAGAGGCGACAACGGCAAACCCTTTGCCATGTTCTCCGGCTCTGGCTGCCTCTATCGCGGCATTCAACGCCAGGAGATTCGTCTGTCTGGCGATCTCTTCAATAACGGATATTTTGTCTGCAATTTCTTTCATTGCCGTCACTGCCTGGCTAACGGCTTTGCCGCCTTCCTGAGCGTCCTGGGCCGCCTTTGAAGCGATTTGGTCCGTTTGCCTGGCGTTATCGGTGTTTTGCCTGATATTGGAAGCCATCTCCTCCATCGATGAGGACGCCTCTTCAGCCGCCGCCGCCTGCTCGGTTGCTCCCTGAGACATCTGTTGTGAACTCGCACTGATCTCCGTACTCCCTGAGGCTACATTATCGGAGGAGCTTCTCACGTTTCCTACTACCTCTCGCAATTTCTCCACCATCTCCACCATAGCGCCATATAACCCGACTCTGCTTGTGCTCGAATCGAACTTCATGGTCAGATCGCCTTCCGATATTTTCCTGGCCATATCCACGACTACGGCAGGCTCTCCTCCCAATCGGCCCATTAAAGATCGTGTGATGAATATGACGACGATGATGCCGATGGCGATCGCTATCAGCGTGCCAAATATAGAAATATTGGTAGTCATGTCCGCCGTATCTTTCGCTTCCTTTGACCTCACATCCAACAGCCCGGCTTCTATGGTTACAAATTCATTGAGCATTACCCTCAACTGATCCATATACTTTTTTCCCGTACCTTTGCCCATAAAGGCAATGATATCGTCCATGGAGGCCTTTACCTTGTTCATTTCCCGACGGGCCTCTATTTCAGGATTAGCCGCCTTTTCCATCCACGAATTCGCCACCTTCTCTATCTCGTCTATGTCCGACAGACTGACTCCAAAATGGGGATAATTATTGACATAATCGCGCAGTTCCGAAAGATGTCCTTTTAATGACTCCTTTCCGCCGTGATAGGGTTCAAGGGATTCTTCCAGCCCTGTTAACAGAAATCCTCTCTGCCCGGTCTCCATATTCACCATATCCATTGTGGTCAGGGCGATCAGATGCCTTCCCATGAGATCGTCAGCCCTTTCAAACTTACTGTCGATTCCGCCGAGAACTCCTCTGAGACTGTCAAATATCTGCTTCCCTATGATCCTGGACCGCACCTCCTTAAAGTGCATGGCCGCCTTTTCGCCTTGTACGACCACTCTCCTCAGCTCTATGGCAGCCGCGGAAAACTCCTTGTCCAAGTCGCCGGCCATTGCCTCCACCTTCTCCAGACGACTGACCTGAGCCGGATTGTCATTGACAGTCTGCTTTAGAGCCGTTATGGTTTTGCTAAATATCTGCTGACCTCCGTTATAGGGTTCCAGATACTCTTCTATTCCTGTTACCAGAAATCCTCTGACTCCGGTTTCCTGATCCACCAGGGAGGCTACGATCTTTTCCGCCTCTCCTATCACTTTGTGTGTGTGCTCAACCCACCCGGAAATTGTAATCAAGTGTTTTACATTGCTGTACACGGTCGATGAAATAACTGCCATTGCGATTAATATAACGGCATAACCGAATATTAATTGCGTCTTGAATTTCATGTTACCAAGTCCCATAATTACCTCCTTCTTTATGTTTCAAAATTAGAAAAATATGTAATCGCTCAGAGTCGTATCACTCTAAAATAATAGCACTAATATTAACAATGTTGTCAATATCTTATTTGCCATTGAAGAATTCGTTTTATCCTAAAGAACAGCAGTCAGCTATCAGCGGTCAGCCTTCAGCCTGAATTCCTGAGTAGTTACAAAGCAGTTTTTTATTGAATTAAAAAATATGCCATATTGTTATTGAATAAAGGCGGGTTCATCAGGTGTTTAGCTGTATGAATAATAATTCATAAATATGCGCCATCATGCATATTAAAGTAAAAAGGAGCATTACCACAGGCATATGAAAGGAAGAAAGGAAACAGCTCTTCAGGCCGATGCGCATTAGTCTATTTTCAGAAGACCTGGTCTCACGGAAAGTAACTTGATGTAAAAGGAATTTCAAAGTAAAGAAAAACGGTACGTAGGACAGGCGTCTCGCCTCTCCTACGTACCGAAGTTTCTTCATGGGGCTCTCCTAAAAAGAAAAGTCTGTTCGAAGGAAGCTAACTTGATACTGATTCATCCAAAAGTAAAACCATACAATACTGTCATTCCGGTTTTCACCGGAATGACGATTCGTGCTTTGGTAATAAATTAAATTCCCGATTCAAGTATGCAATTCATTTGAAAACAAAAACTTAGAGGTGTTGGAATCAGATATTCCAATTTTAAAAATAAATTCTTACCTTACCAAGCCCGTGGAAACATATTGAACACCTGTTGCCAGACTGCCTAAATCGGGATTCGCCAATTCGCTGGTCCCTCCGCCTCCGGTATTGTACTCGTCATCATCTATTACCCCGTTACTATTACTGTCTTCCGCATAAGGCCCTCTGCTGTAAAATAAAAACCAGCCTATTGTTTTAATTCCATAGCCTCCGTCAACTTTTCTCGCAAGCACATCGATAGCAGGAGCAAGATCGATATCATCTACATAATTTATTGCACGCAGTTTTTCCCCATCGGAATTACCATCTATATTGGTGACAAAATTTCCTACATAAATCGCCTCGGAATCGGCATCTGTCATACCTATGGTTACCCAATATACCTCATACAATACAAAAGCATGGGTGCCCTCTATGTAGATTTCCACCGACCCGTCGGAAAGATCATAAGTCATATCGCCATATGACAAGCTATCCCCTGCACAAGATGCTCCAAGATGATCCAACATCACCTGTGCAAGTCTGGGATCTCCGTTTTCTACAGCATTGCATCTCTCAATATAACGAGTAATGGTAGAGGGGAATGCAGAAGCACTGTTGATTGTTACAAAAGCAATCAACGAAAACACCAATAGACCTAATACAGTTCGTTTCATAATGACCTCCATATTGTTATTGTTTAAATAGCGCTCATTAGCGAACACTTTTTGGAATAAACCTTATCTGAGTCCGTCTATATATGAATAGAAACTTCTCGATTCGTTTATGGCTTCGTCAGATAAATAGGTGAAACGAATAAAACGATCGTTAAACTCCCAGTGCATTGGAGAATTAATAGAAAGAATACCCTTGAGATAGTCTTTGTGTTCATCGTCATTGTCGAGGAATTTGTTTCTCACAATATCGGAAAGTTCGTCAAATCCCAGCGCTCTGCCTTCCCAATAAACGATTACGCTCGCTCGGATCGTAATCTGTTTAATACGCCCGTCTTTTTCTACAGAGTTCTGCCAAAACTCTTCGATATAATATCTATACATATCCATCGCATATTTCATTTCGATTCCCGCTATATGCAAAAGCAGCCTTGCCGAGTCGTATACAACGGTTTCATAGCCGAAGTCTATATCGTTCTTTTTAGCAAGGCCGGCATAATAAAACCAACTGGAAAGCACTGAATGCAGCTGTAAAGGTATTTTTATGAGCATAACGGCAAGGAGTCTGTAATTATAGGAAAGGGACTGGAATATGCCCGGATTTTTTTTGTTCAGCGCTCTTCTTGTGATCGTATTAAAGGCCATTTGGTGCATTTCGATTAAATTATGATTCTTATGTGTAACGCAAAGTTCCAGAGATTCTCTCAGATGCCTGCACTCATCGGGAATGATCTCCTGCTGTGTTTCGTTTAAAGCGATTAGGATTTGAATCTTTTTACCCAAGATAAACGCTTCGGGCCAGCAGTTTTTAATTTTTAAAAATTCTCTGCCCTCTATGGAGAGTCCCGGGAGATAAAAACCTTCAAGGAGATATCTCCATCTGTTTTCTTCTTTATCTACATTATTTATGGTTTCGTTTAATATATCCTGCAAAATTCTGAGACCCAAAATTACGAGCTTTCTGTCGTCACGTTTTAGAGCAGTCAACGTTACATTCGATATGACATCGATATTGTCAAAGACCTGGATACCGCTCTTTTCGGAAATGGTCCCTTTTCCAAGATTATTGAGACCCTTTACACATACCTTTTTCAAGCCCTGCATAAAAAAAAGCGGCCGTAATAACTGGCTTACATAATATAAAAAGGGGAGCATCACCGTGACGGACAAACAGCTTACGAAGAAGGAAAGGCTTAAAACAGCACGATACCAGGGATGTTCCGGTGTAATCAGATTATCGAGAATCAGAATAAGGTGAGCAAAGAGAATAAAACCGACACTGCCTACAACAACGGGATGCTTGACATACAGCTTCGCCAGTCTCGGTGTATAGAGATTGGAAGCAAGAGAAATAACAACGGCGGTAACAGTTAACATACCTGTTAAGACACCGTGAGCAAGGCGACTTGAACTCCCAAGCACATCGATTTCAAAATCGACTTCAAGTCCCCACTCCCAAAAGAAAAATCCTATCCCCATATAAAAGACAATAGAGAATACGGTTATGGGAATCGCCGTTTGATTTGTTTTATCTTTTAATAAAATCATCTCTATCCTCTAAGGATGTAATTTTATCAGAAGCCGGTCGATAAAGACCAGGGCAACCGACTGCCTCGAAAAAGGTTTTTAGGAGCGGTTTTTAAGAATTGTTGTATAATATAACTTTCGTAATTACTCAAGGCATACAAGGCTGAAGACTGAAGCAAAAAATCTGATGGCTTGGGAGTGTCGGTCAAAAAAAAATTTTAGATTTTTTATCGATAACCCATATTTTACCTAATAGTCTCCAGCCTTCAGTCTATACACCTAAGTAGTTACCTTTAATATTTTTATTTTTAATGCCGGTAAATCCTCGGTCGTTTGTAATTTATGAAGATAATAGTCTCTTTTTTTTTGCTGTTCTTTTTTTCATCTGTCAGCCTCTCTTTCCCGGAAGAGAAAAGCGTGAAACCTAATTATTGGGAGAAGTTGAAGAGCGCGCTTGATGATGCAAAATCTGACGATAATGAGTTGAGGAAAAAGGCGCTGAAGTGGATAGACGAAGATATAAAAAAAATCGGAGACTGGGAATACAAGGTAATAGAAATTGAATACAATGCTATCGGCAAGTTGGAGAAAATATTAAACGAATCCGGCAATGACAGGTGGGAGTGTTTTTGGATAGATAAAGACAACAAGGGATTCACTTTGATTTTAAAGAGACCGAAGTTCAGTTACATACAAAAGCTCCCCAAGGGAGAATTGCTAAAATTATTTAAAGATTAACGATGAAATATACTATCCTATTGCCGATATGTATTGTACTTGCTTTGTTTTCCTCAGCCTTTTCGGAAGAGAAGGAGACATATTTCGCCTTACACCAGGATTCACAATTTCTCACACTCGATCATGCTTCCATGTGTGAAGCAATCAAAGATTATACTCCCCATAACGAGGCTGTGGTTTTTTCCACTGCCATTGGGAAGGTCTCATGTTTTACCTCCTTTGATCCTGTTCCCCGAAAAACATATATATACCATAAATGGTATTACAAAGATAAGCTCAGCACAAAAAAGAGGCTTCTTCTTTACCCCCCTCGCTGGTCTACATACAGCAGTATTCAGCTTCGTGAGACCGATATCGGGCCGTGGCGTGTCGAGATTTATGATGACAAAGGAAAGCTTCTGAAAATATTAAGGTTCAGCATAACGGAGTAGACAATGAAGTCCCTCCGGTAAATTCTCGATACTTTATCGAAAAGAAACTCTGATGGAAATGTTTTTATCCTCTATTGCAAGCATCAGATGGCAGGATATTGTGGATATCCTGCTATTAAGCTATATTTTATTCAGATTATATGTGATCTTTCGAGACACCTATGCCTTTCGTGTAATAGCAGGGATTGCCGTGCTCTGGATATTTCAACAATTCGCCATCTCCCTCGGTCTTATTTTAACCAGTTGGGCGCTGAGAGGTATTATGGCGGTTGCTGCTCTTATTATTATCATCGTTTTCAGAAATGAAATACGGAACGTTCTTCAGGGTAAAAATTTTCAAACCTTTTTATGGGGATTCTCACATAAAGGGGACTTAACTCCTGTTGAAGTCATCGTTAAGAGTATTAATGCGTTATCGAAAAAGCACATCGGCGCATTACTGGTATTCCCGGCAAGAGACAATCCCGGCGATTTTGTACAACCGGGCATACCCTGGAACGGATTATTATCAGGAGAGATGATTACCTCTGTTTTTTTAAACAGCAGCCCTGTCCACGACGGTGCGGCAATTATCCAGGGAACCAGGATTTCGGAAGTAGGAGTGATACTTCCATTGTCTCACCGCAGTGACCTGCCGCTTCGCTACGGAACACGCCACCGCGCCGCACTTGGTCTGGCCGAGATATCGGATGCGCTGATTCTTGTCGTATCGGAGGAGAGCGGCAAAGTAGCAGCCGCCAAAGACGCCGATTTTACAGAAATTACAGATGACGATGTGCTTGTAAGAATATTACAAAAACATGCAGGTTCATCGGAAAAGGCGAAATGGGAAATTAAAAAAGAAACACTGAAATTATGCGCGGCGGCTTTGGCTTCTTTTATATTTATAACATCCCTGTGGTTCAGCTTCTCAAGAGGTCCCGATACCTTTATCACACTGGATACTCCCGTCGAATATACGACACGCGCTTCCAAGCTTGAAATAATTGATACTTCCGTAAATACAGTAAGCCTTCAACTCAGTGGTCCCGAAACGCTGATTAAGGCAATGAGACCGGAACAGGTGGGTGTTCGTCTGGACCTCGATAAAGCTGTTGTCGGACTGAATACCTTTCCAATCACTTTGGACACAATCAAGCTTCCTCCAGGTATTTTTTTAAAAAAAGTGACCCCCCCTGTTGTCGAGGCTACCATTGATATTGCTACTACAAAGGAAATTCCTTTGCAAGCCGATTTAACAGGAAAGCTTCCTGAAAATCTGATTCTCACGGAAATCGTGACAGAACCCGATAAAATTGCAGTAACAGGCGGTAATTTGATTTTGGAAAAGATATCTACGATTTATTCCAAAAAAATCGACATCTCCGATTTCAGTCAGTCAGGCAAGATCGAAGTCGAACCCTTACTAAACTCGATCTCATTACGAATTGCTCCCGGTTCACCGGAAAAATTCAGCCTTTCATATATTATAAAGGAAAGAGTCGCCGCCAAAGAGGAGTGATCGTAAAGTTGTCGTGGTTTCGGGTATAAGGATCGTTGAATATTCAGTGAAGGACGTTAACTTGAAACCTCATTGTGGAAAAAGTGTGTAAATAAGTCATAAATGGCTTTAATAACCGGAAACTCCACACTTTTTTTTTTTTAGATTTCAAGGGATATTTTATTTTATAATTTAAGTACTTAGTCGATATATTAAGGAGGTAGATTAAAGTATGAAGCCCTTAAACATCCTGATAGTTGTATTGGGATTAGTATTAATAATCTCCGGCACATCAAGCGCCAAACATATTCAATGGAAGACAGAGGATGGCGGCAACGGACATTGGTATGAGCGCGTACAAGATTACGGAATAGACTGGTATACTGCAAAAACTTTTGCAGAAGAGGCGGGCGGCTATCTGGCTACTATAACATCGAGCGACGAAAATATCTGGGTATACGATAATGTGGGCATAGGAGAAGGTGATGATTATTGGTTAGGCGGTACGGACGAAGAGTCAGATGGAGATTGGGCCTGGATCACCGGTGAGGAGTGGAGCTTTACGAATTGGTCCCCGGAAGAGCCGAATGGAGAATATCTTGAAAATTGTCTGCATTACTATAATATCAGGTACGAGTGGAACGATATCCACTGTATGTGGGAAGACAATAACGGATATATTGTGGAATACGATTCTCTGGATGAAGAGACTTGCAACACCGATATCGCAGACTCTGACAGCGACGGCGTTATAGATACCCTTGACGAGTGCCCTGAAACTCCCCAAGGATCGGCTGTTTATTCCAACGGATGTTCCGCTGCTGCCGCAGAGGGCGAGTGTGTAAGCACATATGACCTTTCCTCAAATCGAATATATATTCCCTGTTTTGAATATGACGACATAATGTATGAAGTATGGCTGTCGGATTTTGAAGCAGCAGATGTAAACATAAAATAACTGTTTCATAACAGAAAAAAGGAGGAATTATATTATGAGAGGCGTTATTTTTATATTATCGTTTTTATTGGTCTTTGTCTGTTTTCCGGTCAGTGTCTTTGCCCTTTCGCCATCGCCCGACATTAAAGTTAACGGCTTTGACAATAACATGGCAATTGCTTCAGGCGAAGAGTTGTCAATTACGCTGGCACTGGATACAGGGGATTTTGCCAATCAAGATGCAGACTGGTGGTTTTTGCATTATATGCCCGATGGCAGTATTTATTATTTTGATATTCTGACTTGGGAACTCCGTGATCTGGGAGTCGACCCTGTCGTGCAGCCGACATATCAGGGCCCTCTCTTTGATTTTGGCGCTTTGGAGTTGGTCGCTTTGTCCGATCTGTCGGAAGGCGCACATGAATTCTTATTCGCAGTCGATACGGAGAGGGATGGCGTTTTACAGGAGAACGCATTTTCCGATAGTGTAACCGTCACAGTAACTTCTGACACGGTAACTTCCGAGGATGTAGATTTATCGGGTAATTACACTTATGAGACATTCAATCCGGAATTATCCGGCAGTTGCGATTTGATAACTCTCTTTTTGGGCTGTACTTCCGACTGTACGATCATAGGAACGGACGGTGAAATGAATGTAACCCAAAGAGGAGACAATATTGCAATAGAAGTAAAAGGCTCGGAATCGCCGGAGTGGTACACTTTTGAAGGCGCCATGAACAACGATGGATTTACCTCCGAATACAGTACTTTCGAATCTATGAGCGGTTGCGATATGACCGCCGATATAATTCTGGTTGGCGATAACATTGATACCGACTCTTTTTCAGGATATATATCCGGCGATCTTGATATGTCCGGAAATTGCTTTGGTATGACGTTAGACTGCTTATTATCGGCCGACTATACGGCAAAGCGCATACAAAGCGGCTCCCTTGTCATAAAAAGCAATTCTCCCGAAGGCGAGAGCATGTTAATGGACAGCTTATTGAGGTCGCTTTTATCGAGGTAATTGTTTTTCGCCCGTTAAAGGGATTCCAAGGTCAGAGAGGTCAGTTAAGAACTTCGGATTCGGTTGACTGATTTTTTCCAGGTGGAGTTCAATGTCATTAACTTAAGGAGCAAAGCACCATCCGCCTTCAGCGGCTAAACTCGAAGGCTTCGCTTCGCTGCGCCTTCTCAAACATGACCCGCTTACGTCGGAAGGTGCTTCACCCCTTAAGTTAATGGTATTGAGGTAGAGTTATGAAATTTAAACGTTTATATCTGAAAGTCGGTGACAGGGTGCGACATTTGAGGTATGAGCGTTGGGGGGAAGGAGAGGTGATAGAGGAAAAACACTCTTCTCTGTCCGGCGGCTTCTGCTTTGTAAAGATCGCCTTTGAAGACGGAGAAGACCGTTCCTTTGTTAACGATCTCGATCATGATTGCTGCTGCTATTTTTCGGGAATAAGGATTTTGTAAAAAAATGACAATCTATAATCGTGAACTGAGCTACGATTACATGGAATCTCCCATAGGGATGATTTTTTTTACTTTCACGGGAAGCACTGTAACCTCTGTAACTTTTCATGAGCCGGAAGTAAAAAAAGACGACCTGCCTCACAGGATCGCGCAACAGATAGATGCGTATTTTAGAGGCAAAAGACACTCCTTTGATATGGATATCTCCTTCGGGAAGGCTGGAAAATTCTACCAATCGGTCTGGGCCGCTCTTCGAGATGCGCCATACGGTGAGACAAGGACGTATAAGTGGCTTGCAGCAAAAGTAGGAACTCCCGGCGCCTCAAGGGCAGTAGGACAGGCGTTAGGGAGAAATCCGCTTCCTATCATCGTACCTTGCCACAGGATTATCGCCTCAGACGGTTCGCTTGGAGGGTTTACACCGGGAGTGGATATCAAGAAAAAACTTCTGCAACTCGAGGGGTGCGAAGTTACATACTGAATCGGTTTCTCTGCATTTTTGATTGTTCCTGCTCAAGAGAGTCTTTCGTCTCGCTGCCTTCTTCGATTTCCGCTTCACTACTTTCGATCTCGCTTTGAATCTCCTCTTCGTCAATCATCATTATGAATCTCTGTAAAAGATCGGTTTTTATATAGTCCATTGAATAGAAACCTTTAATAAAATCGGCCTTTTTCGCCCTTGCAATGGAAAGAAACTGCTCATTCTGTCTGAATGCAATTTTCTCCACTAAAGGTATTACACTGTTTACGGCGTGGTCTATCATATTTTCATACAACTCGCTGTTTGTAATATAGGAAGGGAAGTCGATAATATTTTTTCTCAGAAATTTGTAAAGAGCTTCGTTTTCAAAGTCCAGAAATTTCAAGACACTGAAAGTTACAATAATTCTGCCTTCGAAATCCTCCCATATCTTTACGAAATCGCCTGCAAGAGACGGAGGGAGCCTGTCGATATTTTTAAAAACAAGAATATCGAAAAAAGCGACATCCTCTATGGAGAACACTTTTTTCGCCACATTACCGCAGGGGATTATGCAGTATGAAAGCTTATCCAGTCCTATGGTTGGTGAATCAAGCAGTTTGTTAAGAGTGAAGTGCGTATACTGCTCATCTTCATATCGTATGGCCAGTCTTTTTATGTTCGATGACTGCAGTGATTTGATAGTATCGAGAAAAAAACTACAGTGCAACTCCGTTGTAGGCATCAACTCGTCGATATTATATGAAAATGTAGGAAAAGCAACGGGATTTACAATATCGTTTACCCCCATTCTTTTCAATATACCCTGAACATATCTGGCCAGAGAGTTAATAAAGGTAACGGCTTTGCCTGACTTCATGCCCGTTCTTTTCTGGAGTCTCTTGAAAAGTATGGCGCCGCTTTCAACGTCTCTGTCCATAATATATCTGGCAGCGAGAAAAACGAGAAACACCATATATGAGTATATGAGAGCATTTTTTTCCAAAGTGATTTCGATGTCGGAGGGGAGATTGTAGTGGGGATTGAGATTCATATGGGCCAAAAAATAGCCGTCAGCCAGACTCAGATCGAGATCTCGCAAACCTTTAAAAATTTCATTGTCAATGGTAAGCATATCTTTTCCCATGTAAAGAGTCTCGTACATCCTCGTTAACTCCGAGTAGAGGTTCATAGGGCCTGTATAATATTTTCGTAAAACAGCGTACTTTTCGAGCATGGAAGGCAGTCCCGCAGTTTCATAACAAAAAAGCAGGATTCCGGCGCCTTTTTTATCGTGATAACCCTGGAGATTAAAGTAAATCATGAACTGCTTGATCGTTACAAGTTTAAATACGTTAAAGGCGTGGAAATTATCAAACTCCTTTATTCTTATGTCCATGGCTGCAACTGTTTCGTTATAAAAGGCCCCTGCAATAGCTCTGGCTTTGTCGCGCCCCAGTCTCCTGATGGCGGTGCCGGCGTCGATAATCTTCACCTTAGCCGCCGCTTCCGCGGAGTTTGCCTTTGTTAAAAGAAAATCCTTTAAATTAAAAGGTTTGTGCCTGTCCCTGCCATTATCGTCGGGCGAGGTGATTTTTACCATTACCTGTCCCTTTTCAGGCGATATATCGGCGCATTTCCCTGTTATATCGTTTATTAATGCCTCAACTTTATAGATATCGACATCGGACTTTTCCAGTTCGGAAAAGAGATTGATAAAGAGTATATATACGACGTTTTCGAAAAGAGATATTTTCTCAGGCAAATCGAGAGGTTGCTTGTTTATGGGATGGAAACTGATGGATAGTATACAAAGAGTGTTGCTTTTAAAAAATAAAAAGTTATTAATCGGTTCATCGAATTTTAATCCAATATTTTTTTCGTCCTGCCAGACGACGGCGGCGCCTCTTTTATTGAAATTTATAATTACATCAAGGTGTTTTTCATCAATTTCTTTTTTCCCCAGCTTCTCTATCCGAGCGCCGCCTCTGCCGGCTTCAACAATACTTCCTATTCTGCCTACGGGGTGTTGTTTTATAAAATATCTGAGGTCTTTTCTTTCATTTATGACAATAGTTCCTGTTGTTTTTTTTACTTCGCTTTTCGGATCGGGGGACTTTTTTTCTTCACTCTTATTTTCTTTTTTCTCATTTTCTTTCATCCTCTTCCTCAAACCCGAATAAATGTTCTTTCGATTACTTTCAGTCTTGGTGAATCTGAAAGCAATTAAAACTGCAGATTAAAAATTTCCGTAATCTGTTACGTTTGCAGTAAATAAAAAATATTGTTGTCTTTTGCGTGTAATATTTATTAACTGTTCCAATCCTGTTCAGCCATGGCTCCGGATAATTGAAAGATAACATATCCGGGAAACTTTGTCAAATAATGTGAGAAAAGGTTACAACTAATTTGACTTTTTAGTTTTGGATTTAGTTGTTTTAATTAGAAAATAGCATTTTCCGTTATTTAAAAAATAATGAATGCAGATGCAGAAATTTGAGGTGAGTAATACTTTTACTGTTTAGCGGCAGGTCGACAATGTCGAATAATGTATGATTATGTTTATTTATGATTGTGCAATGTTTTGCACTGCCCTGTAACCACAGGAATAACAGTGAATAATTTCGTCCGATGTAAGGGATTCGGGAACCTTAATCGTACAAAGCTCCTCACAGTCAGGACAACTTCCCTCAACCAGTCGCCAAACACGAAGATTACCGTCTTTATCTCGATCTGTCAGCTTTTTAACAACTCCGCCTCTTAAAGCAACTGTCATTAATCTCTCTTTCGCTTTATATCCCGATCTCAATATCATGATTACATTTATGAATGCAGATGAATTGTAACTTGTTTTCATTTAATAATACAAGCATTTTTTCAAACCCTGTTACCCCAAAATGTATCAAAGGCATACGATTTCCTGCACTTATATTGAGGTTTTACGACTTGAGCAGCTTATTTCCGCCTGACTCCTGATTTCCAATACCTGGCATGTAATTGCTTTTTTTGATGAAATTGACATAGGACAGACTCTTTTGTTAGAGTAAGCAGTCCTAAAATAAATTCAAGGAGTCCGCCCTGACAGTAATAACTCTTGCAAATCATAAGGGAGGAACAGGAAAGACCTCCCTCTGTATTAACCTCTGTGTCTATTACGCCAGAAAGGGATACCGTGTTCTGATAATCGACATGGATCCCCAGGGCCACGTCTCCCCCGGGATAGGAGTGCAGATCGGCTATAATGACAGATCTATCGCTGACATTCTCGCAAACCAGGAGGATATCGCCTCTATTATTACTCCGACTCCCATAGAAGGACTTGACCTCGCTCCCTCCAATATAAAACTCAGCCTTGTTAACGAAAACCTTTATAATACATTTAAAAGAGAGAGAAGACTCCTGAAATCCATGGAAAGCATAGTTAAGGAAGGCAGGTATGACATTATTTTTATTGACTGTCCGCCGTCACTGGGCCCTTTGGTGGAAAACGCCCTTACAGTAACGGATTACTGCCTTATTCCATGTGAGCCTTCAAGTCGTTCAATAGACGGTTTGGCGGATTTTATTAAAAAGATGCAGGAGGTCAGAGAGGGAGAGCTCAATGATAATTGGTTTATAGTCCTGTCAAGAGTAAAAAAGGCTGCAAAGCTGACAAATGAAGTAATAGAAGAGAAGTTATCGGAATACAAAGAGAGGATCCTCGATACCAGAGTATATGAAAGAGAGGCTGTCAATCAATCTCAGATCGCAGGCATTCCTGTTTACGATTTTCCAAGAGCCAATAAGGCAATCGGGAATATAACCAATCTTGCAGAAGAATTTAGTAAAAAATGTCCAGTAAAATAAAAAAGTTAATGACCGATGGCCAATCCAGGATCAATAAACAGATCAAAGAGGAGTTGCCCAGAGAAATAAAGACTGATCCCGTAAAACAAGACTGTGTAAATCATGACAATGCAAAGAAAAATGAAAGTACGAAAGATGCCAATATAAAAACGGAGAGTATTCCGCCTGCCGTTCGTGAAAACCTGGATATTTTAATCCAAACCGATATTGCCCCTGAGGACCTGAAAACATTCGCGGCGCTTTCGGATAAGCAAAAAAAGGCCCTTAAACTTCTTGAACAGTGCGGTCCCGCAGGAATTGACGCACTCTGTCAAATGACAGACGATGAAACGTATGTAAGGGCTGTGAAACTTATGCTTCTCTCTTTTATGAATGATCTCAGCAGAAGGGAACTGTTTAGAAAATTCTTAAAAAAATTTACTGCCGCAATACAAAAGATAAAAAATTTCAGGGAGATGTTCTCTCAATAGAATATGTAAAGGAGAATTTTATGGCAGACAGTAAGGAACTATGCAGAACACCGGGACAGGAACCATTTCATCGAGACGGAGCAAAGTACGTTTGCAGTGTTTGCGGTCAGAAATACTTTACACAGGACGATGTTAAAAACTGCTTTGAGTCGCATCCCGAAAAAGAAGAAGCAACAATGGTTTAATTCAAGAATACGAAACATCTATTGCATCTGCTCGCAGGGGGGTGGAGACTCAGGCCGACAGCGAAATATTACTACCTGTATATGCCTAAATACGACAACTGTCACCGCCCTTTAAATGTTACATATTTATTACAAGTGTCAAAATAGTTTGAAGAAACTATTTCTAACAAAAGACCGACCTCAGATAATTGACCTCTATGAGCAATTATCTCATTTCAGTAAATGTCCATTTCCGGCAATACCGATAATATCTCCCTTAGAAAAAGCCTGCTGTTAATATTTTTCATATTAACGATTGCCGCCCTTATTATAGCCTACATCTTTTCCACGAAAAGAGAGATCGAGCCCGTCGAATCCAAAGAGGATCTGAGGGTTCCTGTAACGGTCATGAGGCTTAAAAAACACCCCTTCAGGCGGGAAATAAATATTATGGGGAATGCCTTTCCACGGCATAAGGCGCTGGTCAGGTCCGAGGTGTCGGGAGTTGTCGTGTATACAGCTCCCAAAGCAGAGCCCGGCAGGAAAGTGAAAAAGGATGATCCCCTTATTCGAATCGATGACAGAGCTTTCAGGATTTCCTTAGACATAGAAGAGGCCAATGTGCGTCGCGCCGAAGCGGAGCTGGAACTTCAGAAACTTGACAACAGACTTCAAAACAAGAGATTTGAACAGATCAAAACCGAATTAAGCACTGCTGAAAAGGAACTGAACAGAAAGAAAGACCTGCTTACTCAAATGATAATTTCACGCTCCGAGTATAACAGAGAGGAAGCCCTTTATGCCGGTATAAAGGAACAATACCTGGCGCAGCTTTACAGAGTGCAATCCTCTGAAGGGCTGTTAAAAAAATCGGAAGCCTCCTTTGCAGCAGCCATTGCCAGGAGAGATATGGAAAAATTAAATCTCGATAAAACTACGATTAGCGCTCCATTTAGCGGAGTCGTGCAGCGACGCCATGTAGACCGCGGCACTTTTGTCAGCCAAAAAGACCTTTTGTTTGAAATCATAGATTACAGTACCATTGTAATTAAGACAGGGATCGCTGCTTCAAAAATAGATTTCATAAATAAGGGGGTAGAGGTGTCGGTACATTCGCCGTATTCTGACGGCGCCATTAGGGGTGAACTCAAATATGTCGCCCCTGAAGCCGATATGGAAACAAGACTTTTTGCCGCTGAAATTTATATCGATAACAATGATCCCTCAGTACCTGTCATGGCGGGAATATTTTTAAATATCCATGTAAGAGAACTGGAACCGGAGACTTCATTTGTAGTGCCTTTTTCAGCCGTTACGGAGGACGGGAAAGGAAGGTGTGTATTTATTGTTAAAACCATTAACTCCGTGGAAATAGTGGAAAAGGTTTATGTAGATGTTTCATGGGAACAGGACGGCTACACTGTGATCGAGGGAGTCGAAGAATCCGACTTTCTTGTAACAAAGGGTCATGAGAACCTGACGGAAAAGGCCCTGGTGAAAATAATCGAGATTACTAATCGCTAACTTGATTGATTGCATCGTTGCCGAATAGAGGATAGGTTTATGTTCATTGTAATGGTATCAAGTCAACTTCTTCCCAATCCGAATGTCAACGGCTATTGACAACTCTACTCGTAAAGTAGTAAAAAAGTAGTGTTCACAGAGGTATTGGGGAATCTCGCCTTATACTGACGATTCCTTTTATAGCCGGGCAGATTTAAAATCCTGCCTCTCATGTTAATCACGTTTCATGTTTTTTACCAACAGACACAATACCATTAACTTAAAGGGTGAAGCACCTTCCGACGGAAGCGGGTCATGTTTGAGAAGGCGCAGCGAAGCGGAGCCTTCGAGTTTAGCCGCTGAAGGCGGATGGTGCTTTGCTCCTTAAGTTAATGACATTGTCAATAGACTATTTTATGGAAAATTTGATGCAGCAAAACAATAAGGATCAGGGACTGGAAGAGATGGTCGCAGAATACATGGAAAAGGGCTTTCTCGAGAATATTGTAGATATGTTTAAGCACGATAAGGGACTGATAGAAATCGTGCCGACCTTGTTCAGGGATGAGAGAATCAAGGTCAGAATCGGAGTTATTGCTCTTATAGAGTCGTTAAAGGAAATCGAGGCAGCCGGTATTGATGAGTTGGCCGATATTCTGGCGCCTCTGCTTTCCGATGACAAGGACCTTGTAAAGGGTGACTCTGCCTATGCGCTCGGAATAATCGGCAAGACAAAACACATTCCCTATTTACAAAAACTATTGAGCCATGAAAATAAAGATATTGCCGAATCTGCTCAGGACGCCATTGACGAGATAGAATCGAGAGAGATTGCATGAAGAAAGACAAGAATTTTATTGATGAAATATCTCATAAATTCAATTTCGAGGAATTTGAATTCTATCTCGAGTATCCCCATGAAATCTACTGGGACGAAACCGACAATGACAGTACTTACAGAAAGGTATTAAAAAACATTGCTTCCAATGGTAAGAGTAATCCCAAATGCCTGTATGTCCACATCCCCTTCTGCCCCAGGCAGTGCTTTTATTGCGTATGCACTACTTTTGTTACCAATGATTACCAAAAAGTGCAGAAATACATGGATGTTCTTTACAGAGAGATTGAACTTCTCTCCGATTTCTTCGATAAGAATTCGATTGATCCCGACTTCGCGGAAATACATTTAGGCGGAGGCTCACCCACCTGTTTACATAAAAAAGAGTTCGACACTCTTATTGAAAAGATCGGATCATTAACAGGAAAAAGGGAAGATCGTTTTTTTTCCATTGAAATCGATCCCAGATTTTCCAAAATGGAAGACCTTGAATACTATCGCTCAAAGGGAATTAACAGAATTTCCTTTGGCATACAGGACTTTAACATCGATGTTCAAAAGGCTGTCAACAGAATTCAACCTCAATCGTTAATGGAATCTTTGCTTACAGATGATACAAGAGATATGTTTACCGGCGTAAACATGGACATCATTTGCGGATTGCCTAAACAAACCAGGAAAACCTTTGAGGACACAATGGGCAGAGTAGTAGATTTCGCACCTGATCGCGTCTGTCTCTATCCTTTAAACAATATCTCACAATTTCTGCAACATCAAAAGCTTATGGAGAAACACGGTCTGCCCGATCTTGAAGAAAAAACCGGGTTGTTCGAGACCGGCGTCAAAGCTTTAACGAATAACGGTTACAAGCGCATCGGATTTGACCACTTCGCCAGGTCCGACGACGCTCTTGCCAAAGCATGGAACAGGGGACGCCTTGACTGGAATCGCCTGGGGTATCGTCCCGGTACATTTCACGACGTAATCGGCGTGGGCATGAGCAGCGCCGCCAGAATCTCGGAGAATTATTACTTCTTATGCACTTACTCGCTTTCTGAATATGAGACTTCCGTTATGAACGGAGCGTTTCCCATATCGCGTAAATATAAATTAACCGGCGACGACCTTATCAGACGTGAGATTGTACAGGATTTCCGCACTTGGTTCACTATCGACCGTTTCCAAATCGAAGAGAAATATAAGATTAGTTTCAGTGAATATTTTAAGGAGGAAGAGATTATTCTGGACGAATTCCGTAAAAGGGAGATTATCGATGACAGGGACAATACCATTACTGTTACGAATCCCGATAATTTCTCCGTTTTTTTTGTATGTAAAGTATTTGACAAATATGTTCGAAATTAACCGTTTTCCCGTTACAAGGAGTTAATAACAATGGCTTATACAGTAGCATTCGCCGGCAAAGGCGGCACCGGAAAGACAACTATCGCCGCCATAACGGTAAAATATATTTTAGAAAGGACTAAAAAGCCTGTATTGGCAGTGGACGCAGACAGCAATGCCTGCCTGAACGAGGCTCTGGGTGTAGATATTCATACTACGATCGGCAAATTGCGGGAGGAATCTCTCGCTACAATACGCTCCGGCGGAAGTCGTCCCGGAGGGATGAACATGGAGCAGTTGTTCGATTATCAGATACAGCAGGCTATTATAGAGGCCCGCGGATTCGACATGATCGTTATGGGCAGGCCCGAGGGCCCGGGATGTTACTGCGCAGCCAATAATATTATCAGAAAATATACGGATAAACTCTCTGACACTTACTCCTATGTGGTGCTCGACAATGAGGCCGGAATGGAGCATCTTAGCAGGAGAACGACTCACGCCGTGGATATGCTCTTTATCATCAGCGATCCCACTTTAAAAGGAATAAAGACCGCCGGAAGAATCGTCCGTCTTGTGAATGAATTGTCGCTGGATATTGCCAAAAGCACCCTTATAGTCAACAGAGTGCATGGTGAAGAGGAGGGGCAATTGCGCTCAATCGCCGGCGATGAGGGGCTTGAAATCGGGGGCATCGTTCCTGACGACGAATCGGTATTCGATAACGATTTACATGGAAGATCCGTTTTTGAGATCGGCGACAGTTCCCTCTCGTTAAAAAGCATATATGAAATATTGGATTCCGCCATCGGTTTGCAATGAAAATTATCGGAGGTATTGACAAAGGAAAAAAAATTATATCGAAACCGCCTAAAAACCTTCGTCCCACAATGTCCAAAGTTCGGGAGTCATTATTCAATATTCTTGGCGAAGATATAAAGGACTCCTCTTTTTTAGAATTGTTCGCCGGCACCGGAGCCGTTGGTATGGAAGCCTTAAGCAGAGGCGCCGGGAAAGTTGTCTTTGTCGACAAGAACCCTTTGGCTGTAAATTCGATTGCCTCTGTAAAATCGAGCTGTCCCTGCGATGAGATACATGTGATAAAGGCGGATGCCTGCGAAGCGATTAAAAGATTATCGAAAAAAAAGGAGACTTTTCATTTCATATTCCTCGATCCTCCCTATCACACAAAAGACCTGGACGAAATCCTCCCGCTCCTTGGAGATACAAATATTCTGGCTGAAAATGGTAAAGCCGTGGTCGAACATTTTTTCAAAAAAACAATGCCCCGAAATTCCGGCTGCCTGTCGTTAAAAAAGAGTTATAAATATGGTGATACGGTTTTAAGCTTATATGTAAAGTAGTTTTTAAGCCGAGGAAATCTGCAGCCGATTCTAACTATGCAGAGAGGGTTACCGGATAAATGTCCTTGATCCTCCGGTTCGCCGGAAAGTATGAAAATTTATAGATAGAAAGAACAGTTTTAACCACGAAGATCACGAAGGACACGAAGTTTTTTTAAGCATTTTTTTCTTCGCGCCCTTCGTGATCTTCGTGGTTAAAATTAAGTCCTTTCGAGTCAATTGTCAGGATAAAAATTATAGACTAAACAGTTAGGACTCATTTAAAATTTAGGAAAGAGATTATTGTATGAAAAAAATTGCTATTTACCCCGGAACTTTCGATCCTTTTACGAACGGCCATCTCGATATCGTTCTCAGAAGCATACGGTTATTCGACAAAATAATTGTGGCAGTCGCCACCAATCCCCATAAAACCCCTCTTTTTTCCCTAGAAGAACGAATCTCTTTGATAGAGCAGTCTCTTGTCGGTACGGAGTGTGTCGAGATAGACGCTTTTAACGGCTTATTGGTAGATTATGTGGAAAAAAAAGGCGGACTTGTAATCATACGTGGATTACGCGCTGTTTCCGATTTTGAATACGAGCTCCAGATGGCTCTTGTAAACAGGAGGCTGAAACCGGATATAGATCAGATTTTCAAAATGCCTTCAGAGGAATACTCCTTCATTACCTCAACAGCCGTCAGGGAGATCGCTTCCCTTGGAGGGAGCGTCACGGCTCTTGTTCCCGCTCCTGTCGACAGTGCGCTAAAAGAGAAATTCGGGACTGCGGAGCCGCTTTGACTTATACGGTAGTATTTTCGGTCCTCGCCATTGTAGTATTTTTATCTTGCCTTGTTTATGTATTCAAGCCCCGCCCGTCGATATTAATAGACTCTCTTACTGCGAAATATATTGCCGAAGGATTAGAGTACAAACTAAGGCTATCGCTCTCTCTAAAGGTGGGAAACAGAGATATCGTTATAAAAAAGGCGGTTCTCGATCATATTGACAGCGGCGGCATGACGATGATTAATTATTGTGTCAAAAGGGAGGGAGTCAATTACAACACCGGTTATGTCTTTAAAAAACGGCTAAAAACAACGATCATAATCAACTTTCCCATGGAAAGCGAGGTTAAAGGAAACTTTGTTTTCAAGTTCGTAAGTTCCAACGATTCAGAGGCTGTAAGTAAACCTTTCAGGCTATGATATTACAATCGATATTCTGATTTCTTTAGTTCTCTCCTATCGGACGTTTTTATCTATTGATAAAAACGTCATTATTATATTACTATCGATATATAAAGGTGATATATGAGACAGACAAAAATATGGATAATCGCTATTGTGGCGTTGTTTTTCTTTCGTGATCATTTATGGGCCTCCGATGACATCCTAAAAAGCACAACTCAAACAATATCCTCCGAAACTCGGCTTGTTCTTGAACAGATTAATTTTTTAAGAGAAGACATGAACATTTTAAGAGAAGACATGAACACTTTAAGAGAAGATATGAACACTTTAAGAGAAGATATGAATAAACGCTTCGAACAGGTCGATAAACGTTTCGAACAGGTCGATAAACGCTTCGAATTTATTCAAAATTTACTTATAACCTTACTTGGAATTATAATCGGCGGAGTTTTTTATAGTATAATAAGGGACAGAAAAATACCTAAAGATATGGATCAGTTTATCGACAGGCTCCGAAAAACCGAGTTAATGATAAAAGAGATGTTAACAAAAGACCCGGACCTTATGGAGCATTTTAAGAAGATCGGTCTATTGTGAAAAAAAGACGTCGGGCATTTAGGACGTCTGACATTTTGTTTATATCAAACTTCCCGCCATTTTATACATTGCCAATGTTTTTTCCGCAGTTTTAGTCCAGGAAAACTGTGATACTCTTTTCAGCCCTTTATCAATGAGTCGCTTTCTCAGGCCATTGTCTGTTAAAACAGCGCTGATTGCATCTGTTAATTCATTTACATTGCGCGGGTCCACGAGCATCGCGGCGTCTCCGGCGACTTCAGGGATGGAAAAGGAGTTGGACGCCACGACCGGCGCTCCGTATCTCATGGCCTCCAGCACCGGCAGGCCAAATCCCTCCACCAGGGAGGGAAAAACAAAGAGAGACGCCTTTTTGTAAATGCAATAGAGATCCTCTTCCGAAACATGGCCAGGGAAAAACACTTTGTTATGTAAGCCCTCCTCTTGTACGGCTTTTTCGACCTCTTTAGAGGCGTTTCCCTTGTTACCAACGATTACGACATTATAACTGTTTTTGAGTGGCTCACTCAGTCTGGAAAAGGCCCTTATAATGGCGTCGATCTTCTTTGTTCTTTCCATAACTCCTACATAGAGGATGTATTTTTTCCCGAAACCGTATTTGCTGTGGATATAATCAAGATCGCTTATATGAAAAGCGCTCGCCTTGGGGGGACCCTCCAGAGTTACGCCAATGGAATCGGGATCGGAATCGAAGAGATCGATTATTCCTCTTTTTGTGCTTTCCGATACAGCTAAAATATAATCGGCCTTTTTTATGCTCAATCTCACAGAGAAGCGCTTTGCGCGGCTTTTAAATATTCCGTATTTTGCAGGGATAAAAAATTCCGCCAGATCGTGAATAGTGACGATTACAGGGCGTTCCTTTCTCACCAGAGGTATAGGGTTTGTGTAGTGGATCAGGTCCAGTTTATACTTTTTCGTAACTTCGGGAAACTGAAAAGCATTCCAAAGCGCTTTGGAAGCAATGCCCGGAGGCGGCGCCAAGCGGATGGAATGAAAATTTTCGCATTTCGGTATACCTATATATTTCTGCCAGTGCGCATGAAAGATAAAGTAGTTGTTCCTTTTGTCGATTTCGGCAAGGCTTTTTAAGGTTTCCAAAGCATACCGGTCCGTACCTCGAAGGGTTTTGTTGGAAGTGATTACGTTTATCCCTATGTTCATAACGATATTTATGAAATTTTTTGCTTGCCTCGCATAAATGTTTCGTAACAGGATATATTGCTTCTCATTTCTGCAGCCGCTCATTATAGCACTGTTGTTATAATTGCGTCGAATTAAGGACTGACTATTTATGAGTATTCAGTGAATTGCGTTAAATTTTGATTTACGAATCGGAACGGATGGCGTTGACAAGTATTCCCCCTTAAAAAAGCCGGAGGGTTGTATACCTCAGCTTATTGAGAAGCTACAAATCGTTTCACAGCAGCGACTGTGAAGCTAAACCGTGACTTTAAAAAATTATGTTAACATATTGTGTACTATTGCAATTCACCATGCAATGTCATTAACTTAAGGAGTAAAGCACCTCCCGCCTTCACCGGCTAAACTCGAAGGCTCCGCTGCGCTGCGCCTTCTCAGACATGACCCGCTTCTGTCGGAAGGCACTTCACTCCTTAAGTTAATGGTATTGATTCACTATGTACATACGATGATGTGTAAAAAAAGCATTCCTATTGAAGAAATTTTATACGGTTTCTTATTTATTTTTCTTTCTCTGATATTCAGTATTAAACTCTCCTCCCAGTTCTCTCTGCCCAAACTGGCGGCATTGAGGATTATAGCCGTCCCTTTAACCATACTATGGTCTTATTATTTAATAAAGGGCCGTTTAAAGAAAATACCGGCTTCAATTGCTTATCCTATACTCGCCACGGCCCTCTGGTGGACAGGAACCACTTTTTTTGCATTACACAAATATACCGCTTTACACGGTTTATATCACACAAATAACGGCTTGCTGACTCATCTGTATTACCTCCTGCTCTTTTGGGTGACCGCCACACTCCCTTTGAAAGAAACAGGAATTCGGAGAATTGTAAAACTGTTTATATTTGCATTAATACCTGCTGCTCTCTATGCCCTTATCCACGAACTCCGACTCGACCCGGTCCAATGGGGCGGTGGATTCAGATTCGGATCGACCTTTGGGAATTCGGTAATTTTTGCTGCTGTGCTTGGTCTTTCATTGCCCTTTGTATTCACCTTTATTCTTTTATCCAGGGGATTTAAAAAGATATTTCCTATAATGACTTTCGTTCTGTTTCTGATTGCCTTTTTTTCAACAAATGCAAGAGGCCCCTGGGTCGGAGCGGTTATCTCCTTTTCAATATTACTTATCTCGTATATAAAAATAAAAGCTGTTAAATTAAAGACATTGGCCTTTTATCTCATTATCATAAGTTTCCTTGCTATTGCTTTTTCTTCATTAAATCTCGATCTTTTAAAAAATGACAAAAAGTATATTTTCCATCCAATGAGTATCTTAAGCTTAAAAGAGAGCACGAATCGCCTTGAACGAATCGCCAATAGATTTCAGTCCGTTTTCTATATAAATAACGACAAGTCCATAGAGGGGAGGTTCCTTCATTATAAAGCCGCTGTTTACATGATCGGTGACTACCCCCTCAAGGGAGTTGGTTTTGACGGCTACAGACACCTCTTTCCTGAATACAAGCCATTGAAGTTCAATCAATATTACAGGGGAGACACCATACCGTCAAATGTTCACAACGGCTATTTACAGATGGCTGTCTCAACAGGTATTCCCGGGCTTTTATTCTATTCGATCTTCATTGTCTCTCTTTTTCTCTTTCTTATCAAAAGATATCGAAACAATCGTGCTGACGGTAATACCGGACTTCTCTCTTTGGCCTTCCTTTCATCCCTGTCAGGCTTTCTTGTTCAGGATATCTTTGGCTGGCCCGATATAGTGCTGAATTCATTTTTCTGGATACTCTGCGGTTTGTCTCTTTCCCTTTGTATTCAGGCGCCTCCTGCAACCGGTATCGCCAAAGCAAAGCGACCTCTCAGATTTCTCTTCGCTTCCTTTATCACAACAGTTTTGATCCTCCTTGCCATCGAATCGACGGACAAAGTATATGCTGACAGGTTGTTTCACATAGTAAGAGAGAGGGATGTGGAAAAGGAGTGGCCCCGAATCGAAGATCTCATCTCAAAGGGATTAAAATCGGCGCCTGATAATTATTACTATGAAGATATTTCAGCCAGAGCTCTAATAAAGAGGTTTCATTATACCAAAAGCATGGAGGATTACCGGAAAGCCATGGACATGGTAAAAAGGGCTTGTCTTCATAATCCTTACAATCCCTATATTCTGTCACGGGCCGTTCTGTTGGATACCAATGCCCTTGCTTATGGCGTCAGAAAGGAGCCTTCCGACTTTACTAAGGAGATTTTACAGGATCTAAAACGATTGTCCCCCAATTATCAGTGGATCAACAAAGAAATCTCTCTTTTGCACAGGGAGTGGGGGTATCACAATTTTTTTCATCTGTTGAAAGAGGGGGATGCAAAAAGCGCTTTAAAACAGATCGATAAAATTACAAGGGCCTATCCTGATAATTGGCGTTATTATGAGCATCTGGGAAAACTCCATATTATATTGGGCGACCGGGCAAAGGGGGAAGACTCTTTTTTGTCCGCCTTTATGATCAGGAGTTACAAACACAGACGTTACGGCAACGCCTATAGAATGAGACAGGAGCTTTATTATAATCATATTATCGGTTATATTGAAAAAGGAGATTTCGAGAGGGCCTTAATCGATACTCGATTAAAGTTTGTAAATCAGGAGGAGTATCTCAGGGCGCTGAATGAGGTGAACCGGGAGTACTATGTATCGTCCATGTCCGATATTTCTTTTGATTTGATGGACAATATTATAGAAAAACTACAGAAAAAAGAGAGCCATAAGGCCCTTGAAGTAATAGATGAGTTGGTATTAAGATATTCCGATAACGGGAATATCGATTTCATTAAAGCCGGTTTTTATATTATAAAGGGTAAAATCCATATGTTACAAAAAGATTTTGAGAAAGCCGAAGCAACGTTTAAAACCGCCTTGAAGTTAAAAACCGGATTTGATAAAAAAATTTTGGAATACAACTTACAATAAACGTCTATGACACCGCAGGTCACCACAAAACATAAAAATTATGCATGATGAATCGTAGGGGCGAAGCTACGTGTTCGCCCCGGCCGTGTGTCGGTTTCCGGCGCGTTTTATTCCTTCGCCACCGCCGGGGCAGACACGCAGGTCTGCCCCTACATTTTCTCGTAGTCAGTCTATTTTCGGAATAAATCATGACAAGAGTACCCCTTCAAAAGGCCCTTGAGTATGCCGTCTATTTGTATGAGAAGAGGAAATACGAGAAGGCGGAGCGTACGCTTTTACAAATTATGGAGACCTCTCCCCGAAATTCTCGCGCTTTAAACATATTGGGTAATGTTTACTGGTCTCAGGGAAAGGCGGAAGTGGCGGAAGCTCTTTACAGGGAGGCGATAGAGGGCGAACCTCTTTTTGCGGAGGCATATAACAATTTGGGAAACGCTCTGAAAGATCAGGGACGTATCAAAGAGGCCGAAGAGGCCTACAGAGAGGCGATCCGCATAAAACCGACTCTTGCAGACACGTACAGGCACATCACGCAGTGTAGAAAATACTCCTCCGCCGATGACGAAGACGTAAAGTCGATAGAAGCGCTGTTAAAGAGAGATCATTTATCCACACCGGACAGGGCTTATCTCTTTTTTGCTTTAGGGAAAATCTTTGATGATTGCGGAATGTTCAAAGAGGCCTTCGGTTTTTTTGAAAAGGGAAATCTTATTAAGCATCATTTAATGAAACCGGATCTGCGCCCTTTGGTGAATTTTGTAAATAGAACGATTAAGACATTCACAGAGGGATTCTTTGGGAGTCATGACAGATCGGGGCTAGAGACAAGACTTCCTGTTTTCATTGTCGGTATGCCGAGATCGGGAACAACCCTTGTCGAACAAATCATTGCCGCCCATCCTCGTGCTTATGGCGTGGGGGAACTGGACGATATCGAAAGAATCGCCAATGAGACACCGGGTCTGACCGGAAAGGAGGGCGACTATCTCGAAGCAATAAAGATGGCGAATCATGAAGTATTGAAGAGACAGGGAGAGAGCTATTTATCGATTATCAGCGAGAAATGCAAAAAAGAGAAGGTCCTTTGCATCGCGGATAAAATGCCTGCCAATTTTTTATTTCTCGGCTTTATCGCTCTGATCTTTCCAAAGGTGAAAATCGTACATTGCCTAAGAAACGGGATGGATACCTGCCTGTCCAACTACTTTACCTGTTTTCACGCCGGTGGTCAATATTCATATGATCCGGAGACCCTTGGCAGGTATTTCCGAGAGTATCGCCGTTTAATGAACCATTGGAAAGAGTGTTTGCCCCTGGAGATATTCGATATCCATTATGAGGCGCTGGTTTATGATTCGGAAACCAATATTCCCAAACTATTGGATTTTTTGGAGCTTGACAGGGACGATCGCTGTTTTTCTTTTTACAAACAGAAAAAAATTGTCCGTACGGCAAGCAATTGGCAGGTACGCCGTCCGATCTATAGGGGGTCCGTCAATAAATGGAAACATTATGAGGCATATTTGGGGGATTTGAAGAGGTATATATAAGTTGACTCCTTACTCTCCCTTTTGATACTCTTCCCTTAAGCTTTGTAATTGTGACTTTTTCAACTCTTTTTACTATTCTTAATTCTACTATGCGAGAAAGAATTTATTTATATATCTCGACTTATTGAGAACTTATATTTATGCCTAAAAGTGACAATTAGGTCGAGTACCGAGGTTATAAAAGCAAGTGCTTAGGCAAGGAGGCAAGCCGATTTAGGCGCAGGCGTAGCAGAGCTGCGTTGAGCACTCAATCGGTGAAGCCAACGCAGCATAAGTGCTTGATTTTACAGCCGAATCCCGATCTAATTATCATTTTTAGGTTATAGTTTAAAACCAATTAATGGTAATGATGATGAAAGTTAATATGTTTTTAAAAATCCTTGGTCTTAAAATAAATAATGTTTAATGAGGAGGTTAAAAATGAGGTTTTTTATAACATTAACTCAAGGAGAAGATGGCTATATTATCGCTGAATGCCCCTCACTCGACGGGTGTGTAACCCAAGGGAAAACAAAAGAAGAAGCAATGAATAACATAAAAGAAGCTATCGAGTTAAGTATAGGCACCAGAAAGGCCAATAATTTGCCAATCCCCTTAGAAATAGAGGAATTAGAGGTTGCTGTTTGATGCCTAAGCTGCCTGTATGTTCCGGCAATGAAGCCATTAGAGCGTTTGAAAAAGCAGGGTGGATTAAAGACAGGCAGAAGGGAAGTCATGTCAGCTTAATTAAAAAAGGAATGACAGTTGTCTTAACGATACCTTTACATAAATATCTTGATAAAGGTCTTTTACGAACTCAAATACGTAAAGCTAATATTACTGTAGAGAAATTTATAGCTCTTTTAAGCAAGTAATCGCTTTTTTAGCTGTCCTCGATTTCTTCCTTAATAACTACTAACAATGATTCAGTGAATAGTGTTATGATTTACCATGATATAATAGATGTAAGGGTGAACCTGAGTGTTCGTCCGGCCCGGCATTCTGAAATCTTTTATTAATGCTTGATTCTAATATTTAGCTCTATACTTTAATGAAAGGTAGTGAAGGGCGTGTATGGTTTCAAATGCCTATTGTCAATCCATTTGTAGGGGAAACATAAAATCATAGACATTAAAAGCAATCTCCGGGATAAAACTATTCCTTATACTGTGCGCCTTTGCCTCTTTCCGTGCGAACTAATAAATAAAACCAGTATACAAAAGGCGGAGCGATCGATAAAACCCTCAGGAATCTTGGGTAAAGGGGGATTTTATAGGCGCCGATAAAGCCGATGACTGTCAGTTGCCAGAGATAGCAAAACAGCAGCACACAGGAGATTCGTTTCACCTTTTTCACAATTCCGCTCTCCGGAAACCACAAAAAGAGCGATACCGTAAGCACGAACTCAAAGGCAGGCATGGATGATAATATCCGATTCGGATCATATGCAAGCTCCCTGACGCCGAAAAAATACGCCGGCAGTGAATTGAGCAGATAGTCGTTATAAAATGGTCCCGCCTGCCGCCAGATAAAGATAGAGACCGGAGCCGTTAACAGTGTGAGTATGAAAACCTTAAACGCCCTTTTAGGTTCCTCTCTGTAATAGTAGAAAAGAGTCGTGCATACAATAAGGACGATGAAAAAAACAGTATATTGATGGTTGTAAAAGAAGTTGGATTGATCCGGTTTTACAAAGGGAAAGATGAAAAAGGAGGCCACCCGGAAAAGGGAGATAAGGTAAAAGATGGGAATGGCGGCCAACAGAAGGAGAGATTTTGTTTTATTGGAAAATCCGGAGACCGGGACAAAGGCGATATATAATACAGCCAGAGGGGTGGTGAGACATCCCGAGGCGAACAGGATGTTCGCCCCCTGGCCGCGGATTACCAGGTTATCCACTGTCGTATGAATGCCGAATAATCCCAGCAGGAACCGGGTATGGTTCAGGACAATGGTTGTCAGATAATCCGCCAATTCCCTGTTCTTCACCCTGTCCAGTATGATCAACCCCGCCGCAACAGTGAAAAAGAAGAGGGCCGCTCTTTTTAATATATTCAAATTCTGTTTGCTCAGAAGGGCCGATGGGGTTAGCTTATCCCTGGTCCACAACTGAAGCACCCCGAAGGTAACGGCAATGATCATCGCCTGTCCGATATATTGATGGAAGAGTTCATACCTTCCCAAATAGACAATGGCGATAAAGATGGCCATAACTCTGAGCAAATTGGTTAAAAAGATAATCGAAAAACCGACAACCGCTCCGATGATCTTCTCTTTCACCGCTTTATAATAGGCCACGATCCAGGAGAGATAGAAAACAAACACCTCAATAGCGGAACATTCACGGGTGATATCGACGGACCTGTTGGGCGCAACCAGGCAGAGTCCGTTGATTTTATTGTGTATACCCAGGAGGTTAAGAGATAATGACGAGAGATAAGCGGTCAGAGAGGTAAAGGGCATGATAAGGTAGTCATTGATAAAATCGACGGTGGTTATAAAGTAAAGGGATGGAAATATGATTATGAATCTTAGGAAGATGTAAACTCTTATGTCGTTGTGTCTGATAGATCGCTCCCGGTTCGGAACCTGATAAAATTGTAAAAAATGACGCTCATTTTTTTGCCTGTCCCGATTTTTCCGTCCCCTAGTAATCAATAAATCGAATCCTGACAGTATATGCTATAATATTTTATGGGTCACCATACCTAAACAAAATGGAAATTTCTATAACAAGGAGGAGTGAATAGTGAAAACAATTGAAACCACGCTAACCATTGGAGAAGATCATATGTTGAGTATTCAACTTCCCGGCGATATAGCCACAGGTGATGCACACGTCGTTGTGATTATTGATGAAAATTTTCAAAGGAAAAAAGAGGTTTCATCTGTTGAACGTTTTTTATCCAATTGTAAAAACAATCATCTGGGTCTTAACGACGATATAATTTGGAGCCGGGATGAATTATACAGATAGCCGATGTTTTGTTGATACCAATATCTTTCTCTATTCTTTAGATGAGGACTCGCCAAAGAAACAAAAAAGAGCATGGGAATTTATAGAAATTCTATGGCGATCCGGCAATGGACTCTTGAGTTTTCAGGTTCTTTTTGAAGTTCAGGCTGCTCTTCTCAATAAATTCGCAGATAAGATAGATGGTGTCAAGCGTAAAGAAATCGCCGAAGACCTCTCCACTTGGCCAACTTATTCTCCAACCCGAAAATCCTTTCTAAAGGCAATCGACTTACAGCAACAACACATGCTCTCCTGGTGGGACAGTCTGATTGTCGTCAGCGCCATCGAAGGCAAAGCCACTTACTTACTCACGGAAGACCTAAACAGTGGCCAATGTTTTCAAACCGTCACGGTGATCAATCCCTTCCTTATCTAAATAAATTCACATATAGTTTCCCTTAATTTCCATAATTGTTTTACCTTGGCCCTCTACCCAGCAAGCCCCACAGGTTCATCCCGATTCTTTCTGTAATTATAAGCCAGTCCCCCCATGGTCATGGCCAGTAGTATGATCATTCCCCACTCATCCAGGGTGGGGGCGGGAGTATTGGTATATGCTGCTGTATTGATATAGTAGTTGACAGTTCCGTCAAATTCCCCGATAAAGGCGTCATCGTCAATAGTGTCACTATCTGAGTCTATATCCGTAAATGCAGGTGCGCTAATACTCCCCACATCCACTCCGTTAAAAGGATTATTGTTCCCTGTTTTTTCAGTAAAAGCCGGGGTAACTGCATTTGCAATATCAGGGGCATGAATAGTAAGCCCCCCGGCCAGGGCAACGGTTACAACCCCTTTTGCGACTCTCTCCATGAAGCGGTTACGATTTTCACTGCTCTTTAATACTCCGAGACTCTCTGAATCGAATCTCTTCCCCTCAGGAAAAAACTCTTCCATATCCTTGTAAAAATAGTCTCCAGGCATGGAGAGCAGATTCCTGTGAAAAGAGGAGCTGTGATTCAATATGCCCGGTCTGATAACACCGGGCAATACAGCCACATCGTATATCTCCTTACAGGTCGTATGGTAGCGTATGCTTCCCGCTATATTGCCGGTCGGACGGTGGATTACCACAACTCCGGCAAAGGTCTCGCCCTTTGCCACCGGCATATCGCTGTGCTGATGTTTCTCTCTGATCCGGGATGTTCCCACAAAGAGATAGTCCCCATATCCGGCAAGGCCCCTCGCAAATCCGGGCGCTCGGTTGACGCTCTATAGGATCCCCTGTTCCGGCTCCGCCGCCATCAGTTCCCCGGTAGCGGAATTGAGAAAATAGAGTTTATCGCCAATCGCACGAGGGGAGTGGGGCATGGAGAGCCCCCTGAATAGGATCTCTTTTGAAGGTACTTCCATGATAACGCCGCCCGATAGTTTGTTCTCACGCCATCCTTCTTTGTTATTGCTCTCTCCAAGGGCTGTCACATATTTGGGCTCGCCATCGACCATTGCCATGCCGTTTAAATGGCAGCGATCCTCGGGGCGCAGCTCAGTAATAAATGAAGGGGACCATTTGGGATTGAAGCTGTATTCCTCATCGTCTATTATGGAAAGGGAGGAAAAGAGGGTATTCACACCCCACAAGCCCGGCTTTCCCCAGGCGATATCGTGGAGGTCTATGGTTCCTGTATAGTACACGGACCTGGGCAGATAGAAGGCGTCATAAGTATCGGGCTGCTTCGGATAATTCCTTGCGAAGTTTGGATCGTTGGCCAGTACGATCACTTCATCATGGGTAACGATTCCCATGCGCCTTCCGCTATGGGTGATCCCCATGGGTGTATTGAAGTTGCGGGCCAATTGGACCAGACCGTCCTTGTTGGCGCTTAAAAAAATAACCTTGCCGGCCTGATATGTGGTTAATACAATGGTGCATCCCAGTTCCGTCAATATATCGGGAATGTCCGATGTGAAACTGCTGCTGAAAGGCTGTAACGATTGGCTCATAAATAGTCCTCCCCTTGGTACGCTATTATTCTGCGCCTCTTTTAACTGAGCAATGATGTAAAAAACAGGTCTTGTCTGAACCTTCTCAATAAATTCAAGATGAGAATTGTTTTTTACAGAAAACGGATATTAACAAAAAGGGATGTTAAAGTCTACTATAGTGGAATTGTTTTTCCTATGTTGGAAAATACATGTATCGCAGTTATTCCATTGAAGGGGATATTTAGTGGATGTGGATGAGAAGCATTTTGGGCCTGTCCCTGGTTTATTCCCCAATTATGCAAAGAAGGTTCTTTAGCTGAAAGCTGATAACTGAATGCTCACAAAATGGCTGCCTTGCTTGTGCTTGTCTCCGATTTATTGGAACTACTATGTTTTTGTCGGGGCCGGAATCTTGAGATGCAGCAGCCTCTACTGTGTACATTGTGCTTTTTCAACAATCCAGTCATGAAGTAATTTTGAAATGGCAACCCCTTTTGATTTTGCAATACCTTCTACAATCATAGTCTCGTCAGAAGATAAATGAATCTCCAATACCTTTTCACGTTCAAACACCTGCTCAGTTACTTCCTCAAGTTCGTCGTCAAAAGATGTGAGTTCATTATTGTCCCAAAATTTGGCTAATTCCCGGATTGAATCGGTTTTTGGAATCTTTTTACTATTCATTTTTTCTCCGCTTATCTTACCATATTTTATCGGCTACATTTACGTTTTTTGCTTGTTCCTGATTTATTTATTCTATTAATTATATATAGTCTTTTGTCGAATAAACAATAGGAAAAAGGTGAGCATTCCGTACCGGTCCTATCGATCCTCACGGGGAAGATTTCTCTCTCCGCTCCGCTACGTTCGAAATGACAAATTGCTTACCTCTTTTTTATGCGGCTTTGCGAGGGTGTGGAAAACCCTGTAGGGGCGAACCTATGTGTTCGCCCACGGTGGCAGGTACGTTCCCCGTGGTTGTGTTTGCCCACGGGGTAACCGTTCACCCCGCCGGGTTACGTTAGCCCACGTCAGGGGCGGACACGCAGGTCTGCCCCTACATTGTACGGACGATGTCCTCTGATTATTTTGGAATCCGCCGAAGGCGCTAATTCAAACTATTTAGAGTTCGGCGTTCCTCTCGGGAATTTTCACGCTTTGTGACGCCTGGGAATCCCGCGCCCCTTCACCCCGCAAGCCCAACAGGCTCATTCCGATTCTTCCTGTAATTATAAGCCAGCCCCCCCATGGTCATGGCCAGCAGTATGATCATCCCCCACTCATCCAGGGTTGGAGCGGGAGTAGTGGAGTAGGTGGCTGTATTATTATAGTAATTGATAGTTCCGTCTTTTTCCCCGATAAAGGCGTCGTCTTCGACATCACTGGTATCTCCGTCTATATCCGCAAATGCTGGAAAACTCGCACTCCCCACATCCACTCCGTTAAAAGGATTATTGGCTCCTGTTTGTGCGGTAAAGGTCGGACTGGTGCTGCTTCCCGTATTCTTATAATAATTAATAACTCCGTCATTTTCCCCTATAAAGGCGTCATACGTATCAGGCTGCTTCGGATAATTCATCGCGAAATTGGGATCGTCGGCCAGTACGACCACTTCCCCTTTGGTAACGATTCCCATCCGCCTTCCGCTATGAGTGATCCCCATGGGGGTGTTAAAGTTACGGGCCAGTTGTATAATACCGTCCTTATTGGCGCTTATAAAAATAACTTTCCCTGCCTGATAAGTGGTTACTGCAATGGTGCATCCCAGTTCCGTTAATATATCGGGAATATCCGATGTAAAACTGCTGCTGAATGGTGGTAGCGATTGCTTCATGATTCTTTCCTCCCTATAGCAATGATTTTTTATAATCTCTCTTTTTGTGGAATATTTGCTCAAAAAAGAGTGTATTCTGTAATTTGAATCGAAAGTCTCCATGTTAACAAAAAAAGATATCTGAGTCCACCACTGTAGAATTGTTTATATACATCTTAGAGATAATTGGTAAAACATATGAGTCGCGGATAATTTCGTTTTTATTGTTAAGGCGCTATAAATAAGCACCTTAAAGTAGCGCCTTCGGCTGACTTCCGGGCGTCTTACAACAACCATTTTCAAATTCATAAATTTACCCGGTTAGAAGTATAGTCTTTTGTGTATGGAAGGAAGCATTTTTGGATCCCCCCGGTTTCCTCCCATGCACTTCACAAAATTTCCTCTCCCTGTGAAGAGGCGAAAATATTCTTCAGAAGATTTTTTTGCGAAAGCACTTTTGACATTAAAGCGTTAAAACGTTATAATGTCAAAAAGTATATTTGGAGGGAATGTTATGGCTGCACCTACGAAACGTGCTACCATTTATTTAGACACTGTTTTACACAGGGCTCTTAAATTAAAGTCAGTTGAAACTTCCTGCTCTGTCTCCGATCTGGTGAATAGGGCTGTAAGAGAAGCCTTGGCTGAGGACGCCGAAGACCTTTCGTCTTTTGATGAGAGAGCCGAAGAACCTTTAATCGGCTATGATGAAATGGTTAAAAGGCTAAAGAAGGATGGCCGAATATAAAATATTTTTTAAAAGGTCGGTGTGGAAGGATTTTGAATCTGTCCCGAAGAACACTCTAAAAAATATACTGAAAGTTATCGAATCTTTAGGTCATAATCCAAGACCTCCAGGCTGTCAAAAATTATCCGGCCAGGAGAGATATCGTCTCAGGCATGGCAGGTATCGTATCATCTATTCCATACAGGATGACGAATTGACAGTTCAGGTTGTAAAGGTCGGGCATCGTAAAGATGTCTATCGACCTGTGAAATGATATAAAGGGAGAAAATCAGATCAATTCTTTGTGTCAATTTAAGTGAGAATAGCGGAGTCAGAAAAAAAGAGATAAAACAATATTGAATAGCTTTCTACTTTCTGATTTATTCATTCTTCTTTGCCTCTCTGTGTGAGAAACAGCAGATAAAACCAGTAGATAAAAGGCGGGGCTATCGATAAAGCCCTTAGGAATCTTGGAAAGAGGGGGATTTTATAGGCGCCGATAAAGCCGATGACCACTACCTGCCAGAGATAGCATAACAGCAACAGACAGGAAATGCGCTTCATATTATTTACCGTTTTGCCGCCCGGGATCCATAAAACGAGTGATAGAACCAAGGGGAGCTGACACACCCCTTGTATGACGACTGTGGGTCATCTATAAGTCAGGTTGTTAAAAATTGCGCCTGAAAAATGAAATCTTACTATTACAGTGAAAGCATTGTTGATAGTAAAACGTTACAATGTTATAAAGAATATTTGGAGAGAATATTATGGCTGCGCCCGGGAAAGGTGCTGAGATTTATTTAGATACTGATTCACATAGTAACTTCTCAGTAATTTGAGTGGGGCCTGAGTCAAAATAAGTTGTCCATTTTGCATCTCATCTTCAGGCCGGCTTTGAACGATCTTCAATCGCAAAAGCCTCAAAACAGCGCTGCTATTCTTACGTTTTTGCTCATCAGATCGTCCAAATCCAACCTAAACCCAAGCGCGAAATACTACAACTTATTTTGACTCAGGCCCTTAATAAATTAAATTCTCCTTTTCACTAATCATTCGCTTGTTGAACGATCTCAATAAAACGATCCAGGTTATCCACTCGAAGAGCATGCCGATTGAGGGCTTTAAGAAATTCATGAGAATCAATCCCTCTTATTTCATCTATAATACTTCTCTTTAACAATCCGAATCTCTCCTCCAGTATATCAAGCAGCATCTCACGTCCTGCCTTAAGATAACCCTCGTCTTCGCCTTTCCTGTACCCTTCGTCTTCGCCTTTCCTGTACCCCTCATTAATCCATTCCTGTACAATGGGTGACTCTTGTATCATTTCTAATTCCTCCTTAAAGAATTCCCATAAGAATTCTTTTGTAATATACCTGCCGGCTACCGTCAAAGCAGTTGAGTATAACTCCGACAGCTTCTTTTGGTCCGGCTCTGTTTTGATTAAATCCTTTACCTCTCTTAAAAGTCTCTCATCCGCTCCGCCCTTTAGCAAAGGTAGTAATGGCGCAAATTCATATAGCTCTCCGCTCTCTATCTTTTCAATGTACTCGTTTAAATACACTACCCTTATCTCAAATAGATTCCTGATTCCCTCTAACTCAACTTCATATACCGGTTTTATGGGCTTCCCTGATCCTTCCGTCAACTGGACCACTACCGTAGCTACCTTCCCTTTTCCATAATGATCTGTCGCCATGGCTGTCTTTATAAAGTATTTGTGCAGTTCAAAGGTTCTCTCCCCGAATAAAAATTCTAACAATAAATATTTGGTTTCTCCATCTTTCAATAAAAGTTCAAAAGCGTTATCAACCCTCTTTTCGTGTATGTTCAGCTCCAGTCCGACGGCCCTCATCGACTCCACTTCTCCTTTACCCGAAAAAATCAACTTGCCTATCCATTCCGGATGAAGTCTGCTGATGATCTTTAACGTTCTGTCTATATAACCCATGAATATATTTTATATTTAACTATCTCCTTAGTCAATAGGCAGAGTAGCAGGTAAATAAGAGCGAGCTTCTATGCCCGTCCCGACAGAGGCGAATCGCACCCGGGCCGTGTGGGTCGGACACAGGCCCATTTCCCTCTACCCCGCAAGGCCCACCGGTTCATCCCGGTTTTTTCTGTAATTTTAAGCCAGTCCCACCATGGTCATAGCCAGCAGTATGATCATCCCCCACTCATCCAGGGTGGGGGCCGGAGTCGTGTTGTATGTGGCTGTATTGTTATAGTATATGATTTCTCCGCCAGACTTCCCGATAAAGATGTCATCGTTAACAGTATCGCTGTCATTGTCTATATCTATAAATGTGGGTCTTGGGTTCAATTGATGAGTTACTCCGTTAAAAGGATTATTGGCCCCTGTCTTTTCTGTAAAGCTGGGAGTAACGGCATTCGCAATATCGGGAGTATGGATAATTAGACCTCCTAGCAGGGCCACGGTTACTACCCCTTTTGCGACTCTCTCCATAATCCGGTTAGGATTTTCACCGCCCTTTAATACACCGAGACTTACCGGAGCACAGTCCCTCCCCTCAGGAAGAAACTCCTCCATATCCTTGTAAAAATAGTCTCCCGGCATGGAGAGCAGATTCCTGTGAAAAGAGGAGGTGTGATTCAATATGCCCGGTCTGATAACTCCGGGCAATACTGCCACATCGTATATCTCCTTACAGGTGGTGTGGTACCGTATGCTCCCTGCTATCCTGCCCGTAGGACGGTGGATCACCACAATACCGGCAAAGGTCTCGCCCTTTGCTATGGGCATGTCGCTGTGTTGATGTTTTTCTCTGATTTGGGATGTCCCTACAAAGAGATAATCCCCATATCCCGCAAGCCCCCTGGCGTATCCCGGCACCTGGTTCACACTCTCCACAATCCCCTGCTCCGGTTCGGCTGCCATCACCTCTCCGGCGGCGGAATTGAGAAAATAGAGCTTATCGTCGATCACACGGGGGGAGTGAGGCATGGAAAGCCCTCTGAAGAGGATCTCCTTTGTGGGGACTTCCATAATAATGCCCCCTGAGTACTTGTTCTCACGCCACCCCTCTTTGTGGTTGCTCTCTCCCAAAGCAGTTACATATTTGGGCGCCCCGTCCGCCATAGCCATTCCGTTTAAATGGCATCTGTCCTCAGGCTGTAACTCCCTAATAAAGGGAGGGGTCCACTTGGGAGTAAAGCTGTACTCCTCATCGATTAGGGAAAGAGAGGAAAAAAGCGTATTCACCCCCCACAACCCCGCCTCTCCCCAGGCGATGTCGTGGAGGTCTATGGTTCCTGTATAGTACACGGACCTGGGCAGGTAGAAGGCGTCATAGGTTTCGGGCTGTTTGGGATAATTCCATGCGAAGTCTGAATCGTTGGCAAATACGACTACTTCATCGAGAGTAACGATTCCCATGCGTCTTCCGCTATGGGTGATCCCCATGGGTGTGTTGAAAGTGCGGGCCAGTTGGATCAGAGCGTTTCTGTCGGCGCTGATAAAGATAACCTTTCCCGCCTGATATGTGGTCAGTGCAATGCTGCACCCCAATTCCGTCAATATATCGGGAATGTCCGATGTAAAACTGCTGCTGAAAGGCTGTAACGATTGAGTCATTATCCTTCCTCCCCATGTCTGTTTCTTACTGTTTTTTTTAGTAAACCTAAAAATAATCAAAACGATTCCCCTTTGTAAATCCTACAAATGTAGGTTTTTTTCGTTGACAGCTTTGTTTTGAAATGGTGTCGAGGGGGCTACTGTTTATAGTGAATGAGCAGTTTTTGAAAAGGCATAAAGAGAGGTTAGAAAAACCCAAAAATCTTACCTGTCCCTGATTTATTCTACAAGGTTTCCTCTGACAGACTATGGATATGTTATCATTGGCCAATAAGTATTTGTTTGTACTTCTTGAACTGTTTATCCGGGTAACCGGAATATTGGCTGTAATGGCAGATCATAAATGAAAACTCTTATTTCCGACGGACTTAAGCCTGTTGATGCGCTTCATGTTGCTTGTGCGGTTGAGTTAAAGTGTGAGTATTACTTTACAGTTTAGAGAGTCTGACAGAATGGTGATAAGTTTATTGCATAAGAATTTTCATTTTTTTTATACGGGTGTTCAGAATTATAGACAAAGGATTCATCTGTCTCATTAACGTTCGAATTCATACAAAACAAAACGTCATTCCCGCAGTCCTTTTAGCGGGAATCCAGGGGCCTGAAAAAAGAAAAGGTGTTATGAAGAAGTTTTTTTGGCCTGTCCCTAGTTTCTTTCCTGATATACGGTTCCGGTCTTCAGGAATTATTGGCGAATGCAAGAAGAATAAGCGACTATACTTCTCCCCTGGCCGGGTCATCGTACAACACCATACTGGATGTCTCATCTGTAGCGAGTATAATAAAAACTTTCCCCTTTGTTTTCATTAACTTTATGTTCTCGCCTTTCCCGTGGCAGGTTCGGAATTTTTTGGATTTTACGGCAATGCTGGAAGGAGTATTGAGATTCATACTACTGTTTTTCGCCATAACCTCATGGTGGAGATCCTCTGATGAGAGTAGACACAATTACGGATTCTTACTTCTAATTTATCTATTGATGGAGGCGACATGGTCCGCAGCTACATCGAACTGGGGCACCGCCATACGTCACAGACTGCCTGCTTATGGAGTATTGGTATTAACAGGTGCGCCGGGCCTGATTCATTTTTTGCAAACGCAAGGCCTTCGAAAAATAAAAAAATTTTCTTTGTAACAAAATCATTTTTTATGAGCAGCCCCTCATCTCCTCTTGATAACCTCCTGTATCGTAACCAGAATGGTACCGATCAAAAGAGAAAGGATACCTGAAAGCGCTATGTTCTTTGATGTTTTGGGTCTGATAGGTTCATCGGATAGGATCGCTTCCTTTGTTGCATTGAAAAAGGTAAAGGCCTTCACCTTTTTGCTTAGAATTGAATCATCCTCTTTTACGCCCTGTTGCACTTGTTGATCGTTCAAACTCTGCAATTCCCGAAGCGCCTGTAACTCCAAACGATATCGATCCGATTTATATGCCAGCAGTTGTTTCTTGTAACGTAAAAGATTCTCCTCTGAATTTATATCGAAAGCATCCTGAATATCGTCATCGAAGAGGTCTTTCTTTTTTGACGGATCGTGAATCGAATGATTATTTTTATCTTCCCTGTCCGCCGTTGTCTTTTGAAGTTCTTTCCATTTGTTTTCATAAGCATCTTTTTCGCTCATTATTTCAATCTTTAGTTCCAAAATATCTATTTTTTGTTGTATGACTTTCAATTCGCCTTCTCTGAGCTCTCTCTTACTTTGTCTGATTTTTTGTTTATGATTTTCTCTCTGTTCAGATATCAATTTGTCTCTTTTTTGTATTACAGGATCGCACCGATTAAGATAATGAACCATGTTCTTTCTCAACTGCCCGATATTAGCGATGTCAGTCGTATCGACGACAACCTCTATCGTATTGGCCCCTCTATCGATAGCCGTTAAGGACTTGATCGGCTCGATGTCAATGCCAAATCTGCGAATATTCTCAGTTTTTATTAAATCGATTATCTGGTTGGCAGGTAAAAGAAAAAAATTATGGATATTGAATTCTTCTACAGAGAGTGGTGCTTGTTGTATAAAGAACCTGTACCTGAAAATTTTTTCCATCCTAAAGTTGGTCAGTGCGGTTATAACCATTACCAGAGCGATCGTAAGGGAGAGTAATACTCTCCTTTTCCATATGATCGATAACAGATCATAGAGACTTATGGCGTCGCTGTTTTTGTTTTTATTCATCGATTCTACTGTCATCCATATTCTCTATCATATTCGTTAAAAAGGGAATGTGATTTCGAAAACATGTAAATTATAATTTTTCTTTGTCCGCCGGCGCAATTGCCGGATTGTATAAATGGCCTTGGCAGGTAAAATTTTTTTCAAGTGTATTAAGCAGCATCTGAGAATTAAGCTGACAACCAACCTTTGCCTCAACACTATCTTTGATATCGCCTGGTTGTAGAGGAAATATAAGGAACGTAATATGCTAAAATATTTGTTCTCCCAATGCAGACACTTCCCAGGTAAAAGCGTTGTATGGAAAGAGATATGAGAAGAGGGATATTCTGAATTTATACAGGTTCATAGACTGGATAATGGGCTTACCTGATGAGTTGTCCATAAAGTTTCATGAGGAGATCATAAAATATGAGGAGGAGAGAAAGATGCCGTATGTAACGACTGCCGAAAGAATAGGAATGAAAAAGGGAATGGAAAAGGGAATGGAAAAAGGGATGGAAAGGGGAATGGAAAGAGGAATGGAAAGAGGAGTGCATGAGTCCATAGTAAAACTATATAAAAGAGCAAATATGCAGCCTGAACATATCGCAGATGTATTGGAGTTGGAAGTGGATTTTGTCAGAGAAATATTGAAGACGGAAAAATTATAATGAGAAAATCCGGTTTTTTTACTTATCTCCTGATTTTTATGGTAACCATACTATTTCTCCTGCCATTGTTAAAACCGGGAGTATGGCATAAGAGCCATGATTGGGGGCGCACCCTGGCTTTATTGGAGCACTTTAAGGAGTCTTTTTTACAGGGAAATCTCTATCCGAGATGGCTGCCGGAACTTTACGGAGGATACGGCTGCCCCACTTTTTTATTTTATCCGCCGGGATTTTTTTATCTTGCCCTGCCTTTCTCTTTTTTGCCTGTACATCCAGGGTTGACACACCAGATTACAATTGTTTTACTTTTTTTTATCGGCGGGGCGGGAGCGTACAAATTGGGTTCCGAGCTGACAGATCATAAAGGCGGCCTCTTTTGCTCGATATTATTTCTCCTAACGCCATATCTTTATGTAAACCTCTTCGTCAGGGCTGCCTTAAGCGAGCTGACAGCTATGTTACTGACGCCATGGCCTCTATATTATCTCCTTCGGCTTAAAAACAGCATAGAGAACTTAGAAAAACTCAATTCCAAACTTTGGGGAATTACCATATCCATTGCGTTCATCATGTTCTCCCATCCTGTTCCGGCCTTTTTGCTGAATCTGGTATTTATTATAATAACACTCTTTATTTCCTTTGAAATAAACAAGTCCCAAAGAAAAGGATTTTTTATTCTGTCCGGGCTCTCTTTTGCTATGGGATTGATATTAAGTTCGCCCTACTGGCTCACTTATCTGCAATTGAAAGAGTATGTAAATCTGGAGGCAGTCTTTCAGGGCTATCTGACGACAAAATTGCATACAGTGCATTTTTCACAGTTTTTTTCCCGTTCCTGGGAGTTTGGAGGGTCTGCGAACGGTCCAAATGACGAGATGTCTTTTCAACTGGGTTTACCCCACTTTCTGTTGGCTGTCTCCGGCGCTATAATCGGCAGAAAGAGCAGAATCGTCCAAATCTCATTCATCCTCTACATTACTTTGATTTTTCTTATGACACCCATAGCCACAACCTTTTGGGAAAAGGCGCCTTTTTTTAAAAATTTTCAATTTCCATGGCGCAGTCTGTCCATAACCGCCCTACTTCAATTGATATGTGCAGCAGGTATTTATAAACTTTCTTTTAGAAACAGATTTGTAATGAGCGGTATGGTGCTAATTTGCATGGTTACGACTCTTCTTTGGAATTTTAATCAATTCAGTACAAATCCGGGGGCAAAGCCATTGAACATAGAGGAAGCGCTGAAAGCGGAGAAAGCAATGCGGTCAGACTATTTTTTTACCCACTCTCAGGCGGATGAGTTTTTACCTCTAAGGGCGGCAAAATTTCCTCCCAATGCTCCCAGAAAGAATTTATCTCTTTTGGGTGTCCCTCTGCCGGCCTTTTCAGAACCCTTATCCGATAACAACCGGTACCGGATACATTATCGTATTAAGGCCCCTGTAGATACCTTTGCATTGATCAACCAGTTGTATTTACCGGGTTGGCGTGTTCTTTTGAACGATGCAGAGATACCGCCCTCTGAATTGGAAAAACAACTCACAAGAGACGGACGAATGATTGTGCAGATTCCAATAGGCGAGAATCATCTTTTAAATGCCTATTATGACGGGCCACCCGGTTGGAAAATCAGGAACTTTGTTATCTTTACTTCTATTTTGTTTTTTTTATCCTTGCAATTTTTTATCTCCAAAAAGCAGACGAACAGTGCACCGGAATGACTATGTTGAGGTAAGCAATTTATGAAAAATAACAAACTTTTTTTCGTCGCCATATTCGTTTTATTTATTTTAATGGCAAATCATAGAGACGCCATGTCAGAGCATCCTGATTTCGATTACAACCCCTATTTCGGGAGAAACGATCCTACCATGTATGAGACCTTTCATACCCCCCATCAAGGGGCCGGTGCGCTCTCTTATATGGAGTTGACAAGTAGAGATATCTTTTCCGGTAATTTCCTCTTCTTACACCGCGGAATTCTCCATCCGAAAAGCAGCATAGGCGAACACAGACATGAACAATCGGAGGAGATGTATTTTATTTTCGATAACTATGCTCATTTTACCGTGAACGGCCAAACGGCTGCGATATCTTCAACTGTCGCCGTGCTCAGCTCTGTGAGCGGATCCCATGGTATTTTCAACCCACTCGATCGTCCGGTGCAATGGATGAATGTAGGTGTCTCCTATTCAGGTAAACCGGACATACCCCTCGATCTTGATAACGATCTCTTCAACGCGCCCCTTGATTCGCCGCCGCCCTTTATGTGGGATCGTTTAGATTCTCAACTCCTTACACCTCAGGAGAGCTATTTCGACGGAAAGGGTGTCGTATTTTGGAGGGATGTCTGGACGAGCGAGGATTTTGTTACGAACTGGCAATATGTACGCCACTATTTGCTGCCGCCGGGAAGTTCCATTGGCGCACATGGATGTGTAGAATTGGAGGAAGTTTACTACCTGCTCAAAGGCAAAGGAGCAGGTACTGTAAACGGTGCAACTTATCCTGTACGGGCAGGGGACTCCATGGCCTGTCCGGCAGGCAGTTCTATAGGTGTAGAAAATAACGGCGCCGAACCGTTGGAGATTATTGCTATAGGCCTACTCTCAGAGAAGTGATCGACCCTGGAACATCCGGATTCCGGCCTTCTTGGCTGTGTTACAATTATTAATCCTATAAACAGCAGTCAGCATTATTCATGCTTGTCATGATGAGTTTTGCCTTTATAATATACAAGGAATTATAATTAATAGAGATCAGGCAGTTACTTGCGAATCGTGACGATACTGAGTCAATATGGAGAAAAAGAACCAATCCGATTATGACAGCGGCTGGAAGGAAGTCATAGAAAACTACTTTGATGATTTTTTATACTACTATTTTCCGGCTGTTCACAGAGACATAGATTTTGCAAGGGGGATAGAATTTCTTGATAAGGAGTTCAACAAGATAGTCAAGGAGTCCGAGGAGAAGAGGAGATATACCGATAAGCTTGTAAAAGTGTATCTCAATACAGGCGAAGAGAAATGGCTTCTGATCCACCTGGAGGTCCAAGGGTCAAATGAGAAAGGATTTGAGCGGAGGCTGTATGTATACAATTACAGGATATATGACAGATACGGGAAAGAGGTAATTACATTAGTACTGCTAACCGATGAAGACGAAGGATACCGACCTGAAGTATATGAGGTAAAGAGGTGGGGTTTTGCGCTTCGATTTGAATTTCCCGCGATAAAGCTGACAGATTACAGGGGGAGGATAGAGATAGAGGAGGCGAAGAATCCATTTGAGATAATAACATACGCTCATTTAAAGAGTCTTGAAACAAAGAGAGACAGGCATGAGAGGTTGTTTTGGAAAATAACATTGGTAAAAGCGCTGTATGGAAAGGGATATGAGAAGAGGGATATTCTGAATTTATACAGGTTCATAGACTGGATAATGGGCTTACCTGATGAGTTGTCCATAAAGTTTCATGAGGAGATCATAAAATATGAGGAGGAGAGAAAGATGCCGTATGTAACGACTGCCGAAAGAATAGGAATGAAAAAGGGGATGGAAAAAGGGATGGAAAAAGGGATGGAAAGGGGAATGGAAAGAGGAGTGCATGAGTCCATAGTAAAACTATATAAAAGAGCAAATATGCAGCCTGAACATATCGCAGATGTATTGGAGTTGGAAGCGGATTTTGTCAGACAAGTATTAAAGGAGGAAAATATTTTCATGGAATAGAGAGGGTTATAATAGAAGTGGTATACCGCTAATATACAATTGAATGAGTCATCTGACCGGAGTATATTACGATATATCTCAGCATATATCCACCAAGGAGGATAAGAGTGCAAACCAGTCCTGCAATCCAGGTTCTCTCTTTTTCCCGGGTATAAACGTTTTTTTCATGGGAGAGAAATCCGTATAATTCATATATCGCCGGTATGACAACGCCTGCGAGGATGACGTAAAACCAGAAATGGAATGTGAAATGACCGCCTGTTATTATGCGAACCGCTTCGGCGGCGCTTGTGGATGATGTATGGAGACCTATGAGGAATAGAGTAAGAGCTACAACGAAAAAGAGCAGTAAGACAATATCGATGTTGTGCAGAAAGGACTTACTCTTCCTCATTTCCTGTGGCGTCGGTTTGCCGGGTTTAAAGAAAAAGAGAATAAAACCTATGGCAGCTGCACCGTCGATTACGGCGGATATAAAAAAAAGCATTGGCACCATGGGGGTATTCCAAAAGGGTCTGGCTGTTAAGGTACAAAGGAGTATGCCTGTGTAAACGGAAACTCCGAAGGCTGACAACAGAGCCGCTGTTTTTAGCAGACTGCCTGGTCTCCTCCCGCTATATACACCTGGCAGGTGCTTGTACAAATATATAAGACTAACAATTGAAAAAAAGAGTATCAGCCAGGCCCCGATGGACATAATCGAGTCCGGTTGGAAGGTTGTAAAGAGCTTCCAAAAGGAAAGAGGTTTTTCAAGATCGAATACCAGGCTAAGGGTGCCGAAACTTATGGGAAAGGGGGCTATATAAGCGCCTGTTTTAATGATCCCTTCATAACGGATGTTGTCAATAATTGAAGCGCATACAGAGACTATCAACGCGCCGGCGCTGATGCCTGCGCAAAAGAGATAAAAAGTAATTAGTTTTCCCCAATAAATGTGTTCCATTTAAATCCTCATGCTCCGGACCGGAGCCTCTTTCAGCTTCAACCGTGGGCTATGACAGGCGCCGAGTCTGTCCCTGTGGCAAGCGATTTATCCCTGAATGCAACTATCGAATCCTTGGGCTCTGCGCCTATTGAATCATCCTCTGAGTTATTGACAGTTTCGGATGCCACCATATCCCAGATATCGGAGTAGTTACTTTCTATTACCTCCGGATCAGGTTTCTTTTCAGTGCATGAAAAAACAAAAAGAGATAAAAACATCAATACGATCTTCTTAATCATATAATCTCTCCAAAAGTATATTATGTTGTAAAGGCGCAAGAATCAAGTTCAGCTGCCTCTGGCGGCAACTTTTTTTTAATTAATTATAAGCATCCAAACCGGCTTTCTCATTTTCTACAAAAAAGTCTACTGTTCCGATTACCTCTCCATAGAATTCAGAAATTCCTGCTTTCCGTGACTCGCTATAGAGATCCGACGTCCAGTCCAAGTGATCCGTTATGAATTGAAGCGCTTCTCTTTTGCTATAGTTCGTATAGAGAAAAGACAAAAAATCGAGTTCAAATACCAAATGGTCCGGCTGTGTGCTGATATCGAAGGATATTTCAAGATTATACATCTCATATAATGCCTTCATATGGAGGGCGTGGTCTCCCATTAACAAGCCCTTCTCTCCCGCCATGACAGACCTGCACTCTCTATCTTCGGTCCATGGTTTATAAAAGGATTCGATTAGGCTCACCTTTTTTTCAAAAAAACTGTAGTAGTAATCATCGGACAACTCCTCTTCGGAAAAGTTTCGATCTCTTAAAAAGTATAATCTTACCTGGTTATCCAAAAAGAAATCGGAGAGCCGTTCAAATATATAATTGGAATTCAACGCGTCCGTTATCTCCCTGTCCGGTGGAGAAAGCAGACAAGCCAGGAGTTTAGATATTTCGCTCTTTACTTCGAAAGAATACAACATTTATGCAAGATACCCCCAACTTCTAAATTTCTCTTGTAACTCTTTTTCGTTTTTAAATATCTGAAAATAGATATATTCAGGAGCTAAATCCGCGCCATTTGGCCATGCAATGGTTTCCAGCTCTTCATCTACTCTCAATTGTGAAAATAAACTCTTATCTTTCAAGGGTTTTAAAATTGCACCTCTTAGGAGTCCCGACAAATCGGCTACTCCTTTACGGCCATCGTTAAAGGCCACTTCTACTCGATAATCGCCTACATATTTTGCATGAGTTACATGTAAAATCATTCTTTACTCCAACGGTTCTATAGGTTTAAGTGGTTCTTGTTTTCTGCAAAGCTCCCAATCCTCCAACAATTCTTCTTTATGAAGCTCATACCACTCCAATACATGTCGTAGGGCCCGTTTAGGGAACCTGCCTTCGATTATACCATTGTTTATATTTACTGTTATCTCATATCCTCCATATTTAGCATGAAAATGTGGAGGCAAATGATCATCCCAGTACACTGCTATAATAATTTCGAGAAATCGACTAATTATTGGCATTTTACGTTCAACGGAGGATGTTATGAGACAGAGAGAAAAATCTTAAGCACTTACAACGGTTCAATGTTTTATCACACCTTCTTATAAAAAATTGACGGGTCCGTATTTAAATCCTTTCGAAATTTTTCCGGTTTTTTGGTTGTAACTATTTTCGATATCTCGCTTTGGGGATCGTTCAAATCGCCGAACACCCTTACGCCTGTGGGGCAGGTAGTCATGCAGGCCGGGCTTTCGCCGCTTTCGACGAACTCTATGCAAAACCTGCATTTATGGACATATCCGTGCTCTTCGTTAACGATCCTCGCTTCATAGGGGCATGAGAGTATGCAGTATTTACACCCTATGCACCTGTCGATATCCACGAGCACCACTCCGTCGTCACGCTTATAAGAGGCGCCTGTGGGACAAACCGTAACGCAGGGCGGATTGTCGCAGTGTTGGCACTGAACAGGGAAAAAACGTCTGTTATAGTCAGGATATTTCCCGAACTCCTGTTCTTCGATTCGGTTATAATACTCCTTTGGAGTAATGGCATTCTGATTCTGACATGCGATTCGACAGGCATGACAGCCCACGCATTTTGTGGCGTCAATAAACATAGCCCATTTTTTCTTTTGCCGCATATTCTCCATTTACACCTTTTTTACTCTCACGATTACTTCTGAAGTCATGGCATGCCCTACTATGGGATCGAAATATGTGGGTACAAAATCATTATAAGAGAGTCCGATGTTTTTGGCTGTATGGAGATATTTTGAAAACACGCCGTAACCGCTTGGCAGCCATACTGCCGAAGGGTGCAGGCCCTCTGTCAGTTTGACGGCGATTTCGCCTCTTCCTATATCTGATTCTACAATAACGAGGTCTCCGTCCTTTAAATCGAGCCTCTCTCCCCTCTCTCTGTTCATCCAGAGCCGGATCATATTGTAGTGTCTGCTCATCTCCATTAATATGGGAATATTGGCTGTCATGGCGTTTGTATGAACCGACTGCTTTCCGTGGAGCAGGCGAAAGGAGGTTGCATCGTCGGGATCGGGCGAAACCAGCGGTTCCCGCCATCTTGGAAGGGGTGCGATTCCCCAGGCCTCCAGCCTGTCCGAAAATATTTCAATCTTTTTTGAAGGCGTTTTGCAGGGTTTAAACCCCTCTTTCCACTCTTCTCCCGTTTCGATGACACCCTCTCTTTTTAAATCGGTAAGAGATATTCCAAGGGGATTTAATTTGAGCTGATTATACTCGTCCTGAGTAAAATTAAAAAATCTGGAAACTCCCAGCCCCGTGGAAAGGCCCTTAATAATTTCAAAAAGAGGTTTTGTGTCGTGCATCGGGTCCAACACCTTTTGCACAAGTGTTATCTGCGCCTTTTTACCGCCATGTACTGTATCGACAGAGTCATCCCTTTCCAGATAAAAGGACTCCGGTAAAATATAATCCGACAAGGCCGCTGTTTCGGAAATAACGCAATCTATGGTTACCAGAAGATCCAGTTTCTTATACCCTGCTATTACTCTTTTGGGGTTGGGGTTGGTTCTGACCGGATTTGTATGATAGATAAAACCGGCCTTTAATTCCCCTGCCAGCGCCAGTTCCGGTACGGCGTGGCTGATTCCGTTGGAATAGGAGGCGACGGGATATCTGCCCGGTATGCCGGCGCCGTCCGCCTTGGGTGCGGTCGGTATTCCCGGAGCCGGGTGTCCTCCCTCCTGTAAAGAGCCCAGTTTGGCCTTATAGGGCATAAACAGTCCGCCCGATCTTTCGTAATTGCCAATCACGGCGTTTACGATGGCAACGGCGCGCGCCGTTTGAAAACTGTTTATATATCCCGCTCCGTAAGCGCCGTGGTAGCCTCTGTGAATCAGAGCGGTCGGCGCGTGAGAGGCCAATTCTCGGGCAATACGGTAAATCTTCTCCTTTGGTATGTCGCAAACCTTTTCCGCCCATTCCGGCGGATACATGATAATTTCGTCGAGAAGATTGTCGAATCCGACTGTATAGTTTTCAATAAATTCCAAATCGTAAAGCTCTTCATTGATGATTACATTGAGCATGGAAAGGAGAAAGGCGAGGTCCGTTCCCGGTTTAATGGAGAGCCATTCATCGGCGATTGCGGCGGTTTCGTTGTGTCTCGGGTCCACTACAACAATTTTTGCGCCTTTTTCTTTGGCTTCCACCAGATCCTTCATCTGATAGAGTTTTATGCCGCCACAGGGATTCCTTCCGATTATTATGATATATTTGCTGTTCTTTAAGTCGTTGTCCGGCAGGCCGCCGGAGGTCATTTTGAAAGCACCGTTACGGGCCACAAAACAGGTCGTACCATGTGAAATCGTATTCGGAGAGCCAAGAGCGTGCATGAATCTGAATACGAGCGGTGCGTTGGCTAGAGGGTATTGGAGCCAGAACAGAGATTGAGGGCCGTGATCCATAATTAACAGATTGAGCTTCATGGTAATTTCCCTGAAAGCCTGTTCCCATGAAACAGGCGTAAATGTACCGTTTTCGGTCCTCTTTAGAGGCTGCTTTATTCTGTCGGGATCGTAAAGCTCATGTATATATCCGTGCCCCCTTGGGCAGACGGAACCAACATTATTATGGGCCTTGGGATTGCCCTCGATTTTCCAAATTCTGCCGTTTTTCACATAGGCGTAAATACCGCAGCGATTCGCACAACACCCCTGGCACTGAGTAGGAATCTTCTCTATTGCAGAGGCATAACTCTTCTTCTTCCACTCTTCAAAGCCAAAAACACCGGAAGCACTCAAAGCAGTAGCCGCACCTCCGGCGGCTTTTAAAAATGTCCGCCTCGTTATGCCCTTGTGATTCACTTTATTCTGCCTCGTGAATTAATCTTTATCTTTCAATAGGATATCCTGCTTTAACCCAATCAGCCACTTTCATGCCGACTGCCGTTACATCTGTAAAGCCTATTTCTTTAAGGGTTTTAGCCGCTAAAATTCCCCTGCCTCCGAGTTTACAATAGGTGTAAATCTTCAAATCCGTCTTTGTGTTGCCCGGATAGCCTGCTACGGCCTTCCACACTTTGAATTCAAGCACACCTCTGGGGATATTGATCGCTCCGGGAGCATGACCCGATTTAAATTCATTTGGCTCCCTTACGTCCAATATTATAGCATCTCCTTTGTTATCTACAACAGCTTTAAATGCCTCCATATCAATAACGTTTACACTCTTTTTCGCCTCTTTCACCATATTGGTAATATGCGGTGGCCAGGGCGGAGCCTTTTTCTCCCCTGCCGTAGCTAAACCTGCAAATGAAATAGTTAGCAGAAAAAGTGTTACTGTCAAAATTGTTAAACTCCTTTTGATACTCATAAAAATTCCTCCTTTAAAATTATAAAATATTAAGCAGCCTCTTTCAAGGACCTTAACGGGCTAAAGTGGGTGCAGAAGTATTGTATCGAATTTCCAAAAAAATAAGCGCCCAGGAAATCACAACTTTGGATTAGCATGAAATCTAAAGTTATAATTATAAAAGAATAGAATGAAAAAAATCAACGACTGTCTGTAAAAGCTGTTTAGCCACAGATTTATGAGGTTTATCGCTGCTTTTATTGATTATGAGGAAATCAGGAGATTATAATCTGCTTTTCAGAAGACCATAAATCTGTGGCTAAATTGTATATGATCATGTCATAAAGAGCTGTCGAATCCTTTATGAGACACTCCCATCGAATCTGCCATAATGCCGGCGACATCCACTATATTTATACGCTCTTTTTTCAGCGGCCTGTTGAGAAAAAAAGTGGCGTTGTCCTGTGTATGGCAGCCCGTAAAAATACCTCTGCCATACAATGTCGGCTTATTGACGGCGCCCTTTAAATCAAAGCCCTGCCTGCCGATTATCACCATATCGGGAGCATATTCCGTAAAAGGACCTGAGTAAATTTCTTCTTTCATATAAACGTCCCGCACTACGGATTGTCCCTCTATTTCAAAAGATAGAAGCTCATCTTTTAACTGCAATCGTAAGTCCTCATAGGCCTTATCGGTATCAACCACGCCAAGGGGGTATTTTTTCGATCTATTGATATAGATTCTCGCAGGATCCATGGCAAAGGCCTTCGATCCCTTGCCGATGTCTCCAACGGATTGAGGCTTATCGTTTTTGAAATTCAAATACCCCTTCTCTTTAAGCCAGTTGTTTATGTAGACTTCCTCTTTTATTGCCGTAAAACCGTGATCCGAGACAATCATAAAGGGAATGTCCTCGCAATAAGAGATTATTTCGCCGATCAATGCGTCGACTTGTTTATAAAAGCCCGTAAAAAAATCGTAAAATTTATGCTTGCTGTCTTCCACTGCGGACCACAGAAAGTGATGAAGCCTGTCCGACTCGGTAATCGTACCGATAAAAAGGTCCCACTCCTCATTTTTCATGAAATGGAGTATTGCCTCTCTCCTTTTTGCAAATGTAACTTCTATATCCTCGACAAGGAGATCCATGGACTCCGCAGCTTTGGCGGCGTTGACGTCCATTCTGTAATCGATACTCTTTAAATACTCATATGCAGATTCGGGATATGTCGCCTTTTTGAGATCGAGAGCCACGAATCCGGCTGTAAGAATGCCCTTTAAAGGCTTTGCCGGATAGGTGGAAGGAATATTCAGTACAATACTCCTCTTGTCAGACATGCCCGGTATCTCCCAGAGAGTATCGCTTTTTATACTTGATGAATTGGGAAAGATCATATCGTAGGTACGGGGATTTAAATCCATAAAACCGTATATACCGTGCCTGCCGGGATTGACACCGGTCATAAAGGTGGTCCATGAAACAGAGGATACATCCGGTATAGAAGCGTCCATGCTCATTAGCGTCCCTTTACTCCGCAGTGTATCCAGATTGGGCATGAGTCCCTTATCTGAGAACTCTTTGATCAGAGTGTAAGGAACACCGTCAATACCCAAAACAAAGAGCTTATTTTTCTTTTTCTTAGATAATCCGAACATTACTCTTCACTCTCTTCCTTTTTTCTCTCTTCAATAATCTTTTGAGCAATACTGTGCGGCGCCTCTTCGTAATGAGAAAACTCCATGTGGTAAGTGCCCCTGCCCGATGTCAGGCTCTGAAGCTGATTTGCATAGGTAAGCATTTCCGACATCGGAACGAGGACTTCAATCTTCTGGTTGTTTCCTGCCGTGTCTACGCCCTGCACTTTTCCTCTTTTGGAGTTGAGATCGCCGATAACTGCGCCCAGATTGTCTTCGGGTATGGTGATTTCAGCCTTTACCACCGGTTCGAGAAGAACGGGAGCAGCGCTTTGGGCCGCTTTCTTTATGGCCATGGAACCTGCGATTTTAAAAGCCATTTCAGAGGAATCCACTGTATGATAGGAGCCGTCAAAGAGGGTGACTCTCATATCGATAGCCGGATAACCTGCAATCAGGCCGGTCTTCATCTTTTCCACAATACCCTTTTCAACGGCAGGTATATAGGATCTCGGAATTGCGCCGCCGACTATTTTGTCTACAAATTCGAAACCGCCCCCCTTTGGAAGAGGTTCCAGTGTAATCCAGCAGTCACCGTATTGTCCTCTGCCGCCGGATTGTTTTTTATACTTACCCTGGGCTTTGGTAGCCTTAGTTATGGTCTCTCTGTAAGGTATTTTCGGAGAGTGCATCTCCACTTCCACGCCAAACTTTCTTTTCAGTTTTTGCAGAGATATTTCGACATGGACCTGTCCCATTCCGGAAATAATCATTTCGTTGGATTCTTCGTCTCTGTGAAATTGGAGAGTGGGATCCTCGTCGAGTATTTTATGGAGTCCTACGCTGACCTTATCCTCGTCTCCCTTACTCTTCGGCTCGATGGCATAGGAGATAAGAGGTTCTGCGAACACGGCCTGTTCGAGAATAATATGATTGGATTCGTCGCAAAGAGTATCTCCCGTTACGCTCTCTTTTAGCTTCGCCACCACTCCAATATCGCCGGGGATCATTGAATGAGCGGATACCTGTTTTTTACCGAGCATGTAAAATATCTGGCCTACTCTCTCTTTTGTCTCTTTTGTGGAGTTATAGTAATTCGAATCTGCTTTCAGTTCTCCGGAAAAAACTCTGAAGAGACTGAGTTTACCTGCAAAGGGATCGGCGATTGTCTTAAATATATAAGCGGAAAACGGAGAGTCCAGAGCAGATGTTCTTTCCACATCCGAACCATCTTTCGGATTTTTACCTTTAATAGGGTTCTTTTTGTTTATTGCAATCGGAGAAGGCGTGGAGAGTATGATTGCATCGATAAGATGAGGTATGGCTATATTTTTGGATGCTGATCCACAGCAGACCGGCACGAAATTTCTACAACAGGCCCCGTCGTTTATTCCTTTTGTTATCTCCTCTGTTGTGAGTTCTTCCCCTTCGAGATATTTTTCTATCAGGTTATCGTCGGCTTCGGCGACTTTCTCTACGAGTTTTTTCCTGTACTCATTGGCTGTATCTTTCATATCTGCGGGAATATCTATCTCTTCCGGTTTTTTGCCGGTTGTTTTATAGGCTTTCATATTGAGGATATCGATAACACTTGAAAAATTCTCGCCTGCTCCTATGGGAACGATCAGTGGAATGGCGTCTATGCCAAAGGAGGTTTCCACCTCTTTAACGACTCCGGCGAAATCGGCGTTATCCTTGTCCATATCGTTTACGAACACAATACCGGGCAGCCCGAAATCGGTTGCAAACTGCCATCCCTTCTCTGTCTCCGCCCTCATACCCGTGGTTGCGCTCACTACGGCGAGTACTGCGTCGGAGACTCTTATACAACCCTTGGCGTCTTCTATAAAATTTATAAACCCCGGCGTATCTATAAGGTTTATTCTGTAATCGTTCCAGTCGCAATAAGCGACTGCCGAGCTGATCGTGTGCTGACGATCGATCTCTTCGGGATCGAAATCGGTTACTGTATTGCCATCCTCTATTGTACCCATCCTGTTAATAGTTCCGGCGTTAAAAAGTATGGCCTCTACAAGTGTGGTTTTACCTGCTCCGCTGTGAGCGATGAGAGCCAGATTTCTGGTTTTTTCAATTTCTCTTTCTGCCATATTTCCCCCTTACTCTTTTAAATTTAAATAAACAATAATAGTAACTACTTAGTCGCTTATAAGTAAAATTGTGTGCAAAAAAACACTAATATTATTTTTTAACCACGAAGCTCACGAAGAAAATTAAGAAATTATTTTTCAACTTCGTGCTCTTCGTGTCCTGGTATAAAAACCTGTTTGGTTCCGGCTACGCCGGGTTAGGTGTATAGACTGAAGGCTAAAGACTGTTAGGTTAAACATCGGTTATCGATAAAACCTAAGCTTTTTTTGATTGGTCAACGCACCGAATTCATTTGTTTTTTTGCTTCAGCCTTCAGTCTTCAGCCTAATAATAACTGAGTAGTTAGCAATAATAAATATCAAAGCGAATATATTCGAAATATTTAAGGATATATTATACCTGAAATACAGAAAAAAGGTAACTACCGGGATGTTGAGGATAAAAGCTTTTGTTTTCCTGAAAAAAATGAAACCTGTCAACAATGCCTGTGAGCAGTATTTTCTATTGACAAAGAGGAGTTAGAGATACCATAATTGGCTTTCCGAAACAATATGTCATTTAATGAAATCGAATGCATCAATAATCAATGATTTCTAACAGAGCAAAAAAAAACGGCATTCATATTAATACATTTTTATTGGCAGGCATCTTTTTTTGTTTAACTCTCCCTGCTTACGGAGGCGATGTAGATTTCAGGGAACTTGGATTTCAGAATATTTCAACCTATCATGTAAGCAATAATGAGCTGACGATAAGGGGTGACAATCCGATTGTTCTGGTAACCGTAAAGGGGAAGGCCGAAGAGAATAATTGGCTAAACCTTGAGTTCAAAAGGAAAACCGACAACAATCAGTTGCTTATCTCTTTTATGAAGGTTGGAGAAAATTTTCGTGACAAACAACTGAAAAGATTTTCTCTTATCGAATATAAAGCGTTCGAAACAAAAGGATTTGACCTTAACGAACTTCCTCTTTATGACGGAGACATCGATTTTTTAGGAATAACATTTATTGGGGAGAAAAGTGAGATAGTAATAAGGCGTATTGAAATTAAGAGAAGAACCCCGGGCGATTATTTGTTAGCCGGCCTCTACGACGCATTTCGATATAAACCTTTTACACCGAGAAGTATAAATTTCCTTGAAGGCCCATTATGGCATGGAGATTATATTAACAAGCCTCTCTTGAAAATATTATTCACTGTAACGATTCTTTCGATAGTACTGTTTATTGTTTTTAAAAGCAGGAAGATAAGACATAAACTTGTAATTATCAATGTATCCGTTTTTGCGATGATGTGGCTATTCCTGGATATCCTGCATTCTTCGAACCAATATAAGATATTACATGACTTTGCAAAAGCCGAAAATATTATGGAAAACTCAAGAACCGGGAAAACAGGTTTTATTGATTTTCTGGACTTTATAAAGCTAAATACAGAGGAAGGGGCTGTCGGGATATTCCTTGCTCCCTACCCCTTTCATTTTGAAGGGAAATACCATCTTTATCCTCATATTCGATTCGGGCCCGTTGATAAAGCCGATTATATATTCACACTATCCAAACCCGATTCCGGGGGGCATGGTTATGATCGAGATAAAAAAATGTTGACTTATAATGGTGCAAACTATTCAGTTGAGAAGGAGATTCCATTCTCCAGGTACGAGACAATATATAAAATCAAGTGATACTTATAACAATTTCGTTAGTATACATTGCCGGTTTTTCTGTTTTATTGATATCCGATCGGCACAGGGGACTGAATATATTCGAACAGTCAGGGGTCTCGTTTGGAATCGGGGCTTCTCTTTTTGTATCACTGTTAACGCTTCAGGGGGTGCTTTTAAAGGGACTCTCTATGTCTCCTTCTTTTTTCGCAGTACTTGCTTTATTCTTGCTGATAGTGGTAAAGCAGATTGTCGGCAAGACACTCATCACAGAGATTACGTCATCGGTGGCAGAGTCGTTGAAAAGCGTCAGGACTCAATTTACAGACATGAGTCTGCTTTTGCGCTTAGTTTTCACGGCCATGCTGCTGTACGTTCTATTAAAGGTTGTCGCCGCCTTTTCGCTTACTATGCTTCATCCCACAATGGCGGAGGACGCTGTCGTCTCATGGGATTTAAAGACAAAGGTTTTTTTTGCTAACAGGTCTCTTGTCCTGGACAAAGGAAGCCCTGAATTTTTAGGCTCGGCTCTTGACAGAAACATTTTTGCTCCCTTGCTGGATCTCTTTTTCATACTGCCTTATAAGACTTTTCCCGATCATCTCTCCAACATCGTTTCGCCACTTGTCTATTTAAATACGGCCTTGGTTTTATTCGGTCTTTTGCTAAGAAAAACGAACCTTCTTTTCGCTGCTCTTTCTGTCTATATTTTCCTTTCTCTGCCGATTGTCTTTACCCATGCTTTTACATCCTATCATAATTTGAGCTTTGGATATTTTCTTTTTATATTTACCGTCTACCTTAGCGAGAGCAACTATCCGGAGAGAAACGGTCGTAGTGGTGATATCTGTTTTTTCATGATATTAACAGGTTTCCTTGGTTCCCTAATTAGGAACGAGGGCGTTTTGATATTTATGGCAGTTATCGTAACTGAAATTGCGAGAATTTTTATTTTTTGCCCGAGGCATGAAAAAGGATATAGAATAAAGAGATTATTTGCATCATCGTCAGGAGTTTTCACGGCGCTTCTTTTCTGTCTGTTTATATATCGTTATTCGCCACAGGCGTCTGGACGCGTGGGAGATGTCATCAATTCCAATATTGTCGGCAAGCTCTATTCGAACATCTCCGGTGAACTCCTGGCTGCGCCTTTGATTCAAGCCTTTGGTCACCCCGATTTTAGTCTTCTCTTTGTCTTTTTTTCGTTTACTGCGCTTCTTTTTTTCTTAAATCCCAAAAAGCTCTCTGCCACTGGACCGATGTATTTGCATACAATGGTACTTCTGATAATATTTACTTTAATTCTCTACGCCTTTCCAAATATTTTTCTCCTCATGTCCCACTACGGGTTTATCCGGTTTACAATCGCTCTAACCCCGCTGATTGTTTATACTACTGTTTATACAGCCGCTTTATTGCCTTCATGCCGGCTGTTTTTAACAGAGAGTTCTGATTGAGACAAAGCAGGCGCCTTCCGGCTCATGGGGATAGAAGACAGCAGGAAAGAAGCCAAAGAAATTGTGGAGAGGTATAGATCTACTAAATTTAATAATAATATTTTTGTCCGATATTGTACAATATAAGTACTTCTCAGACATTACCTGAAAAACTTAGGAGGTTCCCTATGTGTGAATCCAATGCATATGTATACGATGAAGCAGGAAAGGAAATGCTATATCTTGAAAGTGTCGATCTTATCAGGCCGGAAGGTGGAAAGATATTTTTGAAAAACCTCTTTGGCGAGCAGAAACTCTATGATGGAGAGATAAAAGAAATAGCTCTTATGGATCATAAAATAATTCTCGGTAAAAAGAGCTGAATTTATAAGAAAAGGGTCAATGTCATTAACTTAAGGAGCAAAGCACCATCCGCCTTCATCGGCTAAACTCGAAGGCTCCGCTTCGCTGCGCCTTTTCAAACATGACCCGCTTCCGTCGGAAGGTGCATCACCCCTTAAGTTAATGGTATTGAGAAAAGGGTTACAACATACCGTTACAGGGGGAGTTGGTTGAAGCTTATCCTGTGATAGTGGGAGAGATGTTTTTTGCTTTCCATTAAAAATTTATGCTGACCGAGTCGCCACTCTTCGGCTTCGGGGACTTCGATTTCCGTGTGGGCCATGGCCTCGATAATCGTTTCCGGATTGAACCGGGAACTGTCGACTCTTTTGTATATCAAGTCAGAGAGGTCGAGGAAATAATCGGTTCTTCCTATGTTGTATTTGTCCAATATTTTTACGGTCTCTCTGAGATTGGTTTCTGAGAGATAAAAACCCGGATTGAATCTCATAAATCTTATTTTGTTTTCCTTTAGGAGAGGGGCCGTTTCTTCAAGAATCTCAGGGAAACAGTGAATTGCATGATGACCGTCCAGATGAGAAACCAATAATCCTGTGTCTGTCAGACTCTTTATTTGAGATTTGATTTCTTCGACAATGCCGTCTCTGTTGTCCCGAAATACCTCTATGTAATTACCGATAATATCACTTTCATTATTGCCGTAATGACCTGTTTCGTCAAAGCGGAAAAAATTGTCTAAGTCTAAGTGAAGGCCGAAGCTGAGCTCCCTGCCATGAATCTTCTGCAATCTCAATGCATTAGATATTGCGTCTCTATAGGCATCGAAGTCACGTTTGACAAGTATCGTAGTACTCGTTACAACACCGGATTCCATTAACAGCACAATACTGTCGTTTATCGACTTTCGCAATCCAAAGTCATCGGCGTTAATTATTAATCCCGGATTTCTCATAATTTCTCCATATATTCTACCATCTCCCTGCATAATTTCAGCAAGCTTGATTCATATAAAAAAATTTTCTTGTTAGGTTATAATCAATGTTATTATCTTAAGGAGCAAAGCACCATCCGCCTTCATCGGCTAAACTCGAAAGCGCCGCTTCGCTGCGCCTTCTCAAACATGACCCGCTTCCGTCGAAAGGCGCTTTACCTCTTAAGTGAATGGTATTGAGGTTATAATTACAAAGGGCAGGCTAAAAAAACGTAATTGTTCACTGTGATCTGAGGTCAGAGATCAGTTGAAGGTAAAAGGAACTTTTTTTTGAATTTCATGAGCATAATTAACATTACCACCCTTTTCAGAGTTCTTATTGTATAAAATAAGACAAATCTCTTTAAACAGACCTCCGATCCCTGAACTCTGTGAACTGTTACAAAAAAATTTTCTGCTCAACAACGGGAGGATACTTATGGGTAATCACGATGTAATGGAAAAGTATAAGAATTTTGTATCAGATTATAATGAAGGTATGGATAAGACGTCGCTTTGCGAGAAATATAAGCTGTCGCAAGAGGATTTCGAACCCTTTCTCAACTTTTTAAAAAGAAAGGGGTTTTTGCTGTCCAAACCACAATTTAAAGAGTTTATGCAGGCCCATGATATAGACTTCGAGATTTTTGGCGACGATATGCAGTTTGTGGAGATAGAACTCGATCCCCGCGAAACAGTTATAGCCGAGGCAGGAGCAATGATGTATATGAGTGAATGGATAGAGATGGAAACGATTTTTGGTGACGGAAGCGAGCAGTCACAGGGAATTATGGGCAAGATTTTCGGAGCGGGAAAGAGGATTTTAACGGGAGAGAGCCTGTTTATGACAGCCTTTACAAACAGCGGTCACGGAAAACAGCGAGTCTCTTTCAGCGCTCCCTACCCGGGGAAAATAATCCCTTTAAATCTCTTGGAGTCGGGAGGGGAGATCATTTGTCAAAAGGGCGGTTTTTTGTGTGCTGCAAAGGGCGTATCCGTCAGTATTGCATTCCAGAAAAAGATCGGCGCAGGTTTTTTCGGAGGCGAAGGTTTCATATTGCAGAGATTACAGGGCGACGGGTATGCTTTTGTACATGCAGGCGGTGCGGTAGTAGAAAGAGAATTAAGCCATTCCGAATCGCTGCGTATAGATACCGGGTGTCTGGTTGCTTTTCAGGGAAGCATTTCATATGATATTAAGTTTGTTGGCGGAATAAAGACAGCGCTGTTCGGAGGGGAAGGATTGTTTTTTGCAACAGTCAGGGGACCGGGCAGGGTGTGGTTGCAATCATTACCTTTCAGTAGATTGGCGGATACTATTATAGCGGCAGCCCCAAGGGCGGGAGGCCAAAGAAAGGGTGAAGGATCGATCCTCGGATCGATCGGAGATATGATCGACGGTAGTTAGGGTGAAGGCTGAAGCAAAAAATTAACTAAAAACAGCAGTCAGCTATCAGCGGTCAGCCTTCAGTCTATACACCTAACCCGGCAAGCGGTCACCAAACAGGTTTCAAGGCATAAGGCAACAAGGCACAAGGTATAAGGTTGGATTTTTCTTATGCCTTGTGCCTGTTGCCTGGATAGCGATTAATATGAAGTGTCGCTGTAGTAGTAGTTATCAATTCAGGAATGATTTATGTTCTATACAGGTACTTGTTCATGGGCGGAAAAGACCCTGCTTGCCTGTGGTGAGTTTTATCCCAAAGAGGTAAAAACCGCCGAGGGAAGATTGAGGTTTTATGCAGACAGATTTAGCACTGTAGAGGTCGACTCCTCTTACTATGCCATACCTGCAAAGAAAACAACAGAGCTATGGTCCGAAAGAACTCCGGAGAAGTTTATTTTTCATATCAAAGTTTACGGTGCACTGACAGGTCATGGAGTAGACTTTAAAACGCTTCCGTCGGAGGTTGCCGGAAAGATCGGACAAAAGAGCCGATCCGGGCCTTTTGTATATATTAAAGACAAAGGGATGTTGTCAACTCTCGGGGAAATCCTTGCAGACTCAATCCGTCCCTTAACCGAATCGGGAAAGCTGGGTCTTTTGATCTATCAGTTTCCTCCTTGGTTCCGTTACAGTAAAGAGAATCTGAGCTTCATACTTTTTTGTAAAAAAATATCGGGATCACTGAGTGTCGCCGCTGAATTCAGGCATGGCTCGTGGCTAACTCCGGACAGGAGAGAAGAGATTTTTAGTTTCCTCAGTGAAAACGAAATTACTTATATAACTGCAGACGAGCCTCAATACGACAATTTCGCCACCATTCCGTTTATACCTCATATAACTACCGATACTGCTTATTTCAGGCTTCATGGCAGAAACAAAACGAACTGGTTGAAAAAAGGGATCACCACCCATTTGAGGTACTCATATCTCTATAGTGATGATGAATTGGATTCCTTTGTCCCTGTTATAAAAGAGTATTTGAAGTTTAAACGAAAGGTTTTTGTTATGTTCAATAACTGTCATGGCGGCTTTGCCGTAAAAAATGCGTTGGCCCTGCTGGAGAAGTGTGAAAATATCTGAATTTTTCCCTCTTTCGCCTGCCTGCAGAGTGACAAAAGTCTGCCAAAGGTGTTACCATGATGTGTTGGTCCGGTTGTGATAATTCAGCACAGGCTGATTTTTTATTTCCTGCGAAATCAGGAATATATTTCATTGGATAAAAATAAGATAAAAATGATAGAGAACATCGATCACATAAATATCGTTGTAAAAGATTTAGAGAAGTCCATTACGTTCTATACGGAACTACTTGGTTTTACTCTGTTTAGACGAGCCAGATTGAAGGGTGAGTGGATAGACAAAGTTGTAGGTCTGAAGGATGTGGAGGGAGAAGTTGCATACATTAGAGCTCCAGGCGGCGAACCGCGTATAGAACTGTTACAATATTTTAACCCTGCCGGCGGCTACATTGCAGATAACTCAAATGCCAACACACTTGGGTTGCGCCATATTGCTTTTCGTGTAGATGATATTCAGGGGATATGTAGAAAGCTCGATAAAGGGGAGGTTAATTTCTACAGTGAACCGGTTACGGTTCCCTCTGGTGTAATTAAGCATGAGGCCGGGCATAAGACACTGGTTTATTTTCTGGACCCCGACGGGGTTTTGCTGGAATTGGCTGAGTATAAATAGGCTGTATTGATCCTAATAACAGCAGTCAGCTATCAGCGGTCAGCCTTCAGCCATGGAAAGTATTGATGTTATGTTAATAATAAGCTTCACCTTATTGGTGAAAGTATTTTGAACCATAAAGTATTGCAATTAAAAAGCTTATGGCTGACAGCTAAACTCTTCAACTGCCGGTTTATACATGTGAGTAGTTACTTACTGAAAAATTGAGAGAATGAAAATATGAAAAAAAATTTTTTAGTAATCCTTTCTGATAAGGAAAAAGAGTTTATTGACGATATTGTAAGTCAATTCGGTGAGAGAACTTATGTGGTTAATGACCTTGTTCAAGGTTTAAAACAAGGTAAGATAAAGAATGGATATTACTGCCAGAGAATGTTGACAGCGCTGTGTATAAAGGGAGTCTTTACCCTTGTTACTCACAAGAAAGATTTCGAAAATTTAAGTGTTCTGATCACTAATCCAAATTTTTTAAATCTAAGGGCAAAAATTAAGTTTAATAATAATTCGGTTTTACATATATGCCGGGATCCCGGACTGCTTCACGGGGCTGTAAATTTTTTAAAAGAAATTGAAAGGTTTGGCAGTGACAAAGTTAAGAATTATTTAGATAAGAAACAGGATAAAATAGATAGAGAAGTTGAATTATTAAATCTTAAAAATGAGCTGTTCGAAACGTGGAAAGAGATAAATAAGAAAGAGTGATAGTAATTTCTCAGTAGTTACGAAAGCTTTGGCAGAGAGAGTCACCTCTATACCAACCTGAATAATCTCCATACAACTGAAATATCTGCTATTTTCCCTTAAAATCTGATATAATAAATAAAAAAAACAGCAGTCAGCCTTCAGCTAAGGAAAGAATTGATGTTATGCCAATAATAAGCTTCATCATATGAGTGAAAGTGTTTTGAACCATAAAGTGTTGCAATTAAAGAGCTGACAGATGATGGCTGACAGCTAAATGCTTTTTTTTAGGATAATCGTAACCGATCAGGGGGGATATGCTGTAAACTTTATCTGTCATTTGTCCGATAAATATTATAATTATGAAAAACAGCCTTTCATTAAGAGATCAAGTGCTTGAAATAAAGAGGAAAAGAGATCGCAATTTCTTTCTCTGTTTTTTGGCCTCAGCGTTTTTTATCGCTTATGGTTTTACGCTTGATGATATGGGAATTTTAAAGTTTGCAGAATTGAAGGAGACTGAAAAAAGAATAAAAGAAAATATTGTCATGCTTGAAAAGAGAAGAGATAATTTAGAAAAAGAAATTAATCGGATCGATGTCGATCCCTATTTCCTTGAAGAACATTTGCAAGAGAATCATAAAATGAGTAAAAAGGAAGAGCTTATATTCTTTTTTATTTCAGGAGAGTCCGGGGAGTAGGAGAACTTTTCCCACCGCATTCCTACAGCTCAAACGGATCGTCCAGGATTTTTAAAAGTCTTTTGTAACCTGTCTCCATTCTCGCCAACATGACATATGCTTTCTCAATATCTCCCAGCTTCACTGCTTCCATTAAGTCCGAAGAGGCCTTGGCAATTTGCCTTGCCATTACATTGACTGACGCTCCGGCAATGTTGTCGGCTCGCATTATTATGGTCTCTGCGCCGCCGTCATCCAATGCCTGCTTCAGGCTGCTCAACTTCTTTGGCATGTCTTCGCAATAGGCTGTTAATATCTTTTTTAAAAGATATTTATCGCCGCCCACTCTTTGATTCAGCCCTGCGATATCAATTGTCATTGGAGAGGTTTTTTCGTTTTTCAACTATCCCGCACCATTCTCAGTCTATGATCCGAAAGGAAATTGTGACTACTTAAGTGTATAGACTAAAGGCTGAAGACTGTTAAAAAAAAGACGTTATCGATAAAATTACAAGCTTATTTTTGATCAACGCATCAAATTCATTTGATCTAAAAAAAGCATTTAGCAGTCAACCATCAGCTGTCAGCTCTTTAATTGCAACACTTTATGGTTCAAGCCAGATTCACCTATAAGGTGAAGCTTATTTATTATTGGCATAACCTCAATTCTTTCCTTAGCTGATGGCTGACCGCTGATAGCTGACTGCTGTTGGTTGATTTTTTGCTTCAGCCTTGTATACCTGAGTCGTTACAGAAAATTAAGAATTAAGTAACTCTTTAAGTTCCTGTAACACAATATTTAACTCTTGCTCCAGATTAGCACAGAGCCTTGACGCCTCTTCCAGATCGTTCTTTTCAGCGGATTTTTCGACCTGCAATGCGGCCTCTTTCAGGCGTGCAGCCCTCATATTGGAAGATGCGCCCTTTATCGAGTGAGCCTGTCGCCTTGCCAGATGCTGATCGTTCTTCTGTATGGCAGCCTTTAATTTTTCGAACTGAAGAGGTATGTCATCATAAAAAACGGTTGCTATTCTCCTTAAAAGTTGTTCGTTTCCTCCAAGTCCGTCAAGGGCCTCCCGCCAATCCAATGATCGGGTGTTTTCTCGATTCTCGGGAGAATGAGTGCTGCTTTGCTCTGCTTCAGAGGCGTTTGATGGGATATATTTACTTATAATGTCAGTCAACTCATTTATTTTGAATGGTTTTGAGATAAAATCGTTCATTCCCGCTTCTAAACATCTCTCCCTGTCACTGCTCATTGCATGTGCTGTCATGGCTACTATTGGCAACTCTTTAAATTCCTCTGACTTTCTGATTTGTTGAGTACTCTCTATACCATTCATTTCAGGCATCTCAATATCCATAAAAACTAAATCGAACGCTTCGCTTTTAATCCTCTCAACTGCTTCTCTGCCATTTTCCACTGTCGTCATACGATGACCAAGCCCTTCCAACATTCCAACGGCTACTGCCTGATTTACCGGATTATCTTCTGCAAGCAATATTCGAAGTGGAGTGTGCAAATATTTGCCGGCCTCGTCATCCATACCATTACCGGCAAACATTTCACCTAACTTTTCCCCTGCGATGATGCTTAAAACTTTAGCCCTTTTAAATGGCTTTGTCAGGTGTTCTGCTTCATAACGATCTTTGAAGTTCTGTTGAGACCTTAATAATTCCTGTCCCTCTTTACTGCTTAACAAAACAACCAGCTTACTGCCTGCTAATTGGGGATTAGCTCTCACCTTTGAAATAAAGTCAAAACCATCCATATCGGAGAGTCTTGAACTGATCAAAATATCGGTGAATGCATTCCCCCGGCGATTTGCTTCTATCATCTTTCTCAGGCCCTCTTTTCCGTCACGGGCCTGGCTGTAACAGAGTCCCCATCCAGCCATCATGTCGCTCAACACCGACATTGAAGTGCTTTTGCTGTCAACAATAAGAACATTGCTGTCACTAAGTTCCGAGCCTTTAATAAACAGGGGATGCTCATTGTTCTTTGTTGTTAATCCCATCTGAGCCGTAAAATGAAATGTGCTGCCGAGCCCTTCTTCGCTTTCTACCCACATACGGCCGTTCATTAAATGGGTCAATTGCTTTGAAATCGTTAAACCAAGGCCCGTACCTCCGAACTTTCTGGTAATTGTCGAATCGGCTTGAGAGAAACTCTCGAATATCTTGCCAAGCTTATCCTCCGCTATGCCCGCTCCGGTATCGCTTACTGAAAATCGGAGGAAGCAGGAACCATTGTCCGCCAACTGATTGTCCGGTTGTTCGGCATTTTCCATGCTCACTACGATCTCACCGCTGTTTGTGAACTTAATGGCGTTACCTATCAGGTTTGTTAAAATCTGCCTGAGCCTGACCTGATCGCCGATCACCATGACAGGTGTCGACGGTTTAATATGAGAATACAAATCTATTTCCTTTTTACCTGCTGTTACGGCAAAGGCATCACATACATCCTCAAGCGTATAAATCAAATCGAACTCGGCTTCTTCCAGCTCCATTTTCCCGGCCTCTATTTTGGAAAAATCGAGTATGTCGTTAATAATTGTCAAAAGAGTGTTCGCCGACACCTTTGTCATCTCTATATATTCGCGCTGACTGTCGTTTAATTCAGTACGGAGCACAAGTTCTGTTGGCCCGATGATTCCGTTCATCGGCGTTCGAATTTCATGACTCATGGCAGCCAGAAAGGAGCTCTTGGCTTTATTGGCCGCCTCGGCCTCTTCTTTTGCTTTTTTCAGATTATCTTCCATCTCTTTTCTGACAGTGATGTCTTCTTTAAGTGCTATAAAATGAGTTACAGAACCGTTATCATCTATCAGCGGGGAAATTGTCGCGAACTCCCAGAACAGCTCTCCGTTTTTTTTCTTGTTATGAAACTCGCCTTTCCACTCCTTACCCGATTTTATGGTTTCCCAAAATTCCTTGTAAAACACCTTCGACTGTTTACCTGATTTTAAAATACGCGGATTTTTACCGAAAACTTCATTGTATTCATATCCGGTGGCTTGTGTAAATTTGGGGTTTACATACTCTATTTTTCCATTTGTGTCGGTAATTACAACACTTACGGGACTCTGCTCCACAGCCTGTGAGAGTTTTCTGACTTGTTCTTCCTGTATAAGATAGGAGGCGCTTTTTTGTAAGGCGCTAAACAGTTCGTCGCTTTTTACGGGTTTCTGAATATAAAAGTCTATTTTAAGCTGAATAAGTTTAATTAGTTTGGAAGTTTCCGTAAAGGCCGTCGTTACGAGGATCGGTGTGTTGGAATTGAGTTTTCTTATATTCGATACAAGCTCTAAACCATCCATTACCGGCATATCGATGTCAGTAATTACAATATCCGGTTTATTGGTCTTAAAAATGTCGAGTCCTGTTTCGCCGTTTTCCGCCAGCAACACCTCCCGGCATTGCCTGGTAAGCATATGGCCCAATTTGGATCTGATTGTTTCTTCATCTTCGACATACAAAATTTTTATTTGTTTTAAAGCATTTACGACGTTCATATTATTCCTTATATTAAATAAAATGTTTCGTGCTGGAACATCTGTAAAAAGAAATTTAGACAGGGTTTACAGGATTTTAAGAAGGAATTCGGAAAAGATGAGATAGAAGTCTTGATGATTTACAGGGTTTACTCACATGTTAGAAGCAAAACGTAAGCAGTTGAGGATTTAAATTGGTTACATTCCCGAAATCCCCAACGGGAATGTAACCGACAGGTTCATTACTTTTGTATATAGAGCTCCCAATGTTCTTCAACTTTTACGGAGTCGAATCCGAAACCCTGCTTTTCAGCATATTTGGGTATGGAGTCTTCCGCAGAGGCCGGGGCATCGCATAATACTTTCAATAAAGTACCATCACCCATTTTTTGAAGTTTCTTCTTCGTCAAAACCAGAGGATAGGGGCAAACCCTTCCTAATACATCTAGAACTTCCGTAGGTTCCTGAGATATTAAATCAGACATTTCTTTCTCCTTATGCAAATAATAGTCGTTACTGTTAAATTTTAGAAGTATAGTACATGATCAGCGGAATCCATCGCTTTAAGAATATCATCGAAAGGCACGACCTGGGTTTCTACTTCACCGCCAATTTCTTCTGCATCCATTATTATGGAATCGTTGGTTAATCCGTATTTCTCAAGGTCTTCTTTACATACCATAACCTCTAAATCCAGAAGCAGAGCGTTTTTGATATGGCCTTCCAGAGAGGTAACACCGTATAACTTCAGAGCCGCCTGATCCTTAAGACAATTTAAAACGCCTTCGCCGACAAAAGCAACAACAGGGATTACAGTGTCTTCATCCTCCAGATAAATCTCTACTGACTGACTTGCAATGGCATGGGTCAGAGCCAATCTTGAAGTCTCAGCTTTGTATGGTAATTTATCGACTATAAAAGCCATCTTTTTTTCAACAGCCATTATTCACCTCCTATATGTAATACCCTGTCCGCCTCAAAACAGCTTGCAAGGTACCAGTCCATACTTTTTCTGCCCAAGCCTTCTATTAAATCTTCCTTGTGATATCCCCTGGCTTCGGCGCAGGCTTCACATGCAGTTACATTCAGTCCCTTGCCGAGCATTTCTGTCATTGATGCTTCCAGAGAAGAATAATCCTGAAATTTACGTTGTCCCTTTTTAGAAAGCATTGTAGCGTTTCCCGACAACCACATATCTACGGTATGCCCCTTTTTTATGGCGGCTTCAGAGAGTTTTAAAGCAAAATCCAGAGTCATTGAGCCAACGAGGGAAGAGAAGCATCCGATTGTTAATTTTCCCATAATAACCTCCTATATCCAGATTGTTTTTTCGTAGTCATTCATGATCAGATCGACAAGATCATTGTAATCTACAACCTTAACCTTGCCGTCTACATTGTCAGGCGAAAGCCCCCTGGACTGAAGGTCCTCGGTAAGGGCGAAAAATTCGGCGTCCTTATCCAAAATAGGAGAGGCCTTTCCGTTTTCTTTAATTCCGGCGTGATACACTGCGTTTTGAACGAGTATAATGCCCAATTTGTCCGCTTTGATTCTTTCGAGCGTTGTGTTCGTTTGAGTGTACTGACTCACGAATACACCTAGTTTCATATATTTACCTCCTCAAACCGTTTAAAATATCTTTTAAAACGGGTATTTGTTCACAGGGATCGGAAATCGGTGGTCAACTTGAAAGAGCAGACCTTTTTTGTCTCTTATTTATCAGGGTATTATTAACGAACTTTGTGCGAAGAAAGGTCATAATTATAGAATTTTAAGAAAAGCTTATAAAACCGGCCACTGAACACCGCCCCTTGTGAACGGTTTAAATTAATTATAAGTTATAACAATTAAAGGCTGTTTTTGTCAATCTGTTTAATGATATAAAGGGAGTATTTTGAGGCGGTCATTGGTAAGTTTTTGGTAAATTTAGCCCCTTTGACGGAAAACTCCTCACTTGGTTCTATGGCCAATATTGTTAAAGCAGCAGCAAAAAAAGTCAACAATGAAACACAGGAAGGTCATGAAGTTTATTGTGAAGAGCCGGCGCTTACCCCTCGATTATCTTACGTCTTCCCTCAAGAGATTTTGCAAGAGTCACTTCATCTGCGAATTCTATATCTCCTCCCATAGGGAGACCATAGGCAATCCTGCTGACTGTCACGTTCAGAGATCGTAACAGTTCGGCAATATACTGAGCCGTCATTTCGCCTTTCGTGTTCGGGTTCGTTGCAAGGATGACCTCCGAAACATTGTCTCTCTCTATCCTCACAATTAGTTCCCTGATCTTAAGCCTCTCTGGTGTAATACCGTCAATAGGCGAAAGAGCACCTAAAAGAACATGGTAGAGACCTTTGAAATATCCTGTTTTTTCGAAAACCAGGATATTGGCGGGCTCTTCGACGACACAGAGTTTCTTTTTGTCACGGGATTGGTCGCTGCAAATTTCGCATCTCTCTTTATCTGTGATATTAAAACAGTCGCAACAAAACCCGGCCCTCTCCTTCACGTCAATAATCGCTTCTGCAATCGCTTTTGCCTCATGCTCAGGCATGGAGAGAATGAAGAAAGCAAGTCTTTGAGCTGATTTCCTTCCTACACCGGGCAATCGTGTAAGTTCGTTTATCAGGTTTTCTATAATTCCCTGAGACATGGATAATTACTTTCCAAATAAGTTCGCCATGTCGGACATTCCCGGTATCTGCATCCCGCCGGTAAGTTTGGACATCTCGTCGCCAACCATCTCCTGAGCCCTCTTAATGGCCTCGTTACATGCTGCAAGTACCAAATCCTGAAGCATTTCCACATCATCGGGATCTACGGCCTCTTTCTCTATGTTAACTGAAACCAGTTGACCTGCGCCGTTTGCGACAACTGTCACCATTCCGCCGCCGGATGAAGCTTCAGCTGTCTTCTGCTTCGCCTCTTCCTGCATTTGCATCATTTTTTCCTGAAGCTTTTGAGCTTCCCGCATTAAATTCCCCATCATTTTTTTTGACATAAATCCCTCCTTTTAATGGCTTTGCCTCTTATTTTATTAATTTTACATCTACAAGTTTACCTTCGAAAAGGTCAAGGGCCTCTTTGACAATCGGTCTGGCCATGGCTTCTTTCTTAAGTTCTTTTAATGATTTCATCTGCTCTTTTTTAGATGATATAGATATTTTGAGATGTTTGCCGGCGAGTTCGCTCAATATACTCTCTATCTTTTTTTTGTTCTTACCTACAGATTCGGCATGGACTGCATTCCCGCCGCTAAAGACAACATCGATTTTATTACCCTTGATTTCAGGCCTTCCTTCAGATAATTTGCAGCCCAATATGTGATTTGAAGCAGATATCTTTTTTACTGTTTCGTTCCATAATTCGACTATATTCCCCGGATCGATATTCCCTTCATCCTTCCCTTCATTATAGTGTTCTTGTTTCGGAGACTCGTAATAAGCCTCGACTTCCGCCTCTTCTTTTACCTTGGGAGCTTCCGGTTCTTTCAAAGGCAGTGCTTTGCCGCCGGACGACAAATCTTCTTTCCTGCATAAGGGCTGCGCCGGAGGCGATTGGGGAATTCTCTCTTTTTTCTCGTCGGGAAAGTGAGGTCGCCTTTCGATGATTTCTTTTCCCCCGGTACGTGAATCCCCGGTGATTAACCCGTTTATCTCCTCAATGATGTCATTAAGAGGTCTGATATTATTTAAAAAGCAAATCCTGATCAGCGACATATCAAGAGAAATTTTTGGAGAGTATGTCGTTCTCATGGCAGTCTCGGCCTTTATCAGCTCGTCCAGGATAACAGTCAGTATCTCTTCGTTTGTTATTGACAGGAGAGTGTTCACCCTGTCCGATATGTCTTCGTAAAATAATTCTTTATCTCCCGTTATCTTAGAGACCAGAAGATCTCTTGTCATTTCTATAAGGTCTCTTATAAAAAGAGTTAAATCCGTTCCTGACTCATAGAGATCACTTAGAATTTCAACGATCTTTTTTTTGTCTCCGGAAATCAGGGCTTCCGCTGTTAAGATTATATTCGATGCATCGGAAATTCCAAGCATGTCTCTGACGTCATTATCATCAATTTCTGAAGTAAATGAGGATACCTGCTCAAGCAGTGTCAGAGAGTCTCTGACACTTCCGTCCGCCGCCTTTGAAATAAGGTCCAATGCCTTGCCTGTTATAACGAGTCCCTCTGAATCGGAGATTCTTTGTAAATGATTTTTAATCTCTGACGATGAGACCCGTTTAAAAGGGAGGTGTTGGCATCTGGACAATACTGTGGTTATGATTTTATGAGGGGCCGTTGTGGCAAGTATAAAAATCACATGGGAAGGAGGTTCTTCCAAGGTCTTTAACAGGGCGTTGAAAGCGGATTGAGACAACATGTGAGCTTCATCGATAATATATATCTTGAAACGTGAGCCCGAAGGCGCGTATCTGACATTTTCTCGTAACGTTCTTATGTCGTCTACACTGTTGTTTGAGGCGCCGTCTATTTCTATAACGTCAACGGATGCGCCTTCGGTTATGGCATTGCAGAATCCACAGTCGCAGCATGGAGCCGCTGTCGGCCCATTCTCGCAATTAAGGGCCTTTGCCAGGATTCTGGCAGTAGAGGTTTTTCCTACTCCTCTGGGGCCTGAGAAAAGGTAAGCATGGGCGATCCTTTTCTCGGATATTGCGTTTTTAAGGATACGTACAATATACTCTTCGCCAACGATATCCTCAAAGGTTCGGGGTCTCCATTTTCTGGCAAGTACTAAATAACTCATCGGAACTTCGTCGCTTTTCCATCGGTGCAGCCTGGCAAAGACTTGCTGCGGCACATAGAAAAGATACTTACCGCTGCTTCCTTCCGGACCTGACGGGATTCATATCCCGCTATTGCGCAGGGCCATTGCCTGGCTGCACTCATGGAAAAGTGATCGGCGCAGATTGTCAGACAAAATGAAATGGCGGAGAGGGAGGGATTCGAACCCTCGGTGAAGCGACTAACCCCACACACGATTTCCAGTCGTGCTCCTTCAGCCAGCTCGGACACCTCTCCATACAGGCGAAAGGATAATATAGCATATCTGTTGCAAACTTGAAAAGACTTAAGATGGTTATTGGGATATTAAAATTTAAATAGTGTCAAAACCTCAGATTACCGTTACATTTATTTTAGCAGGTTCGCTAATCCATGTACCGTGGAGGTTACAGTCTTCAACAGCCTCGATAACAGAGGTTTTGTTTAATTGAAGCATAAACACTGCCGTAGGTTTCGTTACTCCGCCGGCAGGGAATTCTGTCCTGGCAACTTCTTTACCGTCAACAAGCAATTGAATCATGGTTATCCAGTGTTCCGGGGTGGAGGGATGTTCCTTCATAAAGCCGACATCCACTTTTACTTCGAACCATTCCATGTCCGTAACTTTTTTGGGAAGAGTCAATTTCGGTACATGTTTTTGCTCGCCTACAGAGGGATTGTCCTTGTTTGCGAGCCTCAGGTAATTCCCGGCCGATGCCTTGGATGTCTGCTTTACTCCTGTAGAAGCCACAGCTGCGGCCGCCACTGTGTATTTTATAAACTCTCTCCTTCTCATTTGAAACCTCCTTTTGTAAAGATTACGGTTATCCCGAAAATAAGCCCTTAGAAATTAGGTTTAAATAACCACGAAGCATAGGAAAAAGAAAAAAATCTTTTAAAAACTTCATGCACTTCGTGACCTTCGTGGTTATAATATACTATGTTCTTTTATACTCAGTATTTTCATTCTTTATGGTGAACCGGAGGTTCGTGGATGTTTATTCCAGATTCCTTAAAGAGCTTAAAAACAGTCCTGTTCCTCCAAAAAAGAGAACGATTATAATTATTAGTTCGAATGCCGTCATATGCCTGAAGGAAAAGTGAATACTCGATATTACGCCTGCGATCAGCATGATGATTGACGCGATCGAAAGCAGCCAGCCAATGATATTTTTTACATTATAGAAAATCATTCCTACGCCGAATATAAAAGGTATCATCACCATGCCGGTAGTAAAATTATAAGCTCCCACTCTGTACAAGCTATAGCCAAGACCAAACGACGACTGTACGGTTATGGATTGAAAAAAAAGATACCCTCCTGCCGAAAGCATTATCAAACCTGTTAAAAATCTGCCTACTCCCCCTGATGTACCGCCGGCTCCTCTCAAAACAGCGCGCCTCCCTCAAAGTATTAATACTCCACAAAAGCGGATACTTTTACGTATTGTACAGTTTTATTTGAATAAATTGGAAGTCATATTTACATTTTCCTGTTCCTGTAATTCCGACACTCTGCTTAAGAAACACTTGTCGGGCCCTCATCCTCAGCGATGTCTAAATTTTTCGCCAGGACAGATAGGAGCAGGCGTTTAATAGGGAAGATGAAAAAAAATGTAGAGCTCACTTTTATCGCGAAATAACTCCCTGATTTTACCGAATCCATTATGTACGGCCAGCTCTTCAATGGACTCTCTTGATTCGGGATAGTCATTGGTGTTTACATGGGTGAATACGGTTTCGATTTCATCGATTGTCAACCCCGACCAGTTTCGTTTGCAAAAATCATATGCCCTGTTACAGTAATCTGTCCTGGTTTCACTGTTTTTTCTTAAAATATCATAAATCAGTAAAGAGCCTCCCGGCTTCAGAGAATCGCGGCACTTCTTTAAAACCACTCCCTTTTCTTCAAAAGGAAAGTGATGAATCGAATAGCCGGCGACTATTATATCGAACTCCTTCTCGTAATTGTCGAGTATATCCATAAAATCCCCGACAATAAAAGATTTCTCGCAACTATAAGATTCCATATTCTCCGCTGCAAAATCGATCGCTATGTCTGAGAGGTCTACTCCGTGATATTTGGCGACAGGTGAATCTTTGAGAGCCATGGAACTGACATGGGCATCACCACACCCGAGATCCAATACAGAGAATGGATGCTTACAGTTTGATGTTATAAAGTCGTGCAATGTCAAAGATATCTCTTTGTGCGCCATATAGTTGAATCCGATGACTTTCCGGTATAAATTCCATTGGGCGAAAAACTCCCTCACCTTTGAAAGGTCTTTTGAATGTTTCCTGATGTTCGAAACAGTTTTCACGACTCTTTTAATATCACCACTTCAATTTTGCCTTTTAGCATGGAAGCAAATTTCTCGGCGTCCGCCTCCGAGCCGACAATGGCATTGTAATGCATAGGAATCGCTACCTTCGGATTGATGTCAAGAGCGGCCTGAACGGCTTCTTCCGCTGACATGACATAGGTACCGCTTACAGGAAGGAGTGCGATATCTATATCATTAAAGGATTTCATCTCAGGTATATAATCGGTGTCACCTGCTATATAAATTCTCTTGCCATTGACTGTAAAGATATATCCTACACAGTTATTGGTCTTCAAGTGAAACTGTTTGTTCGTATTATAGGCGGGAACCACCTCTATATCGATGCCCGATATGTTGAGAGTATCGCCCGGTTTTACGGCCTTTACATTTCCGCTGAGTTTGGGCAGACAGTCGCTTGTGGCTACGACTACAGTATCTTCTCCCTGAAGCATGGTGATATCATCGGGCGAGCAGTGGTCAAAGTGTTCATGGGTGATTAATATCAGATCCGCCTTTTCATTCGCCTTGATTTTAAATGGATCTGTATAAACAATCTTTTCTCCTCCGATCCTGAAGGTGTCGTGTCCGAGCCAACGAATATTCTCAAGCATAATAAAACCTCCTTGGTTTTTTTATTATACAACTATTTTAGCACAAAAGATATCTCCTGTTTAGTTTCATGAATTCATTGAGAAATATTAAACCAAATGGGTGTTAAAGTATGTATTAGTCTATATTTATATAGACTTTTTTTATGAATAGTAGTATACTATACAGATGAATTTCATTAATCATCAACCCCCTTACTTTCAGGGCGGCTGTCAAGGAGACAGCTGCCCTGCTTTTTCCCCTGCCTCATAAAGGGAATGTCCCTTTCTTTTTAAATAAATACTGTAACTACAAGGTGTATAGACTAAAGGCTGAAGACTATTAGGGAAAACATGCGTTCTCGATAAAAATCTAAGCTTTTTATTGTCCTACGTACCGTAGTTTTCCATGGTAGTCCTAAACAGAAAAGTCCGTCCCAAGGACGTTAACTAAAAATACGAGAAGACCATTGAAATATAAAATTCTGGTAATTGACGATGAAGAAGTGATCTGCTATTTGTTTGAGAAGATTCTCGTAAATAAGGGTTATAAAGTTTTTAAGGCGGCTACATATGAAGAGGCTTTCAGTGAGTTGGAGAAAAGAAGCTTCGATTTGGTCTTTACAGATATTGTGTTAAAGGATAGAACGGGGCTCGATGTTTTAAGACTTATTAATGAAAAGAATATCAATTGTCCGACAGTTATCGTAACCGGACGTCCTGATATTAAAAATGCTTCCGAGGCTCTCAGGCTCGGGGCATTCGATTATATAATAAAGCCGATTGAAAATAAAACGATATTGAATGTTACGAGGTTGGCTTTAAAACATAAAGCCCTGGTCGACGAGAAAGAAAAATACAGACGTAATATAGAGGCCATATTTAGAAATATGAATGACGGAATTATTACTGTAGATAACAATATGGTCCTTCAAAATATAAATAAAGCGGCTATGGATATTTGTAGTCTGTCACCTGATGATATTGGTGAAAAAGTAGATTATTCAAGAAATACCTGTAACGCCGAATGCCTGAATGCTCTCGGTAAATCCATGGACTTAAAGACATCCATTCAGGTTGTACGTCATAATTGCTCAAAAGAAGGACGCAGCAATCAGACGATAACATTAAAGGCGTCTCCTCTTTTTGACGGGAAGAGTAATCTCTCAGGAGGATTTGTCATCATCAGGGAAGAGACAAGTCTTGTAAAGTTGGAGGAGGATCTCGGAAGAAGGCAGCACTATCATAATATTATAGGAAAAAGCTTTGTCATGCAAAAAGTTTATAAATTAATCGATAAGCTGTCTTCTGTAAGAACCACAGTATTGATAATCGGAGAGAGTGGAACAGGGAAAGAGTTGGTAGCGGAAGCATTGCACTACAAAGGTAACAGAAGGGAATTCCCCCTGGTAAAAATAAATTGTTCCGCACTCTCGGAAAATCTTTTGGAAAGCGAACTCTTTGGTCACGTAAAAGGAGCGTTTACAGGCGCTGAAAAAGACAAGATCGGTCGTTTTGAAACTGCTGATCGAGGTACTGTATTTCTCGATGAAATCGCCGATATATCGCCCCGCATACAGAATCGTCTTTTAAGGGTTTTGCAGGAAAAGGAGTTCGAGCGTGTGGGAGACAACAAACCCATAAAGGTGGATATCAGAATCGTTGCAGCGACTAACAAGGATATAAATGAAAAAGTACTTCTTGGTGAATTTCGGGACGATCTTTTTTATCGTCTCAAGGTCGTTGTGATTAACCTCCCTCCACTTAGAGAGAGGAGAGACGATATTCCTTTGCTTTTGGATCATTTTATAATGAAATTTAATTATGACTTTGACATATCTGTAAAATCCGTATCCGACGATGTTTTGAATCTGTTTATGAACCACAGATGGCCGGGAAATATCAGGCAGATGGAACATGTCATCGAGCATGCCTTTATTGTATGCCCGGGTTCCGTTATCTCTATTGAGGACTTACCGGATGACTTTAAAGACAGCGGAGCTAAGTTGAACAAGCCCGTTGAATCCCGGAAAGACAGCGATGAAGCGGGCAAGATTATTAAGGCGTTGGAGTTGAGTAAGTGGAACAAGGCGAAAGCAGCACGTATGCTTGGTATAAACAGAACTACGTTGTGGAGAAAAATGGCGAAATACAACCTATGAACTTTAAAAAGCTTTTAGCTGTCAGCTATCAGCTAAGAAAAATCGATGGGTTACGTTAAAAACAATATCCACCAAAAAATGATGTGTCGGTTGTCAGGCAACATGTTGAAACAGGAAGCTGACAGCTGAGTGTTGATAGCTTCCTGCTGTTTTTTGTTGAAGCAAGGAGTCTGTTTATAAACCTTTAAATGACGCACAATTGACTGCCTGTTTCATTAGGGCAACGTTTTGCTGCGCAACAAAACGTTGCTTTGCAACGCTGTGAAACATTAAGTATAACTTAGTCTCCAGGTCCCCTTCCGGTCAACCCCTGCAATCAATGACTTTACTTTCATATACATTCGTATAGTATTATTTTTGTAGCCGGCATGTATTTTGATAAAATTAACTTTAAAAATGTATTTCAAACTACATTTTTTAATAGAGAATTTTATTTTTCAGGTTCGAATTTCTGCCCGGCTTTGCAATAAAACGTTGCCTCCTTTTCGATAATGGTGTTGTATGTCTTTTGTTAAGATTATCAATTTTTATACCTGAATAAACACGAATTTTGTTTATTATCCTAAACCCGACACAGCGGTCACTAAATGCGTTTTAAGGCAACAGGCATAAGGCAAAAGGTTGGATTTTTCTTATACCTGATGCCTTTTGTCTTGTGCCTGAATAGCGATTAGTATAAAGTGTCGCTGTAGTATTAACTAAAAACAGCAGTCAGCTATCAGCGGTCAGCCTTCAGCTAAAGGAAAGCATTGATGTTATGCCAAAATAAGCTTCACCCTATGGGTGAAAGTGTTTTACACCATAAGGTGTTGCAATGAAAAAACTGATAGCTGACAGCTAAATGCTGTTTTCAGGATTTACGATGATACTGCTTTTAGGAGGAAATAATGGATATCACCAGAGAGGTTACAGGACAGTCGAGTTCTTCCCATGATCGGGACGTCAACAGCGGTATGGGGGATGTCTTTGTTAATGAGAGTTATTCAGGACAATGTAAAATCAGATGCGCCGGAAAAACCGACGCCGGTGCATTGAGAAAGAAAAACGAGGACGATTTTCTGATAGACAAAAATCTGAATCTCTTTGCCATTGCAGACGGCGTAGGCGGCTCCTGTTAAATTCCACAATAAACCGATCAAATAATTACATAAAAAACGAGACAACAAATTAATCCATACAGATTTTAATGAAGAGAGAAAAAGAAGAAAAGCTAAGAGATGGTAAGTAAGAAGAGATGAGCATAAAAAGAGCTGAGACTCCGGGAAAAGCAGTAAAGTAATCCCGGAGCACAGAGAGAGCAGGAAAATTCTGAATCAGAACAATTTTAAATCCTGATTAATATTAAGAACTGAATAGATCACAAGGAAATCGTTATTGTAACGAACAAGAGAAATAAAGCATTGGTTTCCGATTAAATCGGAGGTATCAAGGGCGTCCGGCTCATAGCCGAGGATAT